>CAYJJS010000063.1:0-2667 GCA_964370645.1 uncultured Erysipelotrichaceae bacterium | reverse complement strand
TTGACACCAGTGTCTAATTTGCCCGCATTAACCACCGAAGTTAGAGAGTAAAGAGTTGATGCTGATGGTTGCGTGCCCCCATTAGCTATTGAAGGTGCGTAAGGTATTTCGCTATTCCCCGCGTTTATCATTATATCTTTAAACGTTCGTGAGTATGCCGTGTCACTATATCTACACGCTAAAACAAACCGAAGGCGTTCATAACCTTCAGGAACTACAAATGATTTTTTATATGGCCCATCATCTAAAACAAAATTATTGTCAATATATTCAAAGCCAACGTCAGAACGCATCATAATTGTAAGTAGTTGTGATGGGGTGCTAACTGCGCTTGTGAACGATATTGTATATATATGACCGACTTGTACATTGATATACGGTGATAATACATCTGTTTGTTTTGCTTCGACAGCAGCGGTAATAGTATTGTCGCCAATAAATTCAGCGCCAATCCATAAGTGGCCATCATTTGTTCCGTTCATCAAATTCACCCCGACATCGGGCAGGTCTATACGCCCCTCAAGAATACTTGTTGAGAAGGAGTTCTCTCGGTTGAAGAGCAAACATTCGCTAACAACCATCTGGCCACTTGCATCATCTGCAACCTCACACTTGAGCTCAAGCCTCGTAGGGCAGGCGTTGATAGGTATGGTGACGATGTTGGTTGTATAACCACTAATACCGCCACTATCATCTGTATCAATAGTCTGCCAAGTATTACCAACCTTACGACTCCACACAATAGTGTAGCCGCTAAATTCGGTCACTACAACCTCTCCCTGCTTGATCTCACACTCTGCAGTGAGTTGGTCGGTGGTATCGGTGAATACTGCACCATCAGGGTAGAGCATAGTGGTTGAGAGTAATACACCTCCAGATGTTGAACGGTTGAAGGTCAACTCTGCCTGAATGGGCGTCAACACCTCAGAGCTTGGGTCTTTATGGCTCGCCTCAAACTGTACCCTCATCAGATCCACTACAAGGTTCTTCTTTATTGTTAAGGCGTAGGGGTAGGCAGGTGATGCCGTGGCGCCATAAGAAGCCAACTCTGCTGCTGTACTCTTGCCATCGATAGACCACACAGGCGCACCATCAATCTCCGAGATAGCGTTGGCAGTGTTGCCATCGACAGCTAAAACGGGTGTGATGACCAGATAGGGCGATGTTGTCCAATCGGGGGTAACACTCTCCGATAGAGCGTTGTGAACCTGCGATAAGGGTTGGTTAGCCACCAGCTCAAGAGAGAGCTGGCGACTGTTGTTGACCTTACCAAGGGTAATATCTGCTGAAAATCTCTTTGCCATAATCTTATAGTTCTAATGTTGCTGAGACAATAAATGTAGCACGACCGCTAACATCCTCTTTGTTGACTGAGAGCACACGACCGCTCACCACTCCCGATCCTCGCCAAGTTGGTCGGGGAGCCCCTGCTGCATCGAGAGAGTTCCACGTCCACCCAGCTGTGCTCTGAACCGAATCAGCAAGACGCTCTCCAGCCTTTTCGAGGTATGGTGTCAGCGTAGTGGTTGGAACTGTGGTTGTGATCTGGGTCGCCCCCTCAATAACAATAGTGTAGGGATCAGTCGCATCCAAGAATGATAGCACATCGCTAACCTTGACGTTGTGGGTCACCGATGATGGGTCGGTGTCGGTGATCTCGCACTTGAAAGCTGCGATATTAAGCACCGCATCTCGTGGAATGGTGATCTCATTGGTCGTCACGCCAATTACCCCAATCTCGTTGTCGGCCGTTAGCTCCTCCCACTCGGTAGTTGTCCTGATGTACCACTTATATGCAACGTTGGTCACATCAATCTCTGAGCCTCGCCATAAGTCGCAGCGGGCAGAGAGTGAGGCGATATCCTCATTAAACACAGTGCCAAGTGGTGCATAGGCCACAGCCAAGATGCTGTCGCCACTATTGACTGCCTTGGTAAGTGTGATAGATGACAACACTTGATTCTCGGCCTTGGTAACTGGGTCGACCCAAATGGCTGTGAGGTCAATTTTATACTGGGTCGCACCAGTCATATTCTGAGCAATTGTCAGAGCATAGGGGTTAGACGCTGATATACTACCACCCGTGATGCTGGGCGAACCATTAATCGCCCACGATGGGTTCTTGAGGTAGGCACTCTGATCGCCCGCCTCTCCAGATACATATACCTGAGGAGTAACGACCATTGCGGTTTTAGTCCAGTCGGGAGTAGCGGCACCTGTGCCCTCATCAAAGATTTGGGTTGTTGCCAAATTTGTGTGTAGTACCACTTGTAGTGTTCTACCATCTGTCAAGTCGATAACAGGTACCGACGCTCTTGCTACTGTCTTTTCCATATATTTTTAAGTTAGATATTTTGTAAAGTCAATTCCTTCATAATCAAATAGACACTCTATCTTAGCTGAACGATAGATATCATCATCGTCTATGCTGAGCACATTGCCAATCGATACGTGTTGCGAGTTCCATAGTGCATCCCCAACCTTGTCATCAGACCTTCTCGTCCACGAGAATCGCCACGCCTCTTGATCGGCAGTAATGTCGATTATACCATAAAACACCGTTGCGGTGAGTGTATTCTCTCCCACACCGTTGATTGTGATGTTCCCATTTTCAGCATCTATGTATATGTTTACTGGCACCACCTTTTCGAGCTTGCTGTTCGCCTC
>CAYJJS010000062.1:0-2708 GCA_964370645.1 uncultured Erysipelotrichaceae bacterium | reverse complement strand
ATAAGTATTGTGGTGCCGTTCGCAGACTAGAAAGATAGCCTCTACATAATAAGAAGCTATCTTTTTCTTTTTTGAGAATTTAAGATCAAACAGGCTTCACGATACTTTACAACAGTGCGTCTTGAAATCTTTATTTTATGATCTTCTTCTAGTAATATTCTTATTTTTTCATCACTCAAAGGGCTGCTTTTGTCCTCTTCTTGAATGTAGTGAATGATGTATTGTTGGATTGTAGAAGCATTTACACCTTGAACTCCATTTGAATTTAATAGGGATTTTAATGTGTATTGCTTATTTTGAAATAAAAATAATTTACCTTCTATGATTTTATATATCATAGAAGTATGTAGGTTACATTTTTTGGCGACCATTTCTAAAGTAAGATAGTGAATTGGTGCATTGTGTAAGAAGAAATCTTGTTGGTATTCACATAAATATTGCATAACAAGCAATGCATTATATTTACTTTTTGTAGGTGTAGTCGAATTTAAGATATCAAAACTTGAAAAAAACAATTGAATGGTTGGGTCATAATACAATATTTGAAGTTGGTCCTCAACTAGCTCCACTTTAAAATCGACTTCCTTTTCCATAATTTGATGCGTATATTCATTAGCAGGTTGGGGATTTAAAGTGTGTAAAAATAAAATAGCTTCAATTAATGTGAATCGACTCAATCGATGTTTACGTTGTAAATGCTTGTTTTTTTGAAGTAAAATTTCTTCTAAATTTTCACACAATGTAAATGCAACTTCACTAATGGGTTCTCTAGAAAGTTTGCATTGTATTTGTAGGCACTCTTTTAAATTGAAGGAGAAACATCCTTTTGGAGTAAATGTACGTAATAGGGCAATGGTTTTCTTTACTACTTCAGGAGGAAATTTACTTCCTTTAATAATGGTTTTGTAATCACTAGTGAAGTATCCATTTTTATCAATTTGTAGCAATAAATATTCACACAATTGACGATCTGGATTAAATGAACTTTCTTGCGCTTGTTGCATGATGATATCATGCAATGATTTGGGTTCAATCTCTTCCTTTTCTTCTTTATGCAATTGTTTTATTTGTTGAATAAAATTTTCTTGTATTATTTTTTCTTTTTTCATAAATCACCTTTTGCTTATTATAACAAATATCATCCACTACGTAAAATTACACTGAAAATGAACACTATTTTATATTTCAGTGCAGTGGCGTATTAGAAAATAGAAGATACATGAATATCGTGAGGTTTTTTATTGTAAAAAGTAGTTATTTGTAATAGAATGTTTAGTAGTATATGGAGGAATTGTAATGAAAAAAGAATTAGTAATTGTTATTGATTTTGGTGGACAATATAACCAACTAGTAGCAAGAAGAGTTAGAGAATGTAATGTATATTGTGAAATTTATTCGTATCGAGTAAGTATTGAAAAGATAAAAGAATTAAACCCAAAAGGAATTATTTTAACGGGGGGACCAAACAGCTGTTATGAGGCAGATTCTCCAACGTATTCAAAAGAATTATTTGAGTTAGGTATTCCAGTACTTGGACTATGTTATGGTGCACAATTAATGCAGCACGTATTAGGTGGAAAAGTAGAAAAAGCAGATGTTCGTGAATATGGAAAAACAGAAGTTTTTGTAGAACAAACTTCTCCTTTATTCCATAATGTTCCTAAGTCTAGTATTTGTTGGATGTCACACTTTGATTATATTTCTAAAGTGGCTCCTGGATTCAATATCAGTGCATACACGGCAGATTGTCCTACTGCAGCAGCCGATTGTGTAGAGAAAAACTTATACGCAATACAGTTCCATCCAGAAGTATTACATACCGTAGAAGGAACAAAAATCTTATCAAACTTTGTTTATGATGTTTGTGGTTGTGTAGGAGATTGGAAAATGGATTCTTTTGTAGATGAACAAATTCAATTGATCCGTGAAAAAGTAGGAAGTGGAAAAGTATTGTGTGCTTTATCAGGTGGAGTAGATTCATCGGTGGCAGCAGTATTATTATCAAAAGCAATTGGTTCTCAATTGACTTGTGTATTTGTAGATCATGGATTATTACGTAAAGATGAAGGAGATGAAGTAGAAAGAGTATTTGGACCTGATGGTGATTACGATTTAAACTTTATTCGTGTGAATGTACAAGAAAGATTTTATGAGAAGTTAAGTGGGGTAAGTGAACCAGAAGCGAAGCGTAAAATCATCGGTGAAGAATTTATTCGTGTCTTCGAAGAAGAAGCGAAGAAAATTGGAGCTGTAGACTTCTTAGTGCAGGGTACGATTTATCCAGATGTAGTAGAGAGTGGATTAGGTGGAGAATCTGCGGTGATTAAATCACATCATAATGTAGGTGGATTACCTGATTGTGTAGATTTCAAAGATATTATTGAACCTTTACGTGATTTATTTAAAGATGAAGTACGTAAAGTTGGTTTAGAATTAGATATTCCTGAATACTTAGTATTCAGACAACCATTTCCAGGACCTGGTCTAGGAATTCGTATCATTGGAGAAGTAACTGCTGAAAAAGTTAAGATGGTACAAGAAGCAGATTTCATTTATCGTGAAGAAATTGCAAAAGCAGGTATTGCGAAAGGTATTGGACAATACTTTGCAGCACTTACAAACATGCGTTCTGTAGGGGTAATGGGTGATGAGCGTACATACGACTATGCAATTGCATTACGTGCTGTAAACACAGTAGACTTTATGAC
>CAYJJS010000061.1:0-2797 GCA_964370645.1 uncultured Erysipelotrichaceae bacterium | reverse complement strand
GTGTACATTAAGCTTCCTGTTGGTGTTGTACCTGTCCAACTTCCACTATCGTATCCCGTGTTAGCAGTACTTGTTGGTGTTATGTATGTTGCACTAGCATCTGCATCATTAGATGCTACATCATCTTTTTTAAATGTCACAACTTCACTTACACTAAGTTCTGTTTCTCCATCCCATGTACCATTAACTACTGTATGGTGTACGATTGTTTGATATATATCTTTGATCGCATCTCCTGGTAATTCTCCATTTTTATCTTCATCTTCATCTACTAAATTATCTTCAATTGCTAAAATTTCAACATTACCGCGTACTTCACTTACTGTATACCAAACAGCATCTTCACCTTGTAAAATGTCACTTAATAAAGTACTCACGCTAAATGCTTTACTTCCAACCAAAGAGTCGCTACTATGTCCTGACACTACACTTGTACTCACTACATCATCCACTAGGATGTCTGTATCGTGTTCAAACACTAACGCTACATTTGTAAATAAGGTCGTTGCATCATAATCTTTTGTTGTGTTATCTGCTACAATTAACGCAATTTCTTTTGGTAGGACAGTCAATGATAATGGTACTTCTACTTCATTTGTATAGTCCGTAGCATGCACTCGTAAAGTCAAATCATTACGTCCAATCGGCAACACTTGTGTAGCCGAATTGTATGTAAATATCACTTCTTCATTTACGATATCTACATTCCCTTCTAAAGTTGTTCCATCTTCTTTCAACAATGTTGCTTTGGTAGGCACATACGCATAAGGACTCGCTGGCATTTGTATACTTGCTTCAATAGAAGCACTGTTACCATAAACAACTTCCTTATCTGCTCCACTCACTCCAAAGTCAACGCTTGGTGTCAATTTACTATCTATATGTACATTTCCACTTACTTCAATAATTTCATAGTACTGTGCATGTACTCCTGATTCCACTAAGCTATCTAAGTCAGCAACAAATGGAAAACTACCTACATCACTCGCTTCTACTAATGTTACACTTCCATCTACTGTAGCATCGATATCATCACCACTAATGACTTGGTCTGCTACAACCTCTACATCCACATTTGTGAATGCATTTGTTCCATCTGTAATTTTTCTAGCACTCAATGCATCTTCTTCTACAATTGCACTTACTTGTTTTGGTAATACTGTAATGGTTGTTGTTTCACTTATTGGATGTACAAACGTACCCCCACCATACTTCACAGTAATCGTACTTTCTCCAATTGGTAAAATCTTAGATGTTGTATCGTATACAAGCGTTGTTGGTTGCCCCATCATTGCACTTTGTGCAACACAAATTTCATGTTCTACTCCATCTGTATCAATATAATATGCAGAAATCATATTTAGACTTGGTATTAAATTTCTTGTGAATGGTACTTCAATAATAGAAGGCGTAACAATAATATTTGTACTATCTCCATACGTTACTGTACTTTCTGGTACATTTACACTCATTTGTGCATCATCTTCCAAAATTGTGATGGTCGCAACTGTACTCACTGTAATATCTCCACGCAAACTGCTTGCTTGTAGTGTTACGTTCACAACATCTTCTGTAGAATTTGCAATCAACGCATAGTCTTCATCACTAATGAATACATCTCTTGCTTCACCATCTTCATTTACTGCACTTGCATTCACTGCATCAATTACAGCCGATTTATCTTCCAATGCGATCATACTTTCAAATGTAGAACGTTTCATTTCGATATTTTCCGCACTAATAACTGGTGTATCTATATTAGATATTGTTACATAATGCAGTGCTGCGGATTTATCTTCTCCTACTAAAATCAATGGATACGTACCATTTTCTGTAATTTCAAATGTAATATCTTCGACTCTCTTCTCTCCAGGTACTGCTTGGTGTGCTCCTCCTGGAAAGAAAATATCTGAAATTTTCGTATCGTCTGTATATGCATCTACTTGTACATCGTACCCTCTAGATCCCTCAATTTTTGTGATGACTTCATTTTCAAACTTTATATTTCCTGCTACATATGCAACTGTCGTATCATTATGTCCACCCCAAGGTTGCTCTGCTGAAAATGCCTCAAAAGCAACACGCGTAGTATCAAATACAACTACACCATTTTGCAAGTAATGGCCATTTGTATTATAAGCAAATCCAGATGAATGAATACTTTGTAGGTTTTGTGCAGGAATGATTAAGGTATCTATCCCTGAACCATAAATAAAGTGATTGTCAATACGAGTTAGACTATTATTTCCTGTACTATCCACGTTAAATAGTAAATTTTTTAACTTTGGATTGTATGCAAACGCATAAGCTGGCACTGTCGTTAAACTACTTGAAACACGAATGGTTTCAAGTTGACTGTTGCTAGCCAGTGCATATGTTCCAATACTAGTTACACTATTTGGCATGTCGAAACTTGTTAGTGCAGTATTTCTGAATGCCTCCTGCCCAATTGTTTTTAGGGTAGAATCTTGTGTAAATGTGACATTATTTAACTTTGTTGTATAGGCAAAAGCGCTTGTTCCAATGCTTAATACATTTTTTGGAATCGTAATCGAGGTTAGCTCATCACATGAGTAAAATGCTTGGTTGTTAATGCTTGTTACCGTTTCTGGTATAAGAATTTCAGATATAGCTGTGTTATAAAATGCACTGAGCCCTATATTTGTAATCGTTGTTCCTTCTTCAAAAGTTGCACTAGTCAATCTTGTAGCATTATAAAATGCATAATATAGATTTTGTACTGACTTTGGTATTTCCACCTCGATAATATGCGAGCTATAAAAAGTAGTTGATAGTG
>CAYJJS010000060.1:0-3310 GCA_964370645.1 uncultured Erysipelotrichaceae bacterium | reverse complement strand
AATTATTTGGAGAAGGTTGTTGTCATGTATTATCGATTCGTCAAATTGGTGGAGTGCGTGTCATCTAGGAAGTGTAGGCTTCCTTTTTTTTGTAGTAACATGCGTTGTACAATGAAATGAGTGTCAAAGTGGAAAATTTATGAGTGAATGAAATATAATGTATGTATATTATATTGACGGAAGACAAAATGATGGTACAATAGTTAGTAACAACTAACCGTGTGAGGAGGACATATATGGATAATGTATTATTGGCTTTTTTGTTTACTACGTTTGCAGGATTGAGCACTGTGGTTGGTAGTTTTATAGCTTTTTTTGTAAAGGGAGAGAATAAGGGTTTTTTATCATTTACATTAGGTTTTTCCGCTGGTGTAATGGTCTATGTATCACTAAATGAAATTTTAGTAAATGCACAGCAAATGTTAGTGGAAGCAACGAGTGTAAGACAGGGAAGTATTATTTCACTGCTCGCTTTTTTTGGAGGTATTGCATTGATTGCAATCATTGATAAGTTCATACCAAGTGATGTAAATCCTCATGAAATAAAGACTAAAGAGAGTAAAAACAACCCATTATTAAGAGTTGGATTATTTACTGCAGTAGCGATTTCTATCCATAACTTACCAGAAGGGATGGCATCATTTGTAAGTACCTTGCACGATCCCCAACTTGCATTACCTATTGTATTTGCCATTGCGATTCATAACATACCAGAGGGGATGGCTGTATCCATACCTGTGTATTTTGCAACAGGTTCAAGAAAAAAGGCATTCTTGTATACTTTATTATCAGGTATAGCTGAGCCACTAGGAGCTTTGTTAGCATATTTTATATTGTTGCCATTTATGAGTGATGTATTACTTGGCGTGTTATTTGCAATAGTTGCAGGTGTTATGGTGTTTATTTCTATTGATGAATTACTGCCTAGTGCTAGAGAGTATGGGAAGCATCATTTATCTGTATATGGGTTTATAATGGGGATGTTAGTGATGGCTTTAAGTCTTTTATTATTCATTTAGGTATTTTTTATACAATTGGTGAAATACTTATTGTATGATATGATTAAAAATAAAAGGAGTGAGATTATGAATGAACAAATTTTAAGAAATTATGCACAGTTGTGTGTGAAAGCAGGAGTAAATATACAGGAAGGTCAAACACTTGTGGTGAATGCTTCTATTGAAGCAAATGACTTAACTCGTTTTGTTGTAGAAGAAGCATATAAAGCAAAAGCAGGGAAGGTTATTGTGAACTATACGGATGATCTTGTGTCACGAATGCACTATGAATATCAAAGTGTAGAGGATTTATGTGATATTCGTGATTGGATGCAACAACAAAAAATAGAACCATTAAGAGAAGGCGCAGCAACATTGCATATTATTAGTGAAACCCCAGGGGTATTGAATGGTATTGATGCTAAAAAAATTAGTGAGGCTATGAAAGTACGTCAAAGTAAGTTTAAAGAAGCTAGTGAAATTACTATGGCAAATAAAGTGCAGTGGAGTATCGCAGCATACCCAAATGTACGTTGGGCAAAACAAGTGTTTCCTGAATTGAGTGATGAGGCAGCAATGGAAGCGTTATGGAAAGCGATATTGGATAGTGTGAAAGTTGATGAAGAGAGTGATAGTATTGCTTTGTGGCAGCAACACAATCAAACCTTTGCAGAAAAGAAGGAAAAATTGAATGCTTACAATTTTACATCTCTACACTTTAGTAATGCGAAAGGAACTGACTTACATGTAGGTTTAGTAGAAAGACATATTTGGGCAGGAGGAGATGAAGAAACAATAAATGGTATTCGCTTTAATCCAAACATGCCAACGGAAGAGATTTTTACCATGCCACATAAATTTAATGTACATGGTCGTGTTGTTACGACAAAACCACTCGATTATAATGGGACATTAATCGAAGAATTTACTTTGGATTTTAAAGATGGGGCAGTTGTTGATTATAGCGCTAGTAATGACTACGATACATTAAAATCATTGATTGAATTTGATGAGGGTAGTAAATATATTGGTGAGGTTGCATTAGTTCCATATAACTCGCCAATATCTATGAGTAATATCTTGTTTTATAATACATTGTTTGATGAAAATGCATCTTGTCATCTTGCACTAGGTCGTGCTTACCCGATGAATGTGGAGGGTGGTACAAGTATGAGTCAAGAGCAATTAGATAAGGTAGGAAGCAACAATTCTATGACACATGTAGATTTTATGTTTGGTAGTGAAGATATGCGTATTGTTGGGACAACACAATCTAAAGAAGAGGTTGTTGTGTTTGAACAAGGAAGATATGTGATTTAATATATGAATGAAAATGGCTGTACTATGCGTAAATGAGGTGTGGGCAGTCTTTTTTATACAAGTGTATGTATAAAAAAGGTAAAGTATATGTGATTAAATCATATCTTCAAAGTTCATTAAATATTTGTTATAATCTAAAGAGTGAAATATTGGAAACATCAAGGAGAAGGTATGAAAAATATATTTTTGATTATCAATTATAATGATTATGAATCAACGAAAACCTTAATTGAGAACATTAAGGGGTATACTATATTAGATGCAATTGTTGTACTAGATAATCATAGTAATGATGGTAGCTATGAACAATTGAAATGGTTCTCAAGTGAAACCATTCATATTGTACGCACATTAAAAAATGGTGGGTATTCCCATGGTATGAATGAAGGATGTAAGTATATAGAAAGTAAATTTGGTAGAAGTAATATTTTTATAAGTAATTCAGATATCGTGATTTATCAAGAAAGTGATTTGCGCTTATTAATTGAGGAAAAAAAAGATTATGCTGTGATTGCACCTGTTATAAAAGAGCACGATGGTTTAAATCGTGGATGGAGAGTTCCTTCAGTTGGTGTTGATATTTTGTTGAATATCGTGTATCTTCATCGCTTGTTAAGGCCCAAATTAACACAATATAAAGACTCACATTATGCATCTACAATAGCAGAGGTAGAGGTGGTTTCAGGTTGTTTTTTTGTGATTGATACGCAGAGTTTAAAAGCAATAGATTATTTTGATGAGAATACTTTTTTATACTATGAAGAAAATATTCTTTCAAAAAAATTGCAGAAAATCCATAAAAAAGAAGCTATTTTGAATAGTGTACAAGTATTTCACAATCACTCTGTAACAATTGATAAAAGTATAAAAAGGTTACAAAAGTATGATATACTAAAGGAAAGTCAGTGGTATTTTCAAACTACGTATAATAAAGCAAATTTAATACAACGTTTATTGTTGAAGCTGACAGTAAAGTTTTCAAGAATTATAAT
>CAYJJS010000059.1:0-3600 GCA_964370645.1 uncultured Erysipelotrichaceae bacterium | reverse complement strand
AAAAAAATAAAAAACACCCACAAATGTGAGTGTTACTTATTCACTATATCTACATATAGTATTTTACAATGGTACCGATGGCCGGACTCGAACCGGCATGGTTTGCACCGCTTGATTTTGAGTCAAGTGCGTATACCAATTTCGCCACATCGGCAGATATGTTACCCTATGAGTATAAATTAATTTCATCAGAAAGGCAAGCAAAAAATATAATCCTAATATTTTTTCTACAATGTGCTTTTTAGATTTACTCATGTACTCACATACACAATCGTCATACAAACCATAATTACGTAAAGTAAAGCTAACAATAACAACTGCTTTGACACGATGCTATGCATAGACGTGTCGTAATTTATATTTTTGTATAGCCAAATTAGTGAAATATGAAATAAAACAATGATTGTATTATATCCAAATTCCAAAGAAATAAGTTATGAGTCATTTGAGGCAAATATTACCGCGAATAGAATCAGTATAGCTACGCTAATTCCAATTGCACTTTTATTCCCATATTGAACTTCTCCTACTCCATTCTTTTTTCTGAAATGTATTCCTAGATTTGCTCCCAACATTATCATAGGAAGAGTATAACGAAAATAAAACACAGAATATAAAGCTCTTTCATCATAAGACTGTAATAAAAAATATTGTGCGATAATACCACCCACTACAATACAAAGCATTAATGCATTAAACAAAATCGAATGTTTCTTACTCATAACACATGCTCCTTATACATTCTTTTTATACACTTAGTAAATCATAGTCCAATATTTATAAACAATTATTGTAACAAATACTTTAATTGTTTTTAATGTGAAATACATGCAACGCTTGTGTGCTAGCTTCTTTCGCAGAGAAAAAGAAACATTCACTCCCACCAATGTGCGCACTTTTCACCACTTCTTTTTCTTCCATTATCTTTTCTACATCTTCTATTCCTGATATTTCATATTGGTAATCCAAAAATTGAACCCATTCCTTTTGTGTAGCTTGCGTTGGAGAACATACCGTATATATTGGAAGGGACATACCTATACTTGCGCTATACTTAAATAATGTACATGTTTCAAAAGGTATTCCTAACAACAATACAAAAGCATGCATCTGTATGATTTTTTCTAAATAAGATTCCTTTGAAAGAGGAAAATGTAATGGATGCTTATCACAAATTAGTTTCGCATACTTCCCCCATGCCAAACAAGAATGTGTTGGATGGTTGGAACGATACACTGCATCATTTAACAAAAGTTGCTGCGCAAACGAATTATTTACACGACTTCTTTTTTTATGAAATGGTTGTATATCACTACGAATTTCATCGTATAAATCTCGCTCGTAACAAAAGTCTTGTCGACACGCTGGGTCTTTCAATAAAGCAAACGCATCACAAATTATAGTTCCTTCAAATCCAATAACCTCTTGTAACGCATCAATGATTGTTTGCTGATCCCCGCTGACATGTGTTTTTTCTAATAGATTAGATTGCACATAAACCATCATCCCTTTAGACAGTCCCATTTTTTTGAACAAAGCAATGATGTCATCTTTCACAATGACATCGCGTATTATTCTTTTATTATCCCCATTGCTAGTAACCATGCTTGCCACCCCTCTGCATCTCTTGAATACTCATATTTATTTACTGGTAATACACTTCCTTCAACTACACTGAACACAACTGGCCATGTCGTATATGAGCCAAGTGCAATTTCAAGTCGATCTACATCTGTTAATGACAGAGTACTATAGTTTAATGTATAAACAATAATTTCATCTTTTTGCAAACTAGCGTGATTATCTTCTATGAATACATCGCAGCTATAGCAATCCGAATTGCTAATCATAACTAAAAAACTCTCATCATTTATTGTTTTATTAATAATTGTATTTACATCACTGTGTACAAAGCCATACTGAGTTTCTTGTTTACAACCACCAAGAAATAGTAAGCATAATAAAATCAAAGTTATATTTTTTCTCATAGACATCTCCTACTTTCTCATATTATACACTATTTCTAATTCAATACACAATATCAAGCGAGCCTATGCTATAATTACTAGGAAAATAAAGGAGAAAAAAATGAAAGAACAATTACTTGCATATTATAGAGATTATAAAGAAAAAGGAAATGCTTTTTCTTTAGCATTAGCGACTATGAGTTTTGATAAATCTACCATCGCACCAAAAGATGGTCAAGCATATACAAATAAAATGATGTCAATTCTTGCTACTGAACAATTTGTCCACTACACAAATGAAGAAGCGTATCAAAAAATCAAGGAACTTTCCACATACGACTTAGACGAAACTTTACGAAAAGAAGTAGATTTTACATTACAAAGCTTAGAAGAAAATAAGCATATACCCAAAGAAGTATTCAACCGCTTTGTGAGTGCTAGAAACGATTCTGGAAGTGCTTGGCAAGAAGCAAAAAATAAAAGTGATTATGAAATGTTTAAACCATACTTGAAAAAAGTAGTAGAAGCACAAAAAGAAATATTATCATATCATCCAAACAAAGAGATGAAACCATATGACATTTTATTAGATAAATTTCAAAAAGGAATGGATGAAGTACGCTACGATGCATTTTTTGAAACAATCAAAGAGCGCTTATTACCTTTTATTCAAAAAGTAATAAAAAGCGACATCCAAATCGATGATGCTATTTTACACGACAATTATGATACTGAGACACAAGCTGAGTTTATGGACGATATCTTGATGTATTTACGCAGAGATACAAACAAAACATATATGTGTACTACAGAACACCCTTTTACATCTTTTTTCAGTGTTCATGATGTACGTCTAACAACTCATTATTATGAAAATGCATTAAGTTCTGCAATTTACTCAACAATTCATGAATATGGGCATGCATTATACGGATTACAAGTTAACCCAGATTACAATGGTAGTGAACTATACTCGCAAATCGGTTTTGCTATGCATGAATCACAATCTCGCTTCTTAGAAAATCACATTGGGAAAAGCGAAGCCTTTTGGAAAGCGAACCTTCCAAAACTTCAAAAGCGTTTCCCTCAATTTCAATCCATTGATGCAAAGCAATTAACGAATATGCTGGCAAAGAGTAGTCCATCTTTAATTCGTATCGAAGCCGATGAATTGACATATCCAATTCATGTATTAATTCGTTATGAATTAGAAAAAGAAATGTTTAACAATGGTGAAATTGATTATGATCACTTACATGAAGAATGGAATGCCAAATACCAAGAATACTTAGGTATAAGTGCGACAAATGATAAAGAAGGTATCTTACAAGATGTCCACTGGTCTATGGCCTATTTAGGTTACTTCCCAACCTATGCTTTAGGAAGCGCCTACGCAGCTCAATTTTATAATACAATGCAACAGCAACTGGATGTAGAATCTTTATTGGCAAACGATAAATTTGAAGAAATTGCATCATGGCTAAAAGAAAACATTCACCAATACGGTGCTGCCAAGAGTGCTGATGAGTTATTGCAAGATGTGACTAAAGAAGCATTCAATCCAAATTACTATGTAGATTACTTAATTGAAAAATATTCAACACTATACAAAATATAAAGAAACCAAGTCGTG
>CAYJJS010000058.1:0-3604 GCA_964370645.1 uncultured Erysipelotrichaceae bacterium | reverse complement strand
ATAAAACTTATCTCTTTCGCATAATCAAAATCTCTTTGATATATCTCCCATCTATCGCTCATAGCTTTACTATCAATAACTATCTGCAAAATTTCACCACTTCGCTCTATTAGGTGAGAAGATTTTCTCTTTTCACAAGTAGCATAAAAAGCATTTTTAAGTGTATTAACATCAATATTTTTATACTGCAATTTACTTAGTATGTAAACATCATAATAATCTCTTGGACGAGTATTCTGGTCTACTCTTGAGATAATTGTTTCAAGTTTTTCTGCTAAAATAGTTTCTATGTTATAAGCTAAAATCCGTATACTTCTATCCTCCGTTAACAATTTAAACGTATACTCTACTTCTCTTGGTGTGATTTTATCTCCGGTGGTTATATCGAGTTTTAAAGGTATAGCCATAGGTGGAAAATTTGCACTCAGCGAAACTCTAAACCCACTATACTCATCCGACTCTCTAATTTCTGAAACTCCAAGAACTTCAAACTCAATGTTATCATCAATTTTAGCATCTGAAATATCCTTAAACATCTGCATGATCTGCTCTTCATGAACTGGAAGTCCTTTCATTGTAGCATCAATATCCATGGTAGCCCTACTACTAAGACCAACCATTGCTGCTATCAAAAAACCACCCTTTAAAATAAAGTTTTCCTTGTATTTCGATAAAGATATTCTCTCTAAAAACCTTTCAAGCATATAGTTTTGCATCACTATCTGTGCTGAAATTGAATTTTCCTTAGCGATGTTCTTAATGATTGCTTTTAGCTGCATTGCATTTTTCACAATAAAACCTCCAAGTATGTTCTAACTTTTTCTTCCACTTTTAATAGTTTTGCATACTGTGACAACAGTGGAATGTCCTTATTTGCAGATTCTATATAGCGTTTAAATGCAGTGCTAATAACACCTGTATCCACTTTGTTTCGAGTAACCAAAATTTCACATAGTGTTTTTTCTATCGAGTATACATTAACCTTATTACCGTACGTACTGTTCATTTCAACAATACCTTGACTATAAATTTCTTTTTTACTTTGGTAGCAAAGTACACCTTCCGTTTTTACACTCGTAAGATTATAGCCTTTCGGAAATGTCATTTGATATTTTATCGGAGTTCTATCTGTTAAATCATGTAAAAACAAAGCTGTTTCATGAGAAAATATGCCTTTTTTAAACCTTGATTGTAAGTTAATGAAGTCATCACCCCAAGAATTTGGCAAAATATATACACCTCGTGCTGTTTTTTCAAGCTTCCCACTATCACAAAGATGTTTCAGTATACCCCTACTGATATTTTGTTCAGCCAACATTTTTGTTGTAACTATTCCATTATTTTGTTTTGCAATATTTATAATAATATTGGATTGTGTCATGATTATCACCACCAAACTAATTGACTTTTATGCTTCACATTATATATAAAGTAAGCATAAAAGTCAATTATCTTTAGCTATTCCACTCACCTTATTACCCATAAGATAAAAAAAGATATTAAATATCGTGTTATTCATACACTTACCTATCATGCTTCTCATTGCCCAATTCGAAGCACTAACTATCTTATTAAACATCGTTATATTTCCAATAACATTAAGCACAAAATTGCTTTAGACACTCGCATGTAACGTTCTAAAAAAAATATATCTATTATTACTTTCTCGCTCTCTCAATCAAACATAAAAACTATGAAGCTTTATTGGATATATTAGTTAGTGATATTTCTACTTTTATGAGAACTTCTATTCAAACTCTTCGCAAATATAAAGAATATATCAAGAATACTTTTACTTATTCATCACTCTCACATACATATAAAATCACATGAAAAACGGCTTAGAATTTTTCATTCTAAACCGTTTTTCTGACCTTTACATTATCAGATTCATTTCTCACCAACACTATTTTTAAAGAATTAAATTGGTTAATTTAAGTATTGTATCGTCTACATCATCAATACCTTTAGCATTTCCACTATCGTTAATGCCAATGTAAATATATCCACATTAGTATTAAAAAAAGTGACAACTTTTTGTTGCTGTTTCATCTTTTATATTCTACATAAAGTAAAACACCAATTATAGTGAGTGATATTTTTTTATATATTCTAATTTTCAAAATTGAACATTGTATAAATCACCTTTGATTACAGTCTTATTCGCAAATTTTACGTATCAATACGTAAAACTGTCATCAAATCTACTCGTGTGTCTTTTGCTCCTAATCTTGATTTTACATACGTAGTAAAATCAAATTTAAAACACTCATCCTCACTAAATGCATATGCTATTTGTTGTTTTTCTTCATTGGCTTGAAATGTTTTTAACAGTACAAAAGATATATTTTCATTTTGAATGTGCTTTTCAAAACTATTATCAGAAAATAGAACATTTAAAGGAGTCACACTTTCATGTGCCATTCTTAAAAAAGGAGTAGTATTTACAAGATCTCTCATCACTTCTATCTTATGAATATACGACACATTAATTGTATCCTCTTCTATTTTCAATGCAATAAAAGCATCTCCTTTTTCAGCTAATCGGATGCGATTCAAAAAGACATGTCTACTTGCTGAACAATATTTTTCAATCAAATTTACACAGTTTCTTCCAAATGCAGTTAGTTCATTGTTCTTTAAGATATTTTTTTCATGCAAACCCTTCAAAACAAATTGTTCTTGATCTGCGAATTGTTGTTTAGTTATCTGCATTGGTATCCCTCGAAGCACAGCAATACCAGCTATTCGACACAATGCATAAAACTCATAATAATTATATTTCATTTTCATAATTAGAACCCAAGCATTTTGATAATACTTTCATCAGTAATACCTAGTGTAATTAGTTCTTCTCTGGTATCTATTCCAAAAAGTGACAACTCTTCTTTTGTTAGGATACCAAATGCAGCCAATTCATCAATTGTATCGATACCAACATTTTTTAAACCTTGAACATCTCTAATACCTGCTTCATAAATAGCACTTGCTGTTGTTAACGTAGTCCATGCAATTTCACCTTTTTCTGATGAAACATAGTTAACAATATTGATTTTTATAGACTCGTAATACACATGCAAATTTCTAAATTGTGCCAATGATTCTATACTAGCCCCTTTGATTAAATCCGAACCACTAGCAAATAATCCACTCAATGAATTCGTTGACACCATGTCCATTGCATTCCCTGTAACTTTACCAGTCGCTAAAGCTGACAATACACTTAAAAACAATGTAGTTGTTGGATCCATATTTTTACTCTCTAAAAAATCACTGACTCCTTCTACCACATAATACGTGGCCATTTCACCAGTCAAAAACTTTGCAATTTCAGGTAATACTTTAGGAGCTTTGGATAACCCCTTCCCTAAAACCCCAAATGAAACAAACGACAGTGTTACATTTAATCCGGCTTCAAAATCATCGCCACTATGATACTTCTCTTTAGTAATAAAGTTATCCCCAGTATAAATAGAAATAAGAGATGTAATTCCAAATATATCCAAAAAGTTAGATATATTTGCCCCTGTCCCTTGTACACTATGGTTAAAATAACCTTGTTCCATATATAAATTCACATATCTAGTATAATCTTCAATCAATT
>CAYJJS010000057.1:0-3653 GCA_964370645.1 uncultured Erysipelotrichaceae bacterium | reverse complement strand
ACCCCACAAATAATTTACATTCAATCGTCAAACCCCACATTTATTTATAGGGCCCGTATATTTCACGATAAGGTCTAATTTTTTATTAAAATGTTTTATTTACTACCAATACTTACATAATATGTAACATCTTCTTTTAATGTAGTACCAGGAAGTAGGGTAGAGTTTGCTTTGTCGTATTGTCCTGCTTCCACCGTGTTGTTTTCAATAATACTTACACTTATACCAGGGAAGTATGTATTCGCAAAACTCACCACACTAGATTTAGCGGATTCAAATGTCGTTTTTCCAGCAAAGATGGATTCGAATGAAGAAGGTACGACAAGTTCTTCACTCACACTACTTTTTAATTCTTGACATACTTCATTGCTTTTATTACTTACATGTTCATATCCATAATATCCGCAAACTCTTACTGTATCTCCATTTTTTGTGCTAATGGTTTCTACATTTTGATCGCTTGCGCTAGCTCCATTTTTAACTAGGGTACCATTTACATAAATATCCCATTTATATTGTACTGCACCAAATAAGAAAGATTTATCGAATAACAGGGTTCCACTAACGGTAACACCCCCACCACTCATCGTCTTCACATTACTTGCTTTCACTAATTTACTTGCATCAGGGTATGGAGTGAATCGGATTGTTAAATCATTTTCATTCATTGAGATGCTCAATGAATCTAATGTGCTTAACTCATCCGGTGACACAGTATCCAAACTGGCGAATTTTTGGTTTATTAGACCGGATGTCATTGCGACAGAATTTCCTTCAGGGGCCGTTGCATATGGGAATAATCCAAGGATGTGAGAGATACTTACAACACCGCTTGGTCTTGTGATTTCACTAACACTTTCTCCAGCTGTCAATGTATCTAACATCGTTTTCACAATGGTTCCTTCTACATTCGCCCACAGTTTTGTTTCATCTAAGTATGTATTCATACCTGCAATTGGTTTATCGTAACCAACCCATGCAGCCACCGTATATTGGTTAGTGTAACCAACCATCCATTTATCTTTGGCAATACCAATCGGGATTCCATATTGTGCTGCTTCATCACCATAGGAAGTTGTCCCTGATTTTCCATATACTGGATAGGAACTTTTCAAGGTATTTACCAATGTTTGATAACTTGCATTATCTACTGCATCTTTCAACATAACAGAAGTTAGGTATGCAGTTTCAGCTGAGAATATTTGTGTAGGTGCTGATTCATTTGCGTAATCTTCAATAGTTTCATCTTGAAAATCAATACTTACAACGGAATATGGTTCAATGTATTGACCTGCACTTGCAAATGTTTGGTAAGCTCCTGCTACTTGTAATGGTGTTGCAGAGAACGTTCCAATTGCCACACTTGGATTTAATGTATCTAAATCAAAACCAAGATCTTGTATTAATTTAAGATGAGCATCATTTCCAATGATTTCATTTGTGTCCATAAATGCATGATATGCAGGAAGGTTCAATGATAATCCAATCGCTGATGATAAGGTAACATCTCCTCTAAACCTACGATCTGCATTGTATAAGGTAGTTCCATCTGCCCAATTGTCAATTGGACCATCTTCTAACACCATGCTTGTTGAATACCCCACATATTCGAATGCAGGTGCATAGGCAACAAGTGGTTTTGCAGTAGAACCAATCTGGTGAATATCACCATAGGCACGATTAATTCGATCGCTTCCTCCATATCCACGTCCACCACCAAGTGCTAATATTTCACCAGTTTGATTGTTTATAGCAGCGAAACCTGTTTGGAATAAATCATCTGGATAAGTAACACCTTCTCCATTACATAAAGCATCTGCTACTGCTTGTGCTTCAGGATCCATAGTCGTTTGAATGACCATAGATGTCGTATATGGATTGTATCCAGTTGTTGCTTCTACTTCTTGTACTACATGGTCAATGAAACTTTGGTTTGCGTCACCTTCAAAGTTCACGACTCCATTTAATTGTTTTGATAAATCAACTTGTAAAGCCAATTCATATTCTTCTTGTGAAATGTATCCATGATAATGCATTAAATATAAAATGGTATCTCGACGTTCGACACCTAAATCATAATTATAGTAAGCATTGTATGCAGAAGGCGCATTTACAACACCTGCAAGATAAGCAGCTTCACTTAATGTTAAGTTTTGTACGCTTTTCCCAAAGTAGTATTGTGCTCCTTTTTCAATCCCACGAGCTGAACCACCAAAATTAATTTTATTTAAGTAGTCTTCTATAATTTCTTCCTTAGTATTTGCAGTCTCTACTTCTACCGACTTAAATATTTCTAATATTTTGTTTTCTAATTGTTCAAATGTACTTAACTGCTGTGTAGCGGCTGCCTCCTGAAAGAATGCCACATCAATTAATTGCATGGTTAATGTAGAACCACCTTGCACGATTCCACCAGCACTTAAATTTGCAAACCCTGAACTTATAAAACGAGGTAAGTCAAATCCACTGTGTTCAAAGAAACGCGAATCTTCTGCAGATAAGAACGCATCTAAAACTACTTGTGGAATTACTTCGTAGTCAATATTCTCACGATATCCACTTCCTGCCGACAGTGTAGTAATTTCATTTCCATTACGGTCAAGTATTATTGTAGAGTTAGCGCTCTCCAAATCGCTTAAATCGCTAGGTAATGTAGAATTACCTAAGACGTTTTGAATATATAGAAATACTCCTAAACTTAAGGTTACTCCAGCACTTAAAAACAAAATACAAATCGTATTTATAATTCTACGATTTCTTGCTTTTTTTTCGGGCTTAGTAAGCTTTCTTTTTTCATTATTCTTTTTTGACATATTAATCCTCCTTGAAGTACACAAGATCCACGATATCCAAATATTTTAAACGTGGAGTAAATCCTTCACGAATTAAATGTGCATGTTGTGTAATCTCTTTATACGTTAATGATTTTTTTTCTTTTGTCTGATATGCATCAACAATATAACTAGCATCTAATAAATACGTTTCATTAAAACTAGTGAATCGTATAATGACAAACGCGATTGCTCCGTGTGCCAAGACCTGGGCCAAATGTTCGATTTGATGAGCATGAATATTTTGTAAAGTAAATAAGGATTTTGACTTTGTTTCCTTCGCTTCAAAATCAATATACTTTCCGCGATATATGCCATTAAAATCGGTTGTACTTGGTGTTTGATAATACGCTTCACATATTTTTGCATATTTTCTTGCGGGATAATCAACTTTTACTACTTGAATTGGTGTAGGCTTTTTATATATAGCAGCCTTGTCAATGGATTGGTAGTAGGTATTACTATCTTGTATATCTTTTTCTAAATTCATTCCTCTAGCAGTACTTAATGCACTAGCATTGGTTGTTATTTTTTTCTTGTTTGGATAGTTAATCATCATCATCACCTATATGATATTATAAACAATTTTACTTACTAATGCTAGAGTACAATAAAAAAACACATAATATATAGAAAACTAGCATAAGAAGGATGCAGTAAACAAAAAATAAAGAACTCGGGATAGTTCTTTATTTCTTATATTTTTTTAAAGGGAGAATGTATGAAGTATTACCTTCATTAAGCAAATATTATCTTTTGCTTGTTTATAGTATAGCCAAAAGGTATCGTTTAAATACAATCTTTTTGTGTTAAATTGTGGGA
>CAYJJS010000056.1:0-3722 GCA_964370645.1 uncultured Erysipelotrichaceae bacterium | reverse complement strand
GGGTTAGTACAATGTCTAACTTATTGTTTATTTTTCATATGTGGGAATAATAAAACTTCACGAATTGTCGTACTTCCCGTTAATAACATTACAAAACGGTCAATCCCAATACCAATACCACCAGTAGGAGGTAACCCATATTCTAGTGCTTCAACATAATCTTGATCCATTTCGTTTGCTTCATCATTACCAAGCTCTTTTTGCTTAAGTTGTGCTTCGAAACGCTCTTTTTGATCAATTGGATCATTTAACTCAGAAAATGCATTCGCATATTCACTACCATCAATAAATAACTCAAAGCGATCTGTAAATCTTTCATTTTCAGGATTTTTCTTAGCCAACGGAGAAATTTCCACTGGATGACCATATACATAAGTCGGTTGAATCATCTTATCTTCACAAAATTCTTCAAAGAATAGGTTAATAATATGTCCTACACTATCTTCATGTTTTTGTACTTCGATTCCTTTTTCTTTCGCAATTGCTTTTGCTTCTTCATAGCTCATTTCATTCCAGAAATCAACTCCTGTATATTCTTTTACTGCATCTACCATATGTACTCTAGCAAAAGGCGCTTTCAACGAAATAGTTTTACCATTCCATTCAATATCCGTTGTACCACACACTGTAGTAGCTACACTTTCCATCAATCCTTCACATAAATCCATCATACCATACATATCTGAATATGCTAAGTATGCTTCTACTGTTGTAAATTCAGGATTGTGATTTTTATCCATTCCTTCATTTCTAAACAAACGTCCAATCTCGTAAACTCCTTCAAGACCACCTACGATTAAACGCTTCAAAGGCAATTCCGTTGCGATACGCAAGTAAAAAGGCATATCTAATGTATTATGATGCGTTTCAAAAGGACGTGCACTAGCACCACCTAAAATAGGCTGTAACACTGGTGTTTCAACTTCTATCATTCCTTTAGAATCTAAGTAATTTTGAATAGCACGTATAATTCTTGGACGAGTTAACGCAATATGCTTTGCATCTTCATTCATAATCAAATCAACATATCTTCTACGGTAACGTTCTTCTACATCCGTTAAACCATGAAATTTTTCTGGTAAAGGACGTAAAGCCTTCGTAAGGTGTGTATACACCTTCGCTTTTACACTTAACTCACCAGTATTGGTTTTCATCACTTCTCCTTCAATTCCAACAATATCACCGATATCACCTTTTTTGAAGATTTCATACATTTCTTCTCCTAACACAGGTTTACTTACATAAATTTGGAACTTACCATCAATATCTTGTAAGTGCATAAACCCTGTTTTTCCTTGCCCTCTTTTTGTCATAATACGACCAGCTACTTTAACCACTATTGCTAAATCATGTAACTCTTCTTTTGTCTTATCTCCAAACAACTCTAATAATTGTCCAGACGTATGTGTACGATCATACCTTTGTCCAAAAGGCGCGATCCCTGCATTTTCTAATTCTTTCATCTTCTCTCTACGAATTAATTCTTGTTCATTTAATTGTTCCATCATGTTCTCCTTTTTCATATAAAAAAACTCTCATCCTACAAGGGACGAGAGTATCGTGGTACCACCCTAATTCATATACAAATCACTTCATATATCTTAGTAACTCAAAGAGTCATTCTTAACGCGAATTATACGATCAGCTCCAAGCCTTTTTTCTACTTGTATCCATTACCCAATTTCCACCATCAAGGGCTCTCTTTCAACTTCATACAAGAATACTCTTCTTTTCATCACTGTTATTTACGTGTTGATTATAGACATAATCAACACAAAAGTCAATCTTTATTATTTATTATTTGCAATGACTTTGTCAATGACATTCGCAATCCCATCTTCTGTATTTGGGGCAGCTACATATGTAGCTGCTGCTTTGATATTGTCATCAGCTTGTCCCATTGCATAAGAGTTCTTGAACATACTCAGCATAGTAAAGTCATTTAGTGCATCTCCAATCACAAGGACTTCATCCTCATGGTATCCAAAGTATTCACTCACTTCCTTAACCATATGTCCTTTTGTAGCTTTCTCACTAGTAATTTCAACATTTAAATGATGCGACTTCACTACGGATATTCCTGCTAACTCTTGTAATTTTTCAAATGCAGGATACAAAACTTCGCTATCTCCTGCAAACAATTCAATCTTCATTACTTCTTTATTTAAAACATCATCGATATTGTCTGTTATACTAAAATTTTCTAACCAGTTACTACTATCAATAAACTTATACACTACACTAGCGTTCTCTTCTTCTAACATCTTAGTAAAACGCACAAACAATGCCTCTCTTGGATCCATTGGTGTTCCAAAGTGGATTCTCTCATTTTCCAAAAGTAAATCCATATCAATATCATACTGTTTCGCTATTTCAATAATCTCTTTTACACTTGCTGCTTCTAATGCATAAGAAATCAACAATTTGTTTTCATTATCAAAAAACTGCGCTCCATTCAAACAAATACACTTTGTTTGTTCTCCTAATTGATCTGTGATTTCTCTCAACATTGTTAAACTTCTACCACTCGCTGGTAAAAAAGAAACCCCAGACGCACGTAAACGATGCACCGCATCCTTTACTCTTTCACTTATTTCATGGTGCTCATTTAATAATGTACCATCAATATCACTTACAAATAATTTAATCATCGTCTACCTCTCTCTATTTAAAACATTTACTTCTTATTGTATTCTAATACTTTATTAATCACACATGCAACTCCATCTTCTTCATTGCTTTGTGTTACATGTGTAGCCATTGCTTTGATTTCATCACTCGCTTGTCCCATTGCATAAGAATGCTTGAACCTAGCAAGCATAGTCGCATCATTTTGTGCATCACCAATAACTACAACTTCATCTTCTTCATAACCATAGTGTTCACATATATGTGCAACCATATCTCCTTTTGTAGCAAAGGCACTTGTTATTTCAATATTTAACCCTTGAAAATTCACAACAGATAATCCATCAATTTGCTTAATTTCATCCATTATCAATCGATGATGTGCAAGGTTACTAGCATATAACTCAATTTTATGAATTTCTTTTTCCAGTATTTTATCAGAACTTTGTTCGCAAACAATTGTATCTAACATCTCATTATCTTCAATGAAATGCAATAACATATCTTTATCACTAGACTTAAACAAAATCATGAAACGCGCCAACAACAAATCACGATGTAAATCTTTTGGCCCATAATGGTAACGCTGTTTTCCACTCATGAAATCAGCATCTACATTATATTTATTAACTATATCCATAATTTGAATCGATTGTTTTTTACTAAGCTCATGTTTTATTAACAAATTTCCTTCATTATCATAATGCTGTGCACCATTTAAACAAATACATTTAGCTTTCTCACCCAATTGATTCATCACTTTATTCAACATTAAATAATCTCTTCCACTCGCTGCCATAAAAGAAACACCACTCTCTCTTACCTTATGTACAGCTTCTTTTACTTTTTGTGTAACCTGATGTTTATCGTTCAACAATGTTCCATCAATATCACTTACAATTAATTTAATCATAACATCACCTCGCTACTTTATAATACCACATCTATAAGATGTAAAATTGTTAAATTATTATATTTTGTTAAAAAATGGGTATTGCTTTTTTATCACATATATGATAAATTATTAATGTTCAAAAAAACGCGGGTGTAGTTTAATGGTAGAACCTCAGCCTTCCAAGCTGATTACGTCAGTT
>CAYJJS010000055.1:0-3912 GCA_964370645.1 uncultured Erysipelotrichaceae bacterium | reverse complement strand
AAAGTATTAATTTTAGATGAAGCAACAAGTAATATTGATACTCGTACAGAAGTGTTAATTCAAAAAGGTATGGATAACTTGATGAAGGGGCGTACTAGTTTTGTGATTGCGCATCGTTTATCAACGATTAAAAATGCAGATTTAATCTTAGTGTTAAATGAAGGAGATATTGTAGAGGTTGGAAATCATGATGATCTACTTGAAAAAGGTGGATTTTATGCAAACTTATACAATGCACAATTTGAAAATTAGAATATACAACTAAGCTAGTTCAACACATTTATGTTGGACTAGTTTTTTATCACCCTACAGATACAAGTGATGTTATAGTAAGGAATTTTGAACTACGATGGTGGTTCAAAAGTAGGTTGACACAAGCAAAATGTTAAAGATATAATGGTTTGAATAAGGAGAAAATAATGGAAATTATGAATGTACAAGAAATTAAATCAATCATTCGTCAAAGTGAATATCAAATAGACGAGTTGAAACATGATATCTCAGGATTACAACGTCTTGTTGAACAACAACAAGAAACAATACGTCACTACCAGTGGTTTCAAGATTGTATTCAAAATGAACAACGATCAAATTTAGCTAAGAAAACAAATGTCGAAAACTGTGTTCAACATATCAAGTTATGTTCACATTATGTAAACTTAATGAATAGTGAATTGCAAGGGATAAAAAATATAAATAAAGAAAATGCACTAGATAAAATATATCAAACTATGAATAATGAAATGCATGCCAATATAGACAAAATTAGCGAGTTTCAAAATGCAATATATACTTTAGAGGGGAAAATCAGTAATTTGTATTATAAATTACGACAGGTAGAATATAATGGCTAAACAATTTAATGAGTATAGTGAGATTACAAGAGGAGTCGAATTGGTTGTTGTAGATAATGAATATATAGATAATAGTAATATAAGTTACATTAGCAATAATGAGCAAATCCAGCAAGGAATTGATGATTTCTTTCATACTATTGATGAAATAGTAGGTGAAAATATTATTAGTGGTGAGGTAGCGAATAATTTATTGACCATAAGTACTCTAGCAAAAGACACATTAGGGATTGCTTATCAATCTATAGCATCAAAACTAAAAGATGAAAAACAAAGTTACATTGAGAGTGTTGATGCTTTAGATAAAGATATTTATTAGGAGAAATACATATGGATACGATAAAAATAGACAAAAATTTACTAGAAATAAAAATTGAGCATTTGAAAGAAATCAATAAAAATATTAAAAATTTAATCCAAAATAGCTCTATTGAGGACTTACAAAGCAAAGGATTATGCATCATTAAAACGCAAGAAATACATACCACTTATAATGAGGTTAACGTCACACTAATCGAATTCATGGATGCTATGATTTCATTTTTGGAGCATGCAAAAAATACATATGAAGAATTTGATAATCAATAAAGGGGAGAATATGAATAAAGTACGTACATTTACGCAAGATGTTTATCATGCATTAATAAGTAATATAGAAAAAACAGAACCGTTTGATTTTAGCATTGAAAATGAAATGTTTAGTACATTTCAAACCATTGATGGTGGTGGGTGGCAAACTATTAAAAGAGCAATGTATGATATCGAAGAATTATGTGGAAACACTGTATATGAATTGGAAAATATATTTACTAATATTTATCAAAATGAAATTGAATACGAAAGTAATTTTCAAAAAATATTGGATGAAATCCATGCATATAAAAAGGTAGCTACAATACTAAAAGATGCGATAACAATATCAAATATAGAAACGAATCTAAATATAAATGAATTACATACAAGTCTTGCCACGTATAAGCCTATCCTGTCAAACACTATTGATTGGCACAGTATTATTAACAAAGAAGCTTCACAAATTAGTGAGAGTGAGTACAATGCATTAATAAACTATATGATAACATCCAAAGATATTGAAGCAATTGATTACATACTAACAAAATGTTTTACATCAACTAATGACCATCATCAAGTTGGTGATAAGCTATATGTTGATACAAACAACTATGATACCGTATTACCTTTTGTACCAAATAATAAATACTATTATATGCATTTGTTACTACAAAAAAAAGAAGCAGAATTCCTTACAAACGGTAGTAGTGATCTACAGTCATTACAACAAATATTAAGTGTATATAACGAAGTGAACACAAAACTAAGTCAAAGCGAAGATGGTTGTTTATTACTTACCAAAAACACGCATTTTTCTAATAATGATTCTAATAATTATTATGCGTTAAAGCTAGAGTTTGATATAAACGACTTATTTGAATTCAAATACACAGATTCAATTGATTCATATTATCAAACGCTCCTAGATGAACATGATGAAGAGAAGAATATAGATAGGATTTTAACAAATGACACCATCTCATTCACATATCAATTAGGTAAAACATCTCTTACAACTCTAAGTGCTCATCATTTAGCACATACAACGTATACAACAAATGTTGAAAAGCCACTAGTAGAGGGTGATGCAGCGGAGGCTTTTGGATATACAAACGGTCTAGCTATATTTAATAACCATGCCCTTCCTAATACACCAACGAACGCTTTTATAGGGTATACAAATGATAAGGCTTTTGGAATTATACTCGATCAAGTAAGTAAAGTGGGAGCTGGTAGTATCGTATTTAAAAATATCATAGAATACAATAAAGCAATGAATAAAGCAAAAGCAGATTACAACAAAGCAGTCGATACATCCATGATAGTAAGTGATAACACTAAGATACAACATATAGCAAGAGATATAAATCTAGCATATAGCCGAACAATGACAAGTCAAAATGGTACTTTTTATGACAGTAACCAATGGCATGCAACAAGTGCTACAATGGAAAAGCTAGAGAATTTACAATACAATGTCGAAAATAACCCACAGCTTATGCGTATCATAGCTGAAATTAATAGAGATCCATCTTGTGGTTTGACCATCACTGCAAATGATTTTGAATTCAACACAGTAATACAAGATATTGAAAGATATGATTATTTGGTAGATATAATTTTAAATCATCCACAAAATGAAGTAGAAATACCTTTCACAAAAGAAAGCATTCACAAAATAATGCAAGAATAGGGAGAAACAAATGAGCAAGAAAAGATTAGTATTAATTATCTCGATAACCATAATAATAAGTTCGATCGTTGGTATTATGCTTTATGGAGAATATCAAAAAAACGAAGAGATTAAACAACAAGAAAAAGCGTACACAGACGCAATGAAACGACTTGATAAACCAAATCAAAAGTATTATATAATGTTAGGTGAGTTATCTGATGGTATCGATGGTGCCATCGATGCGGTGTGTTACGAAGAAGGAGATTGTCTAGGCGAACCTAGAGAAAGAGTTGTGCGCACTTCGAGTGCTGCCGAATATATTTTACTAGACTATGAAGAAACAATGTATGTTGATTTAGATGCAATCCAAAATCGCGTAAATGCGTATAACCTTCTTACAACATATACCTTTAATTATACTGCTGAGGAGTGTGTTGAAATCGTAAAGTCAAACAATACCCAAGAGCGAGAAGAGTTCGAGGAATTTTATGATCAACTTCAAGATGCGTATGATGCTGGTTATAGTGATGGAAATAAAGTTGAGCTTGGTGCTTATGGTTTTTACACTCATTCGTTATATGATATTCACACAGAGCAAACTGGAAATAGGTTTATGAATAAAGATTATTATGATTTAAATGCGAGTGAAAGAGTAGAACTAATAAAATATTTCTTGGAAAATCCAGTTGAAGAAATAGAAGCATTAGCTGATAATTTAGAGTCATTAGATTACAATGAGTATTTTGATGAAAAAAATTATATAGTCATAATGGAAGCAGCAAAAGAAAAAAGGGATATGTTGATGAAATA
>CAYJJS010000054.1:0-4111 GCA_964370645.1 uncultured Erysipelotrichaceae bacterium | reverse complement strand
ATCAATCCTTTCACTTAGCTTAATTCAACTTCTCCAATAAATGGGGTTCAGTTCAAACTCAATCTTTTTTAATGCATACAAAATAATATGTTTTATTGTGTGATAAAATGCAAATATATGACATGCTACTTCTTTTTTTAGTATAATATAGATTAATAAAGAGCATTAAATGAATGTAAATATATTTTATTTAGGAGGATAATATATGAAAAAATGGATTGGACTGATAGCTAGCTTGTTACTTTTTCTAACATTAGCAATAACTTCACAATCTGCGCTTGGAGAGCAGCGTAGTAATGAAATTATAATTGATCAGGCTGGAGTAAATGTTTTTGCAAATGGAAACCCTATTATCATAGTTGCTTCAGATTCTTCAACGACTTATGTCTATGAAGATTTGGGTGTTGTAGGTACATTTGAATCAGATGTAGATGTCCTTGTACAAGTTGATGGGGCTGCGGTTAATATACACAATTATTATATTTATGGTGGTGGTGATGTGAATGCTGTCACGCAAACGGATATTACAATGATTAGTGGACGTGTTACCAAAATATATGGTGGTGGTCGCCATGCGAGTGCTGCGGTTACAGGAAATACAAATGTACGTATGCTTGGAGGTAATGTTACGAATTCCATTCATGGTGGTGGAGTTAGTGGTGATGTATTTGGGAGTGCAAATGTTATTGTTAGCGGTGGTAATGTAGTGAATGTGTATGGTGGTGGAGAATATTCTACGACACCTTCTAGTGTGAATCAGAGTAATGTTTTAATTAGTGGTGGTACAGTAAGTGGTAAAGCGTATGGTGGTGCCTATAGTGGACATGTGGATTCATCCACTTTAACGGTTACAGGGGGTACGATTCGTGGAAACGCGCTTTATGGTGGTTCTTCGCAAGCGGGTGCAACAACTACTAGTTCTGTTTTAAACTTTAGTCATGCTGGGTATACAGGTAACCTGTATGGTGGAGGAGAGTACGCTAAAACTCTTTCTAATACGACACTTAATTTACTAGGGGGGAGATTAGTTGGTCAATCATTTGGTGGTGGACACTTTGCTAGTGCAACTGTTGGAAATATAGCTGAGACGAATTTAACAGGTACTTACTTAACCTCAAATATAAATGGAGGTGGGCATTATGCTACAACTCAGGAAACAGATGTTTATATTGGTGGTAATGGAAGTGCATACCATATGTATGCAGGAGGGCTAGAAAGTTCTTCTCACGTATTAGGAGATACCAATTTACAAATCAGTGAGAATGGTACGATTCGTGGAACAGCATATGTAGGAGGCTCAAAATCACGAGTAGATGGAACTGCGAACTTACTTATGGATGGAGGAAGTGTGGATATCCTACGTGGAGGTGGAAGTAGTTATAACGGTAGTGAACAAGGAATTGCTACTGTAAATGCGACAAATTTACAAATCTCAGGTGGTCGTGTTCGTAGTGTCATTGGTGGTGGTTACGATGTTAGTGCAGCTGTGTTAGGAGATACACGCATTGTAATTTCACAGGATGCCACGATTAGTGGAGAAGTGCATGCAGGTGGTGTGTATGGAAGTGTAGAAGGAAGTACTTATTTAGAAATTCAAGGCGGTAGTATTGCAGGTAATGTTTATGGTGGTGGTACGTATGGGATTGTAGAAGGAAGTAGCAACCTACACATTCAAGGTGGAACTATCACAGGAAATGTATATGGTGGTGGTAAGGGAAATAGTGCCATCATTTCAGAAGATTCTTCAGTAGTGATTAGTGATGACGCAATACTAAATGCCAATGTATATGGTGGTAGTGATGCGACTACACAAGGAAGTACATCTGTTATCATACAAGGTGGAGAAGTGAAAGGGGTTGTAGCAGGTTCAGGGTTTGAAGCAGGAACGACACACTCTAGTGTGATTATGAGTGGTGGTGTTGTGCGTAGCAATGTTTATGGTGCAAGCTCATTGCAAGAAATTGAAACATCTACTTTACACATTTCTGGAGGAACGGTTTATGGGGAAGTATTTGGTGGAAGTGGAGCAAATGGTACAACGATAACGACAACCACTATCTCAGATGAAGCGATAATTAAAGGGAATGTATATGGTGGAGCGTATGATAATGATTCACTAAGTGCGACCTTAACGATTGATGGTGGTACCATTGATAAAAGTGTATATGGAGGAACCTTTAATACAGGTGTTATTTCTGACACAAAAGTTATTTTAAATGGCGGAGTAGTAAAAGGTCAAGTATATGGTGGTAGCAGAATTAGCGATGTTGAAAATACACATGTTATTGCAAATGGTACACAAGTAAGTTCACAAAATGTTGCTGCAATCTTTGCTGGAGGTTACCTTGGAAAGGTAAATAATGTTGCAACACTAGAAATAAGTGGTGGAGATTATGCGCACTCTGGTTTTCTTTTTGGTGGTGGACATTTAGCAAGTGCACAAGTACAAGAGAGTAAAGTGATTGTAAATGATGGAACAAACATTGCAGTTGTGTATGGTGGAGGTAATTATGCACCAACAACAACGAGTTCACTGACAATCAATGGTGGTAGTATAATATCAGCTGCAGGAGCAGGTCGCGAGGCAGGTGCAACTGTAAATACAGTAAATGTGCTTGTAACTGGTGGAGAGATTACAGAAACTGTATATGGTGGGTCTAGTAGAGCGAAAGTATTAGAAACTATAAGTGTAGATATTGCAGGTGGTACTATTTATAATGTACATGGTGGAAGTAGTGGAACTAATGGTTCAGAGGCGTTTGTAAATGATATATCTATTACAATTCGTGGTGGATTGATTGAAAATAATGTGTATGCAGGAGGAAATCGTAATTCTACAAATAATGTAGCAACAGTGCTTGGTGATGTGAGTTTACATATGAGTGGAGGAACTGTAGAAGGAAACGTATATGGTGGAGGTAAAGATGCGGATGTAAATGGAAACGCAATACTTTCACTAGTAGGTGGAAGCATTGCAGGAGACGTATTTGCTAGTGGTGAAACAGGTGAAGTTTTGGGGATGCGTGTTGTTAATGTCGGTGGAAATATTCAAATCGGAAGTGCAAATAGTGAGAGTGTTGAAAAAGGGATCGTTTTAGAAAGTATCACATCCAATTCGTTCACAATTGTACAAGACTTAAATGACGAAGCAATGGTGCATGTGAAATTAGTGAATCCAAGTTTAATTGGAACGATTATTGCAGAGTCTGCAATCGCTAATGATGTTGCCTATGTGAATACGGAGCATCCAACTTTAGAGCCAACTTTTAAAGAATCAACCTCACAAATTATATTGGGTGAAAAGCGTGGATCAATTAGTGGTTTTATATACAATGAAGCTGGTGATCAAATTGCAAATGCAGTAGTTAATATTTATGCAAATGATATATTGTTGTCAACGACGACAAGTGACGCTTTGGGTCAATATCTATTTGATTTAGGTGTATTAGATGGAGAGTTTAAACTTGAGGCTTATGCAAATGGATACGATATAAGTACACAAATTGTTACATTACAACAATTACAAGATTTAGAAGGAGTAAACTTTACTTTAGAAGAGTTAATTCCAGTACAAGAAGTATTCTTACCAATTACAAATATGTATCAAAACCATACAGTTGACTTACATGAGGTAGAGAGTGTTGAACCAATAAATGCTACATATCAAGATATTGTGTGGAGTGTTGAAGATGCAGGAACAACCAATGCAACGATAGTGAATGGACAATTACATGCGACACAACCAGGAAGTGTTGTTGTGAAAGCAACTGTACAAAATGGATTGGCAATTGGTAGTGATTATACACAGACATTCACTATTCAAGTAGATGCTTTTCAGCCAGTGATAGATATCCAAATGAATAATACACTACAAGTGTATGAAGGATTTCCACTTGTATTAGATACAACTGTATTACCAAATGATGCAACATTTAATACGGTTAGCTACTCTATCAAAGAGCCAAACACAACACAAGCAACCTTAGATGGAAATCAAGTGAGTGCATTAGAGAGTGGACAACTAATCATTGTTGCGAAAGTTGAAAATGGATTGGGAGTAGGTAGTGATTATGAGGAAGAATTCACAATAGAAGTATTAGAGTTTATTCCT
>CAYJJS010000053.1:0-4600 GCA_964370645.1 uncultured Erysipelotrichaceae bacterium | reverse complement strand
GCGATTGCTTTAATCTTGCAACTGGTTCCAACAAGTGTGTTGGACGTGCAAGCAAGTGAAGAACTTGTAGCAGAAACAGTAGTAAAAGAAGAAATAACAGCATTTGATGTTGCAGAAGAAATTCAACAACAACAAGTGTATGTAGGAAGTGAGTCTGCGATAACACTGCCGGAAAGCATTGAGGCAGAAGTGAAAGGTGTCGATGAAGGAGAAACCTTAAGCAAAGAAGTAGCTATTACTTGGGAGGAAGTACATGGAAAAACGTATTCAACACAAGCAGTTGAATCTTTTCTGTATGAAGCTAGCCTAAATGATGAGACATTTACTTTGGCGCAAGATGTAGTACTACCTACCATATCTGTAAATGTTGTGGCAGAAGAGGCAGAGGCTACGACGGAAGAAGTAGTGGAACACACACCGAGTGTACAATCGGAGAGTGGAACACCTATTGCACAAAGTGAGAATGGGAAGCTTGCGATTATGCTATCTACTATTCCATATGCAACTGCAGCAAACCCTGATTTTAAATGGGATTATCCAGAAGGGTTAACAGCACCTGGGGTAATTAGTGATGCTATGCGTTCTTATAATTATGAAATTCAAATCATGCATGATGCAACATTACCAGAAGGAGCAATACGTACGATTACTGTAGATATTGATCCATATGATAATGGATATAGCTCACCGCTAAGATTTGCTACAGTGCCAAACACTGCGAGTTTTATTAAGTCTACATCAGTAGGTTCAGGTAAGTTTAGTGTTACTTATGAAATCTTCAATGATGTACTTTTAAATACAGCAGGGACAATTACTTTTACACTAGAACCATCTAGATACTTTGGTTCATATGGACCCGGGTATGAAACAACGTATTATAAAAAAACGAGCCAAAACCAAGGAACAATTGCGTCTAATATTGGGGTAATGTTATTAGAAAACCCAAATGGTCGCTTAGGAATTGAATTAAGTGAAGTCGGAGTGTCTGAAAGTACAGTATTATTAGAACACCCTTTGTTGAGAGAAAATCAAGTAGAAGAACCTTTGTTTACAGACTCAGGTTACATGGCTAATAATACTGGAACACCACTAGAGGGGGAAGATTTAAGCACGCTATATTTAGGTAGTGATGGGCACTTATATTTTAGAGATGATGCTACTGGTTATATGATTGTAGCGAACAGTGAAGATAATGGTGGTTTAGAGTTAGTTGATGCACCTGTCAATGGGTATTACTATGATTTAATATCGGGAGATCATTCACCGATTGGTGATTTGAACTTTATTGCACCATATCCAGAAGGGTTTAAGGCACATAGAACTTTGTTCAACACTACAACTGAACAAGATGTACTTGCCGCAGATTGGTATGTAAATACAACCGATGGTTTATCACAACAAGCGATGTCCACAGCACAAAGAGTTGGGGGAGTAGATACGCTTTACAGCGCTACGTCTTCTCTAAATGGCTACAACTTATTGGCAACGACAATTCAACAAAATGATTACAATGGTCCATACCATAACCAAATGTTAACAGGGGTAAGAACGATTAAAGATGATGTGTTTGCAATAGTTTTTGGTGGAAATCATGAAAATGCAATAACTGCGTATAATCCACTGTTTACATATACTCAAGAAAACTATACAGGTGAACCAATTGTAGCGGATTATAATCAAGTAATTACAAATCCAGATACAACCGTTGGTGGATATATCACACAAGCGCAAAGACAAGACCTTGGTCAAATTACTGTAAATATTCCTGAATATACATATCAAGATTTAATTACGATGGAAGCAAGTATTCCAGAAAAAGTAAATTCGGATGATCCAGAGGGTATGCAATATAATTTCTCAATCTTTAATTATGTTGATTCATATATTGGAAGTGATGGGAATAGACGTTATACAAATGAATATATTGAAAAAAATATTGCTCCATATTTCCATAATGATGGAGTTATGACAATGACGTTTGCAGATGAGAATTTTGATCCAGAGACTTTATATTTACCAAATGAATATGGTGAATTTACATCGTATCAAATAACATATACAAATGGTGAAAAAAGTGAAGTGATTCCATATGGTTTATATAGTACTATTACTTTTACGCCTCATAGTGATGGCTCTGAAGTAGCGAGTATTTCTTTTGATATTTCTAGTAATGGACTAGTAGAATCAGGAAAAGCTTCTGGATATGAGACTGGTGGATATTTCACAGGGGAATTTACTGAACCTACAGATGGTACAAATTCAATTGCAGTAGATGTGACATTTGAAAGTACTGGAAATGCAGAAACAACTACATTTGCAAGTGATACAGGGGTTAGTGTTCCTAAGGCAATTACTTGGGAATTTGCACCTGGAGTAGATTACTTACATACATTTCAAGATATCACAGGGAAAAATCCTTTTTTACCCGATAATGATACTTTATATAACTCAAATAAATATGCTGCAACGTATTTAGAATTTGGGTTTGCAGTTCCAATGGAGATGACACAATCATCGGTTGTGTATACAGATTTCAGAATGGATTTGGCAGATACAAGTCAACTAACAGGTACACCAGAGGAAATTGCATTAAAGGAAAAAGAAATACAAGCAGTACTGGCTCAAGTAGGAGAGAGTTTTACATTCTTAGGTGATTCAGCAGGTGTAATGCTTAGTGCGAGTGCTGATGACAAGGTATGGTTTGAATATACTACAAATTTAAATCCGTCCGTACAAAAATTTTATGTAACACCCGGTATTGAAGCTGAGTACACAATACCAAAAGCGAGTAATGAATATTACACAAGTTTTGTTTTTTGCGCAGATTATGTAAGACTATTAGGAGCCGATGTTGAGCATGGTAGTACAGGAATGGATCGTATAGAATTAGTAGAAGAATTTATATTTGATTGGACTCGATATGAAGATGCACCAATTGTTGAAGAAAACAAATCTATTCCATTTAATGCTTATGCGAGCGCTAATGGACTAGGTGACCAGTGGATTCCAGCTTCAGGAACTCCATCTAGTTATAACGAAAATAAAAGATATTCTAGTAGTTTAACAAATAATATTTCTGATATGTCATTCGTATACTCTATTTCTGGTGAAGTTGGTTATTTTAACAATACACCAGGTTTAACTTTACCGGTGGATGGGACACAAGGAAATACACTAGATGGTGCTGTCTATGTGAACAGTCCTATTCTGATTGAATTCTTTAGAAATGCATATTATGTGAATTTGAAGTCGCAACCCTTCCCAGATGAAACAAAAGTGTATTTGGAATTAAATACACAACAATTTAGATATATTGGTGAAAATGATCATATAAATAAAATAGAAAAAGATGGTAAAACTTGGATTGTTTTAGAAATAAATCAAAGCAACATGAATTACGCAACTCATAGAGAAAAATTTTATATTGATGCATCTAACTTTATTGTAACGAATGATGTAGAGCCAAATGTTACGTATCCATTGTTTTTAGATGGTTATATTGATATTGCGCCAATTTTGGAAATAGATAGTAACCTGCAACCATACATTGAATTTAAAGCTTCTACTGCTTTATCTAATGCTGCTATGACGGATGCAGAACTACCTGAAATAGCTGCATTGAGCACATTCCCTTATGATGGAAATAGATATGTTCCGCTTCATACTGATGTTGAAATGCCATTAAATGTTGCAACAACACATGATATTTTATTATATCCTGGAATTGATGGTGTAGGAGAAAAATTAAGTGTTGCTGAATATGTTGCACATGAACATGATGATTTAAACTTACAGTTTGATATCGGTTCAAACAATCGTGCTTATGAAGATTACAATGTAATTATTACACTTCCACGTGAAGGAGATACGTATATTAATGAACACATGAGTAAAGAAGTCTTAACGGATTTATCATTATACATTGATTCATTAACTGCAGAGTCGGTACTTATTTCACCAGAATTGACTGCAGGTGGATACAATGTTGCTTTCGCAACAAAAGCTTCATTTAATGATGGAAATGAAAGTGCAGAAGTAACGTATACAGAAGCGACAAACATACAAGATGCAAAATATATAGTTGTTACTTTAAACAAAGTTCCAAAAGGAACTTTTGGTGAAATAGAATTAAAACTATTTGCTGAAGAAGAGGAAATGTATGTTCTAGATGACAAAATTGATTCTTATGCCTCTGTACTTACTAAATACAAATATCAAGAAGGCGATTTAATTGGAACTACAAACTTTAGTGTAGACTACTCTACAAATGTTAATCCTGCACAATACATCTTTAGATGGTATGAGTTAAGTGGTTTAGTGTATGAAGAAATAAAAGATTATATACCAGATGGAATGAATGAAAGTAATGAAGATATTAATGTTACATCAACAAATAAAATTCATTTTAAAAACTGGAGTTCTATAGATGCAGAAGGAAATCCTGAAATTTTAGAAGCAAGTTACACTAGTTATAATGAAACGTATTCAATGCTTTTACAACCTAGAGAAACAATTGATGGGGTTCCTGCGTATGAGTTGAATTTAGATTTAGCTAGTATTGGTAAAGAAAACTCACATGTAATGTCTTTAAATACAAGTG
>CAYJJS010000052.1:0-4759 GCA_964370645.1 uncultured Erysipelotrichaceae bacterium | reverse complement strand
TTATTTCTTTCTTGGTGGAGATGAGGGGAGTCGAACCCCTGTCCAAAAAGCATCCCACGTATTATGATCTACAGTTTAGTCTATACTTAATACTCTTCCACAAGCTACAGACAACTACAATTAGAAGAGGTTCCTATTGAATTTTCGTGGATACATATAGGAGTCATATCCCTTATCTTTCATCTCTTACACGAAACTAAACACAGAAAGATATGCGAATAGATCATGGCTGCAAACCAATAGTTAGGTTAATTAAGCAGCGAAAGCAACTTGTTGGTTGAACCCAAATAAGTTAGCTAATTTTGTTTTTCCAATTAAATTGATTTGATGATTAACGTGGATCACACGACTGCACATAATACCAGACAACTCCCTGTCGAAACCTTTACACCCCCAGGTTACATAATAATATCACATTATTATGTATGAATGCAATTTACACTGCACGCTTTAAGGCTTTTTCAATACTTCTTTTCGCATCTCGCTCTTTTTCCACATTTCTTTTATCGTGTAAATGTTTCCCTTTTGCTAATGCAATTTTCATTTTAGCCATTCCTTTGTATAAGTGGATATCAATTGGTACAATTGTATATCCTTGTACTTTTACTCTTTGACTTAGTTTTTTAATTTCATGTTTATGAAGCAATAGTTTTCTCTCTCTTGTTTCATCGTGATTATGTATATTTCCAAAATCGTATTTTGGAATATACATGTCTTTGATGTATGCTTCTCCATTGACGAAAGAAACATAGGCATCTTTAATTTGGATGGAACCTTTACGTATTGCTTTGATTTCTGTTCCTTGTAGTACTAATCCCGCTTCAAATTCATCTTCAATAAAATACTCATGAAACGCTTTACGATTTAATACAACGACTTTACCTGCCATGTTGCCCTCCTTAATAGATAACGGAAAACTCTGTTCCCAATACTTCTGTTGCTAAATTAATAAAATACTCTTTGCTTACATCTTGTCCTTTACGTGTTCCAATATAGTGGCTAGATGCAATATCGTTTGTATAGTCTTGTAATAAGTATGTACGATAATCTAGTAGTCCACTATTAATATATGTAACCGTAGGATAAATATTCACATCCTTAAAAATAACTTCTTGACTAGCTTCATCATAAGATATTGTCCAAGTAGGCATAAGACCAAGCATACGATAATTTACATCCTGTGCACTTAAGAAATTACCCAGGGAATAAAACACTAATGTTTCATTTCCTTCTTCACCAACAAGCATATCCACTGGTTGAATCACATGTGGATGTGCTCCAACAATAACATCTACACCTAAATCACTCAATAGTTGAGCCAAATATTCTTGTTGTGCATTTTGTGTGAAACTATATTCATCACCCCAATGCATACTCACAATTTGAATATCACTATCTTGTTTCAGTCGCTCTACTTCTTCAATAATTTTTTCTTCATCAATGATGGAAATCATATACTCGTAACCACTAGGCAACGCATATCCATTCAATCCATAAGTATAACTAAGCACACCAATATCCACTCCATCTCGAGTAATGATTTGTGTTTCATTTCTTGCTTCTTCACTTGCATATGCACCGCTCAACGTCATCTCTTGTGCGTATTTTTCAGCATATGATAACTCACTCAATATACCATCTACACCCATATCCAAAGTGTGATTACTAGCCATATTTACCCAATCAAAACCTGCACTGTATAGTCCATCTAGTATTTCTTTTGGCCCATTAAAGGAAGGATAACTCTGTAGTCCAAATTCCACACCTGCAAATGGTGTTTCCTGATTTACATATGCTACATCCACATTTTGTGTAATTTTATTTGTGTGCTCATAGTAGCGTGAAAAATCATATCCCCCACCTACATTAGCACCTTCATATACCGCACCATGAATCAAGTTATCTCCAACTGCTGCAAAAGTAATATCAACTACTTTACTTTCCTCTACAACTGGTGTTTCTTCTGTTTTTTCTTCCTTTTGTGTTGGTACACTTTCACCCACTTTTTGTGCGCATCCAACTAGACAAAACAACATAATCAAAAGTATTTTCTTTTTCATAATTACCCCTCAATAATTTCGAAATCAATCTCTCTTTTAAATCTAGAAGCACTCACAACACGTACGACTACTTTTTGTCCCATACGATAACGTTTGCGTTTCCCTTCTCCAATAAGTGACTTGCTCACTTCTTCATACGTATAATAATCATCTTTCATCTGACTAATATGTACGAGTCCTTCTACTGTATTTTCCAATTCAACAAACATTCCAAATTTTGTTACAGAACCAATTACACCCTCAAAAACACAACCTACGTATTTCTCCATAAATTCTGCCTTCTTCATGTCATCTACTTCACGTTCTGCATTTACTGCATTACGTTCTTTACTAGATGTATGCTCTGCAGCTTCTTCAATCCATTCACAATCCCTTTTCATTTGGTTCACATCACTTATATTATCAAAGTAATACTTACGCATCATACGATGTACAATCAAATCTGGGTATCGTCGAATAGGAGATGTGAAATGTGTATATTCTTCTAACGCTAAACCAAAATGACCTAAACAATTAATGTCGTATCTTGCTTTTTGCATACTACGTAACATATTGGTAGACAACACAGGATATGCATCATCACCTTTTGCTTTTTCTAACATTTGTTGTAGCTGTTTTGGATACAACTTACTTAAATCCCCTTTCAAAGAATATCCTAGTGTATTTGCCAAGGCTACAAAGTCACGTATTTTTTTAGCATCCGGTTTTTCATGGATACGATAAATACTAGGTAAATCCATATACTTTGAATGTGCAGCAACACATTCATTCGCTAGTATCATAAAGTCTTCAATAATACGTTCACTCTCTCCACGTTCACGAAGTACTATATCTTTTACTCTACCCTTTGCATCTACAACAACTTTACTTTCTCTTGTATCAAAATCAATATTCCCTGCATCGTGTCTTTTCTTTCGTATGATGTGACTCAAATTCAACATATTAGAAATCAGTCCTAAAATATGTTCATACTTCTGTACCATTTTCTTATTTTTATGGATAATTTTATTCACATTTTTATATGTCATACGCTCTTTTGTCTTAATCACACTAGGTACAATTTGATAAGAAGTTATATTTCCTTCAAAATCAATATCCATGATACAAGACATAGTAAGTCTTTCTACACGAGGATTCAATGAACAAATCCCATTACTCAAAGCTTGTGGCAACATTGGCACAACACGATCACATACATACACACTCGTTGCTCTTTTGTATGCTTCTTTATCGATTGCACTTCCAGCTTTTACATAATGTGAAACATCCGCAATATGTACACCTAAACGATATCCATCCTTACGTCTCTCTACATGTATCGCATCATCTAAATCCTTGCTATCATCACCATCAATGGTAATGATTGTATGTTCTCTTAAATCCATACGACCTACTAACTCTTTTGCGCTAATTTCCTCATCAATCTTGTTTACTTCTCGCATTACCGCTTTTGGGAAGGTTGGCTCTATATCATAATCCATTAGTACACTCAAAATATCTACTCCTGGATCATACTTATGTCCAAGCACCTTAACAATGGAACAAAGTAAAACATCACCATACGACTCAATAAATACTTGTACCTTTGTATCATTCACTAACTTAAACTCTTTTAAATTTAATATTTTAAAGCGACGATCATAGATTTTCGCATCTGGTAAAAATACCGTTTTATCCTTCTTCTTTTTAATCACACCAATTAAAAATTTCTTGTTGTGAGAAATTACTTTTATTATTTTCGCTTCTACACTACCATCTTTGTTATGTATAATTTGCCCTAAGACCTCATCTTTATCCAACGCTTTTTTTGCTTCTTCCTTATTCACATAAACACTACGCTCACCATCCTCAATGAATCCATATCCTTTCGCATTCATTGCCAGGCTTCCTTTTATACATTGCATAGCTTGCAATGTATAAAAACGGTTTTGTGCGTCTCTCATGATGATGTAGTCTTCCTCAAGGGCATTTAACGCTTTCATAAACTGCACAAACTCTTGTTTACCTTGTGCGTTTAAAACTTGCTTAAATTGCTCTACATCATACCCTTTATATTTGGGGTTTTCTATTATTTCTATTATGTCTTGCATGTATTTCATACAATCACCTCTCTTTCTTATTCCTCAAAAAAAAGACCATAACGGTCTTTTCTTAAAATCTTAATGAAGCGATTACTAATGCGAAGAAAATAATTCCACACACTAATGTAACTCTACTTAAAATTTTTTCAGGTCCACGCTCTTTTACGTTGGCAAAAAGGTTTAATCCTTCTCCCCCAGAAAAGGCGCTACTGATACCATCTGATTTTCCACTTTGTAGTAAAGAAAGGATGATAATAAATGCAGAAACAACCATCAATAAAATATCAATCATATTTTAATCTCCTTTCAGTGCGTATCTATTATAACACATACACTAGAAAAGGCAAGGTTTATTGTATACTGCGATTGTAAATTCGTAAGTGGAACAAATATTATTCCACTCACTACATTATTTAATTCTACGTCTTGACGCTAACGCAATACCCATCGCTGCTAACATCAACCCAAGCCATGTCATTGTGTTTGTAGTATCTCCTGTTGATGGAGCTACTGCAACTTTTGTGTATTTCGCATATAAAGTTACATTGTGTGCTGGCATTGGCGTATTGAAATCATATTTCATTGTAAGCTCTGCATCGATATACCATCCTTCGAATG
>CAYJJS010000051.1:0-5955 GCA_964370645.1 uncultured Erysipelotrichaceae bacterium | reverse complement strand
ACACTTCTGTACGAGTATCAATATTACTTGTTGCTTCATCTAAAATTAATACTTTTGGGTTTGCTAAGAACGCTCTTGCGATTGTCAACAACTGCTTTTGTCCTTGTGAAATATTGCTTGAATCTTCATTCAATTGTGTATTATAACCTTCATCTAATGTTCTTACAAAGTGATCTACATATGCAACTTTTGCTGCTTGAATGACTTCTTCATCACTTGCATTCTCATTAGAATAACGTAAGTTATCCATAATACTACCATTAAATAACCAAGTATCTTGTAATACCATTCCAAACAAGGAACGTAAATCTGCTCTCGTATAATCTTTGATATTGTTTCCACCTACATAAATAGCTCCACCATTTAATTCATAAAAACGCATCAATAGTTTTACTATGGTTGTCTTCCCAGCACCTGTTGGTCCAACAATCGCAATCTTTTGTCCATCTTTTACATGCATTGAGAAATTCTTAATAATGATTTTATCCTCATTGTAACCAAAACGAACATTCTCAAATGTTACACTTCCATCCACAACACTTTCTCCATTTGTATCTACAACTGGTATGGGTTGTGTTGTTTCTGCTTCTTGTTCTTTCACTTCCAAAAACTCAAATACACGCTCACTCGCTGCTGCTGTACTTTGTACCATGTTCATGATTTGTGCCATTTGTGCAATTGGTTGATTGAATTGTCTTACATATTGTATAAATGCTTGAATGTCTCCAATTCCAATCCCCACTCCAGTAAAGACAATACCCAATATAGTAACTTCTGATGAGAATGCTAAATATCCACCTACTAAACAAACAAGTACATATCCAATGTTTCCACCAAATTGTGCAAGTGGCATCATCAATCCAGATAAGAATTGAGAACGCCATGCTGAATCGTATAAATCATCATTGGCTGCATTGAATTTTTCCATACTTTTTTCTTCTGCATTATATGCCTTTACAATCGTATGACCACCATACATCTCTTCAATATGTGAGTTTACTTTTGCTAAGGATTTTTGTTGTGCTACAAAGTGCTTTTGTGATGCTTTAGTTACACTAATTGCAGCAAACATAGATAATGGAATTACAATAAATGCAACAACGGTTAAAATCCAAGAAATTGTAAACATCATATACGCAATACCCACTAAGGTAATGACTGAATTTAATAACTGTGGTAAAGATTGTTGTAATGATGTTGTAATCGTATCTACATCATTACTGAATCGACTCAGTACATCCCCTTGGGTTGTACTATCATAATATTTCAAAGGTAATCGATTTACTTTTTTTGATAAATCTCTACGTAATGCAAATGATATTTTTTGTGAAATAGCATTCATCACAACCCCTTGAATGTAGTTAAACAAAGAACTAATTACATAGATTGTAGCTAGTGTTAATAAAATATTTATAATTGCATCAAAATCAATCACACCAGTTCCTTGTGCTTTTGCCATTAATCCTTCTGCTAACTCTGTTGTTGCATTCCCTAACATCTTAGGACCTACAATCGCAAATACAGCACTCACTATTGAACAAATTATCGCAATCACAAACTGAATTTTATATTTCGCTGCATAGGCAACTAATTTTTTCATACTTTGTTTAAAGTTTTTTGGTTTATCTGCTGGACCTCTTCCTGCTCCAGGTCCAAATCCACCTCTAGGTGCACTTTCTTTTGTTTTACTCATTGTCAAGTTCCTCCTTACTCAATTGTGAATAAGCTATCTCTTGATACACTTCACACGTTTTCATTAATTGTTTATGCGTTCCTTTTCCAACCATTCGTCCTTCATCCAAGACAATAATTTGATCTGCATTCATAATCGAAGCAACACGTTGTCCAACCAGTAATACGCTAATTCCTCTTTCTTTACACATTGTATTTAAAACATCACGAAGTCTTGCATCTGTTTTATAATCTAATGCACTAAAACTATCATCAAAAATTAGTACCTCAGGTTGCTTAGCAATCGCTCTAGCAATTGCTAGACGTTGTTTTTGACCACCTGATACATTTGACCCACCTTGTGCAATCGCTTCTTTAAACCCATCTTCTTTAGCTTCTATAAACTCCATTGCTTGGGCAATACGAGCTGCTTCTTGCATTTGTGCATCACTCATTGCATCATCACTAAATTTAATATTGCTTTCTATGGTTCCTGAAAACAATACACCTTTTTGAGGAACCAAACCAATCTTGTCACGCAAGTCTTTTTGTGTAACATCTCTAACATCCAATCCATTGATACTTACACTACCACTACTTACATCATAAAAGCGAGGTACTAAGTTAATCAATGTACTTTTTCCACTACCTGTACTTCCTATAAAGGCAGTCGTTTCTCCTGCTTTCGTTTCAAAACTAATATTCGCTAAAGCTGGTTCTTCTGCTTTTGGATACGCAAAGCTAACATTGTCAAATACTACATGTCCTCTTTCATTTGTAGTAAATTGTTTTGGTTGTTTTGGATCATGAATACTTTTTTCAAAATCTAATACTTCAAAAATACGCTTTGCACTAACCGAAGCTCTTGAAATTAAAATCATTACCATCGCAATCATCATAAATGACATAATAACTTGCATTGCATATTGAATGAATGCCATCATATCTCCAACTTGTAAACTTCCTGCATCCACTTCATACATACCAACCCAAACAATCGCTAATACGGTTAAGTTCATAATTAACATGATAAGTGGCATCATAGCCGACATAACACGACCTATAAACATACCATTATTGTAGATTTTAGTATTTACCTCATACATTCTTTCTTCGCTATCTTTTTCTTTAGAGAAAGCACGAATCACTAACATCCCAATCAACGACTCTCTGACAACTAAGTTTAATCGATCTAGTAACGTTTGGTTTTTTCTGAATTTAGGCATCGCTACAAAAGTAACAAATAAGATCAATCCAATCATGGCACATAAGGCAACCCCAATAACCATAACCATACTCATATTCGAATTCAATACATTCAACATTGCTCCAATACCTAATAAAGGTGCATACACTACAAATCGCAATATCATAACAATTGCATTTTGCACTTGTTGGATATCATTGGTTGTTCTTGTAATTAAAGATGCAGTTGAAAACTGATTGTATTCGTACACTGCAAAAGATTCCACTTTTTCAAACACATCTTTACGCAAACGCATCGATACTTTTGCTGCTATCTTACTTGCTATATAACCAACTAACATAGCACACACTGCTCCACCTAGTGCAATGAGTAGCATAATCCCACCTAGTTGTAAAATATAGCCAATTTGAATTCCTAATACATCAACTCCCATCGCTGTATATTCTTCTTTAATGGCATTTGTTGTTGCAACATCTAATGTTGCATCATCTAATCCTGCAAAGGCTTCATCACTACTTTCAATGATTGCCTCTCTTTGTTCTTGTGGCATTTGTGCTAATGCGCTAAAGAAATCTACCCCTTGTGGTAAACTTTCCATCATGTCATGCAATGGACTTTCTTGTCCATCTTCAGGATTGTATGCATTTACCAAACTAACCACAGGAAGTGCTTTAGAAAACACATCACGTAATGCATCTATTTGTTCACTATCCACATCCTTTAAAACATACACACCCTCTTGTGTGCTATCTAATGCAGTATCCACAGCGTGTGGTAATGATGCATCATTTTCTTTTAGTGTATAACTATCTAATACAAGCTCTTGACTCTTTTCATCCATCAACAACAAAGCATCATCCATCGTTGTTTTACTCAATTGTTCTGGCACACTACTTTCAATACCTGCACTTTGTATTCCGGTATTCACGATGTGACTCATATAGTCTGGTAATGCCAATTCAAATTGTGCTTGTCCATAAAGTAATGCAACAATCAATACAAGCACTAAGCTAAAAGGCTTAAAATATTTAGCCAACTTAATCATGTTTTATATCCTCCTTCTTACTCAATAAATGAGATGATATCTTTTCAATAATACGCATCAAATGCATAACATCCTCTTCACCTAACACACCTACAATTTCTTCTAAATCTTTATTCAATTGCATATCAAATGCTTTTCTAGCCTGCTTGCCTTGTTTTGTCAACTGAATATATACACTACGTCGATCCCCATCAAGATGTACTCTTTCAATCATTGCAGTGGCTTCTAAGCGACGCATATACTGGGATACGGCTGGTTTACTAATTTGTAGATGTTGTGCAACATCTACCATCTTAACCGCTGCCCCATCCTGAATATTTTCTAATGCACAAAGTATTGCAAATTCACCTTTTCGCAATTCTTTTTGACTTCTCTCCGGATGCATCAAATGAGATTTCCCCATAATAGCCATCCACTCTTTCAATTCTTCCACTAACTTTTGTGTATCCATGTGCACTCCTATCTGTGAATAGTTAACCAACATTAACAGTTAACAAAGTTAACTATATCATAGATTTGTAGAAATGCAACTAAAAAAGAAGTATTTACACTTCTTCTATTTCAACATCACGAATCTTTTGAAAACGTGTTTGTATTTTATTTGCACTAATCATAACATCTTTTAAATCACTACTTAATTTTTCATAATCCTTTTGAATTTGTCCACAACGTTTATGAAATCGTGTAAATTCAACTTCTAACTTTTGTAACTCCACCTGCACATCCAGTATGCGATCACTACGCTTTTTATCTAAGTACATATTTTGAATCGCACTAATATACGCCATCAGTGAAGTTGGTGAAGCAAAGTATACTTTATTTTGATATGCATAATGCACTAGTTCTTCCATATATGCATGTATATAAGAAAAAATTGCTTCTGCAGGTATAAACATGAATGCAAATTCACTTGTCTCATTCACAAGGATATATTTTTGCGCAATATCTTGAATATGTTTTTTTACATCATTTTTAAATGCAATTTTTGCTTGTTTTCTCTCTTGCTCATGTAGTGATGAATCATGAATTCGATTGAAATTTTCTAATGGAAATTTTGAATCAATGACTACATTATGCATACTTGTTGAACTAAACAAAATAGCATCACAAATTACCCCAGTAGATAGTCGAAACTGTTTCGCATAAAATTCACTGCCTTGCCCATATGCATTTTCAAGTAAACTATACAACTGGATTTCACCATAAATCCCTCTTGTCTTCTTATCGTTTAGAATTTGATGCAATGCATGTATATCCTTTGAAAGTTGGTGCAAACCTCTTTGCGATTCGCTCAGCTTTGATACTTGCACTAATACTTCCTTATATACATTATGGTTTGCCTCAAACCCTTTATACATATATTCACTCACATTTTGTTCGACACTATGCATCCCTTGCATAGTCTGTGCGTGTAATTGACTATTATTGTTTTGCATAGCTAACGCCATCGTTTGTTGAAAACTTTGCAATTGTTCCTTTAAAAGTAAAACTTGTTGCTCCTTTTGTTTTTTTGAATAATACACTACAAAAACAAGCAAACAAACACCAAAAATACATATAATAATAATTTCCATCCCTATACCTCTTCCTCTCTTAAATACGCTAATATCTTTTTACAACGAAGTCGTTGCGCTCGTACACTACGAGCACTACTACTCACACATATGGATTCACCATTTTCAAACAACACTACAGCACGCCCTAAAGCATCACTATGAACACTTTTAATATAGTAGTCATTCATCCATACACATTGTATGGATTGCATATTATCACAAGGAAATAAAACACATTGTGGATGTATATAAATAGGTAGTTTGCGCGCATACTTAAACACCTTACGCACAAAGTCTTTTTTTCCTGCTAGGGTACTTCCACTACGCAAACATAAGGTATTTAAAAAGGTATGAACACATGCAATCCCTTGAATTTGTGCATTTAGTTTACACACACAATACTCTTCTAACATTTCATCATAGTATATGTACAATATTTTTTTCATATACGTATGTATGTCACAATTCCCTTTTTT
>CAYJJS010000050.1:0-6466 GCA_964370645.1 uncultured Erysipelotrichaceae bacterium | reverse complement strand
AAAAAGGATGGGATTGTATAAATCTCATCCTTTTTTGTTAAAAAGCTAAATAAAACATATAGAAGCCAATTAGTGAAATGGCAGAACCCATTATAATTTTTAAAACTGTGCTAAACGTTCCATAGCTTTTATGCAATGTTAATTTTTGAACGAATCCAATCGAGGTTCCGCAAATGATTGCTAAAATTCCGTGTCCAATGGAATATAAAAGTAACAACATGATTCCCCAAACAAAACTATCATTACTAGCGACAACGGCTAATAAAGCAATTAACACAGGTGTGGAACAGGGGGAAGAAAATATACCACCTAAAATTCCAGCTAGAAGTGCTCCTAGATAACCACGTTTTTTGTTTTTACTAATTAAATAACTAGAAGGGATGATTTCATACAGTCCCCATGTTTGTAATGCCATTAACATCATCAATACACCAAGAAATACATACCACCAACTCGCTTGGGTACCGATTAATTGACCAGAGATTGTTGCAATAACACCTAATAAAGTAAAAGTAATGGCACTTCCAATCGCAAATGTTAAGGATAATCCAAACGCACTTTTTGTGTTTTTTTGTGAACTGGTTGATACATATCCTACAATTAGTGGGATACTAGAGAGTGCACAGGGTGTGAATGATGTTAGTATTCCAGCAAGTAATGCAAGGAGTGGTGCTAGCCATACATTATCCATGATTGCTGTAGATAAACTGGAAAGCCATGCATCAATCATACCTAACTCCCATATCTTCTAAAATCATCTCAAATTGTTCTTGTGTTAATCCTCCTTGGTGTGCAGTAAATAAATGTTCTTCACTATCAGGATCAATGTATTTTGTGAATTGCATTACTTCTAAAATTTCATCACTAGGTGTGTATGGTGTGCCATCTGCATGGATTAGTATTTGAGTAGGGATGATTTGTACAGGAAAGTCATTAGCTGCTTGTGGATGTTTCCATACATCCACAAATTGCACGATTGCTTTTCCTTGCATGTCCTCGTTTACTTGTTCTAATACAGGAGCCATAGCTTTACATGGTTCACATTCATCTGCACCAAAATCGATAATGATAGGCATATTGTGTTCTTCTAATTTTGTAATGTCTACACTTTCAACGTGTAAAGGGAACTGTGCATCTGATGTAGTTGGTGTGTTGTTTTGTGATTGGAAAACAAAAATAACAACAACTACACAAACCATAACAATAGGAACAATAATTTTTAAAACTTTTTGATTCATAAATTTTCCTCAACTTTCTTTTGTTTTTGTAAGACTTTTTAAAACTTCTATAGCCAGTGTTCGACCTTCTTCGTGTAATGCATAGTGTGTCCATTTTCCTTGATGCCAGCAATGAATAATCTTACTTTCGCAAAGTATTTTCATATGATAAGATAACTTTGATTTAGACAAACCTAATGCACTAGCAATTTCACAAGCACATTGTTCACCATCTTGTAGTAATTGTATGATTGCAATTCGGTGTTCATCACATAAAGCTTTAAATATTTTCGCAATTTCACTGTTATTCACATACTCACCTCAATTCAACTTTTTTTGAACTATAAATAGTATACACCATTATACTGCATAAAACAATGAATGAAAAAAACGTCGTGTAGACGTTTTCTTTGAACATAAAGGCTAAGTACAAGTATATATGCTTACGTTACACTATATAAGTAGACTATTTTTGTCTTTGACGTAATACTTCGTAAGCAAGTATTGTTGTCGCACTTGCTGCGCTCAATGCATTTTTAAAATCATTTTGATAAGGTATATATACATCACAATCACTTTGTGCTTGGATAGCTTTTGAGAGACCACGTTTCTCCCCTCCAATGCATAAACAAATATTTTGTTTGTAATCGTAATCATACATCACTTTGGATTGTTCGCTACGATTTGCACAAACAATCTGGATGCCCCTTTGCTTGATTTCTAGCAAGGTTTGTGCCAAGTCATCACAGACAATCATCGGCATAAGTTCACTCGCTCCTGCACTTGATTTCGCTAATATAGATGCAGCACTCGTCCAGTTTCGTTTCGACAATAGTAGTGCTTGTGCACCCGCAGCATACAGGCTACGAATCACAAAACCAAAGTTGAAAGGATCTTCCACACCTTCTACAACTGCAATAAATATATTATGTGTAGGTATGTCTTCAATACTTTGAAAGCTACGTTCCTTCACAAATGCAATGATACCACCATGTGTGTTCCCACTACATATATCTTCAATTTGCTTGCGTGTACGAGTTTGTAATACAACTCCCTGTTGCTTTGCCAATCGCATAATGTAGCTTGTATCTCTATCCTTTTTGTTTTCATCGATGAATATTGTTTTTACTTCACGAAATGGTGATTGTAAAGCCGCTTTCACAGATATTTTTCCTTCCAGTATATGTTCCATATTTTATTTCTCTTTTCTATAAACAGTTACCATTATAGCATTATTTAGGGCTCACTTTCAAATGATAACAGTTGTGACATGGTGACGAGTTGATAACCTTGATCCTGTAAGGCAGGAATGAGTGCACAGGTGGCATCTGCACTACTTTGATACATATCATGCATTAGAATGATTCCTTTATCTTTTGCATCCCTTAAAACATTGTTGACAACCACAGAAGCATTGTCGGTGCGCCAATCTTCACTATCAATATTCCACTTGACGAGTGTCATATTGCCTAGGTTTGCCTTCACAATATCATTTACCTCTCCATACGGTGCACGTATTATCTTTGGGTAGGCATGTACGACTTGATAAATGGCATCGTTTGTTTGTTGTATTTCTTGTATAACAGTTGCTTCATCAACGGCATTTAGTTGTTTATGAGAAAATGAATGATTTCCAATTTCATGCCCTTCACTATATATGCGTAATACAACATCTTCTTGTCCTTCTATGCGACTACCTAATAGAAAGAAGGTAGCATGTGCATTATATTGTTGTAAGCAATCTAAAATTTGTGTTGTATATTTACGAGTAGGTCCATCATCAAAGGTTAAGGCAATCATTTTTTTATTTGGATCCACATACGTGAGAACAGCATTCACACTATCGTATTCTTCCATTATTACTGGTTTCATTGGATAAGTAGAAGTTATTTGTGTAGTGTATATACATAATGCAAAGAGTAGAAAAAGACTAATATATTTCTTCATAACACGCTCCACTATAGTATATGAGGATAAAAATGATAAATAACTAGTATTTCAATATAAAACAGTGTATTATTGTATAGTTAAAAAAAGGTGGTAAATTATGAGTAAACAAAAAATTATCAATATAGCCGTAATCGCCCATGTTGATGCTGGTAAGAGTACATTAGTAGATGCATTCTTAAATCAAAGTGGTGTTTTTAGAAGTAATGAAGAAGTGGTAGATTGCGTAATGGATAGTAATGACTTGGAGAGAGAAAGAGGAATTACAATTTATGCAAAAAACTGTAGTATCATGCATAACGATGTAAAAATTAATATTGTAGATACACCAGGACATGCTGACTTTTCAAGTGAAGTGGAACGTATTATTAAAACTGTAGATACAGTAATTTTATTAGTAGACAGTAGTGAAGGTCCAATGCCTCAAACTCGTTTCGTATTACAAAAATCATTAGAAATGGGATTGAAACCAATTTTATTAATTAATAAAATTGATAAGAAAGATCAAAGAGCATTAGAAGTAGTAGACATGGTATATGAGTTATTCTTAGACTTACATGCAAATGATGAGCAATTGGATTTCCCAATTCTTTATGGTATTGCAAAACAAGGAATTGTACAATACGATATGGATACACCTAGTGAAACATTAGAACCATTATTCACAACGATTATTGACCATTGTGAAGCATACCCAGATTACGATGAAGAACCTTTACAAGTACAAGTAAGTGCACTAGACTACGATGACTATATTGGTCGTTTAGGAATCGGTCGTGTATATAAAGGAACGATTCGAGAAGGGCAAAACATTGTAGTTTGTGATAGTGATGGAAATGTACGTAATGCTCAAATTTCTCAATTGTTTATTTATCGTGGATTGGCGAAATCAAGAGTAAAAGAAGCAAATAGTGGTGAAATTATTGTATTTAGTGGGATATCAAATATTTCGATTGGGGAAACATTATGTTTCAACAAGGAAAATCTTGTCCCAATGGAAATGATTCAAGTAGAAGAACCAACACTGTCTATGAATTTTATCGTAAATAAGAGTCCATTTGCTGGACAAAGTGGTAAATATGTTACAAGTAGAAATATTAAAGAACGTTTAGAAAAAGAATTAGAAGTAAATGTTGGTTTACGAGTAGAAGCAACCGAGTCTGCAGATATGTTTAAAGTATCTGGTAGGGGTGAATTACATATTTCGATCTTACTTGAAAATATGAGAAGAGAAGGATATGAGATTGCAGTTTCAAAACCTGAGGTTATTTTACATCGTGAAAATGATGTATTAATGGAACCTGTAGAAGAAGTGATTGCATTAGCACCAAGTGAGTATTCTGGAACGATTATTAATAAGTTAAACTTACGTAAAGGGCAATTAGTAAACATGGAAGAAGAAAATGATTACTGTCGTATTACGTATCATACACCAACCAGAGGGTTGTTAGGGTATCGTAGTGAGTTTATTAATGATACGCATGGAGAAGGTACGTTAGTGCGCCGTGTGTGTGGGTATGAACCATTTAAAGGAGAAATCGTACAACGTTCAAATGGAGCGTTAATTTCTACTGAAACTGGTAAAGCAATGACTTATGCATTGTGGAATATTCAAGAACGTGGACAATTGTTTATTACGCCTCAAACTGAAGTGTATGAGGGGATGATTATTGGTATGAGTGCTCGTAATATGGATATGGATGTAAACCCAATTAAAAATAAAAAATTAACATCAATTCGTAGTAGCGGAAACGATGATGCAATGAAGTTAGTACCTCCTAAGATTCTTACTTTAGAGGAAGCATTAGAGTTTATTAATGATGATGAGCTAGTGGAAATCACACCAGCAAGTATTCGTGTTCGTAAAAAAGGATTAAAACCGTTTGAAAGAAAACAAATTTTAAAAGATATGCAAAAAATATAAGCATATCTTTTTTTTTCGTTCATATATTGTTTTGAAAGGATGAAGTGATGAAAATTATTGATATAGAAAAAAACATAAGAGTAGAAGATATAGTAGATTTGGTTGAGTTACAATGTAGTGAGGCATTTACTTATAAGCGAGAGGAATTAGGAATCCGCTGTGTAGGAAGTTTTCAAATTGAAGGAAGATATACAACGACTCATGAAGTGAAGGATGTAAAGGAAGCGTTTGAATTTGATGTTTTTGCAGCAAATGAAAAACTAACTGAAGAACCTTTTTCTATTACTTTTAATCATTATGATTATAAAATAGAGGAAGATACTTTAATTTTATATTTACACTTCCATGTTTATGGCTTAGTGGAAGAAGAGAAAGAGGAAGCATCTTCTGAAGAAGAGGAAGAAATTGATATTTCAATGATGGAAGAATTGTTTGATACACAAGACAATGTTTCAACAAGTTATTCTTTTGTGGTTGTGAAAGAATTGGATACGTATGCTAGTATTGCAGAGCGTTATGGAGTCGATGAAAAACAATTAAAAGAAGTGAATCAAGAAAAACAATTGATTGTACAAAACTTATTAGTATTACCAAAATAATCTAATCGCCTACACGAGCAGAAAACACAATTTATAATTGAATTACGAGTAAAGATTGTTTATAATAGGGTGGTAAATACAATGAACAGAAGGAGTATGTAATGCATTTTCTTTATAGAGAGTCTTTGGTTGGTGAAAAAAGATAGGAAAGCTTACAGAAGGTAGTCTGGGAGTAGACTTTTTGAAATAAAGTAGAAAAGTACGTGACTCGCGTTAAGAGAAGAGGTGTAGGAATACACGAAGTAAGGTGGTACCACGAACATTCGTCCTTTGGGTGAGTGTTTTTTTTATTTCTAGGAGGAACAAAAGATGTTAGAAAAAAAATATGATCATAAACAAATAGAATCAAAATATTATGCAAATTGGATAAAAGAAGGATACTTCACAGCAGGAGATACGAGTAAAAAACCATACTGTATGGTAATCCCTCCTCCCAATGTAACTGGTAAATTACACTTGGGGCATGCATGGGATAATACGATTCAGGATATTATTGCAAGATACAAACGTTTACAAGGATATGATGTGTTATGGGTAAGTGGAATGGATCATGCTGGTATTGCAACGCAAGCAAAAGTAGAAGAAAGACTACGTGAACAAGGAATTTCTAGATATGACTTAGGAAGAGAAGCTTTTTTAGAAAAGTCATGGCAGTGGAAAGAAGAATATGCGACACATATTCGCGAACAATGGGCTACACTTGGGTTGTCATTAGATTACTCTAGAGAGCGTTTTACGCTAGATGAAGGTTTGAATAAGGCGGTAAATAAAGTATTTGT
>CAYJJS010000049.1:0-7479 GCA_964370645.1 uncultured Erysipelotrichaceae bacterium | reverse complement strand
AGCTTAGTGTAAGTGAAGTTGTGACATTTGAAAAAGATGGAAACCCATCAAATGATGCAGATGCGAGTGCAACATACACAACACCAACAAGTACTGGTAACACTGGATACGATAGTGGAAGATGGACAAGTACAACACCAACAGGAAGCCTAATGTACACAGAAGATGAAGTGACATTCACATACACGTATGTAGCAAATACATACGAAGTAGTATTTGATGCAAATACAGGTGAAGGAAATATGCCAAATCAAGAAATGGTATATGATACAGCGGAAAACTTAGATACAAATACATTCACAAACACAGACCATATGTTCATGGGATGGTCAGCCGATCCAACTGGAGAAGTAATATACACAGATGCGCAATCGGTAATGAACTTAACTACAGAAAATGGTGGAGAAGTGACTTTATACGCAATTTGGGAATACGATGTATTAGTGGATCCAAATGAAGATACAGATCCTGAAACACCAGGAGATAATGTACCAGATAAGTATCAAACAAAAGTAATCTACAAAATCTACAATGGACAATGGATTATTCGTTCTAATGCAGATATTGAAGAAGTGATTACCTTTAAAGATGCAGCAGGTAACTACTCTAATGCGGCAGATGCAAGTGCACCATTAGTAATGACACCACTTGGGGGAACACCAGATGTTGGATATGAAGATGGAGCATGGGATGAAATTCCACCTGCAACGTTGTTGTATACACCAGAAATTATGGTATATGAATATAGACACCCAATTATTCGAGTGACTATAACATATCCAAGTGTTGGAGAAAAAGTAGAAGGAGAATTACCAGAAGATTCATTTACAGTAGATTATGGAACAGATATTACTGTAGATAATACGAATGGAAGTGAACCAAATACATATCCAGCACAAGAAGATCACACAATACCTACACCAAGTAAAGAAGGATATACATTTGAAGGATATGAATACGATGCAGAAACAAATACATTGACTGCAACGTGGTCAAATACAATTTATGATGTATACTTTGAAGAGAATGGTGGAAGTAGTGTAGCCGATCAAAAGGTAGCATACAAAGATTTAGTTATGATGCCAACAGCACCAACAAAAGCAGGATATACTTTTGAAGGATGGTATATTGATGCAGAGCTTACGATGAAGTATGACTTCAATACGCCAATGCCTGCACAAGATGTAACCTTGTATGCAAACTACAAAAAACAATCTTTAGCGCCAGGAACAGGGGATTATACAAATACTTTATCTTTGTTTAGTTTACTAATCTTATCTGGTTTAGCGATTATATTGTTAAGAAAACAAAAAAATTAGATTTAGTTAAGAGTGCATAATGCACTCTTTTTCTGTATATAAATTTGCTATTATATGTTTTATTAGGTTGACATAATCACTCTATCCCCTTATGATATTCAAGATAGTTTGAAATTCAAACTAATTAATTTAGGAGGAGAATATGGAATATATTACACTTATTGGGGTATTTATTATTGTTGTTGGTTTTATTCTTAAAATCGATGTTTTGGCAGTTGTATTAATATCTGGAATTGTAACGGGTTTAGTTGCAGGCATTGATTTTATCGAAATTCTAAGCATTTTAGGTGAATCGTTTGTAAATAATCGATTAATGTCGATTTTCTTAATTATGTTTCCGGTAATTGCAATTATCGAAAGATACGGTTTAAAAGAGAGAGCTGCTGTTTTAATTGGAAATATTAAAAATGCATCAGCTGGAAAGGTATTATCTATTTACATGGTAATTCGTTCACTTGCAGCTGCTTTTAATGTGCGTATTGGTGGGCATGTTCAATTTGTACGTCCATTAATTTTACCAATGGCGCAGGGGGCTGGACAAGCTAGTAAACATGCAGAACTAAGTGATGCAGAAGATGAAGCAGTACGTGGAAATAGTGCTGCAGTAGAAAACTTTGGAAATTTCTTCGCACAAAACTGTTTTCCAGCAGCTAGTGGAGTCGTTTTAATTCAAGGTACATTAGCTACACTTGGTTATGAAGTGAGCTTACAATCGATTGCAACTGCTGCTATACCAGTTGCAGTAATTGTTGTACTATTAACAATGGTCCAAGTATTTATGTTGGATTTAAAAATCAAAGGAGGTAAAAAATAATGGGTGATTTTTTAACTTATATCGCACCTGAAATAATTTATACTCTGTGTGGTTTGGTAAGTTTAGATTGTGCAATTCGTGCACTTAAAAATGATAAAGCAAAAATTGGTACATTTTTGTTTTGGGCAATTTTAGGTGTCATTTATATTGGTGGTAAACATATACCATCAAGTGTTATTGGTGCATTATTGTTAGTTATGGGTACATTAACCATTACGAAACAAGTGCAAATGGGTAAATTTAATGAAGTAAGTGAAAAAGAGCGTAGCGAAAATAACAAAAAAATCGGTAGTTTTATTTTCATTCCTGCCGTATTAATTGGATTATTAGCCTTCTTATTATCCTTTGTGAAGTATACAATTAGTGAAGATGGTGTAGAGATTACTCGTGCACTGGATGGAGCTGTAATGGTTGGAGTTGCTTGTTTAATCGCTTTACTTGTGGCAGTTGTTTTATGTAAACCAAAAGTTTCAGAAACAAGAGCAGATTCAAGTAAACTGTTAATGAGTGTTGGAGCAACAAGTTTACTTCCACAATTATTAGGAGCTTTAGGAACCTTGTTTTCTCAAGCTGGTGTGGGGAATGTAATTTCGGAAATTATTTCTACGATTGTACCTGATGGAAATATCCTTATTGGTGTGGTAATATATTGTGTAGGGATGGCTTTATTCACCATGATTATGGGGAATGGATTTGCTGCTTTTTCCGTAATTACAGCTGGGATTGGAGTTCCTTTTGTAATTATGCAAGGAGGAGATCCAGCAGTTGTTGGTGCACTAGGTTTAACGGCAGGATTTTGTGGTACTTTACTTACACCAATGGCAGCAAACTTCAATGTTGTCCCAGCAGCCGTGTTAGAAACACGTAATAAGTGGACAGTCATTAAAACACAATTGCCAATGGCAATACTTGTTTTAGCAATCCACATTGTATTAATGCTAGTATTGGCATTTTAAGGAGAGTAAATGAAAATAGTCGTAACGGGTTTTGATCCATTTGGTGGAGAACGTATCAACCCAGCCATTGAGTCGGTAAAATGTTTACCCGATACGATAGCTGGAGCGAAAATCATTAAATTGGAAATACCCACTGTTTGTCATAAATCATTACAAGTGATTCGTGAAGCAATTGTACTACATAATCCCGATGTGGTATTGTCGATTGGACAAGCAGGTGGTAGAAGTGATATTACAGTAGAAAGAATTGGAATTAATATTGACGATTGTAGAATACCTGACAATGAGGGTAATCAAATTATTGATGAACCTATTTTTGCACAAGGCCCAGCAGCCTACTTTGTGAATTTGCCAATTAAGGCGATGGTACAACAAATACAATCGTATGGCATACCAGCATCCATATCGAATACAGCTGGTACCTTTGTTTGTAATCATGTCACATATGGAGTACGTCACATGATGGAAACGGAATTTTCAAATAAAAAAAGTGGATTCATTCATATTCCATTTTTACCACAACAAGTTGTGGATAAAAGAAATATGCCAAGTATGTCATTAGAAATGATTACACAAGGTTTGATTGCAGCTATTGAGGCGATTGTCACAAATGATGTAGATTTAAAAATTGAAGGTGGGGCAACCCATTAAAAAATATGAGAGAACCTAATTGGTTGTCTCATATTTTTTTTGTAATTTACGATTCAATTGTTTTACCTTTTTACGCTCTATGCAATAAAACACAATATAGATCAACACGTAAATGCATATGAATTGTGTTAAAACGATGATTGTGTACGGACGATATAGCATATATACATTGAAAAGGGTGATGCTCAAGCAAATACAAAAATGTATACAACTGCTCGGCAGTGTTCCAATAGACTCACATGAGAAGATATAACTAGCAGCTCCATACACAAGTGAAGCAACGAGCCATGCAAGTAGTTGTATGCTAAATTCATTTAAACCGATTGCATAAATAAAGCAGGCCGTAGTGATAACAAAACCGATTGCCAAGCCAGTAATCATATATTGTAGTAGTTTCATCTTTTATCCCTCCATAATTACTTTTCTAAAATGTTTCATATAAAATCTAGAAACCATAAGTTTAGTATGATTGTCTAGTGTTACGATATAGTTCCCACTAAATTCTGCTTCCAGCGATTGTACATGGTGAATGTTCACCAATATACTTTTACCAATTTGACATACTCCTTGCTGTTTGAATATTGTCTGTATTTGGGATAATGTATATTTTGTTGTATACTCATGTTTACTAGTATAGACGTATGTTTTACGCTGTGTGACTTCAAAGTATAAAATATCTTTAATGGACAGTATGATTTCTTTTTGTGCGTCAAATACAATTAACTTTGTGTTCAATGCATTTTCTTTCAATAGTGTAATAATGGTTTGGACACGTTCATCGCTTAAGTTACCGCGTATGATAATTTCTAATTGTTCACTGTTTTGATCTTCTAATGTAATTTTCATAAGTACTCCTTTCTATGACTTTATTATAAAGTAAATAGTAATAGATTTCTTCTGTTTCTGTTTCTGTGGTCTTATATACTGTCTAAGCGGTATAAATTATGATATCATTGACATTGAAGGGGGATTATAATGCAAATACAACTACAAAATTTATGTGATGAACACTTAGATAACTATTTTGATCTGAATAAGCCATCGAGAATATGGCATACTTTGAATGGTCCATATTATCCAAAAGAGAGTGAACAAGAATTAAGGCAACGCATAGAAAGTATGCGTGAATTATTGCGAGAACACAAGCAGCTACCAAATAAAAAGATGATCGTAGATATACATACAAATACCTTACTTGGTGAGGTTAGTTGGTATTGGAAATCCATTGAAACGAATTGGATGGAAGTTGGTATTGTCATTTTTGATGAAATGCAATGGGGTAAGGGAATTGCAACTATCGCCCTAACAAAGTGGGTGGATTACCTATTTAATGAGAAAGCCGATCTTGTTCGTTTAGGACTTACGACTTTTTCAGCTAATACAGGTATGATGTGTGTGTCTGAAAAAATAGGGATGCAATGTGAAGCAAGATATCGTAAAGCTAGGATTGTGAATGGGGAGTATTATGATTCAATAAGTTATGGAGTATTACGTGAAGAATGGAAAAAAAGCAAGGAAGCTTAAAACCTTGCTTTTTATATGTATTGCTTATTCTTTTTAAATAAATAGATGAGTAGTGCAATATCGATCCCTAATAGAACACCTATTTTCACAATAGAAAACGAATGTAATAAAAATTGGTTTCCCATAATAAGATCAAAGATGGATACATAGCTAATTTCCTGTACATTAAAGTTAAACAATAAGAATGGAAACAGAAATAGTAAAATACAAAGTAAGAGTGCATAAATACTTTTCTTATTTATATGTGATATAAATAATGTACATATCCCTAATGAAATCACGCCAAATAAACGAACCAACAACAAACATATATAATATGCGTAGATAGGCATATTGTTTGATAGTGGGGCACTTAGTTGAATGTTGCTATCCATTGGTAGAATGGAAGCAAATGGTGCGTCAAATGTATGCATAGGGTAGTTTGCTTTAAAAAATAGAAGTTCCAACCCACTATATAAAAATGTAATCAAGATGGCACTAATACATACAATTTGAATATTTTTAATAAGACGTTTTGTAGTCCCTTTTGTAGTTAGTATATATAGATGATTTTGATGGTCTTTGTAATCACTACTGTATACGCCGAAAAATAATAGAATCATACAAATCATTAGAAATAGTGCACTTCGCATTTCTCTTGTATTTGTATTGATTGAGAAGATTGCCTGATATCCTTTAGGATATACGAAATACTCTTGTCCATTATACTTTGTATATACTTGTTGAAACAATGCACGTTGTGCAGCATCTTGGTGGTATTCATCAAATCCTTTCAAGTACTCTTCATAAGAAATTTCTTTACGAGCATATTGATTTTGAAGAGTTTCAAAATCATCATTACTTTGTGTGTAAAGAGTATGTGTTTGTTGTAAGGTTTGTATTTTTTCTTCGTTCATCTTACCACCATACAAATCATACACTTCGCTTATTTGCTGTTCATATGCGTGTGTGGTTGGACTTAACTGTGAAGAAGACACAAAATAAACTTGTATACAAAACAATATGGAAACAATGAGTAATAGACGCTTACTTATCCAAGTACGTAAGATTTCATGAAATAGTAAACATGTGTGTTTATATAGGAAAGCGAAGGACACACGCAAGTTACATTTTTTTAGTGCATATGTTTTCGAAGAAAAATAGAAACTTACAAACAATGAAAGGACTAGAATGCACCCTATGAATATACTTAAAATCCACCAAATAGGTAAATATGTAAAAATAGTAAAACCTTTATATATACCTATATATGGAGTCGCCATAAATAGTGTAAACATATTAATATATTTAAATATATTAAGACTATCTAGTGGCTGAATGTTTAAGTATAGTAATATTTGAATCATTGCGATACAGACAAAAATTGTTAATGCGATCGCTTTCGATTTGCATAATTTCACCAGCCCAATGAAGAAAATGCTAGTTGTAATCATTGCGATACAACGTATCGCAATACTTAATGCAATTGCTTGGAAAATGGATAATGTATAGGGAGCAGTATGTAGGCTAGGTATGCTTTGTATTGGTGCAAATACATCGACCATGCCATACATAGCTTGATACATGTATAAGGTAGAAAGACTACATATTATTTGTAAAACACAAGATATGGAAATTACGCATATCATTTTTGCAGCTAATGTTGGTGCACCACCTTTTTTTGTGATGTGGATTAGATGATGTGCTTCACTATGTTCATCCACATAAAATACATTCAAGCATAAGAAAATTGTGATGAATACAAAAATAAGTGCCGATGAAATATCATTCATAAATAATTCTATACTTATATAATTCACTTCATAAGGATGTGTATTCGCAAGATGGGTATATAGTTGTTGTTCCATCTGTAAGGTTTGTAGCTTTTCATTAGACAAAGTACTAGATAAAAAACCGTGTTGATACTGCATGCTTTTATCTACTATATCTTGACGAATTGTTTCATAGTTTACAATAGAATCGTAATAGGAATATACTTCTCTTGATACTTGGTTGTATACTTGAAAGTTTTCATATTCCTCACTTTCGATATAACTTTGATAAGTCTGCATAAAGGAATCATCATAGGTAGCTACTTGTTCCTCTTCGCTCAAAATAATCTTTTCAATTTCAATTACCTGATCATAGAAAGTGATTCTCTCTTGCAAATCATCCATCTGTTCAATCGGGTATTTGGTTTTGATGGTTTCATAAATTGTGTGGTTTTGAATAGCTG
>CAYJJS010000048.1:0-7638 GCA_964370645.1 uncultured Erysipelotrichaceae bacterium | reverse complement strand
CTGTAATTTATGTAATATTTTGGTGAATATATGCCATAATGATTACATTTATAAAGAATATGATATAATTCCTATATGAAAGCGAGGATATAACATGGAAGTAGGTAGCAAAGCATTTAATTTTACATTGGCAGATGCCCACAACAATCTAGTACGATTATCCGATTTTCTAGGTAAAAAAGTAATCTTGTATTTTTATCCAAAAGATAATACACCAGGTTGTAGTCGCCAAGCTTGTTCATTCAAAGTGAATTATGATGCATTTACACAAAAGAATTGTGTTGTTATTGGGATTAGTAAGGATAGTGTGAATTCTCATAGAAAGTTTATAGAGAAATATGAGTTACCTTTTATCTTATTATCAGATCCAAGTAAAGAAACCATTATGGCGTATGATGCTTGGGTAGAGAAAAAACTATATGGTAAACTGGGATTTGGGATTCAACGTTGTACATATATTATAGATGAAGAAGGTATTGTTGAACACTTTATTCCAAAAGCGAAACCAGATACAAATGCTAGTGAAATACTAGCCTATATACAGTAAAAACAGCTCTAAGCTGTTTTTTATTTTATAAAATCAACAATGATCTCTATCACCCCATAATCTACATGTGCTGGTGTATCGTATTCACTCATATCCTGTTTTTCACTAGTGGGCATAAGTAGATGATTCAATTGTCCAAAACTATGTATTGTGATATCTGCTTCACTGACTTCTTGCCAAATTGGTATTTCCTTTTCTGCAATTACTTGAAAGTCTGCATCACCTTGTAATACTAGTATTGGTATAGTCAGTGAAGATATATAGTTTTCACCAGCATATTGTTTTGCCGATTTTTGATACTTTGCCGGTAATCCCATTAATATAGTATCATCATCTACACTATCTAATGTATTACGAAGTACTTCGATATCCTCTTCTACAACTTGCATATCCGCTCGCACTTGTGCTTTTAAAGTCTCATTATCACCTGATAATATGCTAGCTTCTAACGCTTTGTTTTGATCATAAGACAGTTCGTATAAGGGTCTCAAAGATCCTGCCATACTAATGATTCCATCTACCTCATCATTTATAGAAGCAATATAAGGTGTTAATCCACCACCCATAGAATGACCTAATACATAAATATCGGATTGATCAAATATACTATTATCTTGGATGTAAGTGAGTGCGTATTGTACATCTTCTAACACTTCATTTTCAAGTGTTACATCACTTCCTAATTGATTTGCTAGTTGTGGATAGCTGAAGTAACGTTTATTGTAGCGAACACTCGCAATCCCATTTTCAGCCAACCTTTTTGCTAAGTCGTCAAATAACTTAGTTTCACCAATACTGCTGTCTAGGTCTAAAGGGCCTGATCCATGAACAAATAATACTACTGGAGGATGTTCCACCCCTTCTGGCAGAGTAAGTATTCCATCTAATGGATAGGTTTCACCAATTTCAAAGCCCAATTCATTATAATCTTCATTTGTTTCATATTCTTTGATGATTTCATAATAGTTAAAGTAAATACCAACAATTTCATCTTCATCATTATAATTAAAAGTACATTTCAATCCATTGTTCGTAAATTCTTCTACTAGTTCTACACTCGTATACGTATCCATTTCATAATAACCGATCGAATAATTGGAAACATGCTCACCAAGTGTTCCATTCAACACTTCCCATATGTCTTGCAATTCTTTTGCACCAATCTCATTTGCGAGTGTAGTATCAAACTGGTTGGCAACAACTTCATATTCTCCATCCATGATTTCTTGTAGTTGTCCTTTTGCGATAGGTATATAGTGATCTTCCAATTTCCTGTTTGTAGTAACATGTACACTACAAGCACTTAACATACAAGCAAGAAGTATACATAATACATATTTACATCGTTTCATACGCTTCCCTCCTATACATTAAGTATAGCATATTTCAACTAATACAATGGTTTTGAACTAGGAATTTTAGAATGATAAAGAGAATTGAATTTCTTTGTATCTAAACTATCTAAAAAGGTTTGTGTTACAACACGAAATGCATGTACTTCATCTTCCACTTTAAGACTTGTTTCATGATCTATACAAACAATCATATTCGCATTTTTAGCATATACTTGACTTAGTTGTTCACTCAACACTTCTTCAGCAATCTTTTTCGCAATATCTTGTTCCACACTTATTCTTGCAGCAAAGTAGGTAGGAAGTAAAACCGTCCCTTCTTTTAGTGTAGATTGAAATGTAGACTTTTCATCAGCACGCATAGCGTATAAACTTGGTACTAATGCAATGGTGTCTCTTTTTGTGCGTACTGCTTGAAAGGAACCAATTGGCATATCGTAAATGCTAGCTGTATCAAGTAATTGTTCACACATCTCATAACCATATTCCTGGATAGCGAGCTTCACGAGTGTTTTTCCAGCAGAGTTATTAATCCCTCCAAAAGCAAATCCTTTTTGTGTTAGCAATTGTGGTAAAGAATACTCCTTGTATGTTGCATCATTCATATAACTCACTAGAGGAATAGCTAGAAAAGGTAACATTGTTTCTTTTCTTTTACATGCTTGTATCATTGGATGGTTTTTTAAAGCTAACCAATTTTCACAAGCATGCAAATCTCCTAGTTTTGTATAAATGTAATCATCTTCAAACACTTCTAAGTCTGCAGAAACAATTATATCTGGTAAAACTGCATCAGGCTTTGCGATGTACTCAGCCATATGGTAGGTAGAACCAAGTCCAAAATAATGTATTTCTAAGTCAACATTTTGTTCTAGCAATGTTTCTTTTACTTTGTTTAAAAACTTTTTCTCTTCATTCAACAATACACAAATATGATTCCAATATAATGTTACTTTTTTCATCGTAGTGTTTCTCCTTTTCGTAATGCTATTTGTCTTTGTAGTAGCATAGTGTATTCACTATCCATTTGCTTACACAAAATACTTTCTGCTTGTGTTTTTTGTACTAGCTTGTGAACACCACCATTTTTCATAATGATACGTTGCTCACTCATAAGTGCAGTATGTGGATCGTGTGTAACAATCAAAACCATCTTTTGATTGTCAATTAAAGCGTTTAAGGCCTTTATCTTGTCGATTCCAGCATTTTCTATTTCATCGATTAAAACAATGGGACTATCACAAATTAATGCTATATCTGCAATCATAAGTGCTCTTGTCTGTCCTCCACTTAACATGTTCAATAACATATGTGCATGGATATGTTCTGGTGTAATCGTATTGGCTAAATCTAGAATGGGTTGTATATCCACACTCACCTCTCTACACTGTGCGTGTAGTTGAATAAATTCCTCAACATTACAATCTAGCATGAAGCGCATATTTTGTCCTAAGTGTGCGATTAAATCCGATGGCATAGGTTCACAAATGGTGCCATCCTTCATAATTGAAATCTTTCTTCTTGTGATAGACTCCCCTTGTACCATTTGTTCAATATCTTTAATGAAACGACTTTTCCCTGATCCTGTATCTCCTACAATTGCGATTACATCCCCACTTTGGATGGTGATTATTTCATAGTCTTCTTTTTGATTGGATTTGTTATATCCAGCATATACACTTACCTTATACATAGTTTTTCTCCTTGAAGTCAATTTTCGCAACGACACCTTGTTGGAAGGCTTCTCCTACACGACATTCCCCTACACAATAAGAACACACTCCCATTGGCATTGTATGGCGTAAGGCATCTCCTTCAAAGTCTTCTACTGGTTGTTGTGCATGTAGGTACATGGCCAATTTTTCTATACCATAACCTGCAAGGTTATCAACTAAGAAGATATTGGCTTGTGGATTTAGTTTTTTCAGTTTATAAACCATAATTTCACGTTCTGCTTGTGAGACCATATCAATCTTGGTAACAACTACAAAATCCGCATGAAATAACATTGGACCTAAGCTTTGTGGTGCTCTTGTACTAGCGGTGCAATCCACGATGCATCCAGAAATGATTTTCTGGGTTGCTGGAGAACAACGATGGCAAAGCCCTGCAGTTTCAATAAGTAAGGTTGTGCTTTTATTTTCTTTTGCCCAATTCCATAACTCTGGTAAGTTGCTTACTAAGAAATGATCAGGACATACATCCCCACTTACTCCTAAGAGATATGGGATGTGTTGTGTAAACGGTTGAGGTTCTTTGTTGTCAAAGCAATCAATCTTACAAACACTTACTTTTTCTTCTTGTTTTTCTAGTAGTGGTAGTAACCCTTTGAGCAGAGCACTTTTACCTACAGCTGATGATCCTGATAATAAAATAATCTTATTCATACAATACCTCCACTTAAGTTAGTCATGTATAACTTACTACATATCCACATACTTAACAATCGCAAATGAGACTCTACTTATAAGTATTTGCATTTTATTTTTTTAGATGATACAATGAGCTTGGATATACAGTTAGTTTAATCTAACCTATTGTGAGGATGCTATGAAAAAGACACTACAAACACAAGTGAGTGATGCATTTGCACACTCTCCTATCTTTCAAGGTGTGAGACTAAATCTTGATAAGGTTTCTTATAAGCAGTATGAAAAAGGCCAATCCTTGTTAGAACAAGATGGTTGTGTTTGTATCATCATTTATGGAATGGTTGATGTGTATAGTGAAAGCGCAGATGGTCATGCAATTCATCTGTCTAGTTTATGTAAGAGTGATTGTTTTGGAATTAGTAATTTATTTGTGAAATCAGAATTACAAACAACATTAACTTGTGCTGAAGATTGTATGATTGCAATTATTTATGAGGATGCGTTACTTTCTTTATTCACTACTCACCCATTACTTATTACTCGTTTCTTTAATCTTTACAATGAAAAGATACAATTCTTAATTCGGCGCATTGAACATTTAACAATGCAATCATCACGCAAGAAAGTCGTGTGCCTATTGTTGGAAAAAGAAAAAAATGATATTGTATCTTTAGGTGGTAGAGAACAAATGGCCGCATATCTAGGCATTAGTCGTGCAACTCTATTTCGTGAATTATCATATTTAAAAAAACAGCGATACATAGCTACACAAGAGGATTGTATTATCTTATTAGATAAAAACGAATTAGAAGCAATATTACTTGTTTAATACAAAAGGGAGAACGAAATGAAACATTTAACAAAAGTATTTTTCGCATTATTGTTGTCAGTGAGCATGCTTGCAGCATGTAGTAACACTACAAGTGAAGACAAAGAAGAAGAGAACGTAGCAGATCCAGTAGATGTAGAAGTGATGTCATTAAATGGACCAACATCTATGGGACTAGTAAAGTTTATGAATGATGCACAAGAAGGTGAAATCACTTCAAACAACTATAACTTTACTATTGCGAAAACAACGGATGAAGTATTACCACTACTAACAAAAGGAGACATTCAATTCGCTACTGTACCTGCAAATCTTGCAGCTACTTTATACAACAACACAGATGGTAAAATTGAAGTGTTAGCTATTAATACACTAGGTGTGTTATACATTGTAGAAAATGGAAATACGATTAGTGATATTGAAGATTTAAAAGGAAAGACTATTTATGCTGCAGGTAAAGGATCTACTCCAGAAGCAGCATTAAACTATATCTTAGAAGCAAATGGATTGAGTGATGAAGTAACAATTGAATGGAAAAGTGAACAAGCAGAAGTCGTAAGTGCACTAGCAGCTAATGAAAATGCAATTGGTATGTTACCAGAACCATTTGTAACGACTGCAAAAACACAAAACGATGCATTAAATGTAGTTTTAAACTTAACAGAAGAGTGGGATGCTACCGATTCTGAAGGTACATTAATTACAGGAGTTGTGGTTGGATATGCTGATTTTGTAGAAGAAAACCCTGAAGTCGTGGCTGATTTCTTAGAACACTATGAACAATCGGTAGAATATGTACAAAGTGATGTAGAAGGTGCGGCTGCACTTGTTGGAAGTTATGATATTGTGCCAGAAGCTGTTGCTTTAAAAGCTCTACCAGCTTGTAACATTACATTTATAGATGGTGAAGAAATGAAAGACGCACTATCTGGATACTTACAAGAATTATTCAACCAAAACCCAGCTTCTATTGGAGAGAAAATGCCAGAAGATGCATTCTACTACATAGGAGAATAAATTGAAGCCGCGTTTTAGTAAACGAAACAAAATACCTATTTGGGTTATCCTTTTTTGGATAGCCTTTTGGTTTATTTTAAGTGCTATTGTAGATGAACAAATACTACTTGCCTCTCCCCTATCTGTTGTAAACAGTTTAGTAGACTTAATACAAGAACTGAACTTTTGGCAATCCATTGCATTTACGCTACTTCGATTGAGTGGAGGATTTCTACTAGCACTTGTATGTGCCATTCTATTTGCATGTATTTCTTTTACTTCCACTACCTTTAGACAACTCATTCAACCAATCATGATCATTACAAAATCAGTACCTGTTGCTTCTTTTATTATCGTGTTATTAATTTGGATATCTTCTAGACACATTGCCATCAGCATTAGTTTCATTATGGTATTACCAATCATTTACACAAATGTGTTACATGCCTTAGACAATCGTAACACCCAATTGGAAGAGATGTCTTCCCTATTTCAAGTTTCTACCTATGCTAAGATACGTTACATTTATATACCACAAGTGCTACCAGCATTTACTTCTGCCTGTAGTATTGCACTAGGAATGTGTTTTAAAGCAGGGATTGCAGCGGAAGTGATAGGATTGCCTGATCACTCAATTGGAGAAAACTTATACGAAGCAAAAATCTACTTGAATACACCCGATTTATTTGCATGGACGCTCGTCATTGTCATTATGAGTTTTTTGTTTGAAAAGTTATTTATGAAAGTAATTACTATACTGAGTAAGAAAGTGAAGGAGCCAATACTATGATTGAATTAGTAAATGTATGTAAATCCTTTGATACACAAGTTGTCTTTCAAGATTTCAACTTACAAATACAAACACAACAAATTACCGGTATATTAGCTAGTTCCGGTAAAGGTAAAACTACTCTGTTTCGTATTTTGATGGGACTAGAAGAAATGGATAGTGGAAGCATAAAGGGACATGAGAATATGCGTATGAGTGCGGTATTTCAAGAGGATCGCTTATGCGATACTTTGGATATATACACTAACATCCTACTACCTCATATTCATAAAGATAGTATGAAACAAATCAGCAAACATAGTATTGATACTGCTTTAGCACAGATTGATTTACTGGATGCAAAACATAAGTTAGTCAATGAACTATCTGGTGGTATGCGACAAAGAATAAGCATCCTTAGAGCGTTGTTTGCACAAAGTGATATCTTATTCCTAGATGAACCATTTAAAGGCTTAGACAGCGATACGAAGCTACTTACCATACAATATGTAAAGAAACATATACAAAATAAAACCGTATTATTTATTACCCACGATGAAAGTGAACTAGATTTACTTGGTGTAGATCATGTGGTTCGATTGTAGATGATAAAAGCACAAACTTCAAATTGAGTTTGTGCTTTTTTGTTATGATTAGATAGCTAATACAAGCTAATTAGCGAAGTGTTTTACGTACAATGGATACCGTGAAATACGACATAAGAAATAATCCAAGAAATCCCTCAATCGGTGCCAATACTTGCGTCCACCAAG
>CAYJJS010000047.1:0-8137 GCA_964370645.1 uncultured Erysipelotrichaceae bacterium | reverse complement strand
TGAAAAGTGTTTGGGAATAAATCGAACAAAAACATTTCTTTTGCTTGATATCCCTTTTTCAACAAATACTTAATATCACGAATTTGCGTAATTGGATTACATGATATATATAGTACTTGTTTAGGACGTAGTTGACAAAGACTAGATAAAAACATCTCATTACTTCCATCTCTTGCTGGATCCATAATCACAACATCTATTTTACTTCTACGTTTTGCTAACATAGACATATATGTAGATGCATCTTCACAAACGAACTGTATATTATTCATTTGATTTAATTTTTTATTATACACTGCATCTTTTACTGCTTGTGCATTAACTTCTACACCACTCACCTCTTTTACATTTGGACTACAAATCATACCTATTGTACCTATCCCACAGTAAGCATCTATAACTCTCTCATATCCTTTTAAATCAAGTAGTGATAGAGCTTTTGTATATAATTTTTCACATTGCTCATGATTGATTTGATAAAAAGACTGCGAACTTATTTTAAACTTTTTCCCACATAAAATATCCTCTATATAACCTTTTCCAAGTATTACATACTCTTCTTTTGACAACACAACACTTGTACTACGACTATTCACATTTAAGACAACATTCTTTACTTCTGGATACACATCTTTCAATTCTTTCAAAAATTGATTTTTCGCTTTGAACACCTTATTTGTAACAACTAAAGTTAGCATCGTTTCATTGCTTTCTACTGCTCTACGTATCAAAATATGTCTTAAATATCCGCGACGACTATCCTCGTCATACGCTTCAATCTTACATTTCTTCATGATTGTTTGTATATCTTCAATCATCTTATTCACATAACTCTCATGCATCAAACAACCTTTAATTGGTATAATCTTATGAGAATATTCTTCATAAAACCCTGCAATCATACCTTTTTTATTCCTTGAAAAACTAATGATGATTTTATTTCTATAAGCATATGGATTCTCTTGTCCAATTACATCTTGTACTCGTAAAGCAAGTTGTTCTTTTTGCATAACATCCACAATCATTTGTTTTTTTAACTTCAATTGCGCTGGATAATTCATATGCAGTAATTGACACCCTCCACATTGATTTGCATAAGGACATGGACTTTCTACACGTACTGATGAAGGCTGTATAATTTTCACAATATTTCCAACATAAGCATTTTTCAATCGCTTTATAATTTCTATTTCCACTTTTTCATGCATAATTACATTACGAATAATTATTTTATCACGTTGCACATAAACAATACCCATACCTTGTTCATCCATGTGCTTTACCACTACTTGTATCTTACTACCTATTTTCAACATCATTACTACCTCTCATTCACTATTATACACAAAACATAAAAAAAGGCATGTCTTTTCAACACACCTTTATCAACTATGCACTTAAAGCTTCAATTAATTCAGCTTTTTTCATTGTTGAGTATCCAGCGATATCTTTCGCTTTCGCTAATTCGCGTAACTCAGCAACTTTTAATCCGTCCAAGTTTGTTGTAGCTGTAGCAGCTTCACAAGCTCCACCACACTCACATGTAGTTTCTGCAGTAACTGGTCCATTTGCCAAAGCAGCTTTTGCAGCTTCACAAATAGCAGTAAATCCAGCAGCATCATGAATTGCCATTTCACTTAACATTTTACGGTTAATTGTAATGTTCGCCCATTTTAATCCACAAGTTAATTTTGAGTAGCTTAAATCATTTAATCTAGCTCCTGCATTAATACGTGCAATCCATAATTTACGCATTTCACGTTTAACGTTTCTTCTATCTCTATAAGCATACTTTAATGAATGCATTACCTGCTCATTAGCCGTACGATATAGGATGTGCTTAGATCCAAAATACCCTTTCGCTAACTTAATAATCTTTTTTCTTCTAGCGCGTGTTGTTTTTCCACCTTTTACTCTAGCCATATCTAAATCCTCCTATTTCTTACTTCGCTAACATAAACTTGATACGTTTGTAATCTGAGTTGTTAACTAATCCTGATTTCGCTAATTGTCTTCTTTGTTTTTTCGTTTTTCCATGGAATCTGTGAGAAGTGTATGCATGACCTCTTTTTAATTTTCCAGTTCCAGTTTTCTTTACACGTTTGGCAAGCCCTTTGTGTGTTTTCATTTTTGGCATATTTTAATTCCTCCTATTTACTACTATTACTTTTTCTTTGGTGCTAATACGCAAGACATTGTATTTCCTTCTAATGATGCTCTTTTTTCTGTCATTGCAATATCACTGATTTGCTCAACAAAGTCATCCATCACTTTTCTACCAACATCAACTCTTGTAATCAAACGACCACGGAAACGCATATCCACTTTCACTTTCATTCCAGTTTCTATCCACTTTCTCGCTTGTTTTAATTTCGTTTCAAAATCGTGTTTATCAATGTTTGGTGGAAGGCGTAAACCTTTCAGTTCAACTACATGTTGTTTACGTTTCGCTTCTTTATCTTTTTTCTGTTGTTCAAAGCGATGCTTTCCATAATCTAAAACCTTACATACTGGGATCTTGGCTTTTGGTGCAACACATAACAAGTCTAATTCTTGTTTAAAAGCTATATCTAAAGCTTCATCACGTGTTTTTACTCCCAATTGATCTCCATTCGCATCGATTACTAAAACTTCTCTAAAACGAATCTTTTCATTAACTAGATCTTCGTTAATATTGTTTGGAACTACTTTTCTGATAATAGCCACCTCCTGTATAAAAGCAAATAAAAAGTGAGCACTATTGAAAGAATTGCCCACTTTAAAATTACACTATGTTCATCTATTTCGATGTAGCGTGTTACCTTTGTCATAAGACAGCAGGTGAGAAGTGGCTCTTCTACTTTCTACTTACTTTTCTTGCTTACTCATAGTACACTATTTGTCTAGAGAAGTCAAGCGCGATTTCAATATTGTTTCTGGATGAAATATTTGCCTATCTTTGTCATCACGTATCAAATACATATAATGTTGTTTAAGATACTGATTTATAATCTTAACCACCGCCTGGATGCGTTCCTCTTCCACTTCATGCATTCGAATACCTTCACACGAACATGCGCCTACACTTGAAATACGTTCATATCCATCTAGTTTTAATAACGTGTTGATATTTTGAATCATGTTGAAATGTATTACTGTCATTCTAATTTTCCTTCCTTTTTACTATGCTTTCCTTTATAGTACACAGTATAACACAGCAACTTACAAAAATCTTCATATTGCATAATATCCTATAAATAATAAGTATTATGCTGTATTTTACTCACTTTTTGTTATATAATTGTTAAAAATACAAATATCTAGTTTACAAAACTAGATATTGTGATATGATATCTTATGTCGTATCAGAGAGGCTATAATTATGAACAATTATCTTATCGTCACAGACAGCACAAGTGCAATGGATTATGAAGAAGCAAATACACTAAATATTGAAATGATACCACTTAATGTAATCATAGATGGACAATCTTATAAAGATCACATTGATATTAGTACAGAGCAATTTTATGATTTCATTCGCCAAGGAAAAGTGCCTACCACATCCCAACCGAGCATTGGGTTAGTGGAACAATATTTTGAAAAATGGAAAAAAGAAAATTATGATGCCATTATCATATTAAGTGTTTCTTCAGGTTTATCTGGAACTTACCACTCTTTGTGCTCTGCACAGAAAATGGTCAAACTAGATAATGTACATATCATTGACACACGAACTTGCGGAGGGGCTTTAAAAGCACTTGCAATAAGTGCTAGACAATTGGCCGATGAAGGTAAAGATTTACAGACTATCCTTGAAACAATTAAATATAAAATGAATCACACATTTTCATTCTTGTATCCTAAAGATTTTGTACAATTAAAAAAAGGAGGACGCATTTCTCCTGCAGCTGCTAATGTTGCGAACTTACTAAAAATAAAACCCTTATTGTATTTAGCAAAAGAGGGTATGTGCGTTGATAAATATGCACTTGTTCGCACAGAGGCTAAAGTATTTAAACTTATTGTGGAAAAATTTAAACAAATGAATATACAAGAACAAACGCATCGCTTATATGTTTTACAAGCAGACTGTGTCGAGAAAGCACATGAACTTGTAAAAATATTAGAAGAGCAATTTAATCATATCCAATGTGAAATCATTAAGTTGCCTTCAGTATTAACAGGACAAGGGGGGCTAGGTTGTCTAGCTATACAAACGGAGGTAAAATAAATGAATGAAGCATTATTAAAGCAACTTTCATCTGGTCAATCCGATGAAATCATTGAATGGAGACAACAGTTAAAATCAATGCATTTTCCAAGATGGAATGAATTACCACAATTCGACTTATATAGTGAACAGGTGGTACAATATATTCGAGAATTACTATGGTTTATCGATAGTGATGAAAACCCAATCATCACAAAGGCAATGATTAATAACTATGTGAAAGGTGAATATATGCCTAAACCGATTAAGAAAAAGTATAATCGTTTGCATATCGCACACATAATTGGTATCTCCATTTTAAAACAAGTAGTGAGTATACAAGAAGTAGACATGGGAATGAGCTTCTATCTAGCTATTGCAGATAATGAAGATGCATTCAACGCATTTGCAGATACAATAAACTTTGCTTTTCATGATGTATTACAACAAATGGAAACAAATAAACGTACTGCAATTACCTATCCATATCCTTTAAACACAATACATTTTGCTGCTTATGCATTTATTAATAAGCTTATTGTTACAAGAATTACTACAATGGATTTAAAAAAATATCTTGATTCAATCATTCAAAACAGAGACAATGCTTAATTGCATTGTTTTTATATACTTGCTTTTTGCTATGCACAAGCTATAATAAATAAAACAAGAAGGAGACTATATGCAACTAATTATAAACTTAATATTGATTTACTTTTTTGGAACCATAAGTTGTAAACTATTTAATAAAATAAAACTGCCCAGTTTAATTGGAATGATACTTTGTGGTATTTTATTAGGTGAATATGCATTCAACCTAATCGACCCTTCAATCAATACAATCTCATCACAAATTAGGGAAGTTGCATTGATTATCATAATCACAAGGGCTGGGTTCAAATTGAATTTTCATGATTTAAAAGCAATTGGAAGACCAGCTATTTTGTTAAGTTTTCTACCTGCTGTATTTGAAATTGGAGCATTCGCACTACTGGGTCCACTATTATTTCAAACAACTATATTAGAAGGACTGATTATCGGTAGTGTTATAGCCGCAGTATCTCCTGCTATCATTGTTCCTCGTATGATTCATTTAATTGATCAAAAATATGGTACAAAAAATAAAGTACCACAAATGATTTTGGCAGGAGCAAGTCTAGATGATATTATAGTGATCATCTTATTCACACTATTCACCACCTTACAACAATCTAATCATGTATCTTTCATAGAACTTTTTGAGTTACCGCTAAGCCTTTTCAGTGGAGTAGTAATTGGATTATTACTTGCAGTGATTTTAAGCAAAATTCTAACCACATGCAAATTACCTACACTACTTCAAACGCTTCTATTTTTTGGGATTACTTATATCTTAATGCCCCTTGATTCTTACTTTTACTTCTCTCCACTGCTTGCTATTATGAGTATGAGCATTTATATGCATACAAAACACCCAAGTATGATTCAGCCGATTAATCGTTTATATGATAAAGCATGGAAAATTGCTGAAATATATTTATTTGTATTAGTAGGTTTACTTGTAAACCTTCCATACGCATTAAATGCAGGATTACTTGCAATTTGTATTGTCTTATTGGCAATTAGTATTCGTTTAATTGGTACCTATTTTGCGATTTGGAAAACAAATTTAAACAAGAATGAAAAATGCTTTATTATGATCTCTTACATCCCAAAAGCCACCGTTCAGGCTGCCATAGGTGCAACCCCATTGGCAATGGGGCTTGCAATAGGTGAACTAGCACTTACACTATCTGTTATATCTATTTTAATTGCTGCCCCGATTGGAGCAATCCTAATGGATACAACTTATAAAAAGTTACTGCACAAAGAAAATAGTCGATAATCTCGACTATTTTTTTACCTATCTCTTAATGGGGTGTATACAGATACAATGAATTGATTATCTTATAGCGTAAGACTTATAGGGGAACTTATAATAAATACTTTTGTTTATTCGCCATTGCTTTTAGCACTCACGAGCATATCTACAAGATGAATCATACAAAAAAATGGAAAGTACCCCTACTAACTTTATACTTTGCGGATGCGAAGCCATACCCTAAAATTCATTGCGTTTTTTGTAAAGCAAATATATTGATACACGCAGTCAAATGCTCATTTTCTTATTTATTGTACCGCAATTTTTTAAGGGTTTCTAGCTATAAAAAAGTATCTCGACATTGTAGTTTGATATACTTCAAATGTTGAATTGGCATATTCTGTTTGCCATATTAACATATCATACCACTTCGAGTTATTTTCTTTCTCAAACTCATTTTTGTATTTCATAGCAACTTTTCTTTTTTTAGTAAGCAATTTATAAGTTTCATAAGTCAAATCGTTGCACTCATAAATCATATTGTTATCATCAAAACATTTTACAATTTGAGAACAGTCAAGACTGTTTGTTTTTGGAATTACATCACCTTCTTGATAACCTACTATAAATAGTCCATCTGGTTTTAACCATGTTTTTACCTGTCCGATAAATTTGTTCATATCATCAGCAAAATAAATAGTATCCATTGAAATGATAACGTCAAAATAGTTTTCACTATAAGTTGTTTCACCAATAACACCAACATTGAAACTTGAATTTGTTGGGTATAATTCTTGTGCTGTTTTTATCGCTATTTCTGAATAATCAAAACCATAAATGTGGCAATTAGATTGCCTTTGTAAATATGCCAATAATTTTCCATTTCCACAACCTATATCTAAAATCTTTAAATTCGGCTTGTGTGGAATACTGCTAAGTATTAACTTGGCTTGATTTAAGTCGCTGAACCCATCTTGTGAAAAATCACTTCCAAAGGCTTCGTTACAAAAATTTGAAAATGCTTTAGATGATTTCGCCATTGTATAAAATTTTTCATATTCTTGATAAAACTTTAACTCGGATTTACTCATTAACTTTATTTCAACCATTCCTTTCTATTATATAAATGTTATTATCAATGCCACTATAAATTGCTGCATCGTGTTATGCTTATAGTATACTAAATGAAAACTTAACTTCTGCCTAAATTTTTCCCAACAATATAAATCCCAATCAGCATTTCAACGATTGATATCCCTAATAATAATCCAGCTACAAAATCTTTAAAATCAGAACCAACCAATGTATGCGAAAGTACCTGTAACGTAATCCCCATTACAACCAATAAAATTCCATATATCGTTTCTTTTTGCTTTTCTAATTCTTGTGTTTTTTTAAGTAAATTTAAAATCAGTTCATTGTCATAGACACGATCATTTTTTTCTTTGCTTATTTTACCATCCATCAATTCGTCCACTGTGACATCTAACTTTTCACATAAGCTCTTTATAATAGAATAGTCTGGCATACATTTTCCAGTTTCCCATTTTGAAACAGTCTTATTTGAAACTCCAATTTCTTCTGCTAGTTGTTGCTGTGTGAGATTTTTTTGTTTTCTTCTTAAAGATATGAATTTACCTATAACCAATGTGTTCATGTGCATCCTCCTCGTTTTTAAATAATAAAAGAATAACTCTTGTTTGAATAAAATAAAACCCTTTATAAGTAGAATTTAAGTGGAATCGGACTCTAAATTTATGGTTAGCAAGATTATATATAATTAATCTCCCTATTACCCACAATCTAGGCTCACACCAGGATAACCAGAATTTTCTATAATAAATATATTATACTCACCACTTTTTAGAGCGTCAATAAAAGTGTTAGTCCTATTAATCTTATTTGGTATGCAAGATTAAGAACTAACACTTTTTTATTATTTAATTTAGCAATGCCAGTCTATATATTTATTCGCCTATACTCTCAGCACTCTCAAGCATATTCTCAATAGAGATTACCACAAGTGCCAAAACCCTAGTAAAATCAATGCTTTTCAGATACCCTCAAACGATTTACGCCAATTTTACGCCATTATTTTAATGTTT
>CAYJJS010000046.1:0-8528 GCA_964370645.1 uncultured Erysipelotrichaceae bacterium | reverse complement strand
TAATTTAATCGGACTATTATTAGTCCGATTTTTTTATAATCAAAAAGATTACTAGAAAGACAAGTTACAAATATAGAACACTGGAAATTATCCAGTGTTTTTTTATGTGTAGGTACAGTATAATGCTACCTATTTAATTACTTATCCTCAGTTAGTAAATTATGTATGTATGAAATATTAAAATAAACAAATGATATAAATATTCTATGATCAAGGTGTTGTATGCATTCTTTATGTATTAGTTGGTAGTGAGTGTAACTTGGTGGTTATAGAAGTTTGGATAGAATCAATGACACTGATTAGTTTAGAAAGGAGTTTTTCATGGACAAATTAAAAGCTATTGTAGTAATTATTGTTGGAATACTTGCAGGTGTAGTGATATGTTTTAATACGAGTTTACTTATCTCTGCATATTCTAATCCAAATCACGTGCCGAGTGTACTTGGTGTGAGCCCGTTAATTGTTATGTCTGGTTCTATGGCATCAACCTTTGATAAGGAATCACTAATATTCATAGAAGATGTACACTCTGATGAATTACAAGTTGGAGATATCATAACGTATATAGTAGATGATGTTGTGATTACACATCGTATTGTGGATGTGGATTACAAAGGAGAACCCAAATTTTATACGAGGGGTGATGAGAATGAGACAAACGATTTATATTATGTTACGCCCAATCAAATAGAGGGGCGATATATTGGGAAAATAGATGATTTAGGAGGAGTTTTATTATTTATGCAAACACCTTTGGGTATTATCTTATTTATATTAATCCCGATTGTATTGTATTTTATGACGGATTGGATTATTTGGAAATTGAAAAGAAAGAAGGTATAAAAAATGGAAAATAAAATAAGAAAAACAGTATTAGTGAGTGCTCTATTATCGCTTGTTTCATTATCATTAGTTGGGATGACATTATCGAATTATACAAGTTCATCAGATGGAAGTGGTCATGTGAATGTTGCGAAGTGGACGGATATACAATTTGTTAGCGATGGAGTGACAAGTGATGCGAATGAAGATTTTATATTTAATTTATATGATACGAAAGTGGTAAATGCGAATGTGGATGAGCAACACATTGCTCCAGGTGACAAGGGATCTTTCTCTGTGGAGTTTGGTAGTGCAGAGGTTGCGTATACATACTCGCTTTCAGTAGAAACATTGGATAGCAGTGTTGCTGGGATAGCGAATATTAAATTTTATTCGGATGCAGAAATGAGTGTTGAGCTTAGTAATGAAAGTGATGTAGTTGTGAATTTGGATGACGCGATTGATGGATTTACTAAAATCATTTATTGGAAGTGGGATTATGATTCTGGGACAGATGCTGATGCACTCGACACGGAGGATGGATTGGCATATGATTCACAAGATTATGTATTTAGCATAAATATTGAAGCTACACAAATCGAGGCAAGTGCTAGTTAGTTTAGGTGGATGTGTTCAAAAACGTATTGACTAAAATGGCTTATGTTGTGCTCGTGTCACTGCTTGCAATAAACATGTATTTGATAGTGTCAAAGTTTATTCAAGGAAAAAAAGTAGTGACGATATTAGGGGTGCACAATGCGCTTATAGTGTCAGGTAGTATGAGTCCGACATTAGAGGTGAATGATTTAGTTTTTTATAAGCTGCAAGAACAGTATGAAGTGGGTGATATTGTGATTTATAAACAAGGTGAGATCTTTATTACACATCGCATCATCGCACTCTTAGATGGTGGTTTTCAAACTAGAGGGGATGCAAATACTAGTGCAGATAAAGAACTTGTAGATCCTTCACAAATTTATGGAAAGTGTGTGTTTAAAATCACCTTTCTAGATGATTGCATACTTTTTTTCACACATCCGCTAGGGATTATGGTTTGTATATCTCTTGTAATCGTTACAATAAATTTTAGAAAGAAGGGTGTAAGATATGACGAAAACTAGGTGGATACTCATTTTGTCATTAGTAATCTCTATCTTCTTACTGCTGCCTGCCGCTGCTAGGTTCTATACGTTTTCTTCAGGTTCTTCTAAAGTGCATCTAGCACAGTTGTATGTGGAAGGGATCTTTAGTGATTCATTTTCTATTTCGTTAGAAAGCTTACAAATTGAATCAACCAATAGGATACAATTCCAGGTTTCCAATTTTAATGAGAGCCAGAAGAGTGATGTTGCACTTACGTATAATATTGTGATTGAAACAACACAAAATATTCCATTGCGATTTTCTATAGTTGCTATAGATAAAGTGGATGGGATGATAGAAGGTGATTTGGTGCAGGACACAAATGGGAGGTTCTTAAGCACATTCGGTTCTATGGATTTGAAGAAGACGTTGCACACCTATGAATTGATTGTAGAAATTGGTTCGTTAGAAATGGATTTTTATAAAGAAATTGATCTAATTGTGATTCGTGTAGAGGCTTTTCAGGAGGTGAGGACATAATATGAAGAAAAAAGTGTTAGCTATAGTATTGACTATGCTAGTGTGTGTTTGCTTAGGGGCAATTTTTATCTTCAGTATCTTGTTTTCTACTCAAAAGTATGGTGGTTTTTTAGCATCTATGAATGAATTTTACTTTGTCAGTGATATTTTATATGCCCCACAAAAAGAAATGGAATACACTGTATCAAATTACAATTTTGAAGATAAAATTGAGTTTTCCATTCATAATTATGAAGATGATTTTAGAAAGGCACAGGAAGATGTGGTTTACGAAATTGCGGTGTATATAGAAAATATGAGTGGGGATATGCAGCTTGTTGAGAATGTTTTAGAAAGTGTTGGTACGAATGATTTTATATTACGTAGCAATGAAAGTGAAGATGACTATTTGTTGCACTTAAAAGAAGAACATTTTCATAATCGGCTTGCAAATATTCAAATAGTTGCCACATCAACAACGCCTTTTAAGAAGGTGTTACAGGCGAATATCAAGGTGTATTTACCTTTTAAAGATGCAAGTTTGCAGGTGCATGATGAGGTGGGTAAAGAATATTTCGAATTAGAAGTTTCGACCTATGATAGAGGTGGTTCGTTGTGTTTGCAATATTCGGATACATTGTATGTAGATCAAAATAACCAATATATATTGAGAGACATGAATGTTGAAAGAGATGCTGTGGGTGTCACAAATGAGGTATGTCTTGGGTTACGTGAATATTCAAATAGTAAAATTACTTTTTTTAAGGAAAATCGTAGTGACATACATGGTGTTACTGATTTTACTATCAAAGAATAGGAGTATAATTATGAAAAAGAAGTGGATGATTAATGAATGTTTTATGGTGTTTGTACTTGTTTTAACAAGCCTTTTTATGTTTGTTGAAAGTGAAAATATATGGGCAAGTACACCAGGTATGTATGAGGCAAGTTTAAGTAAAGGCTATGTATTGGGTAGTGAAGAAAATTCAAGTTATACACTAATACCAGATGCAAGTGAAAGTGCTGCTGAGGTGTTGACGATTACGTTTCAACAAGATTTAGCGAGTCCAAGCGTATTGGAAATACGTGTTCCTGCAGGGATGTCTTTTGTTGGTGAAATGCAATTTAGTGACTCATTTTTACAAAGGGGTACGCAACCTCATGCAACCTTCACTGTATTTGATACACATGAAGAACCTGGAATTCAACAAGGAACCGGGACATATATAAATGAATCTGCTGGGAGTTATTTATTGCGATTGCCGCCATTGTTGAAAAATGATACGATTCGTATTCAAATCGATTATGATCGCAGAATTTGGGGGCGACAAAGTGGTGTTGAAATATGTGATACAACGGCCTTACTTGTGAATCACATCGTGGATGATGTATCTGATATTAGAAAAATAGAAAATATGTTTGTGGATGCTAGTGCGATGACACGAAAGTTTTCTCTGTATTTCCCTCCAAGTACAGAAGGGGGTACAAGCAGTGTCCCACTTGGTGGTGAAGCAGGTTTCCCGATAGCGATTATCACTCCATTTCCAGGTTCTTTGTATACATCTATGGCATTTGAGCGGCTTGTGATAACTTTTGAGAAGCCGAAAGCGAACAATGCAAATGTTTATGCAGATTACATAGATGGTAGTTTGAATGAATTCATATATGATAATGTCGATGTACAAGAAAATGAAAGTCAAGTGATTTTAACAATCACAGATTTTGTGGAATCAAGTTTTCGTTTCACTGGGAAGTTTTTATTTGATCAAGAAGCATTTGCTACGGCCTCTTCGGTAAGTGTTAATGCTAGTATTCGCCTGTACCCGTACATAGGGGAAGAATTATTAACGAGTGCTAGTATTGGGACAAAAACCGCAAGTGTGGTATCTAGTGAAGGTAGAATAGAGTTAGTTGTTTTTAATAATGCTGCAAATAATAAATCAAATGCACAAGCTGATGGTATGGATTTGCTGGGGATTATGGGGATAAAAAATGCAGGGGGAAGCAGTGTGAATAATGTAGTGTTAGAATACCTGTTTGATACGACAACCCCAGCGGGGAGTGCTAATAAAGCTTATGTAGAGACAGTGAAGATTCCATATCCCTCACAGCTTGCGCAAGAGCCACCAGTGATAGATATTACGTTTGTGGACGCACAAGGGGAACAAGGTTTTACATTGCGTGTAGATGCTTTAAAAAACGCTGAGGATGCGAGTGGTTTTCTTGATTTTATAAGTGTGGATACATTTTTAATAAATGAGTATGATTCCATTGTCGAAGGCGTGTATGATGAGAGTGTAGAGTATTACATAAAGAAAATACGATATACGATTTCACGTATTGAAGGTTTAGAACTATTGGGAAGTCCATCGTATGGAATGCCTGGTTCCGTATATGGATATACAGGTAGTGCAACATCTAACAATACATTAAAGGTATTTGATGCAGAGGGTAATTTAGTATCTACTTCAAGCGAGACTTTTATAAATGTAAGTAGCTCTTCAATCCCTTATCTGATTGAATCGATTACAACAAATAAGCAAGAGGAAGATGTTGTGAATGCTGTAAGTAATATTGTGGTCTCAGAGAGTGTTGAGATAAAAGCAATATTGGGTGTTCATGATTACCCATATACAGCTTCAACTATAGTAAATAAACCAATTGTTTATTTTATTAAACCTACCGGTTATTCGTTTGATGTTACAAAAGATGTAGTAGTAAATAAACGAAAGGAAGAGGGAGAAGAAAGTGTGTTGTATGAATATAAATTAATGAAAACATTACCGGATGGAAGTGAAATTTATAAGTTTACTTTATCACAAGGGTATTCTTTATTTGATGTAACATACTTAAGGGAAAACACTTTGAAGTATAGACCAAATCGATCGATCAGTATACAATTTCGCATTACGCCAGGATTAGAAGTAGAAAATTCCTCATTACAATTAGAACAATTGATATTTATGGAAGATGAAAATTCTCTTATATATACAGGAGCTGGAGGTTCTTATGAGGTGTTTCGTAAAACAGATGTTTATGATTTGAGTGTAAATAGTAATTATTTAGCTGGGGCAAGTTCATCAGATGTTTTAAATGTAGTTTCTAGTGAGAGTGATTTAATCGCGGAAGCAAGTATTGATGTTGAGGGTATATTTTCTAAAACTATTAGTAATTTAGCTAGTGTGGATGAAGTGGAAGATTTTACATATTTATTACAAATAAAAAATGAGTCAGAGCAAAGGGTATCCACTGAGCAAAGTGTCTTTTATTTGGAAATAGATGATTATTTTTATTTGATGAATGCAATTGGTAATAAGCAAGAACAAACTTACTATGAAGTGTATTATTCAACTACCGCCACAATGGAAAGTGTATTGACGTGTAATGATTGGCTCGAATCGGTAGAAGATTATTCAAATGTAAGTGCAATTAAAATTCAGGGGAATCTAGATTATGATTATATTCCTGCGTTTGATTGGACTATGTTTGAGATGAAGATGGCTCTTCGTAATGAAATCACAGTAGATACAGCTGGTGAGATCATTCGCCTACAGGCAATGGAGTGGGAAAAGTATATTGGAGAAGATGTTAATGTAGATAATGTGTTAAAGAGTGTAAATGAAGTAAGTGTTGATACGAAGTATGTAATTGCGAAAAACACTGAAATTTTCGCGGATGTAACGGGTGAAAACGAGGCGATGACACAATTGGAGTTGGAAGAATTAACATCTGATTTGGATATGTATATTATCGATGTCCAGGCTTATAATGTGACTTTGCAAAACTTTGGTAGCGTACAAGGTGAGGCGGACTCTGTAGAATATGCTGATGCAAATTATGCGGTTGAAATGCAAGTGAACGAATCAAATAAGGTGGATCTTTCACAGTTTTCACAAGAACCGATTTTTCTAGGACAAATTTCAAAAGAACAAAATACAGTGCGTTTTGATTTGGCGTATTATAGTAATTTGTTTGATACTAGTACTTCACGCTATATTTTGATTACACTGGCGGACTTAAAGGGTAGAGAGGTCGAAGTTCGATTGGATATTGAAAGGAAGGTGGATGCACAGGCACGTATTGAAGAAGGGATCATAGGAGGGCGTTATTACTCTGCGATACAAACCAATGATTCTTTAACGATTACACAAGATAGTGCATTTACAGCGCAGTATATTTTATACCGTAGTTTGGATAATTTACAAATTAAACTTGTGCAAGGGGAAGAAGAATTGGCTTTTCCAAAAGGAACACGTATTACTTTTGTGCACACGGGAATGGGGGGGACAAGTGGTGTTTTACAACCGACAACTCGTTATTACTATAGTGTTTTAGGAGATGAAGCATTGTTTTTATCTAATTTTAGAGAGATGGATACAACGGAAATATTTGATAGTGATATTGAGAGTGTTGTTGGAGTATGGAAGCATGAAATACAAGTTGTTGTTGATTTTACGCAAGTGAAAGCATCCGATTTGCTTGCAGTTGGAGAGTATTCATTGGATATACAAAGTAATGCTACAGAAGGTTCTCAACCCTTTCTTGTTTCTAGTGCGAGAGAAACGCAAATCACTTCTAGTGTAGTACATCAAGCGTCTACACATGCAATTGTGAATAGCGTGGTGCAGACGAGTGAGGTAGTTGGATTTGATTATAAACATATCAACCAATATGCAGCAATTCGACTAATGGTAAGTGATGAAAATGGAAATATATTTGATATACCGCAAGGATCTTATGTAGTGATTAATGGAGTGGCTTATCCTGCGGCTGGTGAGAAATATTTCATCCATACACTAGGGAAGTTGAGTAGTGGAAATTACACTTATATGTTTGTATTTCCAATGGATGAAATCAATGTAGGGGAAATAGATGTATTCGTGCAAACGGATTTGTTTATTAGTGAAGAACGTCTCTATGGGTTAAGTAATTTAATCGCTAGTGATACAGATGCCTTTGTTTCTAATCCGCCTTCAGATTTAGCTATTGATGTAGCTATTGAGCAACCGCTTATCCAGTATGCAGGTGAATATAAGGTTCCTCTTACATTAAAATATAATGAATATGCAAGCAATGTGTCTTTAAAAATAAAGTTGTACGAAAAAAAAGATAATGGAGTATATGAGTTGGTTCCACCGGGGACAATTACAAGTTTGAATGAAGCGCCTTCCTATTATGGATTACTTTCAAATAGTGAGGTCGTGAAATATCAAGGTGGTGAAATCGTTGCTGGTGAAGGGGAAGATGTATTTGAGTTAACACTGAATGTGCCACCAATGGAAAGTGCTAAAGTGTATCGGATTGTTGTAACAAGTGCATCGGGGGCACGTGAAGTGAGTGATATTCAAAATTTCATACTATTACCCCAGTAGAAAAAAATGAAATATTGCATATAATATAATGTGGGGGATTAATAATGAAGAAAGTTTTTAAAATACTAGGTTTAGTTATAAGTGTGATTGTAGTAGTGTTTTTTATTTATGTGAATATTTACTATAAGGCAGATGAAGAGGCGTTGTCTTATTTGAAACAATCCAATGTGAGTACGAAAAACGATTATATAGAGATTGATGTGGATAGTGAAATTGGTTTCATTTTTTATCCAGGAGCCAAAGTGGAATATAGTGCATATCTACCTCTTATGAATACGATATCCAAATTAAATATAAATGTGTATATTGTGGATATGCCATTTAATTTATCTATTTTCAATCAAAATGCAGCCAGTGCGATTATGCAAGCGGAAGACGAAATTCATACATGGTATATTGGTGGGCATTCTTTGGGCGGTATAAGTGCGAGTTTGTTTGCGAGTGAAAATACCGAAATAGAGAAGTTGTTTTTGTTTGCTTCATACAACAATACCTCGTATCCACTATCCCAAACACTTACTATATATGGAAGTGAAGACTTACTAGTTGATGGTGATATTCAATATGAAAAAAATGTAGTTGTAATTGAAGGTGGAAATCATGCGCAGTTTGGTAATTATGGAATACAGCGCAAAGATGGATCTGCACAAATTGATGCAAGTAAACAACAAGAGCGAACACAGCAACTAATGAAGCAATTTATTGAAGAGTAAAAAACACTGGATATATTTC
>CAYJJS010000045.1:0-9048 GCA_964370645.1 uncultured Erysipelotrichaceae bacterium | reverse complement strand
TTTCTTACTCTTATAATTTACGTAAATCTTCTTCTAATCCTGTTTTGCTAGTAGTCTTATCATCTACTTCTTTGATAATTCTTGCAGGACATCCAGCCACAACTACATTTGCTGGTACATCTTCAACAACCACTGCTCCTGCAGCTACTACACTTCCTTTACCAACACGACATCCTTCAATAACAACTGCATTCGCTCCAATTAGTACGTTATCTTCAATGATGACTGGTGTTGCACTTGCTGGTTCAATTACACCCGCTAAAACAGCTCCAGCTCCAACGTGACAGTTGTTACCAACGGTTGCTCTTCCTCCTAGGATTGCACCCATATCAATCATTGTACCATTTCCAATAACAGCACCAATGTTAATAGTTGCCCCCATCATAATGACAGCATTATCACCGATTTCTACTTGATCACGAATAATTGCACCTGGTTCAATACGTGCGTTAATTCCTTTCATGTCTAGTAAAGGAATTGCCGAATTACGACATTCATTTTCCACGAAGAAATCTGTAATGATTTCTTTGTTTGCAAGTAATTGAGGTTCAATTACTTCCCATTCACCAATCACAACATATGAGTTACTAGTTCCAAATTGTTTTACATCTGTAAATGTAACTTCCTGTGTTGTGTTAACGTACACCTTTGTAGGTGTTTTTTTCTTTGCATCTCTAATAAACTGAATAATTTCTTTTGCTTCCATTTGTTTCTCCTATTTCTTAAATAATACATCATTCATATTGTATAAGCCTGCTGGCTTATCAACGATATAACTTGCTGCCTTCACTGCTCCCACAGCAAAGATATTTTTTGAGTGTGCTTCATGCTTAATTTCTAAAATTTCATCTTCTCCAGCAAAAATCACACTGTGTTCTCCAACGATACTACCACCACGCACTGCGTGTACACCAATTTCTTGTGCACGTTTACGCATTCCTTCACGTCCATTCACTACTTCATATTTTTGATTTGCATTGATCGCATTCACTAACATTTTAGCGGTTCCACTTGGCGAATCAATTTTTTTATTATGGTGTTTTTCAATCACCTCAATATCAAATTCATTTTCCAAAATTGGTGTGATTTGTTTTAACACCTCTTCAAATACAGTCACTCCTAAAGAGAAGTTTGCCGTATATACGATTGGATGTGTTTGTCCTGCTTTTTTTATTTTTTCAATGTCTTGTTCACTATACCCTGTGGTAGCGAATACGACAGGAACATTTGTTTTTTCTTGATATGCTAAGATCATATCTAAGTAACTTGGGTGGGAAAAATCTATAACTACATCAAATGGTTGATCAATTTGTGCTAAGTCTTCTAAAAGTCCGATGGAAACAATTCCACTAACAGAATGATTTGCTTGTAGTAACTTTTCTTCTACAATCTTCCCCATTGTCCCATAACCAACTAATGCTACTCTCATACACTCATCACCTTCATCTTTTCTATTAATATTGCTTTGTTTTCTTCTGCCATCTCACAAAGTGGGAAACGATATCCACCAACTGCTAGTCCCATTTCATTCATAGCCGTTTTCACTGGAATTGGATTGGTTTCAATAAACAATGCATTGATTAAATCCAAATACTTCAATTGTAAATCTCTTGCTTTTACAACATCATTTGCTAAGTATGCACTCACCATCGTGTGTGTTTCCAAAGGTAAAATATTTGCAACTACACTAATGACTCCACTCGCTCCATAAGCTAGTGCAGCCAAGATCATATCATCATTTCCTACATACATTTGAAAGTCATCACTCAATAGTGTTGCTACTTTTGCTAAGTAAGAAATATCTCCACTCGCTTCTTTGATTGCTTGTACATTTTTATGTGTACACAAGCGTTTTACTACACTAAAAGGTATTGGACACCCTGTTCTAGAAGGAACATTGTATAAAATAACTGGGATGTTTACAGCATCTGCTGTCATTTTAAAATGCTGATACATTCCTTCTTCATTGGCTTTATTATAGTATGGAGAAATAATCAACAAACCATCCGCACCCAATTCTTCATATTTTTTAGCATACGTAATTTGTACTTGTGTGTTATTGCTTCCTGCTCCTACATATACAGGAATTCTTCCATTCGCTTGAGCAATTACCGCTTTTGCAACTTGTATATCTTCTTCGTGTGTCAAAGTTGGTGTCTCACCAGTTGTTCCTAAGACTAAAATTGCATCTGTCTTATTTGCAATATGAAATTCTACCAATTCATTTAACTTGGCAAAATGAATACTTCCATCTTCACAAAAAGGTGTTACCAATGCAACAATACTTCCATTTACTAGCATATTTCTTCCTCCTCAATACTTCCTTTCGCAACAAAGGTTGCTGGTCCTTCCATGTATACATCTTCTTTTAATGTAATTTTAAGTGTTCCCAGCGCGAGTTGCACATGCACACTTTCTTCACAATATCCATATGCATGTGCATAATACACACTTGCACAACATCCTGTACCACAAGCCTTTGTAATACCTACACCACGTTCATACGTAAGCACTTGTATATTTTTACGATCTTTCACACATACAAAGTTCACATTTGTTTTTTCAGAAAACAACGGGTGTTCACAAATCGCTTTACCATCTCTTTGTACTTGTTCATAACAAATTTCGTCCACGAATACAATCGTATGGATGGTTCCTAAAAACACACTGTGTATTTGCACATCTTGCCCATGTATAGAAAGGGTATGATGTTTCACTTCTTTTAAGTTAGGATCTGATAAATGTAATTTTTTTACATCGAAATCTGCTTTACCCATATTGATTTCTACTCGAAATGGATTTGCCTGTATTACATGCACTTTCATCACTCCTGCACCCGTCACTACATCAAATCGCTCTTTTGCTTCGATGCGTTCATATACATATTTCGCAAAACAACGTATTCCATTTCCACACATTGGAGCAATACTACCATCTAAATTATAGAATACCATCTCTAATGGATTTTGCTTCACAACCATTAGTCCATCCGATCCAATACCTACATCCTGACTACATAATTGTTTCGCTAAAGAAGTATAATCTTTTGTTTCATCGTATTCCAAGATAATAAAACTATTTCCACAACCATGATATTTTTCAAAATCTATCATAATTTCACCTCAATATCGCAATCATTTTGTATTTGTTGTGCATACGTTTCACCCTTTACAACCAATCGAGCAACATCTTTTTTTACAAATACAACTGGTAATTTGTTTAATCGATTATAATTACTCGCCATTGTGTATCCATATGCACCTGTACTATATACAACCAAGTAATCTTGACTATCTGCTTTTGGTAGACTAGCTTGTTTAATTAAAATATCTCCACTCTCACAACACTTACCTGCAATATCATATACTTCTGTTTTTTCTACACCCATCTTATTGGCGATATCACATGCATATTGTGCTTCATACAAGGAAGGTCTTATATTATCCGCCATTCCCCCATTCACAAATAAAAATTGTTTATTTGCTGTCTTCTTTATGAAACCTACTTCATAAATCGTATATCCAGCCTCTGCTACAATACTTCTTCCTGGTTCTGTACAAACTTGTGTTAGGGACAAACTATATTGTTCAATATTATTTTCAATACATTCAATCAATGTTTTACACATAGATTGCGTAGTCGTTGGGCGATCTTCATCGGTATATTTCACACCAAAACCACCTCCAATATTCAATACTTGTATACTCACACCAGTCTCTTCTTGACAAGTATGTATGAACTTACAAGTTTTATTAATCGCTTCTACAAACCCTTGTCTTTCAAAAATTTGTGAACCTATATGAAAATGAAATCCATCAAAGAACACATGTTTAGATGCTTCTATTTTCGCAATCATTTCATAGATATCTTCTTTTAAATCCACACTAATACCAAACTTAGAGTCGGCATTTGCAGTCATTATGTATTCATGAGTATGTGCCTCTACTTTTGGATTTACACGGATTAACACATGCACATCTTGTGCATATTCATCACTTAATGCAATCAGTAAATCTGTTTCATAAAAGTTGTCTACGACAATCGTTTTTACACCATATTGTAATGCTTGTACAAGTTCTTCTTTTGTCTTATTGTTTCCATGAAAATAAATATTGTTTGAATTGAAGTCGTTTTGCTGCGCTACAAACAACTCTCCTCCACTTACCACATCTAAACAATAATCAAAATCCTTTAACTTCTGAATCATTGCTCCACAAGAAAATGCTTTAGAGGCATAAATGATACGTGTATCAAACTTGTCACTTTTGAAATGTGTTTTATACGCATCTAATTGTGAATCTATCTTCTCTTCATCATACACATATAAAGGACTTCCACACCCTTTCACTAACGTATCCACTGCTACATTTCCTATCTTCATCATTGTATCCATAATACATACCTCCTTAATAAAAAAGTCAATAAGCTAATCTTATTGACATATATAATACACCCTTAAAATAGCACAACTTACAATTGTAAGACAGTAGTATAGTTCTTCACATATACTCCCATGATTGAAATACGCCTATTTCAATCATTCGGCAAATACTCCTACAATAAAACTCTAATGAATGCCTTCTTGTTTTATCTTTATAATATTCGCGCCTCTATCATATTCACTTTTTAATATAGTACCAAATTTTTCATGTTTTTACAATTCATTTTACAATGAAATTGCATATTTCTTTCACTTCTTGCACATCCTAAAAAAGGAGGTAATAATCATGAAAAAAATCTTTCTTAGTCTATGTATACTTACATTTTTGTTTACACCAATTTCTGCACAAAGTAACCTATCCTTTCTTCTATCCATACAAGGATATGATGCGATGTATATAATCGATATCATCGATACAAAAATTATTGTTAAAGAAATCCAAAGTGATGCATACTTACCATCAACTTGTGATTTCAATCAAAGCGATTGTAAAATAGAAACTATTAACACCTATTTTAACACTCGTCTAAGCAGTTATATACATGTACAATTGGATACCCTACTCACTGATTTTGACGTAGAAATAGAGGATGCGCATACGATTGAAACATTAAAAGATATATCTAGTCAATGTATCCAACAACTTTCTTTCACGACGATTTTAAATTACAACAAATATATACAAACAAATCTTTCTATTTCAGATATTTATGATTTATATTCGTTATCAAAAAAACAAACAACCTCTTCATATTATGCTCTTGAATACATTACAACCGATTTATATAAGGTCAGCCTGTCTCATACATTCACTAAAATCGAATAAGCAATACTGCTGAATACATAAGGAATAATTAACATCAAAGTGATACTCAAACATAACACCTTAATCCCATACTCCTTATACATAGTTACCATTGTGCTTAAACAAGGTATACTCATACTCAAATACAATAAGTAACATAAAACTTTTAACTCTATATGAGGGTTAGTGAATAAGTTTGATACAAATGTTTGTACATGTATGTCGATACTAGAAAAATATAAAATTATATTCTCTTTTGATAAGATCGAATAAAACAATGCATTTTGTAAAAATGTATTATCTACAAATGGTAGTCCTTTAAAAAAGAGAGATACATCTATAAAAACAAAACTAAATATAAGTGTGGACACTATAAGTACTTTGCACACTTTAATAAAAAAGTCTTTGATTTCATAAAAGGCTTTTTTTAATACAATTTTTATTTTTGGAAATTGATAAGGTGGTAATTCTACAATAAAGATCGCCTCGTGCTTTCGTGTAATAAAACTTGCTACTAACAATGCCATAAATAAAGAAACTGCATACAATACTACTAAAACAAGTACTTGTTTATTAACAAAAAATACGCTAGTAAACAATAAAAACACTGGTAATTTTGCACTACAAGTAATGAACGGTATCATACATACACTTGCTATTCGCTCTTTCTTATCATCAATCATTCGCGCTGACATAAGTGCTGCAACATTACAACTATATCCAACAAAGATGGGAATGACACTCTTACCTGACAAATTGAAAATACGCATTACTGGATCCATCAAAAAAGCAATGCGAGTAATATATCCACTCTCCTCTATGAATGCAATAAAACAAAACAAAAAAAATAAAAATGGTATAAAACTGAATACAGGAAAAAAAGAAAAAAGAAATACAAAAGGCTCACTGATTAAAAATAGTATATACATACTACCCACTAAAATGCATAGCATGCAAACAATACCCCAAATACGATGTAATAAGATACGATCAAGTCTTTCTATATTCATCTCTTTTTTTATGTTTAATGCATTTACATCAATGCCATCTTGATTACATTTTCCTAGATTCAACAAATGCGATAATAATCGCGTTTGTTGATAGCCTGGATATACAACATCTACTTTCACAACATTTTGTAGTGCTAAGATATTTTCTTTTTGAATACCCTTTGGTGTGAACGACAATAAAATAATCATTTTCTTTCCTAATTTTTTGAGTTGTTCACTTAACTTTAATTGCCTATGCAAGTCTCGATAATCCACCACATTTACGATTACATCAATAGGTTTTGACTGTATATATTCCTTTGTATAAGTTTCTTCCCCACTGGTTTGTTGTAGATCATAAATACCTGGTAAATCAATAAACAATAACTCTCTACCTTCATGAGACATTAAAACTTCTTGTGCTTCGACACTGACTCCTGCATAATTTGCTACTTTCATAAACGTATTACACAATTGATTTATATAATAGGTTTTTCCTACATTTGGAAACCCTATGAAGGCTATCTTATACATACTCGACCTCCACCTTCTTAGCAGTATTTCGACCAATGGCGATGCTATTATTCCCATATTTAATCAACATTGGATACCATTTATTATTTTGTAACACATGAATGCATACACCCTTTTCAATTCCCAGCTTCTTAAAATACAAACGTTCTTTCACATGCACATGCAACTGAGTAATCTTACATATGTATGTAGCCTTTGCTTCGTGCAGTTTCATACTTCACCTCCTCTCCCTTATATCATAAATGAAAGTAGAAATTTGTTACATTTTGTTTCAGAAAACAAAATGTGTCATTTACTTTAGATTGTGATATAATCAAATATGTGAAAGGAAATGAGGACAAATGAAAAAATTAGACTATATTATGCAAGACGTTGTGAAAAGAAATCCTGCAGATGCAGAATTTCTTCAAGCAGTAGATGAAGTATTGACTTCATTAGAAATGGTTGTAGAGAAAAGACCATCTTTACTAGAAACAGGAGTAATCGATCGCATCGTTGAACCTGAACGCCAAATTATCTTTAGAGTGCCTTGGGTAGATGACGCTGGAAAAGTGCAAGTAAACAGAGGTTTCCGTGTACAGTTCAACAGTGCTATTGGTCCATACAAAGGAGGATTACGCTTCCACCCTTCTGTAAATTTAAGTATTGTTAAATTCTTAGGGTTCGAACAAATCTTTAAAAATGCACTTACAACTCTTCCAATGGGTGGTGGTAAAGGAGGAAGTGATTTCGATCCAAAAGGTAAATCAGATGGAGAAATCATGCGCTTTTGTCAAAGCTTTATGACAGAGTTGAGTAAACACATTGGTCAATTCACGGATGTTCCTGCAGGAGATATTGGTGTTGGTGGACGTGAAATTGGATACATGTTTGGTCAATATAAAAAATTAAGAAATGAATTCACTGGAGTATTAACTGGTAAAGGACTTACGTGGGGTGGTTCTTTAACTAGAACAGAGGCAACAGGATATGGATTATGTTACTTAACAGATGCTATGTTAAAGGACAATGGACAATCTTTTGAAGGTAAAGATGTTGTTGTTTCAGGTAGTGGAAATGTAGCTATTTACGCTACTGAAAAAGTACATCAATTAGGTGGTAAAGTAATTGCTATGTCAGATTCTAAAGGATATGTATGTGATCCAAATGGAATTGATTTAGCACTTATGAAAGACTTAAAAGAAGTTAAAAGAGCTCGTATTAGTGAGTACGCTAAACTTGTTGAAGGTGCTACTTATACAGAAGGTTGCGCAAACATTTGGAATGTAAAATGTGATATTGCTTTACCATGTGCAACACAAAATGAATTAGATGGAGAAGCAGCAAAAACATTACTTAAAAATGGATGTATTGCGGTTGCAGAAGGGGCAAATATGCCATGTACTCCTGATGCAATTGAAGTGTTCTTAGAAAACAAGACAATGTATGCTCCAGGAAAAGCAAGTAATGCTGGTGGAGTTGCTACAAGTGGTTTAGAAATGACACAAAACTCAATGCGTATAGCTTGGACTTTTGAAGAAGTTGATGCAAAATTAAAAGAAATCATGGAATCTATTTATGAAAACATCTCTAGTACTGCAAAAGAGTATGGAGTTGAAGGAAACTTAGTTGCCGGAGCTAATATTGCTGGATTCTTAAAAGTTGCAGACGCAATGATCGCACAAGGTGTTTAAAAATAATTTGTGATATAATACGCAAATAACAATGCAAAGGATTGCTTTAATAAGCAATCCTTTTTGCTATATAAAAAGTAGAGATATATCTCACTCTCTACTTTCACTTTATCTAATACTTTTATTTTTTATATACTTTGCGAATACTTACCCCACTAAGCAGTAGCAATAAGAAGTATAAAAATACATTTGTAGTATCACCTGTAGGAGGTGTTACTCCTGGTGTTGTACTAGTTTGTGTATTTTCTAAGGCAACCATGAAGTTTGTTGTATAAATAGCATCTGTAGTTACAATTTCTAACACATGACTACCTTCACTCAATGTTGCTAAGAATGCAGGAGCAAACTCTATAATAATACTTCCCTCTTTCACATTGTAGTCACTAGAAGCTAGTTCTACTCCATCTAGGCGAACACCTACAAAGGCTTCAATATTAGCTTGTGCCACTCTAAAGATTACAACTTCATCTAAATTACCAATGATTTGTGATGCACCTTCTACTTCATCACTCATTGTTTTCATAACTAAATTAGCGATTGCTTCTTCAACTGCTTGTGCGTATGCATCTACTTCACTCTGCATTGTGATGTCTTTTCCATACTCCA
>CAYJJS010000044.1:0-9719 GCA_964370645.1 uncultured Erysipelotrichaceae bacterium | reverse complement strand
TTTTAACAACATGGTAGTAGAAAACAGCGATGTGTGATAAAGAGAGTTACCGTAAGGCGAAAACCTTACGGTTATTTTTTTATGTGGGTTGCTTCATTTGTGAATTATGAATTTGTCGAAAAATGGCAATATTAATTTTGTACAAAAGCATTATAACTTTCTATTCTAGGAATATATTGAATAGTATTCAATATATTGGTATAGTTTATGTATCATATTTAAGTTCTATTATATAAGAATTACAGGTGTCGAAAATTATAATTAATATTCATATTAGGGGAGGTACACATATGGGTTTGAATACAAATTTGTCTATGTTTAATGTTATGTCTATGATTATTCCAATATTTATTGTATTAATTTTTGCGATTGTGATTTTCTCTTTTGTTGGTGGTATGGTGAAAAATGCCAAACAAAATTCAAAAAATAATGCATCTCCTGTACTTACTGTAGTCGCTACAGTCACAGCAAAGCGCACAGAAATGAGAAGTTCTCGTGGAAACAATATGCATCACAATCATACGCGAACAAACTATTTTGCAACATTTGAAGTAGAAAGTGGAGATCGTATAGAATTTTCTATTAGTGGAGAGCAGGCAGGACTTCTTATGGAGAATGACTATGGAACATTGACATTTCAAGGAACTCGCTATTTAGGTTTTGAACGAAGTAGGGATGATAGGATATAAATTAGTTTTGTGATTATAAGGTTTAAGGGATAAGATACAAAAAAGAGGATAAGAGCAACTTTGTAGTGCTTTTGTCCTCTTTTATATTATAGTAGGCTGTTTATTTCTTTCGTGTATCTCTATAGTATTATTAGAGTAGGATATGTTGAAGTCATTGATTTCTACTACATAATCATTCATAGTGTACGTCGCTTTATTGCATAGACTACTATAGAATCCTATGGTATACTAGTTACGATATATTGAGGAGAAAGATGCAAAAGAACTTAGGACAAATATTAACAACTACAAAAGTAAATATCGCAATTGTTATAGTCGCATTTTTGATACGATTATTTTTCTTAATTTTTTGCGCTGTTACGTTTTTATTTGATACAATCACAATAGTAGATATAGCCGTTGTACTTGTTGCAACAGTAGTTACATTACTACCACTTCGTCATTTGAAAGATGAAGTGTGCTTTTATCAAAATGGATTATCATATAATAAACGTGAGTGGACATATGAGGAAATAACAAACTTACAGTTTGTTAGAAGTCGTGATACATATCAGATTATCACACGTACAAAGATGCAAACAAATATCAAGGTGTTTGATGTTACCTATTTAAAAGATGTTCAGGCAGCTTATCAAAAGGCATATCAAAAAACAATTTAGTAGGAGAGAAAAAGATGGAAATAATTATTGGTGGAGTAGTATTAGTAGGTATTATTGTATTCGTATTAGTAAGTGAAAGTTTAAATCGTAAAAAAGCACTAACAAGTGAAGATTATGCAAAGTTAAAAGAAATTGCTAGTGAGTTAATTCCAAATGCGGAGGAATACACAGTTGTTTATGCTTGGTGGGATAAAACAGATATTAAAGCGGGAGGAAGTAAAATCCGTGCGACAACATATATGTCCTATTATGCAGTATGTTTCAACAAAGAAGATTTGGTAATCATTCCACTTTCAATAACAAAAGGAAATATTGGATATGATGAAGCATTCACGATTAAGAAAGAAGATTTAAATATGGTGAATGGTGATCCAAAAGGAAACTGGATGACTTTAATTGACAAAAATGATCAAGAGATTGTTAGTGTAATTGCAATGGAAGAAAATTTACATGGTGATACATGTCATGTAAATATTATTCAAACAGAGCAAATCGCATTATATAGAAACTTTATTGAAAATTTTATGGAAAGTGTAAATACAGCAAATGGTCGTACGCCTTCAGGGAAAATAGGTAAAAACTAATACCTTTCTTTGTTGAAAGCTAGGCTATAGGAGAATATTTAATCATGAATAAGGCATGAAATCGTAGTGGTTTCATGCCTTATTATATAGTTTTGCATTACATGACTTATGAGTGCTATACTATAATTAGTTATTGAAAGGATAATGGTATGTGTTATGGATAAAGATATGAAATTATATTATGACTATACAGTTTCACCATTAGGGGAATTGTTTTATAAAACAGTATTCACTCAACTGGCAGATATTAAAGGTAAAAAGATACTGGATTTTGGTAGTGGGTTTGCTTTCACATCAAACTTTTTAGCAAAGGAAAATGAAGTGATTGCTTTAGAAAAGAATGAGAGTATGATTCAACATTGTGAAAAGGAACAGCCTTATAAACAAATCCATGGTGACATAAGTGCTTTACAGTCTTTTGAAGATGCAAGTTTTGATGTGATCATATGCCACTTAGTACTAGAGTTTGTGGAAAATGCAGAAGTGATTTTAAATGAATTACATCGTCTGTTAAAACAGGGTGGAACTTTATCGATTGTTAGACATAATAAAAATGGAAGAATCATCCAAGCGGTTGTACAAGAGAATGATGTAAAAGATGCAAATCATTTATTAGAGGGTGGATATTCATTTTCAAGTGCATTTGGGGATATAAAATATTATTCAAATGAGACATTATTGGAGTGGCTAAAGGATAAATATATTGTGGAAAAACTATTTGGAATACGTACTTTAGCTAGTTTACACACACAAGAAATACAAAATAGTAAAGATTGGCTAGAAAGGATGTTTGAAATAGAATATAAATTGATGACAAACAACGCATTCATACCAATTGCATATTTCAACCATATTTTACTAATTAAACAATAAAAGACTCTGTGATTTATGAAATCATAGAGTCTTTTGCTATTCAATGGGCGTTTCTATTCGCTTTGCTTGGACTAATAGTCGATGTGTATTTACTCCATATGGAGTACAAGTAATGAGTGTACAGAGGTCCAGACCTTCTTGTATGACGAGTGAGTCACTTTCATAAGGAAGTATTTTAATTCGGTTATATACTTCATAGTATAACGTTTCGTTTGCGATGTGCAATATAAAATAATCGCCAATTTGAAGTTGGTCAATCTCACTAAACATTTTTGTTTTCATTAATCCACTATGACCAGTTAATACACTGTGATTAGAGAGTCCGCCAATGGGAAGAGAAGTACTTTCAATGTGTCCAACACCATTTTGTAAAACGGCTTCACTACTGTAATGATAGATGGGAATATATAAAGAAAGCTTGGGAATGTGAATGTAACCAATCATCCCACTGTCATCATAGTTTAAAGAAGCTTCGTACAACTTCAATTCTTGAGCAGTAGGGCTAAATCCATAACCACCATACTCCCTTACAATATCATTATATTGTTGTGCATTGAGCATTGTTTCATCAACTGGTGTAATGGATTGCATTGTTGTCTCATAGCTTTTAATGACTTGTTGATAATGCATCTTATAAACCTCATTAGATATAATTGGATAGAGTAGTAAAGATAGCCCACTCATAAAACAGAGTATGCATAATACAATCAATACCCTACGATTGCGCATTTTTAGTTTTACGTTTTTTAATGAAAAGAATGCCTATTCCAACACTAGTAAAGAATAAACCTAGTCCAATGAAAATCATAGACTGGTTTGCTCCAGTGTTTGGTAAATCTGCTTTTTTATAATTGACTACTTCTAGAATTGGTGCTACAGATTGTGTTTCTTCATTGATCAACATACTTGGGTATCCTTCCAATATTTCACCACTTGTCTCATCGTACATTGCCAATAACTGAATTGCGATAGGATCTGTATTCAGCACATATGAATCAGGTGCTTTTATCTCATGCAAATAGTATTTTGTATGTGCATTTAATCCTTGTATTTTAATATTACCTGCTTGTAAGAGTGTGGTAGTATGTGCATCATAATCTTGTGGTGCAAGTATATATACATCTGGTTTACTTTGGATAAAAGAAAGTGCATTAGTAGGATTCCCCTGTGCATCCAATACGAGCTCTTCTTCCAGTGTCATCACAAATTCAGCCCCTTCAATCACGTGTGAATCTACATCTGTTTTCATTAAAGTCATCTCAAAAGTGTAACTTTTAGTGATATTGACTGGTGTTTCTCCTAAAGAATGTAGGTTATGAGGATCGTTGCTATAAAGTAGTATCGCTTGATTGTCATTTGTTCCTTCTGGATGGATAATAGCCATTTCGTTTAAAGTTGCACTATATTCACTAATGAATGTATCAGAACTGCTAACAATACCTTCATTCATTAAACCTAGTATATCAACATCTACTTGGAATGTGCTCCCACTAGAGGGTGAGACGAGTTCATAATATGCATCTGATATAGTGATAATTCCATTTGTTGTAGATGCCTTTAGTACATAATCATCATTGAAAGTAAGCCCACTATCTAAAGTGTCACGAATTGAATATTGATAAGAAGCATACCCTGTAGTTGTAGGGATAGCTGTAGAAATTTGATAAAGTACAGAATCTCCAATACCGTGATCTGAGTGATTTGTATAAGAATTCACTGCATCGTGGTATACTAACTTTTCAAGTGAAGGGACATCAAATTTAGGGTTTATTACTGCCGTTGGATTCACAACGGAAAGGGAAGCCAATGCAGTAATTGGACTATGATTATCATAACGTTCTCCACCACCACTCACCATATAATAGCCCGCGATATTTAATGGGATATCTGCTCTTTGATTGTTTGCTGTTGCACTACCAGAGGGTGTTGGGGGATGATTTATATTAATAAAATTATTGTATATATTCACGGAAAAGTCATAAAGTTCTTGTGTAGTTCGATTTGGATCACTCAACCACATCAATAAGTCATTTCCACTCAATGTAGGAGATCCAGTAGGTTTATATTCAATCGCTAAACAAGTGTCAGGATTGAACACGTAGGCATCTTCTTGTCCTTCAACACTTTCAAATAATAAATATGCATTATATACATTTGTATCTATAGAAATAGATGGATTTGTATTTTCAATGCTAATATAGTAACTGTTCGCAAATATAGTATGCGCAACGCTACTCAACATTAGAATACTAACGAAGATAGTCGTCATTTTTTTTATGAATTTCATTATTTCCTCCTTGTTTGTATAAATAAAATGCCAGATATGAATAGAAACGTGAAGGCTAGATAAATGAAGTTATATGCGTATCCACCAGTCGCAGGTAATATTAGTGGTTCTTTATCAATTAAGGTATTTGTTATTGTGATGTTGTTTACATTGTTTTGGATAGAAACATCAAATAATTCACTAACATCTACCCCTTCTTTCCATATACTTACTTCCTCTAATGTGTACGTGTAAGAGTCATCTAAGTCGCTAAAGGTATACGAGAAGTTATTGTTTTTATCCAATATAATACGTTCTCCATAAGGTGTCCCATCTCTTAATAATTGTATGATGGCTTGATACGCATCACTATTTAACGGGGAAAGGTCGGATTGTAACCATGTTTTTTTCACCTCAATATCATATGGTATGGAAGGTGTAGGAAAATAAGAAATGAAGTCATCTCGATGAGTTTCAGCATAGACACTTACATTGTTAGCAATAATTGTACCATTTAAATTTTGTGTAGCGTTGAAGTTAACACCTGGTGCAAGTACACTTGCATGTAATAAAGACGCCGTGATCGTAGTTGCTGAATTTGGTAAATAATTGTAAAAGTTGAATAATACCCTTCCTTTAGTAAATTCATGCGTTTCACTAAGCGATTGGTTTTGTCCGTCTATAGAAATAAGAGAAATGGGCAGATTTAATTGCGATACCCCTTCGCAATCTACATTAATAATAAGTGATGTGTTTGTAGAAGAACTAAAACCTTTTACTCCTAAATAACGTAGTGATGAAAGTTGTGTTGCACTAATATGAAATACACCACTCTCATCTGGATTTACTAACTGTATATAACTTTCATCTACACTTCCTCCTGCTGGATTTAAATGTTGAGACACGTTATTTGTCGGATACGATTGTAATGTGGTAGAAAGTGATTGCATCTCTGTATGAATTTGTTGTAAATCAATATAAGGGGTGTCACCATCTTTCCAAACATTTTTAGGTCGATCTAATTTAGTACCATTTATCGCAATCGCATTGCCATTATCCACAAGTTCCACTTGATTTGTATTACCAACAACAAAAACATGGGATAGGGAAGTTGCACTCCCAGGGTGTACTTGTGCATATTGAGAAACATAACTTAATTCATCCACTAGATTATTCGTTCCAAAATTCACATTGGCATATAATATATTAGCCAATATATTTCCATTTGTATGGGCATTTAGTCTCACACTGTTGAAGCCAACAATATGAAAATTACCTGCAATCCCTAAAGCACGAGTGTTGTAATAGGGAGTGTTCTCAAAAGGAATTGGTGGAGGACTCTCAATGAGTGGAGTTTGTTGGAAATATTCAATTGTATCTTCACCTGTACTGTAAGAAGGAGAAGATAAAGAGAATAGTCCAAACATTAAAAAAAATAATAAAAATAGTATGCGCATCTTTTTGTTCATTCTTTCACCTCGTTGATTTTTATTGTTTCTCTATAGTATTCAAATCATACGAAACGGTGCATTTATAAAAAAAAAGCCAAAAGGCTATTTTCTTTGTTTTTCCATTCTAACTACTTGTATGTCTTTGGATGCATCTATACAAAATGCTTTATCTATCTGTGTGCGAACAAAACCCAGTTTTTCATAAAGTTGGATTGCATAGGTATTTTGTAATAAGCAATCCAAAACAAGTTTATTTTTTTTCGTATTCTGTGCAATAAATTGCATCAATTGTGAGGCAATACCTCTTCGTTTATAAGCATCGAATACACATACATTGTTTATATATTCCATATCTTCTTCAATACTATTTTGTAAGTTTAGATAGTGATTGTATAGTTGTTTGTTTTGAATCATAGGTGGAGTAGCATCACTATAAAAACTAATTAATAGTCCAGCAATTTCATCATCAACTAAAGCTAAAGTAATATTGTCTAGTGCATACATACCTTTATCATTTAGAATGTATTCATAATTGTGCAAAGCGGAGTCCATCATAATAGGATAAATATATTTATCAGTATTATAGATTAATTGTAGTATTTTACTTTTATCATCTGATTTTGTGGCTTTTCTAATGGTAATCATTATTTTACCTCTTTTACTATCTTGTCATATTTACAAGTGGTATGTAAACCAGTATCATCTAACAAGATTTCTTTGTTGTGCTTTCTTTTGTATTGATAAAGTTTATCATAAAGTTGGTAAATTCTTGGATAATATTCACCATCAGCAACCAATTCATTTTCTTGAACGAACGGATTGTTTGTTGCCAAAAAGAAGTAATACGCAAATGTTTTATCAATTTCATCTATGTCAATTATTTTATTTTCACAAGCTAAAGCAACACTATCAAAATATGCCAAATATTTTACGATATCTTTTTGTTTTATGTTTTGTAACATATGTGTTTTATCTATTGAGTATTTATACAAAGCATCATAAACATCCATAAGTGTTTCGTCCATTATAAAAGAATTTTTCAGTTCAATAAAAAATTCTGTTTTTTTTGCTCGTTGATCGGAAAGTTGTTGTACAAAGAAAGTAACTAAACTGATAAAGATACCCACATATTGGAAGTCGTTTAAAAAGTTTGAAAATACTTCATTTTGAATAAATAAGTTACCAGTGGTAGCTAAAGAAATAGAAACCGTTATAAAAACCATTAAATGTATAAGTCTTTGTGATTGTCTCATAGAATCATCCTCCATTTATAATTATGTTTACTATGTACACTATATCAAATACATGTAAGAATTTACAAGATATTTCATGTTTAGGCAATATCTTGTACAAAAAGTAATAAAAAAGCAACATTTTAATTTGTTGCTTCCTATATAGATTGTATCTTATTCACTAAAGCGTGTGTCAATTTCACCTAAATTTGTAGTTGCTTTAATGTACTTTGAATCGCCATTGGTATTGTTGTAGTCGCTCTTTTTTCCAACTACTAGACAATCAATATTACCTAAGTTTGTTTTTAAAGTAATGGAAGAAGATTGAATTTTATGAATATCAATATTTCCAGCGCTAGTATCTGCCACAAAGGTATTACATTGTATTTGATCTGTTTTTATGTTTCCGGCTTCATTGTGTATTGCAATATTTTGTGCATTTGTATTTGCAAGATATATATTACCAAATTGATTTGTGATATGAACATCATTTGCACTTTCTACAAGATAATCAATGTTACCTGCGTTACTTTCAATTTTAATGTTTCCTGTATATGCAATCGGCACAACTAGTGTAAATGTTTCTGCACGAACAGTAATACCAATGAATTGACTCATTGATGTTATGTGTTCAATATAAAGACTATTTTCACTGTCAGAGTGGACGATGGTAGGCATAGCCCCAAATGTATCAGATACAATACGAATCTCGTTTGTATCTGCAGATTCAACCTTTATTTGAGCATAAGATGTATGAATCGTGATGTCCTGATTTGTATTTTCAATTTCTTCTGTATGAGCAATGAGGTCACCACGTGTATCAAACTTGTAGTAATCAAAGCCAGTCATAATTAAGGCTGACAAAAGTAATAGAATACCAATGCATAAGGAAATAAATCCTATTTTAGTTGTTAATTTCATTACACTTCCTCCTTTACCTTAGTAAGTTTTTGTTTTATGGTATTCACACAACGCGCAGGCAATTTCGTAATACACTTAGCGAGTTTTATAATTGGTGCAAACAATAATAATGTAATTCCAGTTGAAATAAATCCAAAAGCCCATAAGAGTAAAGATGCCGCAAAATTTGTAGGGATGACTACAAACGCATATACTCCTGAAAAAATTCCTGCAAGAAAGATTGCACCGATTGTAGCTATTATTGCGAATATAATAGCCCAAACACTTACAAGTGCTGCCAATATACAAGCTAATAGTGCAACCGTAAGACTGGCCCAAATGGGTGAAGTCAAAATAACAAGAACTATCCATAATGTCTTATTCGTAGAAAATTCGTAAGATTTTTTCACTTTACGCTTTACAATTTCATGCACTGAAATTTCATTTACTATCTCATTTACAATGGTATCAATACTACCTAAACTGTTGATGGCTACTTCTTCACTCATCCCGTCTTCCATTTTATCATCGATCAATTCACTATAGTAATTGATGATTTTATCAACTTCATGAAAGGGTAATGCACCCAATCGATTTTTTAATGTTGTTATAAATTGCTTTTTATCCATTATTTGTTTCTCCTTGTATATATTGATAAACACTTATCACTTGTTGCCAATCTTGTATAAATTCTTCAATACGTAAACGACCACTGTCTGTTATTTTAAAATACTTTCGTAAACGACCATTATGTTCAACTGCATACGATTGCACATAATTGGATGCCTCCAGCCTTTTCAATATAGGATAAAGCGTTGATTCAGATATTTGTATATAGCTACTTACATCTTTTATAATTTGATACCCATAAGAATCATTATCAACCAATGATCGAAGTACACATAAGTCTAGTAATCCTTTTTTTAATTGTATATCCATAAACCCTCCTAACTTAATACTACACATAACATAGTATACGTTATATGCAATACTATACATTACATAGTATGATGTGTCAAATATATTTAAGCGAAAGTTATTTGTCTTAGTGTACTCTGAAAAAAT
>CAYJJS010000043.1:0-10216 GCA_964370645.1 uncultured Erysipelotrichaceae bacterium | reverse complement strand
AATTTGTGTATTCATAAATTACGTCTCCAATCGTTTTATTACATGTTTTTTGTATTACATTCTACTAAAGTAGTATACTCTTTTTTTTTCAATCTGTCTTGTGTAAAGTTAAGAATTGAAATATTTTTTTTATACAAACAAATATATTATAAAGACCTCCACTAAAAAGTACAAGTTTTTATGTCAAAAACCTTACATAATAGGGAGAAATGCGTATGTTTTTAATAGAAAGTGCATGCTATTATAATAGAGCTATAGATTAAACTTTCTGAATACAATCCTTCTTATAATATTAAAGTAAGAAAGTAGGGCAATAGTCTATGGAATAATAAAAAGGTAACTTCATATTCCCTTCAGAAGTTACCTTTTTTATGTATAGGCTTTACTTTAATGGATTGAATACAACACAATAATTACCTTGTTTGGTTCTGCATTTTGAACAACGAATACATTTTACACTTGCTAAATCGCCTTGCTTCCAACGTGAAAATAAATTTGGTTCACTAAGAAGCGGTCTTGAAAATGCGAAAAAAGAGATTTCTTTTTGATTATATATTGCTTCGATGGTTTCATAATTAGAAAATCCTCCCACTGTGATAATATCCACGTCGACTAGTCGTGCAATACTTTGTGCATATTGTAAAAAATATCCCTCTTCTACTATTGTGTGTTCATCAAATGTTGTACCAACCATTGTGTTTGCTTTCCCATGTATGTTTCCACTTATTTCAATAAAGTCGATTCCCAATTCCTCTAGACGTTTACAAATTGTTTTTGTCTCATCAAAGTGCAATCCTTCTTCAAAGAAATCTGTACATGTTAATTTTACTCCAATGGTGAAATCGTCACCAACTTGTTTACGAGTTGCGTCATAGATTTCCAGTAAAAAACGCATGCGATTTTCTAAACTTCCCCCATAAGCATCTTCTCTACGGTTGTAGTAAGGGCTTAGAAACTGGTTGATTAAATAGGTGTGAGCACCATGTATCTCCACGCCATCAAATCCTGCCAACTGTGCGCGTTTTGCACTTTTTGCAAAAGCATCCACTAGGTATGCAATATCTTCTACACGCATCTCACTTCCTACTACACCTGTACTTTTTTCTGCGACTGCACTAGGTGCAAAAATGATACGATCTTGGGTTTGGTAAGTTGTTTTTGTGCCTCCATATGCCAATTGCAAAATGATTTTACTATCGTATTTGTGTACAAGATCACACAACTGTTTATATTCAGGGATAAAACTATCGTTGTAAATTCCCATCATATTCGCATTGGGTTGTTCTTCTTGTACGATATTCGCATATCCAGTAATGATTGTACCTACTTCTTCTTTTGCTAGCGTTTCATAAATCGTATATAAGTCTGGTGTCATATGACCATCCACACTTGCCATGGCTTCCCAGGTAGCACTTCTTACAAAGTGATTTTTCACTTTAAGGTTTCCTAACTTAGTTTCTTGAAATAACATATATATCCTTCTTTCTACTTCCTATACTAACACATTGAGAATGAGTTAGTATAGACTAGCTTAGTTTTAAAGTACTTACATAACATGTATATTATGGTATGATGTGCATATAGTCGTGGAGGTATTGAAATGGGACTTGTTCATATATATTGTGGTGATGGAAAAGGTAAGACTACTGCTTGTGTTGGCTTAGCGCTACGAAGTTGTGGCGCGAAGCAAAAGGTATTGTTTGCACAATTTTTTAAAAATGGAGATTCTAGCGAGGTAGCTATACTAAAACAACTAGATGGGATGAATTATTTATGCGCAAAGCAAAAGTTTGGGTTTTACTTCGCAATGAATGATCAGCAAAAGAAAGCTGCGAAACAGGTGTATACACAAATGTTTGAAGATATCGTAAAGGATGCTACTGCATATGATGTGATTGTGTTAGATGAAATCATTTCTACTTACAATTATGGTGTGATAGATGCACATTTACTTCTTGATTTTTTAAAGCACAAACCAGAGCATGTAGAGGTTGTTATGAGTGGAAGAGAGCCACAAAATGAGTTGTTGGCACTAGCTGATTATGTTTCTGAAGTGAAACACATTAAACACCCTTATGAAAAGGGAATACAAGCTAGAAAAGGGATTGATTATTAAGGATAAAAATAATGATTGGTTGTGTATTTCGTATTGAATGCTATGCTAATAAATGCTATAATAATGTAAATGGAGGTATTTTTACATGAATATTGCACAAAAATTTAAAGAATTTATGTCGCCTACTGATGAAGATGAAATCATTGAATACGACGAAAGAGATGTTGAATCATTAAATGAGTATGAGAAGGCTAAATCTAAAAAAATAAACAATTTTGCAAAAGAAGCAAAAATGGTATTGTTTGAACCAAGAGCGTTTGAAGAAGTGGAAACTGTTGCTACATGCATCAAAGAAAACAAAGCTGTGGTTGTGAACTTACATAAATTAACAAGAGAATATGCACAGAGAACTGTGGATTTCTTGAATGGTGTTCTTTTCGCATTAGATGGATCTATGCAAAAGGTTGGAACGAACGTAATTTTATGTACACCTAAAACAATTGGTGTAGATGGTTCAATCAATGACGAGAAAAACGAAGGATAAAAATATATTAATGCATTATAAGGGGTATGAAGAGTTCGTGTTACGACTTCTCGATATAGGAGAAAGAGTAAGACGATACCAAGGAGTCATCTATACCCCTTTTTTAAATGAATACGAACAAGAAATTGTAGCAAAAGTATTATTTGATTGTCATATTAAAGCATTTGGTGGGTATGATAATAGCGAGTATAAGCGATGTGCTATTTCTTTTTATGAAGAAGATATCTATGATAACCCAATTGTGTGTTTACAGGCGAAGTTTGATGCAAAATTTCAAAAATTAGAACATAAAGATGTTTTAGGTGCATTGATGAATCTTGGCATTGAACGTGATCAAATTGGAGATATACTGGTGCAGGATGACTACATTTATGTCTTTGTGTGTGAAGAGATGAGTATGTATGTAAGTATGCAATGCAATCAAATACGACGTAGTAAGGTAGTGTTTAGCGTGAGTGATCATATACCTGAAGTGGAAAAGAAGATTGCGTATCAAGAAAAGATTGTTTCTAGTATGCGTTTAGATGCTGTAGTGGCGACAATATGTAATTGTAATCGTGAAAAAGCGAAGCGAATGATTCAAGCGAAACATGTTAAAGTTAATCAAGTTATTCTTGAAGATTGTACATATCTATGTAATAATAAAAGTACTGTTTCAATCAAAAGGTATGGACGATTTACAATACAAATCGCTGAGCGAAAGACGCGAAAAGACAATTTTGTGATTGTAATAGGTAAATATTTATAAGGAGGAAACAGGATGACATTCGATATTGTGAAAAGTGGATACAATCGCTATCAAGTGGATGACCAAATGAATGAATTGAATGCGCAGCTTGTTTTGCTTACTCGACAAGTGAGTGCTTATGAAAAACAGGGTGAAGAGGATCGTAAAAAAATTCAAGTTTTACAAGAGAAATTGGATCAATTACAAAGAGATATTCTGATTAAAGAAAGAGCAGCGAGTGAAATGACGCAATTGGCTTTGAAAGAAGCGAATAAGATTATCAATAATGCTACAAGTAATGCAGACTTAATTGTAAGAGAAGCATTGCTTAGTGCAAAAGATATTTTATTGAATATGAATCGTTTGGGTGTTGAGGCGCAAGAGATGAAACAACATTTGAATGAGCAGGTTCGTGTATTGAGTGAAACGATTGAAGGTTTTGATCTTCCACCAATACCAAAAAAAGAATTATTAGATAAATGCGAAGAATAAGACATGTTTATCATATGGGATTTATAGAGAGTTAGTGGATGGTGTAAACTAATATGAACATACGATAAAAATCACTTAGGAGCAGGGCTTTTGAAAATAGTAGAAGGCCACGTTACACTACGTTACAGTGATGAAGTGTATATGCCTTGTAGGTGTATAAAACAAGGTGGTACCGCGGTTAATATCGTCCTTAGAAGAGATTCTAGGGGCGTTTTTTATTCTTTATATAGGAGGTAATGTTATGGAATATAAAGATACTTTATGGATGCCAAAAACGGATTTTGAAATGCGAGGAAAATTACCTAGCAAAGAACCAAAAATCCAAGCAAAATGGCAAGAAGAAAAATTGTATGAAAAAATGCTAGAAAAGCGTGATGGGGCACCATTATTTGTGTTACACGATGGTCCTCCATATGCAAATGGAGATATTCACTTAGGACATGGATTGAATAAGACATTAAAAGATGTAATTGTTCGTTCAAAGTTCATGAGCGGGTTTAAAACACCATTTATTCCAGGATGGGATACACATGGATTACCAATCGAGACAGCGATTACGAAAATGGGACACGATCGTAAAAAGATTGCGATTTCTGATTTCCGTAAGTTGTGTCATAACTTTGCTTTAGAGCAAGTGGCAAGACAAAAAGAGGGGTTCTTATCTTTAGGATGTATTGGAGATTACGACAATCCATATATTACATTACAAAAAGATTATGAAGCTAGACAAGTTGAAGTGTTTGGTAAGATGGCAATGCAGGGAATTATTTATAAAGGGTTAAAACCAGTGTATTGGTCGCCTTCTAGTGAAAGTGCATTGGCAGAAGCTGAGATTGAATACCAAGATGTGAAATCACCAACGATTTTCGTGAAATTTGCTGTAAAAGATGGAAAAGGACTATTAAGCAGTGAGGATCACTTTGTAATTTGGACAACTACACCTTGGACAATTCCTGCAAACTTAGCGATTTGTTTGAATGAGAGATTCACGTATGCATTAGTGAAGACAGAAAAAGGGAATATCATTTTACTAGATGAAAAAGTCGATGAGTTATGTGATAAATTTGGATTACAAGAAAGAGAAGTAATTAAAACATTCAAAGGTAAAGAATTGGAAATGATTACTTGTTCACATCCTTTATATGATAGAGAATCATTAATTATTTTAGGTGATCATGTAAGTAATGAAGCTGGGACTGGATGTGTACATACAGCACCTGGTTTTGGGGCAGATGACTTTTTTGTTGGAGCTAAGTATGGGTTAAAACCATATTGTAACGTAGATGAAAAAGGATGTATGATGGCGGATGCTGGAGAATGGTTAGAAGGTCAATATGTACTTGATGCGAATAAAACAGTAACGCAAAAATTAGATGAGTTAGGAAATTTATTAAAATTAGAGTTTATAACTCATGCGTATCCACATGATTGGAGAACAAAAAAACCAATTATCTTTAGAGCGACAAAACAATGGTTCGCATCGATTGATAAAATCAGACAACAATTGTTGGATGAAATTGCAGCAGTGGACTGGACTCCAAAGTGGGGACAACAAAGAATGCACAATATGATTGCCGATCGTGGTGATTGGTGTATTTCTCGTCAAAGAGCTTGGGGAGTTCCGATTCCAATTTTCTATGCAGAAGATAACACGCCAATTATGGATGAAAAAATCTTTTCACATGTAAGTGCATTGTTTGCACAACATGGAAGCAATGTGTGGTTTGAGCGCGATGTAAAAGATTTATTACCAGAAGGGTATACACATCCATTAAGTCCAAATAATGTATTTAGAAAAGAAAGTGATACGATGGATGTTTGGTTTGATTCTGGTTCGAGTCACTATGTAGATGTAAACTCAGAAAAATTCCCTGCAGATTTATTTTTTGAGGGAAGTGATCAATATCGTGGTTGGTTCAATTCATCACTAATTATCTCTACCGCAGTCAATGGGAAAGCACCTTATAAACAAGTGTTATCTCACGGTTTCTGTATGGATGAAAAGGGTGTGAAAATGTCCAAATCGCAGTGGAATGCAGTTGCACCTAGTAAGGTGACGAGTCAATATGGAGCAGATATTTTACGTTTGTGGGCAACGACTGTAGATTACCAACAAGATTGCTCAATGGGGGATAACATTTTAAAACAAGTTTCTGAAAATTATCGTAAAGTTAGAAATACATTTAAATTCTTGTTAGGAAATATTAATAGTGATGACTTCACTAAGGCAGATATGGTGGATACAAAAGATTTAACGACAGTAGATCAACATGTGTTAATAAAACTATATGAACTTAGCAAAGAAGTAAAAGCAGCTTATACAAGTTATGATTTCCCAGTGGTTACTACAAAGTTAACAACTTTTATGACAAATGTGATGAGTGCTTACTACACAGATTTTACAAAAGATATTTTATACATTGAGAAAAAAGAAGGGTTACGTAGAAGACAAGTGCAAACGGTAATATACAAATCGGTAGATACTTTACTTCGTTTATGGGCTCCAATTTTATCTCATACTGCAGAAGAAATTACTTGGTTCTTTGATGAATTTAATGGTGAAAGTATTCACTTACAAACATTCAATGCAGAGGAAACGATAGATAATGCAGTGCAAATTCAAGCTGATATGGATGTGTTATTCACGCTTAGAAGTGATGTGTTTAAGGCAATTGAAGAAGCAAGAAATGAGAAAATTGTTGGTAAGTCATTAGAGGCACATGTTACATTACATGTTTCACAAGATATCAAAGATATCATTGATCGTGTATTAGGTGATGCACTAGCACAATGGTTAATTGTTTCAAAGGTAAGTTTTACAAAAGAGACATTAACAGCTTATGAAAGTGTGGAGGTACATGTACAAAAATGTGAGGGACAAGTTTGTCCAAGATGTTGGAATATCACACAGTCTACGCATGAAGATGGTTTATGTGCACGCTGTGAGGAAGTGCTAAAATAAAATATAAGAAGATGCGTAAAATAGCATCTTCTTTTTTTGTGATATCAGTGAATAGTAGTATTTTTAAAGAAAATAGAAAAATGCATAACGCTTACATTTATTTTTTATCATAAAGCAATTTATTTTTATAATGTTTGTGATATAATGGCACAAGGAAAAATGAAAGGAATTATATTATGAGCAAAAGTATTATAGAAACATTAATAAAAAGTATGCTTGCTGGTATGGTTGTAAGCTTTGGGTGTATGGCATATTTAACCTTTGAAGATAAGACATTAGCATCGGTTATATTTACGATTGGTTTATTTACAATCTATACATTAAATTATAAATTATTCACGGGAAAAGTTGGGTATATTTTAGAAGATAAAGAGATTGGTAAACTGGGGTTAACTTGGGTTGGAAATTTTATAGGAACTGCAATTATGGCTTTTTTGGTTTCACAAACTCGAATTATTGATACAACAGATATTATCAAGAAGGCACATTATTATTCTGACTTAAAAATTGGTGATGAATTTCTGAGTGTATTTATTTTAGGATGTTTTTGTGGAATGATGATGTATATTGCAGCGCAAGTATATAAACAAACCAAAGATACTGTGAATAGCATTGGAGGTTATGTTGGTATGTTCTTGGTCGTAATGGGGTTCTTATTACTTGGTTTTGAACATAGTGTAGCCAATATGTTTTATTTCACAATGGCAGGTGCATGGACTACTAATGCAGTTATTTCACTATTGGTGATTACTGCTGGTAATGCAGTGGGATCTATTTTTATGTATGTGCTTTCTAATTATAAAAATTAGTGCTATACTGTATAAGTAAGGCGTAGTGAACCTTACATAAGATGGATGAAGTGGAAAAGCAAAAAAAGATGTGGTGCAAACATAATTCGCACAGAACACATCTTTTTTTGTTTGTTTATAATACATATAGCATAATAGCTAATGCGTGTAAGATACTTGCACAAAGGACAAATAGATGGAAAATACAGTGCATGTATTTTTTCCTTTTACCAATTCCATATAAAACTGCTCCAATGGTATATAAAATTCCACCAATTAAGACAAGTAAGAAACCATTCATTCCTACGGCTTCAATTAGAATGTGTGGAACGACGATGACTGCCCATCCCATGACTAAGTTACATAACATAGATAACACTTGGTATTTCTTTAAATCGATGGCAGTAAAGGTTGCTGCAACGGCTGCTAATATCCACTCGATGGCAAGGATGCTATATGCAACTGTTGGATTGACTAGTGCGATTGCACAAACACAAATTGGTGTATAGGTTCCAGCAATTAATATATAAATAGCACAATGGTCCAATACTTGCATAACACGTTTTGCAGTACCATCTAATAGTCCATGGTAGATACTTGACATAGTATATAATAAAATGCAACTTAGCCCGTATATAATGGAAGTAAGTACACCAGGTGCGTTGTTATTCAATATAGAAATAATAATACATGAAATTAAGACGACTACACTAATTCCACCTCCAACAATATGGGAAATAGAATTGAATCGTTCTTCATTACGTGTGTAATTTGGTAATTTTCGATCTTTTAATTTTGTTCTCATAAAATCCTCCTAGTACATAAGTATATCATAGATTGCTTAAAAAATTTATGTGGATTTTATACATTTGTATGTGTAATGTGTTAAATCGTGTGAAGGATGTACAAGTATTTACATTTTTGAGCATATGGTTATAATAGAATGTATCGTTGGAGGTGTAGGATGAATAAATTAAAAAATGCTTTGGCTCGTTTTGTATATGGAAGATATATGATGTATGCAGCAAACGATCGCTTTAATAAGTTTCTACAATTTTTAATTATTGCTTTATTAGTAATAGATTTATTTTTTATAAATAGTATTGTCTTAAGTGTTGTTGTCTTAGTGTTGTTGGTATACCAAATGTTTCGCCTGTTTTCAAAAAATATTCCTGCGAGAAGAAATGAGGACACAAAATTTAGAAATTTATTTAAACCAATCACAAAAAGACGTAAATTAATGAAGAAAGCAAAACAAGATGCGACACATAAATATTTTATGTGCCCAAAATGTTCACAAAATGTACGTGTACCAAAAGGGAAAGGTAAAATAACAATTACTTGTCCTAAGTGTAAGCATAAATTTGATAAAAGGAGTTAATGATGAATTATCTAGTATTAATTATAATTGTATTTTTATTTATTTCACTACTTTCTAGTTTATTTACTAGCCCGCTATTTTTATTTATTGTAGTAGGTTGGATTATGTATTCTTTAATGAGAGGTGGAAGCCGCAACAACAATCGTAGGACTTACTATTATTCAAATAATGGTTTTCATGGGAATCAACAGACCAATCAAAATACACAACAGGATAATGACCCAAGAGTGAAAAATGCTATTGATGTGTCTTTCACAGAGGAAGAAATACATTAATATAAATGAGCATATTGCAAGTTCTTTCTTTTATGCTATAATAAAGCTATGTTGTTAACAAAAGGAGGAATACAAAATGCCAGTTAAAGTAAATTTAGATACGTGTATTGGATGCGGAGCTTGTTGTGGAGTTTGTCCAGTAGAGGCTTTATCAATGAACGATGAAGGAAAAGCTATTGTTGATGAAGCAACTTGTATTGATTGTGGGGCTTGTGTAGGAACTTGTCCAGTAGAAGCAATCGCAATGTAGTAGATAACCAAGCAATGCTTGGTTTTTTTTCGATACAATACACGATAGCGTGTATTGTATGTGGCATGAAGAGAATGGAACTTTTGTTTATTACTTAGGAAGAGGTTTATATGAAAAATAATAATAATTGGAATTTACCAAGTTTAAAATTAGCACAACTACGTACTAAAGAAAAAGTAGATGTGAAAAAAGAAGCGTTTGAGATGTCTTTAGAGATGAAGAATATGGGACTACACCGTAAATTCTTTTTACGTACCTATGGATGTCAAGCGAATGAAAGAGATGGAGAAAGTATTGCAGGAATCTTAGAAGAAATGCAATTTACACAAGCAAGTACACCAGAAGAAGCAGATTTGATTATATTTAATACTTGTGCAGTTCGTAAAAATGCAGAGGACAAAGTCATTGGGGAATTGGGTCATTTAAAAAAGTTAAAGCAAACCAATCCTGATTTAATGTTTGTGATGTGTGGATGCATGGCACAAGAAGAAGATGTTGTGGATTTAATTATTAAGAAACATCATCATATTGACCTTGTATTTGGTACACATAATATTCATCGTTTGCCAGAACTTTTATATAATGCAATGATGAATAAAGAGCGTACTATTGAAGTGTTTTCTAAAGAGGGTGAAGTCATTGAAAATTTACCTGTGAAAAGATTTGGGAAATTTAAGGCATGGGTGAATATTATGTATGGGTGTGATAAATTTTGTACGTATTGTATTGTACCGTATACAC
>CAYJJS010000042.1:0-11113 GCA_964370645.1 uncultured Erysipelotrichaceae bacterium | reverse complement strand
CACAAGACAGAGAAGTTTACATGAAGGGTATTGATGCAAGCTATCATTATGAAGGGTATAGCCTTTATAAATTAGAAGACTTACTATAAACCATACGTTATGAGTATAATATGTGCAAATAGAAAGGTGAAAATTATAATGAAAGAGTCAAAAGTAGTTACATTTATCGGGGGATTTTACATTTTCGGAGGAATAATTGTCTTACTTTCGTTTATATTTAATGGAAGTCCTCTTAATGTTGTATTTGATTTACCTAACGTACCTGATTATATTGTTAAATTAGCAATAGCATTAATATATATTCCATTAGGATATCTATATGTTAAAAGAGTAAAGTATTCGAATTGGATAGTGGTGATTTTTGCAATTATATTTATGTGTATAAGTGCTGAATTAGTTACTGAATTTGAAGAGCAACCATTTATAGGTAATCTCATTTATTCTATATTTGTTATTGTTGTAACAATAGTTAGAAGAAAAGAGTTTGCAAATAAATTTTGTGAATTATTTAAACTCACAAAACGTGCATAACAGGAAAACTGAACCTTATGCAAGTTACCCTTATTTTATAGATGATTTGAAAAGTATTAGATTACATCAAAATAACATAACAAGAGAATCGATAAAACATCGATTCTTTTTAATTACAAACTTATAGAATGATTTTATGTAGCTGAAAGAACGGAGGATTAGGATGGGCACGAGAAGAGTTTATTAAATCTGTTAATAATTAAAATATTAGAGTATATTTGTCTAGTGAATACGGTAAAATGCCATATAGACTAAGAGATATGTCAATTATCCAAAAATACAAAGTGTACCAATTGGAAATGAGTTAATGAAAGATATTACTGTAAAACAATTGAAATAACGATCCAAAAGTGTAGTGCTAGGAATACGATAACTACTTCTGGTTTGGGAGTCGTACTAGCTAAGTTAACTAATAAAGGACTAATAGTGAAATTAGTTCTATACCTCTGTTTATAGTGATTAGAGCTTTATTTGATGAAAGTAAAATGTAATATAAATCTACTTTAATAAAAGTGAACACTGCAAAAGAATAAGGTATTTTCGTGCTCAATAAAGATGAGGGGAGACATTGTCTATCATTCAGTAGTGTGGTATGAATAACACAGTAATACCCTTGAGTATTGAAATATTCATTGTTCTAACTATCATAAGTTTTTATACCTTAGGGGAATTTTTCGAGGTTGAGAGATCATATGTGCAATCTTGAAAAGGGAGGAAAAAATGTCAAAGAAAAAAAAGCTACTATTTATATGCATTTCAGTGTTCCTGTTTACAGCTTGTAGTGAAGAGGACCAATTGTCTGATATGATAGATTTTGCTGAAGAACGCTATGAAGAGGAACAAAAAGCTGAAGTAGAAAACCCATTAGCTGGGATGGATAAAAATGAAAAAGTTCTATACATATTGCACGAAACTTACCCAGATCATTCATTTACTGCAATTGATCCAGTGACAGATAGTACAGATAGTGGTATTTATGCCGATGAAAATGGATTAGAATTTGAGGTCGATAGAATTTATGAAATATCATCTTACCAAATCGGTATGTATGATGATTATATTTATAAAACTTTAATGGAACAAGATTTCTTGAATAAAGCAATTGAAGTTGCTGAAAAGTATGGGTATGAACTAGAATTCGATGATTATCATAAAAGCATAAGTTTTAAAGTAAATATGAGCAATACATCTTATGAACAAATTCTAACAACCGTAAAAGAAATATTAACTCTACCAACATACGTTCCCGAAAGTAACTTTACAGGAACAGGTTCAGGGTTTTCTACAGGGGAAATAAATTACTATACTGTTGCTAGTATGGAAGGCGTTAGTGTTGATTTAATTTTAGATGAAGCGATTGGATATTCAAGCGATGCTCTGCTTTATTTTCCATTTAATTATGTAGAAGAGTATCAAGATGAGCAACTAATTGACTACATTGAACAAGCTTATTATGTTATGTATCAATTCTCATCATTAGACATTGCTTATAAATTAGATGCGATTTTGGATTTAGACAATGAAATCATTGATGTTGAAAGTATTGATGCGGATACAGAAGAGATTGTACGAAGCAATATGGCTTATAATATCCCAAAAGTATTTGAAGTAGATAGCTCACCATTTGGCTCTGGAGTGACTTATTATCACCCAGAAAAAGTTGAATTGATCTTTAACGACAAAATTAGTGCTAAATTAAATACTATTGAAGTAAGTTATGCTATGCATGATTATGATTTGTCTGAAAAGCAGATGTTTTTGCAAGCGATGGAAAAAGATATTAAAAGTCAAATTGGTAATAGAAGTGATGTGAAGTTTGTTTCTATCGAAGAATATCCAGACAGTGAGCATACCGTAATAAAAGTTCAGTTAAACGAGCCTTTTGGAGCAATATCAAAACATTATTATATAATGGGCGATAGAATGTTTGCGTTAGTTGAACAAACAACTTTTAGCGAAGAAGAATATTATGATGAAGTAACAGTTAAACTTATCAAAAGTTTTAAATGGGAATAAGTTGAAAAATATATTTACCAGTGTTGTTAAGAGTACATCACTACACTATGTTCATAAGATAAATGTTAATAAGGTTGAAGTTAAGTGAGTGAATTATGAGTATACTGCATTTAAGAGATTGCTCTAAGTTTAGTTGTTTTTGGGTATAATATAGTAAGTAAAATTAAATGGATAAATATAAAGATATACATAATTAATTCGTATATCTTTTTTTCAATTACATACATAAAAAAACGAGATTCTGCAATGGATAAGAACTCACTTATATTGTTTGCGATAATTTAATAAAAGAGGTATTCTAATTATATAAAGTATGATGAGAGGTACACATATGGAAAAAAGAGATGTTAAAAAAGTAGTGTTGATTGGTACTGGATTTGTTGGTATGTCAATGGCATATTCCTTAGTGAATACTGGAGGAGTGGACAAGCTGATTTTAATTGATATTAATAAAGATAAATCAATTGGTGAAGCAATGGATTTAAATCATGGTATGCCTTATGCAAAGTATCAAATGGATGTTAAAGCGGGTGATTACAAGGATTGTAAAGATAGTGATATTATTGTTATTACTGCAGGATTCCCTCAAAAAGAAGGAGAATCTCGTCTAGATCTAGCAGCTCGTAATATTGCGATGATGAAAGAAATCACTGCAAATATTATGAGTAGTGGTTTTGAGGGTATTATCATTGTTGCAGGAAATCCTGTTGATATATTGACTTATGAGGTATGGAAGGCATCAGGATTGCCTTCACATAAAGTAATGGGAACAGGAACCATGTTGGATACGGCACGTTTACGTTACTTAATTGGTAAACATCTAGATGTTTCTTCAAAAAATATCCATGCATATATCTTAGGAGAGCATGGTGATTCATCCTTTGTTCCTTGGGAACATACTTATGTTGGGGTAAAGAAGTTAACTGAATATATGGCTGGCAGAGAATGTACTATGTGTGAACTAGAAGCGATACATACGGATGTGAAACAAGCAGCATATGAAATTATCTCAAGAAAAAAAGCAACTTATTATGCAATTGGGATGACATTGAATCGTTTGGTGGAAGCAATTTTAAATGATGAACATGCTGTATTTACAATATCATGTTATTTAAATGGACAATATCATCAAGAAGATGTATATATTGGTGTTCCAGCTATTGTTACTTCTCAGGGAGTAAAAGAGGTCATTGAACTGACTTTAAATGAAGAAGACCAAAACAAGATGAATCACAGTGTCGCATTGTTAAAAGAAGTTAGAAAGGAATAGTGATTCCTTTCTTTTTTACTACAGATACACTCATTGTTGTATTGGTAGTGAGTGTGATATAATAAAAAGATAAAATAAGTATAAATTTTATTAAGAATTAGGGGGGAGAAGTAGTGATTACAAAAATGGTAAGTGATGAAGAACTGAAGAAATATAAAAAAATTTTTGAAAATTACAAAGGGAAGTTGAGAGTAAATCGCATTGATGGAGTTATGTTGTTGCAGTACTTGCAAGCAAAATATGTTTTGTTTGAAATTTATGAGCAGGAAGCATTGCAAGTGGTTATTGATAGTGTGAATTGGAATATAGTGCATCAAGAAAAGTTACCTGAAAATACTTCGCCAATACCTAGATGTTTTTATCTTGAAAAGGTAGGGAATGGTGAAAAATTTTATAATTGTAGAAATAATGATGAAGTAGATCGTATATTTATTGGTATAGATATGGTTACTGGCTTTTTCACTGTGGAAGGAAGTACTTTGCTTTATGATGAATTGAATGCGATTCGAGGCGTGGATGAAAAAGATCTACAAAACTATGTAATTGTAGCACAATACATAATGGCGTTAGAAAAGTTGAATATGCTGGATGCTTCTATTAAAGATTAGGGTATTCAGTTTTTTATAAACAATTTGTAAAGTCAAAAAGTGCAATTGTAAAGTGCAGTTGATAGAATGCAACTGCTAGAAGTAGTAAAGTGAGTGCATACATGAAGGCGGATTTAAGATGCTAATTGTAGATAGAGATAATAGATAGGTTTCTTGTTTTGCTTATTTCTATGTACCTCAATGAGGATATATATTTGGAACGATGATATCAATGATTTTTTGAGCTTTTGAAGGATTTAAAAAAACGAAATTGAATTCATGTAATATTCTATTATTTTTTATTCTGAAAAAGGCAAGTTTATCGTTTTGCTTTTCAATAACCTTATAAACAAAAGAAATTGCGAGTCCATTTTGTACAGAATTTTCTATGATTTTATTACTACTTATAACGGATTTATGCTTAAAGTTATCAATACTATAGCCATGATTAGACAAAAAGTGTTCAAACACAGTTTTTGTACCAGATCCACTTTCTCGTAGTATGATATTTTCATCTAATACTTGTTTGAAATCCACTTCTTTATATGCAAAAGGGTGTTCTAATGAGCAAATTCCAATAATTTCTTCATCTATTATTTTAGTATGCAAGTATTTTTCTTTATCCACATATCCTTCTAGTAATAATAGGTCTAGTTCAAAGTGATTTAACTTATTTAGAAGATTATCTGTATTATCGACAATGAAATTAAATTCGTATTCATCACTCAATAAAAAAGAAGGAATTACTTTATTCAACAAATATTCCCCAATTGTTTTGGTTGCTCCTATATTAATTATGGTCTTTGTTCTTTGAGATAACTCTTGTTTTACAAATAAGTGCATTGAAACAATATTTCGAGAATATTTTTCAAGTGCAAGTCCTTTTTTTGTTTTACGAAGTTTACGGTTGCTGTAACTAAATAATTTACAGTTATAATATTCTTCTAAAAACTTTATATGTTGACTAACTGCAGGTTGTGTCATGTTTAAATTTTCTGCTGTTTTGTGATAGTTCATCACACTACATAATTCTAGAAAGGTATAAATTCTATTATCTAACATAGTGTCCTCCTTTTAATGATAAATTATGATTATCATTAAATAATGTATGATTATTTAATTTTATCAAATAAATGTGATAAACTCAACCTATAACACAAAGGAGTTTATCTATGTTCTCAAAATATTATAAAATTATACCTGGGGTAAGCATTGCAATTTTAATCGCTATTTTTTCACAATGGGTGGAAGGACTACTTCCTATACATTTAATTGGTGCATCCATTATCGCATTGTTTATTGGTGTTTTAATAAATACTACAATGGATACTGCAATACTTAAAGAAGGGCTTAAATTCACATCAAAAAAAGTACTTAAGTTTGCAATCATTTTGTTAGGTGCTTCATTGAGTATTCAGACAATATTAAATGTAGGAGCACTTTCTTTAGCAGTAATGTTTTTCACATTAATCACTTGTTTTGGTGGAGGTTATTTTATAGGAAAGGCATTAGGGCTAGATTGGAAATTATCCAATCTAATTTCAGCGGGTACAGGAATTTGTGGTGGATCTGCTATTGCAGCGATTGCGCCAGTCATTGATGCAGAAGATAAGGATATAGCATACGCAATGTCTGCTACGTTCCTATTTGATATGATTATGATTTTAGCATTCCCATTTATGGGACATGCGTTAGGTCTTAATGATATGGCCTATGGATTGTGGGCAGGAACAGCAGTTAATGACACATCGAGTGTAGTGGCAGCGGGATATGCTTATTCAGAAGCGGCAGGAGATTTTGCTACAATGGTTAAACTGACTAGAACACTATCTATCATACCTACGGTATTGGTGTTTGCATATATTAATATTCGTATTAAATTTAAAGAAAGAATAAACTACGACGAGGCTTTTTTAAAGCTGAATCGTAAAGTACAAAAATATGAGGTTAGTCAACTTGATAAAATGGATATTTTATCTGAAAACAATGCAATCGTAGAAGATGAAATTGAGGCAATCACACATAAAGAAAAAGCAACTAGCAAAGTTAATTTACTATCTATTTTCCCATGGTTTATTCTTGGCTTTATTGCCTTATCTATAGTAAACAGCATTGGTTTTATACCAAAAGAAGTTTCTTTAGTTGCGGCGGATGTGAGTAAATTTCTAATGGTTGCTTCACTAGCTTCGATTGGAATGAGTACAAATATAAAAGATATGAAGAAATCGGGATTTGCTCCAATGTTACATGGTTTTATTATATCTGCATTAGTAGTGATTGTTGCAATCACAGTTGAGTGGTTTATGGGGATTGTATAAAGGTTGCGATTATATGTTTAAAGTAATTGAGTTTACTACAAAAATAAAGTTATAGGTATTTACAATTTAGTGAAAATGGCTTAAAATCAATATGATATTATTTAAATATAAAGGAGAAATAGAATGAAACATTCACCATTACAAAAAGTAAGATATGAATATACGCCAAAGCTTCCAAAGATGCTTAGAAATGGTATTGCTGAAATTGCTGTAAAAGAAGGGGCTGAAACACAAAGTGTTGCAGATCAAGAAAAAGTACAAGCTTTATTTCCAAATACTTATGGTAAAAAAGAAATTACATTTGAAAAAGGACAAAATACATCAGAAACAAAAAAACAAGTTGTTGGTGTAATCTTATCAGGTGGTCAAGCACCTGGAGGGCATAACGTTATTTGTGGGCTTTATGATGCATTAAAAGCTACAAATCCTGAAAACGTATTAATTGGATTTAAAAATGGGCCTATCGGACTTGTTGAAGATGATACATTAATCTTTGATGATGCATACATTGATCAATACAGAAATACTGGTGGATTCGATATCATCGGTTCTGGTAGAACAAAATTAGAATCTCAAGAACAATTTGCAGTGGCTGCTGAAGTTTGTAAAAAACATGGAATTAACGCTATCGTTATTATTGGTGGAGATGATTCAAATACAAATGCTGCAGTTTTAGCAGAATACTTTGCTGCAAAAGAAACTGGAATCCAAGTAATTGGTTGTCCAAAAACAATCGATGGAGATTTAAAAAATGAAGATATCGAAATTTCTTTCGGATTCGATACAGCTGCTAAAACATATAGTGAATTAATCGGAAACATTGAACGTGATGCTAACTCAGCGAAAAAATACTGGCACTTCATTAAAGTAATGGGACGTTCCGCTTCTCATGTTGCATTAGAATGTGCATTAGAAACACAACCAAACATTTGTTTAATTTCTGAAGAAGTAGCTGCTAAAAAAATGTCATTATCGACATTAGCAGACTATATTGCGGATTCAGTAGAAACTCGTAGTAAAAATGGAATGAACTTTGGAGTTGCTATTATTCCTGAAGGTGTTGTTGAATTTGTTCCTGAATTCTCTGTATTAATTTCAGAAATTAATGAATTATTAGCTGGAAGTAAAGCTGACACATTTAATGCTTTGGCAACTTGGCAAGAAAAATATGCTTTCATTGAAACAGGTTTAACAAAAGAAAGTATGGAAGTGTTTGCGATTTTACCACAAACAATCCAACAACAATTATTTTTAGAAAGAGATCCACATGGAAATGTGCAAGTATCTTTAATTGAATCTGAAAAATTATTCTCAGCTTTAGTAGCTGATAAATTAGCAGAAAGAGGATTTGAAGGAAAATTCAATGCATTACACCACTTCTTCGGATATGAAGGAAGATGTGCATTCCCTTCAAACTTTGATTCTGATTACTGTTACTCTTTAGGATATAACGCATTTATGTTAATCCAATATGGTTACACAGGGTACTTATCAAAAGTGTCTAACCTTTCTGCACCTGCAAACGAGTGGGTTGCTGGAGGAATGCCAATCACAAAAATGATGAACATTGAAAGAAGACATGGAGAAGACAAGCCAGTTATTAAAAAAGCGCTTGTTGAACTTGAAGGAAAACCATTCAAATTCTTTGAATCTCAAAGAGATGTATGGGCTGTTGAAACTTGTTATGTATACCCAGGAGCAATCCAATACTATGGACCTGAGTCAGTGTGTGACATTACAACAAAAACACTTGCATTAGAACAAGAATAATTAGTAATAATACTTACAAGAGGGCACTTATATTAAGTGCTCTTTTTTTATTGGAAAGAAAAGGTTAGTAAGTGTATTCATATGGAGAATATACTTGAGAGATTCAAGTCATAAGATAAGTGCAGGTCATGGGTAGACTTGACATGCAAAAAGAAGTGTTTTACTATGGAAATAAGTGAAAGCGGAGTGGAGATTGATTTCAAAGCAATCTTATTTTAATCGTTTTCCAACGTAGAAAGCATTTCAAAAGAATGAAAAATGGGTTAAATAAAACAATTTCGCATTCAATGATTGGTTTAAGTAGTGTACTTACGTTTCGTAGGGAATTTTATTGTAGAAAGAAAGAGGGAGAAAAATATGCGATTAGTAATAGAGGATATAAAGAAATCATTTGATGATAAAACAGTCATACAAGGAGCTAGTTTTACCTTTGAAAAGGGTAAAATATATGGGTTGCTTGGTCGAAATGGGGCAGGAAAAACAACTTTGTTTAATTGTATTAATGAGGATCTAATTGTAGATGCAGGAAAAGTATATATAGAAAAGAATGGAGTTGCATCACATCTGAATGGAGATGATGTAGGTTATGTATTGTCGACACCTTCTGTGCCTACCTTTTTAACCGCACGTGAATTTCTGAAGTTTTTCATAGACATTAATGCAGATAAATTACACCAACTAAAAACCATCGATGAATATTTCGATATGGTAAAAATAATAGAAGAAGATAGAGATCGTTTATTAAAGGATTTCTCATTAGGAATGAAAAACAAGATGCAAATGTTAGTCAATTTTATAGCAAATCCATCGGTATTACTATTGGATGAGCCACTAACATCATTTGATGTTGTTGTTGCTGAGGAAATGAAAAATCTACTTGTTGCACAAAAAAGTGATAATATCATCATTTTGTCAACACATATCATGGAACTGGCTATGGAGTTATGTGATGAGATTGTCATTTTAACAAAAGGAACTTTAATTGGTGTAGAAAAAGATAGAGATGTAATTATTGAAACATTAAGGAGTAATGGGGATGAGTAAAGTAATCAAACAATTATTTTTGTTAGAGATAACTTATCAAAGTAATAGTCTACTTTACTATATTCAAAAGCTACCATTTTTAGGTAAGTATATATCTTCCTCAGTGTATTCCTTAAAGTTTGTTAAGGTCATTATAGGGGTTCTTAGTGTTCTTATGAGTATTGTGATGATGTTTGTTTCCAAGGCTCTTTATGCATTTTTTGTAAGTGTAGTAGCAGCGTTGGTCATAGATGTTCCTATTTCTTCGCTTGACATAGATGCAATATTTTTAATGTTATTTCTTATACTTGCAATTGCAGGAGGATGGGGGCACACCAAAATATTGGAAATAAAAAAGAGTCCATACTATGCGATTATACATATGCGTATGAATGCAAAAACAGTTGCATTAATAACTTTTTTTAAACATATTTTAATGTTGCTTGTAGGGTTTATACCTGCCTTTCTATTTATACCAGCTTTTCGCTCGTTTGACATACAAACACTTGCTGCACTGTATCTGATTACGGTGTTGAGTAAAATCGTAGGAGCGAGCCTTAAACTGATGTCCTATGCAAAAAAACCATATGTGAATTATCTTAAGGAAAGTAAGAGAGATTTTATCGGTAGTACAATAATCTTTTTATTGTTTATTCCATGTCTTATTTTTGGTTACTTAGTGACTCTCACACAACTATGGATCTTAGTCGCGATATTTGCTGTGTTGAGTGTATTATCTTTAGTATACATTCTCAAGTTTCCATCATACAACAGAGTGTATAAGCAAATATTGGCACAGTGGAATAATGGTACAGGAGATTTAAGTTTTAAAATAAATACGAAAGAATATTCAGAAAAATATATTAATGAAGGAGGAGATATTGATCATAGTAAGAAGGGATTTGTGTTTTTAGCAGAGTGTTTTAATAAAAGACATAGAAGAATTTTATTTAATACAACACGTAATTATATTCTTATTTCTCTTGGACTTGCAATTACTGCAGTTGTAGCATGTCTTATCGTTCCAGAGGTTTCTGACTTGATTAACACGTCTGTCTTAGGTGCAATACCTGTTTTAACATTTTATATGTATTTCATGAATTGTGGTGAACGTATTGTGAAAATATACTTTATGAATTGTGACAATGAGATGTTGACATATCGAGCGTATAGACAACCACATGCAATCGTGAAGATGTTCACATTACGCTTAAAATCAGTTGTATTAATGGATTGGTTACAAAGTATTCCAATTGCTATAGCATTACCTCTAGTACTTTATATATCAGGAGGTACAGACAATGCATATGAATATATTTTATTGTTTGTGAGTGTAATGGCATTGTCTACTTTCTTTAGTGTTCATAACTTAGTTATATACTACACATTACAACCATTTAATAAAGAAGTAGAAATGAAGAATCCAGTATATATGGTTGTAAAGTCAGTGACTTACTTAGTTTGTTTTAGTGTATTTCAAGTAGGAGTGAATCCAATTATTTTAGGGATTGTATTAATTGTATTCACTATCTTATATACGCTAATTGCATTACCTATAGCCTATCGTGTAGCTCCTAAAACATTCCGATTGAAGTAGG
>CAYJJS010000041.1:0-11364 GCA_964370645.1 uncultured Erysipelotrichaceae bacterium | reverse complement strand
TTTGAAGAAGTGGTTCAGATGGCTTTTAAACAAGATGGTATTGATGATGTGGAAGCATTAATAGAAGAAATAGAGGATAAGAAAAATGTGTTACAAGCACATTATACGAAAAGTAAGAATGTGCAGTTGTATGTTGCTACAAGTGGAGAAGAAATAATAGGGTGTATTTCTTGTGGTGAGGTAAATACCATAATAAAAGAAACGCTTCAACTGAATGAACAAGCTTGTATGATTGGGTGTGTGCTTGTGAGTGTAGATAAACAAGGACAAGGTGTACTTAATTACATGTTTGAAAAGATGTGTGGAGTGCTTAGTGAGAAAGGGGTACAAGTAGTCTATTTAGATTGTGGATATCGCATTGCACAAAAAATGTGGACACATAAATTAGGAGAAGCAACGATGGTATTAAAAGATTATTGGGGGGAAGGTGGAGATCATTATATATGGAAATATATAATGAAAGCGTTATAATCTATCAAATTTCTAGTATTTAATGAATATACCTTTTTATTTATAAAAAATAGGAGTATAATGTAAAACAAAAAAATAGAAAAGTAAGGTGATAAATATGTCGTATGATTTTTTATTGGATATTGGATTGATTTTGGTTTTTACAAAGGTATTTGGGTTACTTACAAAAAGGATTGACATGCCACAAGTAGTAGGGGCATTAGTTGCGGGTATTGTGTTGGGTCCACTTTGTTTGAATTTGTTGCAGGAAACAGAGTTTTTGCATCAACTGAGCGAAATTGGAGTAGTGATTTTGATGTTTGGTGCAGGTCTTGAAACCGATGTGCGAGAACTTAAACAATCTGGTAAATCCTATTTGGTTATTGCTTTATTAGGGGTGATCGTACCACTGGGATTAGGTTTCTTATTAGCTTCTTATTTCAATACAGGAATGGATGTCATGTTGGAAAATGTGTTCATTGGGATTATATTAACTGCTACTTCGGTTAGTATTACTGTAGAGACATTAAAAGAGATGGGTAAGTTATCAACAAGGAGTGGAAATGCAATTTTGGGAGCTGCATTAATTGATGATGTGTTAGGTATAGTTGCATTAACATTGGTAACTTCTTTATCAGATGCAAGTGTGTCTATTGCGATTGTGTTGTTTAAAATATTAGCATTCTTTGTAATTAGTGGTATTGTTGGTGTAGTATTGCACAAACTAATTGATAAGTGGATGATGAGTCATAATGATCATCTACAAAGATATCCTGTATTGGCTTTTGCTTTCTGTCTATTATATGCATTCATCGCTGAAGAAATATTTGGTGTTGCAGGAATTACAGGTGCATTTATTGCTGGGTTAATTATTTCACATACTGCACAAGCAGAGTATGTGAGTCGTAGAGTAAATATCACTGGATATATGCTATTTGGACCAGTATTTTTTGCAAGTATCGGGATGCAAGCGGTACTGGATCAAATGAGTTTAGATATTATTATCTTTACAGTGCTACTTACTATCACTGCGATTTTAAGTAAAGTAGTGGGATGTGGGTTTGGAGCTCGAATGATGAAGTATCCAAGACGAAGCGCTTTGCGTGTTGGTGTTGGAATGGTTTCTAGGGGAGAGGTTGCTTTAATTGTTGCGACCAAAGGAATGGCTTTGGGGTTGTTAAGTCAAAAGTTTTTTACCCCAATTATAGTGATGGTTGTAATCACAACAGTGATAACTCCAATTTTATTGAAAGTAGTATATAAAGATAAAGAGCATGAAACGGTATATGCAGATAATGAGCGTGGGGAACAAATGATCCGACGTAAAAGAGTTACGAAGCGCACATAATCCTTTCATACACTAGGAATTTAGAGGCAATTGTGTGTATACATAGTTGCTTTTTTTAGAAGATGTGTGCTGTTTCAAATTTATGTAGTTCTTATAAAAATAGTTTTCAAGTTAATAGGAATTGTAGTATAATAATAACGTTTATTAATTAAAAATAAGGAGATTTATAATGCTAAAAGTATTGAAACATCCACTTATTACGCACAAGTTAACGCAAATGCGTAAAGTGGAAACAAAAACAAAAGACTTTAGAGAAAACCTTGATGAAATCGGTGGTTTAATGGCTTATGAAATTACGCGTGATTTACCTACTGTTGATGTGACTATTCAAACTCCAATTTGTGAAATGACTACACAAGAGTTAGAAAAAGATATCGTCTTAGTACCAATTTTAAGAGCTGGATTAGGAATGGTGAATGGGATTGCAAATTTGATTCCAACGGTTAAAATTGCACATGTAGGATTGTATCGTGATGAAGAAACATTACAACCACATACGTATTTTGAAAAGTATCCTTCTACGATTGCAAAGTCAACAGCAATTATTGTAGATCCAATGTTGGCTACTGGAGGTAGTGCGATTGCGGCTATCGATATGGTGAAAAAGCAAGGAACAAGCGATGTGCGTTTGGTTTGCTTAGTTGGTGCTCCAGAAGGAGTGAAGGCGATTGAAGAAGCACATCCAGATGTAGATATCTACTTGGCCTCTTTAGATGAGAAGTTAAATGAGAAGGGATATATTGTTCCAGGTCTAGGAGATGCTGGAGATCGTATCTTTGGAACAAAATAGTGCAATATAAAATTGTATACAAATTTATATCTAGGCTAGCATTTGGGCTAGTAATTGCTATTTTTTTAGGAAGATATATAGATGCTATATTAAATACAAGTCCGTTTATTGTGATTGCATTGATTGCTTATGTTGTCATTGGAAGTTTGATTTTACTCGTGAAAGAGGCAGGGCAAACAAATGATTAAACAATATAAAAAAGAATTATTATTGGCTGTTTGTTACATTGGTGTATTGAGTTTGGCTAGCGTGTTATTTCAAGATATCATGATAAGTTTAGGGATTCTTATTGGTGGATGTATTAGTATTTTGGGTTTTCTGTATATAGTAGTTATGGTGGAGCGATTGGACTTTCAAAAGCGTACTGTTTTAAAAGTTGTTGTCCACTATTTTATTCGATATTTTTTCTATTGTGTAAGTATATATTTTAGTTACATGATGGGAGTAAATATATTAACCATAGTCATTGGTTTTTTATGTATGAACTTTGGAATCATTGTGAATACAAAACTTGAAGAAAGGAGGAGAATCCATTGAACAATGAAGGTATACAAGGCCTATCGATACATATTGGAGAGTTTGAATTGTTTATTCATCAAACAATCTTTATATGGCTTGGAATAGGTGTTGTAGTGTGTGCATTAGCATGTTGGGGAGGAAGTAAGATTCGTAAAGCAGATCCAACGCAAGCACCAAAAGGTGCAGTGCTAGTGTTTGAAGTAATTGGAGATGCGATTTTGGGAATCATTGGGACAAATCTAAAAAATAAAAAGTGGAAGTATGTTCCTATTTTAGGTACCTTGATGGTGATGATGGCGTTTTCAAATTTAATGGGTTTACTAGGATTACAAATGCCTACAAGTAACTTAAGTATTGTCTTAAGTCTAGTTGTAGCCATGTTAGTGTTAATCCATGGTACAAACATTAAACTACATGGGTTTAAAGGTAAATTGAAGGAGTGGTGTTCACCATATCCAGCATTATTACCATTAAATATTATAGGTGATATCGCGTTTCCTATTTCACTAACATTCCGTTTATTTGGAAATATGTTAGGAGGTACCGTGTTGATGATGCTTATTTATATGGTGTTATCAGGGTTATTACCTTGGGGGGCTGCATTGTTTGCAGTTACTCCATTCTTGCATTTTTATTTCGATATTTTTGCAGGATTAATGCAAACGTATATATTCTTTACGTTAGCAAGTTTCTTCTTGGCAGAGGGTGCCGACGTAGAAGAAGAATAAAAATTTAAATAGTAAATTAGGAGGAAATTAGAATGTTTACAGCTGAATTTGTACAAGGTATGGCATTACTAGGAGCAGGTATTGCAATGATCGGTGGTTTAGGAACTGGGATCGGACAAGGATATGCAGCAGGGAAAGGTGCTGAAGCGGTAGGTAGAAACCCTGAAGCAGTAGGTCCAGTACGTAGTGTAATGGTACTTGGGATTGCGTTAGCAGAAACAACTGGGGTTTATGCATTCGTTATCGCATTATTATTAATTTTCATGAAAGGATAAGAACACATTAGAAATAGGAGGACTAAATTATGGAAAATTTAGTGATTGGAAATTATCTACAACTTGATTTTCAAACGATGATTTTAACGTTAATCTCTGTTTTTCTAATTGTTGTAATTGTGAAAAAATACTTTTGGGATACATTGAAAGAGTATTTAGAAAAAAGACAAGCACATATTCAAGAACAACTTGATGAAAGCAATAAAAAATTAGAAGAAAGTGCTGCTTTGAAAGAGCAATATGAATCGCAAATCGCAGGTGCGAAAAGTGAAGCAAAAGAAATTGTGGATTTGGCTACAAGTATGGCTAAACAAGAAGCGTCAACCATTGTGGAGAGTGCGAAGCAACAAGCAATGAATGAGAAAGAGAAAGCACAACAAGAAATTGAATACGAAAAAACAAAAGTAAGAGAAGAAATGAAACAACAAATTAGTGAAGTTGCTTTCTTAGCTGCACAAAAAGTAGTAGAGAAGGAATTGGATGCAGCGACACATAAGAAATATGTAGATGACTTTATTGATAAGGCCGGTGAAGAAGCATGGCAAGCTTAGTGGCGAAAAGTTACAGTGATGCATTGTTTGAGTTGGCTAAGGAAGTAGATAAAGTAGAATTAATAAAGGAACAATTAATACAAATTGATAGTGTATTAAAAGAACATGTGGAGTTACAAAAAATATTAAAACATCCAAATGTTGAAAAAGAAGATAAAAAAGAGATGTTAGTAAAAGTATTTGATGGAATGGAACAATATGTTTCTAGTTTTGTTCGTTTACTAATTGATAAGAATCGTTTTTCTGCTTTTAGTGATATCGTAAAAGAATATGTTGCTAGTTTTAATGTGTTACACAATATTGAAATTGCGCATGTGCGTAGTGCAAGTGCTTTAACAAGTGATGAAGAACAACGTATCAAGGATATGCTAGAGAAGAAATTGAATAAAACAGTACAACTTATTTGTAAAGTAGATGCTTCATTAATTGCAGGGTTAATTGTGCAAGTGAATGATGATATTTATGATAATAGTGTTGTGCATAGATTGAATAAAATGAAAAATGCAGTAAATAAAACTGCAGTGTAAAGATCGAGGTGAAAAAGGTGAACTTAAGACCTGAAGAAATAAGTAAAGTAATCAAAGACCAGATCAAGAGATACGACGAGGTATTAGAAGTTAGTGAGAGTGGGAGTGTTATCACCATTGGTGATGGTATTGCACTTGTGCATGGGCTTGAAAAAGCAATGGCTGGAGAACTTCTTTTATTCCCTGGTGATGTATATGGGATGGTTCTAAATTTAGAAGAAGAGCATGTGGGTGTTGTTTTAATGGGTGATGATTCAAACATTAAAGAAGGTGACATTGTTAAGCGTACTGGACGTATTGTTGAGGTTCCAGTAGGTGATGCTTTATTAGGTAGAGTAGTAAATGCTTTAGGGCAAGCAATCGATGGTGGAGAAGAAATCAAAAGTGATACTTTTAGACCGGTGGAGAGAGTTGCACCTGGAGTTATGACAAGAAAGAGTGTACATCAACCTTTACAAACGGGTTTAAAATGTATTGACTCGATGATTCCAATTGGAAAAGGTCAACGTGAGTTAATCATTGGGGATCGTCAAACTGGAAAGACTGCGATTGCGATTGATACGATTTTGAATCAAAAAGACAATGGCGTGAAATGTATTTATGTAGCAATTGGACAAAAAGCTAGTACAGTTGCACAAATTGTTGAAAAGCTTAGAAGTCATGGTGCTTTAGAGTATACAACGATTGTAAGTAGTACAGCAAGTGATAGTGCTCCTCTTCAATACATTGCTCCTTATGCAGGTTGTGCAATTGGAGAAGAATGGATGGAGAAGGGTGAAGATGTATTAATTATTTATGATGATTTGAGTAAACATGCGGTTGCATATCGTACAATGTCATTATTATTAAAACGTCCTCCAGGGCGTGAAGCATATCCAGGAGATGTATTCTATTTGCATTCAAGATTATTGGAGAGAGCTGCGAAAATGAGTGATGAGTATGGTAGTGGAAGTTTAACTGCGCTACCAATCATTGAAACACAAGCAGGAGATATCTCAGCATATATTCCAACAAATGTAATTTCTATTACAGATGGACAAATTTTCTTAATGTCTGAGTTATTCAACAGTGGAGTTCGCCCAGCTGTAGATAGTGGATTATCAGTAAGTCGTGTAGGTGGTAGTGCACAAATTAAAGCGATGAAACAAGTTGCGGGGTCTTTAAAGTTAGAGTTAGCACAATATGCAGAATTACAGGCATTTGCTCAATTTGGTAGTGATTTAGATGCAAGTACGAAGGCTACTTTAGATCATGGAATACGTTTAAGAGAGTTGTTGAAACAAGGGCAGTATTCACCACTTAGTGTAACACAACAAGTATTGTCTTTATTTGCAGCACAGCAAGGATTCTTAAAAACTGTGGAAGTCGCAAATATCAAAGAATACGAAAGAAAAATGCATGCGTTTATGGAAGAATCACATGCTGAATTAGTAAACGAGTTAGAAGAAAAACAAGTTATTAGTGATACATTAAAAGCTTCATTGACGCAAGCGTTAACAGCGTTTCAAAAAGTGTTCGATTAAGAGTGTGTAATGGCTAGTAAGTTAGAAATAAAAACTCGTATACGTTCCGTAGATTCCACAAAGAAAATTACCAAAGCAATGCAACTGGTTGCGGCTAGTAAACTTAGAAAAAGTAAAGAACGTATGACACACAATAGAGAGTATGCGAAATACTTAAAGGAAACGATCAATAGTATTTTGGCTTCTTTAGATAATGTGAAGCACCCTTACTTAGTGAAGAGCAGTGCAGAGCGTGCTTTGTGTATTATTTATACAAGTGATATGGGATTATGTGGTGGATATAATGCCAATGTTTATAAACTTGTAGAACAAGCAGTAGAAAAAAATAGTTATGTAATTATTGTAGGTAGCCGTGGTATTTCTTGGGTTAAGAAAACAGGGCTAGAAGTATTGGATAATTTACATAATGTAGATGAAGAAGGAATTGAAGATATCAATAAGATTGCAAGTATTGCACTTAGCTTATATACACAACAAAAAATTAGTTGTATAGATGTAGTTTATACACAGTTTGTGAATGCGGTAACTTTTGAACCTATGAAGGTGACATTGTTACCTGTAGAAAAAGATCACGGAGCAAAAGCTGCGAGTGCACAAACGATATTTGAGCCAAGTGGAGAAGCGATTTTAGATGAATTAATTCCTATGTATTTAAAAAGTTTGTTGTTTAGTTATTGGTTGGAAACAAAAACAAGTGAACAAGCAAGTCGTCAAAGTGCGATGGAAAATGCAACAAATAATGCTGAAGAATTGAGAGATCAATTGTCATTAGAATTTAATAAGGCACGTCAGGCCGCAATTACCCAGGAAATAACGGAAATTGTTGGTGGGGCTAGTGCTTTACAATAGAGGAGATTACGATGAGTAAAAATATAGGTAAAATAGTCCAAGTAATTGGACCAGTAGTAGATATCGTTTTTGAAAGCAATCACTTACCAAAATTATTAACTGCAATCGACATCCCTTTAGGAGAAGATAAATTACCTTTAGTTTGTGAGGTAGCACAACATATTGGAGACGATCGTGTACGTACTATTGCAATGGATTCAACGGATGGATTAGTTCGTGGAATGGATGCAGTGGATACAGGTGCACCAATCAGTGTTCCAGTTGGTGAAGCGGTATTGGGAAGAATTTTTAACGTGTTAGGTAGAGAGATTGATGAAAAAGAGCCTCTTCCAGCAACTGTTCAACGTATGCCAATTCATAGAAGTGCACCTAGTTTTGATGAACAGCAGACATCTGCTGAAGTACTTGAAACAGGAATTAAAGTTATCGATTTACTTTGTCCTTATGCAAAGGGTGGTAAGATTGGTTTGTTTGGTGGAGCTGGTGTTGGTAAAACCGTTTTAATTCAAGAATTAATTCATAATATTGCAACAGAACATGGTGGAAAATCAGTTGTTACTGGAGTAGGTGAACGTACTCGAGAAGGAAACGATATGTACCACGAGATGAAAGAGAGTGGAGTTTTAGAGAAAACTGTACTTGTATATGGACAGATGAATGAAAGTCCAGGAGCGAGAATGCGTGTCGCTCTTACAGGTCTTACAATGGCTGAGCATTATCGTGATGTAGATCGCCAAGACGTTTTATTGTTCGTAGATAATATTTTCCGTTTTACGCAAGCGGGAAGTGAGGTTAGTGCATTGTTAGGGCGTATGCCTAGTGCGGTTGGATACCAACCTACACTAGCAACAGAAATGGGTAATTTGCAGGAGCGTATTACTTCAACGAAGGATGGATCAATCACTTCAGTACAAGCAATTTATGTACCTGCAGACGATTTAACCGATCCAGCGCCAGCAACTGCGTTTGCTCACTTGGATGCAAGAACCGTATTAGATCGCGGGATTGCATCACTTGGGATTTATCCTGCAGTAGATCCATTAGAATCTAGTTCAAGAATTTTGGATCCATTAGTTGTTGGGGACGATCACTATGAAGTGGCTCGTGGGGTACAACGTATCCTACAAAAATACAAAGAATTACAAGATATTATTGCGATTCTAGGTATGGATGAGTTAAGTGAAGACGATAAAATGACAGTAAATAGAGCTCGTCGTATTCGTAACTTCTTATCTCAACCATTCAATGTTGGTGAAAACTTTACTGGTATGAAAGGGAAGTATGTTTCAAAAGAAGATACAATCTTCAGTTTCAAAGAAATTCTTGCTGGTAAATACGATCACCTTCCAGAGCGTGCATTTATGTTCGCTGGAACGATTGAAGATGTAGTGGAAAAAGCGAAAGCATTAGGTGAATAGTATGATGGAAGTGAAAATCATCACGCCTACAGGTTTGTATAAGGAGTGTCAAGCGACACAAATTAATGCTTGTAGTGTAGAGGGAGAATTTGGACTTCTTTCAAATCATATGCCGATGGTTGCTATGCTTAAAATTTCTAAACTTGAAATTGTGAATGGTGCAGAAAAAAAAGAGTATGCACTTGGTGGAGGAATGTTACACTTTTTAGATAATAAAGTGAATATTTTAACGGACACGATTGAAGGGGAAGAAGAAATTGATTTTGAACGTGCATTGAAAGCGAAAGAACGTGCTGAAAAACGTTTGCGTGAAAACGAAAGTCGTACGGATATGCGACGTGCTGAGATTGCTTTGCATAAAGCAATTAATAGAATGAACGTAAAACCAAAAATGTAAAAAGAAGAGCGATGAAAAATCGCTCTTTTTTGATTAAAATAAAGTTAATTGTTCATGGTGTGTTGGGAATGTATTTAGATAATCAAAGATATCTTTTTCACGGTATAAAATCCCGTGATTGACACATTGTGAACGAATTTCCTGATACAGTGTTTTATGGTGGGGGCTTTTTAAGATATAGGCACTACCATATTGTTTTCGATATGTATTAAGAAGGTGAGGAAAGTTTTTGTTTAGATGAGAGTAGTAAAATTCTCTACTTCCTGGGCGCAAACTCATGCCTATTCCAAAACTTAATACACCATACACCTTAGCTTGTATACAATACTGTAATAGCTTTTGAATATTTTCTTTTGTATCATTTATATAAGGCAAGATGGGTGTCATCCATACGATAGTTGGTATACCTGCCTCATGGAGTTGTTTTAAAGCTTCTACACGCTGATTAGTGCTACACACATTTGGCTCAAGGATGGCGCATAATGACGCATCTGCAGTTGTTAATGTCATTTGTACAACACATTTAGCGTTTTTGTTTATTTCTTTTAGAATATCTATATCTCTTAGCACTAAATCACTTTTGGTAATGATGCTCACACCAAACCCTCTTTTTGCTATTACTTTTAGGCACGCTCTTGTAAGCTCAAGTTCTTTTTCTATAGGTAGGTAAGGATCACTCATTGCACCAGTATGTATCATTATTTTTTTCCTTTTTCTAGATAGTTCTTTATCTAATAGTACGGCTGCATTTTCTTTCACTTGAATATCTTCGAAATCACCAATCTCAAAACAATGACTTCTAGAGTCACAATAAATACAACCATGGGTACAACCACGATAGATATTGATGTAATTTGATTTTGATAGGAGTGATTTCGCTTGTATATATTTCATGATTTAATTATACATAGAAAAGCGATAAAAGGTAGTAATTATTTCGAATTGCTATTTCATGAAAACATTTATATAATGAGTAATGAGGTGATTTGTATGAATTTTTTAGATATTAGTATTTATATATTTGTTTTTTTGGAATTATCCAATATTATCATTATTTACATGAAACCAGATTTTAAATATGGTAATGGATTAGCTGTATTCAAGGATTGGAATCAGGAACAAGATGAGAGTACAATGTTATTTAAAAAATACATGGCCAACTGGGTTGCTGGTAGTAAATTAATTTTTGTGGTATTACTAATTGTTATTGTAGTATATGGAAATGATACGATTAAACTTGCATCTTTACTAGTGATGATACCAGCAATTGCAACATACTACATTAAATTACACCCACTCATTAAGAAACTAGATAGTCTAGGACGTGTTCAACCAAAAGGCTATGCAAATACTTTAATTGCTATGATTAGTACTTTTCTACTAATGTTTGTAGTTGCTATTTGTTTATATTTAATTGGTTAAATGAATTACACCCGAAGTATTTTGACAATATTTCGGGTGTTTTTTTATGTGTGTAGTGTGCTTTAAATTGTCGTTGAATCGCTTGTATTGATGGAAAGCATAGTATATTCTAAGAGTATACTTAGGTTATAAAGGAGGACAATATGAAAGAAAACTATATGATTGGTGAAAAAGACCTTGCTAGAGCATATTTTCCATACTATAAAGTTAAAGTAAATGGGAGAATGTATACATGTAAACCAATTGGATTTGTCAGAAAGTGTATTTGGGACGCGCCAAAGCTCTTGATGATAGCCTATGGAATATTATGGTATTTTTTAAGTCTTGCTGGTATTAATTTACACGATTTTTTTATACCTTTTATGATTGGTGTAATAGCACTTATATTTCTTATACATTTTGTGAGAATGAGTATGGTCCAAAAAGGGAAATGTGAGATTCATGAAATTGAATAGATTGATAAGCAAATAAAAAAGCAGTAGAGATAGTGTGATGTAGCATTACTATCTTTGCTGCTTTTTGTTTGTGAAAAAAAACTATCTTTCGATAGTTTATGTTCTATGGAGC
>CAYJJS010000040.1:0-12234 GCA_964370645.1 uncultured Erysipelotrichaceae bacterium | reverse complement strand
CTTTTTATCTATCAAATTTTTTTCTGCGTTCTGTAGATTGTATGAATAGACGCTTCATTTCATCACTATCTTCATTTTGCAATGCTTGTTTAAAGTGTGAAGCAGAAGCCATGAATGCATCGATTTCTTTTAATAAAATATCTTTATTCAATAAAAATAGTTCCGTCCACATATTTTCATTTATTTTTGCAATACGTGTTAAATCTCTAAAAGAATCTCCAGTATAATTCACTAAATGTGAATTATCATGAGTATTCATTAAAGAAACAGCAATAACATGTGTTAATTGTGATAAAAAACCAATCATTGCATCATGTTCTTCACAAGATAGGATTGCAATACGATGAAAACCTAAACAATTGGCTAAATCGTGTGAAAATTCGATTGCTTCTTTTGTGTTTCTTTCAGTTGGTGTAATAATATAATTAGCGTGTTTAAAGATAGATGCATCGGCATGTTCTAGTCCACTTGACTCTTTTCCAGCCATAGGGTGCGCAGAGATAAATTCTACATCCTCGCGCAACATATCTTGCATAGGTTGTACAATGTTTGTCTTAACCCCTGTCACATCACTAATTATTGCATTGGATTTAAATAAGTGTTGGTATTGTTTAGTCCACTCTAACATTGCATTTGGATACAGTCCGAATATGATTATATCTGCTTCACTAACGATGCTATCAACATGTATACTACCTTTATCTATGATGTTGTGAGCCAGTGCGTAGTCAATGCTTTCTTGACGACGAGCTAAACCTAATACACGGTATCCTTGTTGTTTTAGGCGAATGGCGTAACTACCACCTAAAAGACCTAAACCAATAATTAGGAAGGTTTTTTGTTTACTAATCATGGATGATATCCACCTTTACACCAAGTGATTGCAAATCTTCAAAGAATGTTGGGTAAGATTTATTTATGTACTGTGCTTCATCTATGATGACTGCTTTATCTAGAGTTGTTGCTAGTACACTTAAACTCATAACAATGCGATGATCTTTATGTCCACTTAATGGTAGGTCACTCGTTTGTAGTGCAGTTGCACGAATCCACATTTCATTTTCATTACTATGAATATCAACACCTAATTTTTTCAATTCACTCTCCATAGCTGCAATACGATCGCTTTCTTTATATCGTAATCGAGCGGCGTTGTAAATGTGAGTTTCTTCTGTGAAAGTACCCATTACACTAAGGATTGGTCCTAAATCAGGGCAGTTTTGTAAATCGATACTATTTTTTATTAGATTACTTTTATGAATACGATATCCATTTTCAATGTACTCAATGTTTGCACCTGCGTTTTGCAAAATTTCAATAATTTGTTTATCTCCTTGCTTGCTATCATGTGTTAAACCAACACAGTCAATATCGTTGTTGATTGCACCTAAACAAGCAAAAAATCCTAGTTGTGAATAGTCACCTTCTATACGGTAGTCATAAGGAGTATACGTTTGGTTTCCTTTCACATATAATGTATTACTAGAAGTGTAAGTAGCCTCAACACCATATAATTGTAAAATTTGTAAAGTTAAATCTACGTATGAGCGAGATTCATAAGGTTCTTTAATGGTAATTGTTGAATCTTGTGATAATAGAGGCAATGCAAATAATAAACCTGAAATAAACTGTGAACTGACGTTACCATCTAATTCATATGCACCTGGTTTTAAACTTCCACCAATTTCAATCTTATTGTCATCTTGTGTATATGGGATAGATTGCGCAAGAAACATATCTTCATATATTTTTTGAGGTCTTTTTAAAAGACGATTCTCTCCAGTGAAAGATATGGTCGTATCGCACAATGAGAAGATAGGAATGAAAAAACGTAAGGTTGATCCACTTTCTTTACAAAATACTTCGTTATTTTGTAAAGAAGAGAAGGATTGGACTCCTTCGATGATGACACTGTCCTCTAAGCAAGTGATAGTGGCACCTAACTGTTGCATTCCTGCAATAGTAATTTTAATATCATCGCTGTATGCAACATTACTAATAACACTTTTCCCTTTGGCAAGAGAAGCGGCTATGATAGCGCGATGAGACATGCTTTTAGAAGGTGGAATTGTGACACTACCTTTGACTGTACTTGGATATACTTTTACTTTCATTAAATATCTCTCCCTACGACCTTGGCGATGATTCTTCCTTTGTCGATTACTTGTTTGAATTTTTCTGGTTTTAGTGATTGTGCACCATCACTCCAAGCGCATTCTGGAACATCATGCACTTCGATCATTAATCCATCTGCACCAGCTGCAATCGCAGCTAAAGACATACTTTCAACCAGTTCCCAGTCTCCTGTTGCATGTGATGGATCAATCACGATTGGTAAATGTGTTTTCTTTTTCACAATAGGAATAACACTCAAATCCAATGTATTTCTCGTATATGTCTCAAATGTACGAATTCCACGTTCACATAAGATTACATTCTTGTTTCCGTTTGCCATAATGTATTCTGCAGCCATTAGCCATTCTTCGATAGTGTTTGATAATCCGCGTTTTAATAAAATAGGTTTACTCATTTTACCTGCAGCTTTTAATAATGAGAAGTTTTGCATATTACGTGCACCAATTTGTACTAAATCTACATGTTGTTCAAATTCTTCAACTTTTTCCACATCCATTAGCTCTGATACTGTTGGTAAACCACTTTTTGCTCTAGCCTCGTTTAAAGCTGCAATTCCCTCGCTTTGCATTCCTTGAAAGGCATAAGGGCTAGTTCTTGGTTTATATGCACCACCGCGTACCATGCAGGCACCAGCTTCTTTGACGGCTTTTGCTAATCTAACAATTTGTTCTTCTCCTTCAATAGAACAAGGTCCTCCGATAATGATGATATTTTCTTTACCTCCAACTTTAACCCCAGCAACATCTACGATGCTATCTTCTGGATGGAATAAACGGCTGACTTGTTTGTATGGAGCAGATACTTTTGTGATATTCTCAATGTTGTGATTTGCACGCAATATTTTTTCATCAAGAATTGTCGTATCTCCAACAATACCTAATACGATGTAATTCTCTCCAATACTTGGGTGTACTTGCAAACCTTTAGCTTCGATCATTTCGACGATATGATTGATTTCATTTTGCTCTGTATTTTTCTTGCATGTGATAATCATGTTAAATATCCCTTCCAATTACTTTCGCAATTTGTCTTGCTTTTTCAATTAGTGCAACAAATTTTTTCGGTTTTAGACACTGTGCTCCATCACTATATGCACATGAAGGGTTACGGTGTACCTCAATGATTAAACCATCTGCTCCTGCAGCTACTGCAGCAAGCGAAGCAGATTCAACTAACTTATAATCTCCAGTTGCATGAGATGGATCAATGATGATTGGTAAATGTGTTTTTTCCTTAATAATAGGAATAACGCTTAAATCTAGTGTATTTCTAGTTTCTGTTTCAAATGTACGGATTCCACGCTCACAAAGGATGACATTTGGATTTCCATTCGCCATAATGTATTCAGCACTCATAATCCATTCATCAATAGTGTTAGCGAATCCTCTTTTTAATAAGATTGGTTTCGTTGTTCTTTTTCCTAATTCTTTTAATAATTCAAAGTTTTGCATATTACGTGCACCAATTTGAATTATATCAACATATTGTTCAAATTCATCAATTTGATCTTGAGACATTAATTCTGTACAAATCGGTAAACCAGTTTCTTCTTTAGCATCAACCATTGCTAAAATCCCCTCTGTACGCATTCCTTGGAAAGCATAAGGACTGGTTCTTGGTTTGTATGCACCACCACGAATCATTACCGCACCAGCCTCTTTTACATCATGCGCCAGTTCCATCATCATTTCTTTGTTCTCTACAGCACAAGGCCCTCCGATAACAACGATTTTTTCTTGTCCTCCAATTTTGATTCCATTCACGTCAATAATAGTATCTTCTGGGTGAAACAAGCGATTTGCTAACTTGTATTTTGCCGCAATACGCACTACATTTTCAACACATTCATTTGCTGCAATTGCTTTCTCATCTAAAATTGTAGTATCTCCTGTTAAACCAAATACATTATAATCACTACCTACGATTTCATGTGCTTGTACACCCTTTTTTTCTAAATCTCTAATTAATGCCTCTACTTGTTGCTTGTCTGCTCTTTTTTTAATTGTAATAATCATTTTATTTGCTCCATTTCTTTATCTTATTTATAACTTCTTCTATATTTTCTTGTTGTAGTATTATCGAATTTCTCGCAACTTCATTTATGAAATCAATATCCTGTAGTTGTTGCAAACTACAAGCTGCTACTTTACTTCCATCTGCTAATATACTTTTATCTTGTTTTTTTAAATCTACATATTCTTTTTGATATGTAATACATAAATCATTCACTTGCTGTGGGTTTGTAGTAATGATGTTACATTGAGACAACATAATTTCTTGGTATATGCGATCAATTTGCACATCATCAATTTGTATCGATTTAAAATGTTCAAGTGCATATTTTGCTTGTGCCACTAACATTTGCAAACCACCTACTACTTGTATTCCTCTTTGTTTCGCTTGTATTAGAAATGTAGTATGCAAGGGATTGTATACTACATCAATGCATGCAAGACATTGTGTAAAGTGGGATAATTCAATAGGTGTGCTATCGACATTAGGATACATCCCACAAGGGGTTGTATTGATGAGTATGTGTGCATCATTATGGTGTGTATATACTTCTTGTAACAATAAAGTAGTTTCATTTTTTTTACGTGAAGTTATATATATTTGATCAGCGCCCATATCTTTGACTACTTTATAGACAGCCTTACTAGCACCACCACTGCCAAGTATAATAACCTTTTTATTACGTACATCAATATTGTGATACCTAAGCATATAAGCAAATCCATTGTAGTCAGTATTGTATCCATATAACTTACCATTACGATTCACTATGGTATTCACAGCACCGATAATCTTCGCGTGTGTGTCTACTTCATCTAGGTAAGCAATTACATCTTGCTTGTATGGGATGGTAACATTAATTCCTTTGAAATTCTTTTCTTTTAAAAATGCATCTAAAGCATTTGGAGAAAGTGGATGTAATTCATATACATAATCTTCAAGTAATCGTTCTTGTACTAACTTGGAAAAGGAATGCCCAAGTTTCTCTCCAATTAATCCATATTGCATGATGTGTCTTCTTTCATCCAAACATAACCATAACGTTCAACAAGTAAGTCAAGTAGTCCAATAGCAATCATACTATCTAAGACAACCCTTGCTCGATGAATGATAGCTGGATCATGTCTTCCTTCAATTTGAAAGGATACGTTTTCGTGTGTTTCGATATTGATAGTATCTTGTTTTTTGAATATCGAAGGAGTAGGTTTAATTACACTTTTAATACAGATAGGCATTCCATTACTAATCCCACCATTAATCCCACCGTTATTATTTGTTTTTGTTTTTACATGTCCATTATCATAATAAAATGAATCATTGACAATACTTCCTGTATGCTTTGCAAATTCAAATCCTAATCCAAAGGAAACACCTTTTAAAGCAGGGACAGAAAATAATAAGTGAGATAGTACACTTTCGATAGAATAAAACATAGGTTCACCAATTCCACAAGGCATACCTATAACCATACTCTCTAAGATTCCCCCACAACTATCTCCTTGCGCAGCGATGTCTTCCATGTACTTGTGCATCGCCTTTGCCTTTTCTTCGTTGATTACAGGGAAATATGCATTGTTTAAGTGACTTATTTGTGAAGTTATATCCGTTTCATTAAAAGCATCATCCACAATATTTCCAAGTGTATGAATATGAGAAGCGATTTGAATGCCTTTACTTGCTAAAATTTGTTTTGCAATCGCTCCAGCAGCCACGATAGGGGTTGTAAGACGACCAGAGAAGTGTCCTCCACCACGATAGTCTTGATATCCCATATATTTCTCATTGGCTGTATAATCGGCATGAGAAGGTCTCATGAAATCTTTTGTTTTCGCATAGTCTTTGCTTTTCGTATTATTATTTTCAAATAAAATACAAATCGGGGTTCCCGTACTATATGAGTTAAATACACCAGATACAATGATGGGTGTATCACTTTCTACTCTAGCTGTGGATATACGTCCTCTAGGTTTACGCAAATCTAGTTGGTGATTGATGAAGTCCATGTCTATTTTAATACCAGGACAAACTCCATTAATAACAACTCCAACATGACTTCCGTGGCTTTCACCAAAAATATTAATATTAAATTGATTTCCAATACTACTCTTCATATGTACCTCTTTCTATGATTGTTTTTAAAGAAATCATTGGCACATCCATAATCTTGGCGGTACCAATTTCTTCTACAACAACTACGCTTACTTGATTGCTAAATGCTTTTTTATCGAGTGTACAAAGTTGATATACTTCTTCTATATCAAAACTTGTATCTAGTGGTATGTTCATTTCTGCATATAATTTTCTAAGCTTTTGTGCAATTTTTTTATTTGTAAAATACAACATTCCCATTGCCACGCATTCTCCATGATAATAGGTTTCTAGGTTGTAATATGCCTCGATACCATGTCCGATAGTGTGACCAAAGTTCAAAATTTTACGTAAGCTACTTTCTTTTTCATCCTTTTCAACAACATCTTTTTTCACAAGAAGGCTGCGATAAATAATTTCTTCTAGATGTTTGGATGCATCTTCTTCAAATAATGCAAATAATTTTGGATCATAAATTAGACCTGCTTTAATTGCTTCGATTAAACCACTTTTCACATGTCTATCTTCTAGTGTGCTAAGTGTATCAAAGTCAATAAACACAGCTTTTGGATGGTGAAAGCTACCAACTATGTTTTTTACTTTACCTAGATTGATTGCTGTTTTTCCACCAATGCTTGAATCAATTTGTGAAAGAGTTGTCGTAGGGATTGAGACAAAATCAATACCACGCATATATGTAGCACTAACAAAACCAGCTAAATCACCAATCACACCACCACCTAATGCAATGACTAAATCTTTTCTAGACATATGAAATTGAGATAGTTGTTGTAGTACTTTTTCATAGGTAGCAAAGCTTTTTGCTTGTTCTCCTGCCTTTACTTTATATACCATACTATTTGTACATTGCGTTTGCACAATTCGTATCCATTTGTCTGGAATGTTTGTATCTGTCAAAATGAATATTTTACGACTTGTATCAATATGTGTTTGCAAGTTTGTGATACATCCTCTTTCTAGAATAATGTCATATTCATGGTTTGGTATGTTTACTCGTATTGTTTTCATAATTCTCCCTTTCTAATAAAAAAAGCACTAACGTAAGAGTCTGTGCCAATGTTTTATGCCCCGTATGTAGAAAATAACCAACTTTCACTGGTTTCTTTTGGGGCTATATAAAATAAAAATAAAATGTATTCATCTTTTCCATAAGGCTATTTTATACTAATTACAGTAGAAAAGCAATGTAAAATGTTATAAATTTTCATTTTATGAAAATCTTTCATGATGATTTCGTGTAATTGTTTTATAGATTGTCAATGTGTTATAAATTTGTTACAATTTGTCTAATGTTAAAGAAGGGTCATAAAACATAAAATAATAATTATTCTGTTTATATTTATAGGTATTATTGTTTTGTTTTCATCTATTTTGTCTTAAATAAGGAGAGCGTATGAAAGTTGTATTACAAAGAGTAACACACGCAAGTGTGTGTGTAGATAAAAAAATTGTGGGAGAGATTCAACAGGGGTTGTTGATTCTAGTTGGTTTTCAAGATGGAGATGATGCATCGAAGATTGAAAAAGTAGCAAGAAAATGTGTTGAACTTAGAATTTTTGAAGATGAACTTGGAAAAATGAATCGTTCCTTATTGGATGTTGGAGGCAGTATCTTAAGTATTTCTCAATTTACATTATATGCAGATTGTAAAAAGGGCAGAAGGCCTTCTTTTACACAAGCGGCAAAAGCGGAGAATGCAATAATGTTGTATGATACTTTTAATTCGACAATAAAATCTTTTGGAGTAGATGTAAAATGTGGGATATTTGGTGCAGATATGAAAGTATCTTTATTAAATGATGGACCAGTGACAATAATTATAGATAGCGAGGAAATATAATGGGAACAATAATATATGGAAGTGAAATTGCAAAACAAATAAAAGAAGACATCAAGCAAGAAGTGGCTACCCTGCAATCAATGCATAAGAGAGTGCCACATTTGAGTGTGATTTTAGTTGGAGAGGATGTAGGAAGTGCTTCTTATGTTAGAGGGAAAGAGAATGATTGTTGTGAAGTGGGATATACACAACAAACATTGCGTTATGACACGCAGGTGAGTGAGGCAACAATCATTGAGCAGGTCTTAGCTTGGAATGCAGATGAGGGAGTAGATGGTATTTTGGTGCAATTGCCATTACCAAAGCATATTGATGAAAAAAAGGTTTTGTTTGCGATTGATCCAAGTAAAGATGTAGATGGTTTTCATCCTTATAATATTGGGAAGATGATGATACAGGAAAAAACATTTTTACCTTGTACACCTAAAGGAGTCATGCATATACTGAAAGTTATGGGATATGAGGATTTGAGTGGAATGAAGGCTATGGTAATTGGACGTAGCAACATTGTTGGAAAACCAATGGCGCAATTATTGTTGAATGCGAATGCTACAGTGAGTATCACACATTCGCGCACTGCAAATATTGAACATGAAGTTGCACAAGCAGATATTGTTGTTGCTGCTGTAGGGAAAGCGAAAATGGTTAAAAAAGACTGGTTGAAGAAAGGTGCAATTGTCATTGATGTAGGTGTGAATCGAAGTGAAGACAATAAATTATGTGGAGACGTTGATTTAGAGGAGTGTCTAGATCATGTGAAATATATTACCCCTGTTCCAAAAGGAGTGGGGCCAATGACAAGAGCTATGTTACTTGTAAATACATTAGATGCATATAAGGAAAAGGAGTGAAGATATGAAAACGTATATTTACGATTTGGAAGATATCGTAGAGATGAAAAAGGAACACCCATGTAAAAAGAGTAAATATTGGAAAATTATACGTATGGGTGCAGATATTCGTATTAAGTGTTTAGGTTGTGGGCAAAGTGTACTGTTTGCGCGTGCGGAGTTTGAAAAGAAATTAAAAAAAGTTCTAGAAAAGGGTGAAGATGCAACCAAGTAGTTGCATTTTTTCTTGTGTAATATGAAAAATAATTTAAATCGAAAATTCACTTATTTTTCGTTGTTAAGGTTTGTATCTCCGACTATCGTTATGATGGTGTTCATGTCTTTTTATCAATTAACAGATGGAATTTTCATTTCCAATTTTGTAGGGGCAGAGGCGCTATCTTCGACAAATGTATTTTGGCCGATTATTAGCTTGATGAATGCAGTGTCAATACTTTTAGCGAGTGGAGGAAGTGCACTCGTTTCTAGAAAAATGGGTCAAAATAAATATGAGGAAGCAAGATCTATATTTACAATGATTATTGTCATTGCTATTTTATATGGTGCGTTCATGAGTGTAGTGATTCTCATGTTTATGGACCCAATGTTTTCTTTTTTAGGAATGACGCCAGTGTTATATCCATATGGTGTAGAGTATATGAGTGTAATTGGAGTGTTTGCGACATTGTGGATACTACAAATTTTATTACAAACATATTTTGTTGCTGCTGGTAAATCGCATATTGGACTCATACTAACACTTCTTGCGGGAGTAACGAATGTTGTCCTGGACTATGTTTTCATGGGGGTATTACAAATCGGTGTCTCTGGTGCAGCATGGGGTACAGTGTGTGGCCAAAGTATCTTAGTTATTTTTGGGTTATTGTACTTTCTTTTTCAACGTAAAGGTACATTGTATTTCACAAAATTCCATTGGAAATGGGATACATTAAAAAGAATCGCGAGTAATGGGTCATCAGAGATGGTTTCTAACTTGTCGTATTCTGTAACAACGTATTTATTTAATGTTAGTATTTTAATGTTTATGGATGAACAAGGAATCGCGGCACTTACTATTATTTTATATGCACAATATGTGCTGTCGTCATTATTTTTTGGTTTTTCAAGTGGAGTCGCTCCTATATTTAGTTATCAATATGGAAAAGGAGATAACCAACAAATTCGTAAATTGTTTAAAATGTCATTGCGTATTTTATTTGTATTTTCACTTTTTATATTCGTTGTCTCTAAAGTTTTTGCTACTCCATTAATAAATGTATTTACACCGATTGAAAGCACGGTGTTTCAAATTTCATTAGATGGATTTACCTTGTTTTCCCTATCTTTTTTACTGTGTGGTTTTAATATATTCACATCTAGTTTATTTACTGCGTTATCCAATGGAAAAGTAAGTGCACTTTTATCTTTTCTTAGAACAGGTGTATTCATTGTGTGTAGTCTGCTCATACTACCAAGAGTGATTGGTATTAATGGGATATGGTTAGCAATACCTTGTGCGGAAGTTTTATCTCTTGGTGTAAGTATATATGTTATAAAAAAACATAAAGGTACATATAAGTATTGTTAAAACAAGAATATCTATAAACATTAGTTATATTTCCAGCGTAAGTATAAAAAACATAAATAATATCGTAATAGAAGTAGTTATTTACAAATTGGTAAGGCTACTTTTTTACTTTGTAAATACGATTGTTATTATTTTGAATGTCGAAGTAATTGTGTGCTTAGAAGTGTTTACAGAGAGTAATAGTGGGTGTATATATGCTTTGGTAATAATAGACAATTGGAGGAAAAATATGAGACTAAAAGGGCGTTTGTTTGCTAGTTTAATAGCGATAGCTTTAACTTTGCAACTGGTTCCAACGAATGCGTTGGATATACAAGCAAGTGAAGAAATAGGGATTGAAGAGGTAATTAAAGAGGAAATTGTTGGGTTTGAACTAAGCGAAAATGTTTTGAAGCAAGAAGTATTTTTGCATAGTGAAACCGCCATTGATTTGCCTGAAGTAATTTTAGCAAGTGTAAAAACAAGTGAAGATGAAAGTGAGCCTACTACAAAAGAAATTCCAGTAAGTTGGATAGAAGTAAATGAAAAAACATATTCAACAAGTGAGAGTGAATCTTTTTTGTATGAAGCAAGAGTAAATGAAGATGCATTTATTTTGGGACAAGGGGTAGAAATCCCTACAATTTCAGTTGATGTGATTGCACCAACAGTACAATATGACGAAGTGGAAAACTTGGAGCAACACACACCGAGTTTACAGTCAGGATATATTAAAAGTAGCGAAAACGGACTTGTTAAAATTGTATCAAGTTCAATACCGTACGCAACCCCAGAAAATCCAGATTTTGTATGGGACTATACAGAAGACAGTATTTCATACAATTACGAAGTACAAATAACACATGATCCGGATGAAACAAAAAATCAAGAAAGAACAATTGTTGTGGACTTCGACCCATATAACAATGGAAGTGCAGCACCGTTGATGATTTCATCGGCCCCACAAAGTGCGGTGTTTTTAAAGAGTGCGGTTATTTCAGCGGATAAACAGAGTGTAACATATGTAGTTGATAACACGAAATTACCAGGAACGAATGGGACTATTACATTCACGTTAAAGCCATCTAATCTGCTAAATACAGAAAGCAATGACACACGATACTATAATGCCAATGGAACAATTGCATCAAATATTGGGTTGATGTTATTAGAGAAACCAAATGGAAAATTAGGTATGTCGGTTACAGAAGTTGGAAATGAACAAAGTAACGTATCTATAGATCACCCAATTAGAAGAGATAATCATGATGATAGTGATTTTGTAAAGTCCATTAAAGTAGTTGATAGACTACTTAATGAGACAGAGTATACAACAAATGATTTATATTTAGGAAGTGATGGTTATTTATATTTTAGAAATGACGATGGAACACTTTTGGTTGACGATGATGCTTACGCAATTGAAGTTATGCTTGCAAGTGATGACCACTCGCCAGTAGGTGATTATTCATTTAGAATGCCACTACCACAGTATTTTGCATTTCATAATCATGTTGGAGAAAATCCCGATAGTGTTGTTGATTTTGCGGTTAGCGCAAGTAATGGTAAAATCAGTAAAGTTGATAATACTTCACATCAAATTTCATCATACCCATATGCTATTAATGAAAATATTATACAAGATAGTACATTTTCAATGAATAGACAAGGGAGTAGTGGTGAATATGAAACCTACCTTGGAGAAGCATTAACAGGAATTAAGGTTTTAGAAGGTATAC
>CAYJJS010000039.1:0-12497 GCA_964370645.1 uncultured Erysipelotrichaceae bacterium | reverse complement strand
TCAATCCTTTCACTTAGCTTAATTCAACTTCTCCAATAAATGGGGTTCAGTTCAACTCTTCCTACATAAGTTCTTCTTTTTTTTATGCTAAAATAACTCAAATTAAAAAAGTTAAACAAAACTAACTTTTTGTGTTGACAATAGTAAAAACATCATGTATTATGTAAATAGTTAGTTATGACAAACTAACACTCCTTAACAACAACATATAAAAAAGATGAACGCTCTTCCTACATAAGTTCATCTTTTTTATGTTTATTTTTTCAAAATCATTGCAAGTACTGCAATATCTGCAGGGCTTACCCCACTAATGCGACTTGCTTGTCCTAACGTGACTGGTCGCACTTGTTTTAATTTCTGATGCGCTTCCAATGATAAGTTATCTATTTCATCATAATCTATTGAAACTGGTATTTTCAAAGCATCCATACTCTGTAATTTTTCTGCTTCTTTTTTTGCTTTACTAATATATCCTTCATACTTTACATCAATTTCAATTGCCTGTGCAACATCCTCTTTTATTTCTAAATTCGTGTATGCAGACATTCCCGCGATACTTACTCTTGGTCTTTTCAACAAATCTAGGGCACTGATCCCTTCACTTAGCGTTGTATATCCAATATCATGTAAATAAGTATTGATATCACTTTTCATAGTGAAGCGTATCTCACTAAGTTGTTTTTTATACATATCAATATCTTTCATTTTTTGTAAGTAAGATTGATAGCGTGTTGCATCCAACAATCCTATTTTATACCCATATTCACTTACTCTTTGATCCGCATTGTCATGTCTTAACAACAATCGATATTCACTTCTACTTGTCAATAAGCGATATGGTTCCTTAGTACCTTTACTACATAAATCATCCACCAATACACCTAAATAGGCTTCATCTCTACGCAATACAAATGGATCTTTACCATCTAGTTTTAAACACGCATTGATTGCAGCCAACAAACCTTGACCTGCAGCTTCTTCATATCCACTTGTCCCATTGATTTGTCCAGCAGTATATAAATTTTCGATTTTTTTATTTTCAAATGTGACTTTCATTTGTAATGGATCTATCGCATCATACTCAATGGCATATGCATAAATTTCAATTTCTGCTTGTTCCAGTCCTGGTAAAGAATGAATCATCTTTTCCTGAATATCATAAGGCATACTTGTTGAAAATCCTTGCACATATATCGTATCTAAACTTCTTGATTCTGGTTCTAAAAACAATTGGTGACGTTCTTTATCTGCAAATCGTACAAGTTTATCTTCGATACTTGGACAATAGCGCGGCCCTACCCCTTCTACTAGTCCTGAATACATAGCACTTTTATCTAGGTTCGTGTTGATGATTTCATGGGTTAGTGGGCTTGTATACGTCAAATAACATGGTTCCTGTTTTTCTAGTGGTAATATTTCTTTTGTCTCATAAGAAAAAGATACAAACATATCACTTCCAGGTTGTAGCTCTGTTTTAGAAAAATCAATACTATCTCTTTTAACTCTAGCAGGTGTTCCAGTTTTCAAACGGAATGTTTCGATTCCTAAATCACGCAATGATTGAGACAGTGTGTCTGTTGTTGGTTCATGATCTGGACCTGCAGCAATGGCTTCATGCCCAATCAAAATCTTCCCACTCATGTAAGTACCTGTTGTCATGATGACTACTTTCGCCTCTACAATAACTCCATCAGCCTGTTCAATACCTACAATTTTATTATCTTTTGCTAGTATTTTAGAGACCATCATCTCTCTCACTTCTAGATGTTTCGTGTGTAGCACCTTATCTTGCATATACTTTGCATAGGCTAATTTATCACTTTGTACGCGCAAACACTGCACCCCAGGTCCTTTATTAGTATTCAACATTTTAAACTGTATTGCCGTTGCATCTGCTGCTCTACCCATCTCTCCACCAAGTGCATCAATCTCTCGAACGACTATCCCTTTCGCAGGCCCTCCGACACTTGGATTACAAGGCATTTTTGCGATATTATCAATACTTAAAGTATAAAGTACTGTCTTCTTTTTTAATCGAGCTGATGCCAATGCAGCCTCTACACCGGCATGTCCTCCTCCAATAACAATTACATCTATCATAATTTCACCTTCTTTGCCTTCCTATTATACTACATCTTTCTACATTTAAAAGTATAACTCATCACGAAATAATGAAAAAGAACACATCCGTGTTCTTAAACGTTAAATCTAAAATGCATGACATCTCCATCTTGCACAATATACTCTTTACCTTCCAAACGAAGTTTACCTGCTTCCTTCACTGCTTGTTCACTACCCAATTCTTGAATTGCTTCATACGCATATACTTCTGCACGAATAAATCCACGTTCAAAGTCAGTATGGATGATTCCAGCACATTGTGGTGCTTTCATTCCCTTTTGAAATGTCCAAGCTCGTACTTCTTGTACTCCTGCTGTAAAATAAGTACATAAGTCCAACATGTGGTAACTTGCTTTGATTACTTGGTCTAATCCACTCTCAACGATACCTAAGTCATCTAAGAAGATTTGCTTTTCTTCCTCTTCCAATCCACTTAATTCTTCCTCTACTTTTGCACAAACTGCAACAACATCATTATTTTCACTCTCGGCAAGTTCTTTTACCTTCATGTAGTGTTGGTTTTCTTCAGGACTAGCAATCTCTTCCTCACTCATATTCGCAATATAAATCATCGGTTTAATAGTAAGCAACTGAAAGTTTTTTACTACCAATAATTCATCATCACTCAAATCTGCACTACGTGCAGGCTTCGCAAGACTTAACACTGCCTTTATTTTTTGAAGAATTTGCTGTTCTACAATAGCATCTGCTTCTCTAGCTTTTACTTTACGATCTAATTTACTTAAACGATTATCTACACTTTGTTCATCCGCTAAGATTAATTCAAGATTGATGGTCTCAATATCGCGAATTGGATCCACACTTCCATCCACATGTGTAATATTATCATCATCAAAACAACGCACAACATGACAAATCGCATCCGTCAATCGAATATTGCTTAAGAATTTATTTCCTAACCCTTCTCCTTGGCTTGCTCCTCGTACTAATCCAGCGATATCTGTAAATTCAAATGTCGTATAGATTGCTTTTTTTGTTTGTACAATTTCTACTAGATGATCCACTCTTGCATCTGGTACTTCTACAACACCCACGTTTGGTTCTATTGTCGCAAATGGATAGTTTGCTGCTTCCACTTGAGATTTTGTTATTGCATTAAATAATGTGGATTTACCTACATTTGGTAATCCTACAATTCCTGCTGTTAATGGCATAATTATCACTCTCTTTCAACTGTTATAGTGTACCTTTTTTTTCGTATTTAAGCAAGAAAAAACAGTGTTTTCACACTGCTTTTAACTATATTAATCCAACTCTTTTAAAGATTTCATCTACATTGCGAATTTGATATGTAGGATCGAAGCATGCATCAATCTCTTCTTGTGTTAAAGTTTCCTTAACTTTTGCATCTTCTTCCATTAATTGTTTAAATGGAATTTTGTTTTCCCATGCTTTCATAGCATTTGGTTGTACAGTATCATACGCTTGTTCTCTCGACCAACCTTTTTCTACAAGTTTCAACATAAAACGTTGTGAGAAGATAACTCCAAACGTTTTATTAATATTATCTAACATATTATCTTCAAATACAGTTAGATTCGCAATAATATTATTGAAACGCGTTAACATGTAATCTAATAAAGCAGTTGCATCTGGAGCAATGATACGCTCAGCTGCAGAATGTGAAATATCTCTTTCATGCCATAATGGTACACTTTCATATGCACTCAGCATGTATCCACGCAATACTCTTGCACACCCACTCATATTTTCACTACCAATTGGGTTACGTTTATGTGGCATAGCACTACTTCCTTTTTGCCCTTTTCTAAAGAACTCTTCTGCCTCACGCACTTCCGTTCTTTGTAAGTGACGTATTTCTGTAGCCATTTTTTCAATAGAAGTAGCAATCAAAGCAAGTGTCGCATAATATTCTGCATGACGATCTCTTTGTAAAGTTTGTGTAGATATTGCACTTGATTCAATGCCTAACTTTTCACACACATAATCTTGTACCTGTGGTGGAGTATTTGCAAACGTCCCTACTGCTCCACTAATTTTTCCAGCTTCTACACCACTACAAGCGTCTTTAAAACGTTGTAAGTTTCTTTGCATTTCAGCATACCATAATGCAAATTTAAGACCAAATGCAGTGATTTCCGCATGCACACCATGTGTTCTACCCATACAAGGAACATCTTTATAACGTAAAGCTTGTGTTTTTAATGTTTCTAAAAATGTTTCCATTCCCTTCAACAAAATTTCATTCGCTTGTTTATATAAGTACCCATAAGCAGTATCTACAACATCTGTACTAGTAAGACCATAATGTACCCACTTCTTCTCTTCACCTAAAGTTTCACTCACCGCTCTTGTAAAAGCAACTACATCATGACGTGTTTCTTCTTCGATTTCATAAATACGATCGATATCAAACGATGCATTATCCCATAACTTTTGTACATCTTCCTTTGGAATTTCACCAAGTGTACTCCAGGCCTCACAAGCAAGGATTTCAACCTTTAACCAAGCCTCAAATTTTGATTGTTCACTCCAAATATTGCGCATTTCTTCTCTTGAATATCTATTTAACATATTGTTCTCCCTCTACATATCTTTCTTTCCAATATCATTACGATAAAATAATTTATCACATTGAATCTTCTTCACATCCGCATACGCTTTCTCATACGCTTCCTCTATACTATCACCACTACTTACTACAATCAACACACGACCACCATCGCTAATCACATGTCCATCTTGTAGCGCTGTTCCCATATGGAACACTTCACTTTCAACCTGTTGTAAACCTTCAATGATGGCACCTTTTGTAGAAGATGCTGGATAGTTTTCACTTGCCAACACGACACCTAAAGTAACCTTATCATCCCATTCTAGTGTAACTTCTTCTTTATTCATTACACGTAAAATTGTTTGTGCGAAATCGCTTTGCAATCTTGGTAAAATTACCTCTGCTTCTGGATCACCAAAACGAGCGTTAAACTCTATGGTTTTAACACCATCCTCAGTCAACATCAGACCACCATATAAGAATCCAGTAAATGGAACACCCTCAGCAACCATAGCTTTCGCCATTGGGCGCATTACTTTTTCCATTGTCTCTTCCACTATTTCAGGTGTAATTTTCTTTACTGGAGAGTATACTCCCATACCACCTGTGTTTGGACCAGTATCTCCATCGTATGCACATTTATGATCTTGTGCAATTTCCATTGCAACAACAACATCTTCGCATACAAAACTCATTAATGAAAATTCAAAACCAACTAAACATTCTTCAATCACAACTTGGTTATTTTCAATTGCGAATGCAATTTCTAAAGCATGGATTGCTTCTTCCAGTGTTTGTGCTACACTCACACCTTTACCAGCTTTCAATCCATCTTCCTTAATCACGATAGGAGCTCCTTGTTGTTCTACATAAGTCTTTGCATCCTCAAAATTAGTGAACGTTTGATAATCTGCCGTTGGGATGTTGTATTTGGCCATTAATTGCTTTGCAAAGTCTTTACTCGACTCCACCTTCGCAGCTGCCTTGCTTGGACCAAAGATGGTTAACCCCTCTTTTTGAAATGCATCTACAATACCTAACGCCAATACATCTTCTGGACCTACAATACTAAGATCAATTTGGTTTTGTTTTGCAAAAGCAACCAACCCCTCAATATCATCTGCTGCAATGTCTACACATTTTGCAACTTTACTCATACCATAGCTTCCAGGTGCTGCAAATACTTCACTCACACTTTCGCTACGCGCTGATGCATAAGCCAAAGCATGCTCTCTTCCACCTTTCCCAATTACTAATACTTTCATAAAGACCTCCTATTTTTAACACATACATTTTACTTCATTTATCCTTGAAGTACAACATTTCCATACAAAACAAATGAAATAATATCTTGACGTAAGCGTTTACTCCTTATATTATGAAATGGAACATTAAATGAGGTACATTATGATTGAAAAAACATTTAAAACAGGCTTACAAGTTATACACACACTACAAGAAACGCAAAGTGGAAAGTTGGATGAAAGTGCCAAAATAATTGCTGATGCATTTCAAAAGGGACATAAATTTTTCGTAAGTGGAAGTGGACATTCTCATACGCTTGCAGAAGAATTTTATGGACGTGCAGGTGGACTAGCATTCGCAATTCCGATTATGACAACGGAATTAACCCTGCAAGAGCATCCAACCAAAAGTTCTTATATTGAAAGATTGCATGGATACGCTAAAATATTGGTCGATTTATATGGGATTCAAGAGGGTGATGTTATTATTATCGCTTCTAATTCTGGACGTAATGCATATCCTGTCGAACTTGCTTTAGAATGCAAAAAGATTGGCGCACATGTGATCGCCGTAACAAACATTAAACACTCTTCTTCTTGCGATTCTCGTCATAGTAGTGGACAAAAGTTAATGGATATCGCGGATGTTGTAATTGATAATTGCGGTGAAATCGGCGATGCTGGTATGAAGGTAGATGGTGTGAACACACCGATGTGTCCGACTTCTTCAATGGCCAATGCATTCATTTGTGCAAGCATTAGCACACAATGTGCATATTATTTAGCACAAGCAGGAATTACTCCACCAGTATTCATTTCTCTTAATGTAGATGGTAACGAGGATGTTAACACAGAATACTTCAAACAATATACAAGACAATATTAAAGGCATGCTAACGCATGCCTTTTTACATCTTTATTGGACTAAATATGTGTATTCTTTCTTTATCTTGTGTGTTCACCAAACCGGATACCACATTACTTACAGAAGATAGTTCCTTCACTTCACCAGATCTCATTAATACATAAATGCTCTGTCCAGCATAAGGAGAATATGGATTCTTACTCATTTTATCAATATATATGTAGTAAGAAACATCATATCCTAGTTCTTCTAATTTTTTCAAAATATGATCTTCATTATCTTTTGAGTATGTTTCATACTCAAACAACTTACGATCTAAAATACGCAAACATAAATCTGCTAAAATCGGATCGTTTTTGCGCAACATCAAACCAAAACCATAGTACGCAGCATGTTCATCTAGCATAAAATGGTCTTGTACGCTTCCTTTCCCCTCAACAAATGGTTTGAACATACCTAATTCTTCAAAGTATGTATCATGAATATTTTTTTCTCGCATACGTTTAAAAATTAAATACAATATAATTTCAAAACTACGTGCAATTGGGTGATAATATACCTGCCAATACATATGGTATCGAGCCATAATATAATCTTCTACAGAATGAATCCCACTCTCTTTCACGACAAGCAACTGATTGCGTACACGTAATGTACGTAGTACTCTTTCCAAATCAAAGCGGCCATAACTTGTTCCACTGAAGTATGCATCACGCAATAAATAATCCATACGGTCCGCATCTAATTGTCCAGATATGATCTGATTCAATATCGGATTATTATGATTGTGTTGGATTACACTAGCAACTTCTTGTGCTAAACATTCATCATAACTCATAAAAACTCGATGAATTTCACTATCTTCTAATATAATTTTTGTTGTGAATTGTTCATGTGATAACGTACTAACATTTTCAAATGCATGCGAAAATGGATAATGTCCTATATCATGTAAAAGCCCCGCAATCATAACACATAGCTTCTCACGTAAAGAAAGCCCCTCTTGTAAATCTTCTACCTCATTTACCATGCGTCTAACAATTTCATAGACTCCCAATGAATGAGAAAAACGGGTGTGTTCTGCATTATGATACACTTGAAATACTCCACCTAATTGCGAAATTCTACGTAACCTTTGAAACTCTCTAGTATTGATTAAATCCCATACAATTTGATAGTCTACATGGATATATCCATGTATAACATCTCTCATCACTTTTTTCTCATTTGTTTTTTTAAACATTCTGTTCTCCCTAGTTTTTAATAACTCTTGATTGGCGAATGACAAACTGTGCTAACTCATACAAAAAAGCTCGCTCACCCGATTTCATAGATACAACCTCTTTCACTCCTGCAAACATTTGTACTACATTCAATTTACTAACATCTTGTACAGTGTGCAATTCCATAGTGTCTAATATTGCAAACAATCTTTCAATACAAGCACGTTTATCCACATCACTTGCTTCAAAAAATAATTTTGTGATTACATCTTGTGTATCATTACTCAATTGCGAAAAAGAATTTCCACGCACAAGCTTTTCACCTTCACATTGCCAAGCAAATCCATCATGTTGCAATAAACCCGATGCATCTGCACGAATAATAGTATTTTCCCCTATCCCTATTAATGTTCTTCCCACAAATGAATCTTCTGGATAAAAGTTAAACACTTTCCCCTCTATATCACAAATTGGGTTTTCTTCTCGAAACGCAGACACTGTCCCAGGTCCATCATAATTAAAAATTGCATGTACACAATCGCGTACATCACATTTTGCTGCAGCTACCATAGCCAGATGTCCACCTTTAGAATGACCTACACAGTACACTTTTTCTTGTTGGAAGACTTCTTCCGTAATTTCACTTCGTCGCTGCTCAACACTATTTTTTAAATACTCACTTGCAAGTGCATATCCTTCGATATCACTTTCATAAATCAATCTAAAATTTTCTTTCCATCCTAATACGCTTGTATCCGTACCACGATATGCAACACAATGAAATACACCTTCTAAAACGAAACGAATTGCCCCAAATTGCGTATAATTAACAACGTCATCAAATTGTGTATGATCACTGATCATAACATCTTTATAACGATTACTTTGTTCCACTAGCTCCATAACCGCTTGCATTTTTTCTTCAAAAATATATTTATCAACGATACGATTACTCACCTTCTGCAAACGATATAAAACACATGCATCTTTTAAAGAAATGGCTTTGTGTTCCTGGATAATATTTGTAAAATCTACATACGCTAATAACGCAAATAGCAAACCATCCACTTCATTAAATGGTTTATATGAAAATGCTATATCTTTGCGAAAATGTACATACGAATGAATGTTATTCATAAAATCCCCCTTGTCCTATTATATTATATCAATAATACATTAAAAATATAGCTTATTCATGTATTTCTTGTAAAAGTGGAGTCTGCATCTTTACGCATATATTCTATATATGTTAGTATGAAAATAGATATAGGAGGATTTTTATGAAAATTGGAACAATTGGTAGTGGATTTATTGTAGATCAGTTCATTGCATCTGCAAGAATCATTGATGATGTAGAAGTCATCGCAGTGTATTCTAGAAGTGAAGAAAGAGCAAAAGCATTCGCTAATGAAGTGAATGTATTAAAATATTATTACAATCTAGAAGATATGTTATCGGATGATAACATCGATACAATCTATGTTGCATCTCCAAATCATTTACACTTTTCTCACGCTCTTCAAGCGTTACAAGCAAAAAAGAATGTGATTTGTGAAAAACCATTTACTACGAATGTAAAAGAATTTGATTTACTAGTACAAGCGATGCAAGAAAACAACGTAATGATTTGGGAGGCGATTACAAATATTCATACACCAAATTTACGTAATGTTAAAAAACACTTACATGAACTTGGAGATATCAAGCAAGTTATATGTAACTTTTCTCAATTTTCTAGCAAATACCCTGCATACCGCGATGGGGAATATCCAAACGTATTTACACTAGAATGTTCTGGTGGAAGTTTGATGGATATTAATATATATAATGTCCATGTGTGTTTATACTTATTTGGATTGCCAAACACTTATAAATATTATCCTGTATTAGGTAGAAACGGCATTGATACTTCAGGCGTTTTAATTTTTGAATACAATAACTTTATCGCTACCTTAATCGGTGCGAAAGACTGTGCAAGCGAAAACTTCGTATCGATCCAAGGAGATGAAGGTAGTATTCGAATTGATGGTGCCTCACCTGGTGTTTGTAGTAATGTAACATTAACCAAAATCAAACAAGCTAGTGAAAATCTAAACAAAGATAGCCAAAATTCGCTACATATGTCACATGAAATCGATGTATTTTCAAATATATTAAAAACAAACAACATGGAAAAATGCATACAATTACTAGAATATTCAAGAAGTGTTTTACAACTTATTGAGCAAGCTAGAAAAGAAGCTGGTATCTTCTTTGATGCAGATAAATAAAACCCACTTTAAAGTGGGTTTTTACTTACTTTCTTTTTGATTGCAATACTCCATATATCGAATATGTAATAGCCCAATAATAATAAAATAATGGACATTACATGCATACTCTATTTTAGAGTATGCAGATTCATAGGCACTACCTATATATGGTAAATATTGGTCACAATACATAGACATACGATTTCGTTTTCCTCTTGCGATACCAATCGTTTTAATATTATACTCTTTCATTCGTTTAATATTTTCAATCATACGTGGATTTTCACCAGAAAATGAGAAGAATAAAAACAAATCGTCTTCCTTCACTCCATTTAGTATCATATCAAATTCCGAAATTCCTTCAATTACATAAATTAATTTATTCGTATATGAAAATTCACGTTTGAACTCTTGTGCTGCATTATATTGAATTTCTCCTGTAGTATGAATAAATATTCGCTTAGAGTTATACAATAACTCCAAAACCTCATCAATTTGCATTGTTTCATAATCCGCCAACGTTTTTATAAGTTCTTCTGTTGTTTTAGAAACAATGTGCGGATCGATACGAACTTCCCTCTCCAACTCCATTTTAATATACACTTTAAATTCTGAAAAACCATCTAAACCAAGTTTCTTGCAAAAACGAATGATACTAGTATGTGAAACATTACATTCCCTAGCCAATTGCTGCACACTCATTTTTTGCACATGCGACTTGTGATGCATTATATATTGCCACACATAAATATCATTATCATTTAATTTTTCATAATTTCGTTGTACTAATTCCTCAACACTCACTTTGATCCTCCTTACTACTCGAAATACACTTACATACTAAATAATCGAGTAAAATGAAGTATCCAGCCATACACCCTACCGTAGAACCATACTCATTAATTACCTTTGGTGAAATCGTTGTGATATATTCACTTGCTAAGTGAATCAATGAATTTTCACGCGTTGAAGTAATTGCAACTACATCTACGCCTTTTAAACGCACCCTTCTTACAAAATCTAACATTTGATCATTTTCTCCTGAGATAGAAATGACAAACAACAAATCACCATTATGTATGTTTTCATCAAAACCTTCTGTTTCTCCAGATGAAGTTAATACAAATACGAACTTTCGAATGGATAAAAACAATCGTTTCATTTCGAGTGCTACTGTTTTTTGAATTGCACTATGTCCATACACATAAATGTTTTCTGCTTTATGTATCTTCTCTACTATACCGGTAAAGTCTGATTCACTTAAGCGATCCATGTATTCAACATACTGTTTTTGAATTTGTAAATGGTCTCCAACTTCACACTTTTCCTCCTGTGCAAGTCTCAAATACACCTTTAGCTCAGAAAAACCCTTTAGTCCAATACGTTTTGCAAAACGTAATACAGTTGTTCTAGAGACAAAACATTTCTTTGCTAAATCTTCAATGGAAATTTTCTCACACTCTTTTTTATGTGTACTAATATATTTCCAAATCACAATATCATTTTCATTCAATAAATCATAACTTTTATTCACTAATTCTTCTAAATACATGAGCATCACTTCCCTTTGTCATTATATAATATTTTGTTATAAAATACATCAAAACATGAAAAAAAGTACCTTTCGGTACTTTAAGCTAGTTCAATAATTTTAGAACTTCCTTTACTTACAGCTTCATCTACTGTTTTATCCTTGATTTTTTTATCCGCCATATTTGTGATAACCATCATAGTAATTGGATCTAATCCTTTTTCTTTAATAAAATCTAAATCAAAGTTTAATAATACATCTCCAACATCTACTTTATCCCCAACTTTAACAATTGGCGTGAAACCTTCACCCATAAGAGTAACTGTTTCTAATCCAGTATGAATCAATATTTCCATACCATTTTTAAGTTCAATTCCAACAGCATGATTACTTGGTGCCATAACCATTGTAACTTCACCCTTACATGGAGCATAAATTGTTCCATCTTCAGGAATAATGGCAATACCATCACCCATCATTTTAGTTGAAAAAACTTCATCAGGTACATTTGTAATATCTACTGTACGACCATTTGCAAATGCAAACAATCCTTCTTTTTTCTTTGAAAATAATCCCATTTTATCTTAACTCCGGCCAAAACTCTTTGTTGGCTTCTATCAAATCATCTAATATTAACTTCGCAACACGCGCACTTGGTACTGTTTTTGATAATGTAATTGCTTGCCATAATTTGTGGTAACTTCCACTAATGTATGCCTCAACAA
>CAYJJS010000038.1:0-13497 GCA_964370645.1 uncultured Erysipelotrichaceae bacterium | reverse complement strand
CCATTTCAACTGCAATTACAGTTAGAAATGGACCACTTTTAAATTACCATAAACATTAAAGAAAAATTGCGAATTTTATAAAATGAAGCATGACTCAAAAAATATATCATTGACCGTAGAAAATATGAGTTATTGGAAGAAATATTTCGATTTGGAAAAATATTTAGATAAAATTCTTGAGAGTTACTAATTAAAAACAAGAAAAAATCGACGATTATACGTATAACACGGTTGTGAGTAATAGTAATAAGATAAGAATGAATACTAATACTGATTTTTAAGTTAAGTTAAAAGTTGGATGTTGTGGTTTTAATAAATTAGACACTACAATTTTATTGGGGAGTAGTTTGGATAGTGTGACTGCAATGAGCTTGAATATCAAAGAGAATCGTAGAATTATTGGTCGCGAAATTATCCATGTGTTCTTGAATTATATTAAATGTAATTGTAAGAGAAGGTTTCTTTATAAAAAGGGGGCTGTAGATGTACTTGATGAGTCTGGTGAATCTCATTTTATATTTTCTTGGATGCAGAGAATGAGGTTCATGTATGGAACATTATTCAAAAATATCACTACATCATACAAAATAAATAATAAATCGATGAGTACATGCTAATATCATTACATGATGATAGCACATAATAAATAGTGTATTACAGGGGGCGAAAACTGAGCTCAGGGGCTAGTCGAAAGAGTAATATTTTATATTAATTATGAACGCGCTTATCTTCTGTTAAATGTCCTAATCCATTATAAATATCTATGTGATTAGGTAAATAGACTAGAGTAAATTAGGAGAGGAGATAACGATGTTACAATCCGAGAGATTATTAATATCATTGTGATAAATTATGGTAATAGTCAAGCGTAAAGAGGATACAGTATTTTATGATAAATGTAACGCAAAAGTTTTCAAGGCAAAAAATTCAAAAATAAAGAATATTGATACAGGTGCATTTATAGATGAAAAAGGTTTCAAGTCAAACAGGTTTGTTTTTAAAAATGGAATAGTTGAAAAAAAGGTGATTTCAAAATTAGAGATAGTGGTTGCAACTACGTGTAATTTAGGATGTAGTTATTGTTATGCGAATCAGGGAAAGTATATATATAATCATGAAATTATTTCTTTTGAAATGATTGATTCAATAATATCCTTCATAATTGATAATAATATTAAGGATGTTAATAGTGTTCAATTTTTTGGAGGAGAGCCTTTATTGGCAACAAAAGAAATTATTTATTTCTGTGAAAAATTAGAAATGATTGGAATTCACCCGGTTTACAGAATGGTGACTAATTTTACGATTGTTTCCCCTTTATTTTTATCAGCAGCTAAAAAATATGATTTTAAAATAACTGTTAGTTTAGATGGCCCGAAAAAAATAAATGATAGTCAGCGTTTCTTTTATGGCAAAAAAGAAAGTTGTTTTGATTTGGTGGTCTCAAATATAGTGTCTGCAAAAAAACACGGAGTTACAATAAGGGCGATTGAAGCTACTTATACGGAAGCACATAAAAAGGAAGGGTTAAGCTATTCAGAAACTGCTAAATATCTTTGTGATCTTACTGGTATAGACTTCGTGTTTGTTGCTAGTGTTGAAGAAAAAGGAAAGTGTGAAAATAAAAGTGCATTTTATTCGCATAAAATAGGCGAAATTGATCGTAGTTTACTTTTAAATAATCTGACGCGCAGAGGAACTTGTGGGGTTTGTCAAGCGGGGTTTACTACTATTTGTATATTTCCAAATGGAGATATTTTCCCTTGTCATAGACATTTAGGAGATAATGTTAACATAGGGAATATTCTTAATATGAATGACAAATTATCACTAGAACTAATTAGAGTGCAAGACGTAATTCGTGAGCGAGTGATTTGTGAAAAATGTATGTCTTGCAATTGGTCAGAGGTTTGCAATGTGTGTACTGCACTCGTAATGGATAATTACGATGAGAGATATTGTGAAAGTGTTAACGATGAATATTTGCGTTTGTTGAATACATTATGATGTTAGTTATTTATATACTTATATAACTAAAGAGAGGGGGAGATTTCATGAACGAAACAAATATTTTTGAAGATGTTGTTTTAACAGGGCAAGAAGCTGAGTATTTAGACGAACTTGTGTCAGATCTTGCAGGTGGTAACAGCGGACAGGCTCTTGTATGCATTTGTATATTTTAGTATGAATGTGGTAAATGTTAATTTACCACATATTTTTCGTAGGAGGAATTATGATGTATTTGAAAATTTTGAGTAAAGATTTTGAATTGATTAGTCATCTTCTAAAGACTAAAAAGGTAGAATTTATATTTTTCGGTGGTATAGATGAAAAAAACATGTTGACTAGTTTGATTGAGATTAAACCTGAGCATGCAACTTATTATAGCTTAAGTATACCAAAAAAAATTCAATTACAATTTTTAGTGTATTGTAAAAATAATAATTTGACCCCGTGTGTTCTTCATTCACATTTAAAAGTAGACAAACTATTATTTTCACGATATGACGATGTTTTTGAAAAACAACTTAATATTGTAGCGAATAAAATACAATGTAAATCTAGTGTAATGTTATTGGTTGGAGAGATAGATGATGACATTCACTTTGTTTGTAATTCAAAAGAAAGAGGATTTAAAAACGAAATTTTGGCGTCTGTTGCTTTAGAAGGCGGTTTTTCTTTATATACAAATAAAGAGCAGCTGTGTTATACTAGATAAATATCATAGGGGTAAAGGGGGATATAATATGAATTCGTATTTTAGAAGTAAAAAAGCATTTATTATGTATATTAGTATTGCGTTATTATCACTTGGAACAATTGGGATGCCATATTTATTGGAAATTTATACTGAAATTGTTTTAGAACAGAATATGGAGTTATTGAAAAAAGGGCTTGTGATTACGATTGCATATATAGTCTTTATGTTTTTAATGAGTTGGTGTGTACAACAACTACGTGCATCTGTGAAAGAGAGTATAAATAGAAAACTGATTAGTAATCTAACGAATAACATATTCAATCGTTCACTTGTAGATTTTAAAAAGAAAGATGATAGTTATTATTTATCGTTGATTAATAATGATGTTAAAAATTGGGTGGATATTAAGTTTGCTGCGTTATGTGAAATCTTATCACAATCTGCTTCTTTGCTGTTTGCTAGTGTGTATGCATTTTTTATTAGTCCAATGATTGCCGTTCTTTTACTTGTTGCATCGATTATGTTCGCATTTTTCCCAAGAATATTTTCTTCTAAAGTGCAAAACACAACGTATGCGCAAAATGAGGAACTTGAAAAATACAATAAAGCAACGCTAGAGGGAACGAAAAATTATAAAGTATTATTTATGTCGAATGCCGTTGAAAAGTATAGAGTGTATTTCAAAAACTGTTTGGATTCCTATTTATCGGCAACAAAAAGGTTCACATTTTGGAATGGAATCTCTGGTTCATTTGTTTCACTATTTAGTCTAGCTATCCAGTATCTTATCTTATTACTTGTTGTGTATTTAACTTTAGTACAAGTGATTGAGGCGAAGTACTTCTTTACTTTGTTTAGTTTAAGTAATTTGATTGTGTATCCAATCTTTTCTGTTTCACAATCTATCGTGTTGTATAAATCTGCAACATTGATCGAAGAAAAATTAAAGAAAGAATTACAACACCCTATAGTGCATAAAGAAGGAAGTACAGTAGATGTGAAAGATAACTGTATATCTGTTCAAAATATGAGTTTTGCGTATGATGATAGTCGTAAAATTTTCGAAAAGTTCAATTTACAAGTACAAGCAAACTCTAAAATCATGATGAAAGGAGCAAGTGGAAGTGGAAAGTCTACTCTAATTGCTTTGCTTACAAAGCAATTAGAAGCAAATGAGGGAAAAATCAGCATTGGTGATTATGAAATTGGTGCGTATAGTTTATCGCAGCTACATGATTTTTTCACGTTGATTCCAGCAACACCTTGCGTATTTAGCACTTCCATCCAAAATAATATTACTTTGTTTCAAAAGGATGTAGATGTAGATCGTATGTGGGAAGCGATGCGTATTGCGAACATCGACCATCTGGTACAATCTTTAGAGAAGAAGGAACATACAATACTCGCCAAAGGCTTATTGGAGCTGTCTGATGGAGAAAAGCAGCGAATTGAATTAGCACGTGGGATTTATAAAAACACGCCTATATTCATCTTAGATGAAGCGACAGCGAACATTGATAGAGACACTGCGCTTGAAATTGAGCGTGCATTATGTAATATGCCAAACAAAACGATTGTTTCTATTAGTCATAGACACGATGCACATTTTGATGCCTTGTATGAACAATGTATTCATTTATAAGACAATACCCCTCTTTGTATAAACAAGGAGGGGTATTATTCTACGATCCATTTGAAGTAAAAAAACGGGGTGGAATCGAGTATGGTATATCTGGGTAATGCGAAAGGATCATCGCCGGGATGGAGATTATGTAGTTGGCCATAGTCAAAAGCTAAAGCGATATCGCGTTCTTTGATTACCGTTTTGCAGATTCACTAATAACACCATAAGGATATGCAAAGTATGTATCATCCATTGGATTTTTATCAAAGTCAGATCGTATCTCTTCTATGCTCAATACTTCCATAATTTTTAAGTTTGTACCGTTCACTTTACGATGTAAATCGTAGGTATGTGAGAAGTATTGCATCGTGTCATCCGCGATGAGATCAACTTGTTGGAGGTATTTACTTTCACCATTATTTATTTTTTTTCCAATCACGAATGCAGTCGCTTGAAATCCATATTGTTGTAAAATGGGTTTAATGATGTGATTTACACTACTATGTCCATCATCAATTGTAATCGCAATCGATTTCTCACTAATTTTTTTCCCGTGAAAATAATACGCTTCAATGTCTTGCATAGATAGTGTGTCATATCCATTCTCATATAAATATTGCATGTGTTGCTTAAACATAGAAATACTAATGGTATATGGATTATCCGCATAGAGTGTCGCTTTTTCTTCATCACTAACTACATTATGATATCCGAGTACAGGTAAAGCATCTATGTAAAATAGATGGTGTATTTGTATTAGGGATAGAAGAATGCATAAAGTACATAGTATGTATACAAATGCTTTTTTTATATGATTCATGCTACCATGATACGGGTATGCATGGGGAAAGTCAATGTTATGAAAGAGGTGAATGGAATTTTTATAAAAAAACCTAAAGTGAAAAAGTAAATTCCACTTCTAAATGCAGAAAAAAATAAATGGAATTTAGTCATTCACAGATCAAACATTTCCTTATATAAAGGAGTATTTGATCTTTTTTTACTAGTTACAAGCATTAAGAAAGTATTTAGTATATAATAAGGGTGTCAAAACACAATTTAAAGTCGCACTGAAAACAGTGGAATTTTATATTCTTTTTTTGAGTGAAAGACTAAATTCCACTTCAGGTTGAGTGATTACTTGTGAATGACAGCCAGAGTGTGGGCCTTATTTTTTAAGCAAATAAGGTTTTAAAATGACATCTTGACTTGGAATTTCAAAGATGTCTTTTTTTGTAGTTGATGCACAACATCTTCAAAATAAAATCCAAGTAATTGAAATGGCGTTTTTCCATTTCTCTTTTCTCTTGGAAATGAGTTGATGTGAGATATCACTTTGTTCAATGCGCTTTGAGAATCTAAACCAAGTGCTTTTAAACGGTATCCTTTTGGCAATATATAACGCAAATATACATGCTCCTTTTCAATACAAGCTTTTTGATAAGAAGCCATTGGATCACAGTAAAACACCTTACAATAATGCTGTCCTTTTTCATCTATCTCTATTAAATCAGGTGTACTAAACTCTGGGCCACGATCTGTTAATATGCAATCGCATACATTATGGAAATTATCGATACCAATAAAATCCACAAAAGAGTAAAACCCTTTAACCATAGAGGCAGCATCCTTATGCTCGTGATAGACAGCTAGCAATATATCTGCTTCACGTATAAAGAAAGTTTGAATATAAGGTCCTGACTGTTGATTATAAACCGTATCCATTTCAACCACTTTCACTTCTTTTTCTGAATTTTCGATATAGGCTATAAAGTCTTTATATGTTCTGCCTACTAAGTATGAACGATCTTGACGTTTCTTATATTTCTTCGCTTCCTTTTTGGCTAACTTACGTTTTACTTTGTTACGTAAATCAATGTTTTTAATACCTACTATTGAAAAGGTATCATTATCAATGTAATTGTATATAGTTTTCTCACATTGAGTAATTTCAGAATGGTTCATTTTAATTAGATAAGGTGAATGTCCCTTGTCTAACCCCTCTTTGATAAGATTTCTTAATATGAGTGCTTCTTGTGTTGTTAAGTTGGCACCAACTCTAGAATCAACTAAAGTTTCATGGTAAGATTTATCAGCTAAGTCAGCACTATACCAATATTTATTGAATCTACATCTGGAATAATTGGAACATCCGTTACAAGCTCCAGGCGAACGATCTCTACGGGAGCATTTGAACTGGATGAATTCCAGACAATCTTCATGGCATGATCGATTATATTTGCATTTTTTATAGTTTGTACATTCTTTAAGCAAGGTGGATTTAGCTTTCAAAAAACGATGTTGTTTGATTTCTTTCCCCACAGTAGACTTTTCTTTTTGAAGAGTATCTGCAATTGAAGTTTTCTTACTACCATTAGAAATGCCCGTTTGAATAATGATTCGCTCATCACGAGTTAAATGTTTATTGTTTGACATGATATGTCCTCCTTTTACATATCTCTGTTCTGCCACACATTTTAATTATAAAATGAACTGGAAAATAATGGAATTTAGTCGTACATTTTCTCAAGTGGAAACTTGTATAAGACTAAATTCCACTTTGACTGTTTAGAAGTGGAATTTACTTTTTCACTTTAGGACTTTTTTGATTTTATTAAAAAAAATCAATTACCTATTTACAAATAGCATGATGTGTTATATAATCATTATTGCTTACGAAATATGGCGATTGTGGTGAAGTGGTTAACACAGCTGGTTGTGGTCCAGTCATTCGTGGGTTCGAGTCCCATCAGTCGCCCCATTTAAGTAATTAAGGAGAACTTTCTCCTTTTTTTTATAGAAACATTGTATAATATATTAAATGAGGTGTTTATATGGCAAAAGTATCGTGTAATTACATTACAAAAATAGCAGGGATGAAAATTTCTGAGTTACAAAAACCAGTCGTGTTTGTAGTGGATATGATCAATGGTTTCACAAAAGAAGGAGCACTGAGTGATCCTTCAATATTACATATCGTAGAGGATATTCAAAAGCTTGTGGAAATTTGTAAACCATCCGTTTTTATTTGTGATGCACATGATTTGAGTTGCAAAGAGTTTGATAGTTTTCCTTTGCATTGTGTAAAACACACAAGTGAAAGTGAAGTAATTGATGAGCTGCTACCTTATGCAAAAATAAAATTATATAAAAATAGTACAAATGCATATATGTCAAAGCAAGTAAAGGGATTTATAGAAGAGCAGATGCACGCCTATGAAGATATTGTGGTGGTTGGCTGTTGCAGTGATCTTTGTATTTTACAATTTGCGTTATCATTACAAGCATACATTCACGAACACGATATATACCATCAAAGAGTGATTGTTCCAATTAATATGATAGAAACTTATCATATAGAAGGTGTGCATGATGCAATGAAGTGGAATGAAAGAGCTAGTGATATGATGATAATGAATGGAATTCATGTAGTAGAGTTGGGGTAAATAAATGAAAAATTATGATTTAATGTATGATTTTAGAGATATGAGAAATTTAAGCTTATGCTTAGATTTCTATGAATTAACTATGGGTCAAGTGTATTTTGAAACGGGGCGTAAAGAGCAAATAGTAACTTTTGATATGTTCTATAGAAAAAATCCTGATGCAGGTGGTTTTGCAATTTTCGCTGGATTGGAACAGTTGATTGGATATATTCAAAATTTGAGTTTTAGTGATGAGGATATTACTTATCTTCGTAAACAAAATAAGTTTAGTGAGGAGTATCTTGATTATCTACGTCATTTTATATTCACAGGAGATATTTATTCTGTGAAAGAAGGTACACCTGTCTTTCCAAATGAACCTTTGATTAAAGTAAAGGCAAAAATCATTGAAGCACAAATTATTGAGACAGCCTTACTGTTAGCTATTAATCACCAAAGTCTAATTGCTACAAAAGCCAATCGTGTGGTTCGTAGTGCACAGGGAAGGAATGTGTTGGAGTTTGGAGCACGTAGAGCACATAACTTCGATGCAGCAAGTTTTGGCTCACGAGCAGCCTATATTGGGGGAGTACATGCAAGTGCAACTACATCTGCTGGAAGAGATTTTAATATACCTGTGATTGGAACAATGGCACATTCTTATGTGCAAAGTTTTGCCAGTGAATATGAAGCATTTTTAACGTATGCCAAAGCATATCCTGATAGTTGTTCTTTATTGATAGATACTTATGATACTTTACATAGTGGTATTATTAATGCCATTAAAGTTGCAAAAGAGTATTTAATTCCAAATGGAAAAAAATTATTGTCGGTGCGAATTGATAGTGGAGATATTGCATACTTATCTAAGAAGATACGTATTGCATTAGATCAAGTAGGAATGGAAGAGTGTCAAATTGTAGCAAGTAACTCTTTTGACGAATACATTATCAAATCTTTAATTGAACAAGGGGCTAAAATCGATTCTTTTGGAGTTGGTGAAAATTTAATATGCAGTAAAAGCACGCCAGTTTTTGGAGGGGTGTATAAATTAAGTTCGATTGTAGAAAATGGAACACATATTCCAAAGATTAAAGTTAGTGAAAATATTGAAAAAATGACAAATCCAGGTTATAAAAATTTATATCGTATCGTGGACAAGCAAAGTGGTAAAGCAATGGGAGATATTATGACTTTACATGATGAAAAAATCAGTGAAGAACAGGATCTGACAATTTATCATCCAGAAAATATTTGGAAACATAAAACGTTTGAAAAAGGGACATACCATTTAGAGAACTTACATATACCCGTGTTCATTGATGGAAAACTAGTATATAAATGTCCTCTTATCGAAGAAATTAAAATATATTCTAAAAAAGAATTGGATAAATTATGGGATGAAATATTCCGATTTGAATACCCACAAACATATTATGTAGATGTATCAAAAAAAATCTTGGATTTAAAATTATCAATGTTAGATAAGATACGCTCTAAAAAAAATTAGTAGTCGAATACAATCTAATATTCGAAAGGAGAATGGAATGGAAAATAAAATAAGAATTAACTCAGAAATTGAGATTACATTGGATATGATTGGTGGAAAATGTAAACCATTAATTTTATATATCTTGATAAAAGATGGAAAAAAAAGATTCAATGAACTGCTTCGATATATAACAACAATCTCACAAAAAACACTTACCAATCAACTTAGAGAGTTGGAAGCAGATGGCTTAATTTCTAGAAAATCGTATGATACGATTCCACCAAAAGTAGAATATTCTATTACAGAAGAAGGTGCTTCACTTACTAAGATTTTAGACTTAATGTGTATTTGGGGAAATGATCACAACAATGAAAAATACGAAGTTATTAATGATATTAGTGGTCTTTGTGCAAATCGTTGTGATTGTGAAGATTAGAAATGTTTAGGTTTATGTGGCTAAATGGCTACATAAACCTTTTTTGTAGTTACCTAAATTACACTTAGTGAAATAAATGTGCGTACTTGTTTTCTTTTTAATGGACCATTATTATTGAACGGTAAAGATTACTGTATAAAAAAATACAGTTACAGGAGGTAATAGTATGGATTTTCTTTATGGATTATTTATTGATTGGGGATTAACAGAAAACATTTCAAGAGTGATATCGTTTTTTCTGTTTGAAATTGCATATTTAAGTATAATACTTTTGGCAGGATTGACTATATTCACTTTCATTCGAGTGAGATTTTTAGGCGATGATTTCGCAGAAAAATTACAAAAAAAGCCCAAATGGATTATATATTTGGGTATGGCATTTCTAGGGATTGTATCACCATTTTGTTCTTGTAGCACTATCCCAGTATTTGTTTCGTTCGCAGCACTTGGTGTACCTACAGGAGCATTGTTTGTTTTCTTAGTCACTTCACCGATGGTACAGGAGGCATCGTTAATCTTGCTTTTAACCGAGTTTGGTATACCTGTTGCGATTGTTTATGTTATTTTAGGAGTATTAGCTGGTGTAATAGTTGGTACTATGATATCAAGGGCAAAGGACAGTGATTTGTTCAATGAAAGTGTACTGGCGCAAAGAAAAATTAAGCAAGTTAAAGTAGAAAGCACTTGTTGTGGAAGTGCTGAAGTGAGTAAACCTTCTACAAGTTGTTGTGGAGGAAGTGAGGTAAATGAGTCATCTACAAGTAGTTGTGGAAACGCGGAAAACATTACGATTGATGCGAAATTAAATCCAGTGAAATATTCTATAAATGAAGCATTTTCAATTATGAAACGCACCTTTAAATTTATTGTAATAGGAATAGGTATTGGTTCTTTTATTTATGGTTTAGTTCCTGATACATTGATTCAAAACTTATTAGGGGGTTCTAATATATTTGCCCCTGTACTTGCTACAATGGTTGGTATTCCTATTTATGCAGATGATGTTGCTTTAATTCCTATTGCAAAGACTTTAGTGGATGCAGGGGCAGGGTTAGGTAGTGCATTAGCGTTTGTTATGTCCTCTGCTGTAGTATCAATTCCATCATTTATAATGTTAGGTACGGCACTAAACAAAAAAACACTAATAAAACTTGCAGGATATTTAAGTGTATTAATCATAATCATTGCATATATCTTCAATTTTATATCGCCATTTATTATTTAATAAAGAATAGATAAAAATTGAAGGTACATTTGTACGTAAACAAAAATACTGAGGAGATTTTCCTCAGTGTTTTGTTTGTATAGTAATAGATTGGTCAATTTTATGCATCTTGCTTCGTATCAGCAATTTGAATTTCTCTTAGATTGACACCTTGTGGTAATTCGTAAGCGAATAGAATGGTTTTTGCTACATCCTCTACGCTAATTGCACCGACACCGGTCGCTTCTTTCCATTTATTATACCCACTTTTAATCACTTCACTTGTAGTATGGCTTAGTAATTCCGTTGCGACGGCTCCTGGGCAAATTCTCATAACTCTAACATTGTATGGTGATAACTCCCCTCTTGCAACTTCAGATAGACCAACAACACCATATTTACTTGCGCAATATGCTGCATGATTTCCAAATGGTTTAACACCGGCAATGGAAGATATATTTATGATTGTTCCACACTGTCTATCTTTCATATCATTCATAACAATCTGCATACCATTCATAACTCCCATTACATTCACATTTAACATATCTTGCCATTCTTTTGGATCTTGAGTTTCTAAATTGCCCAGTAACATTATACCTGCATTGTTTATAATTAAATCCGTCTTACCATAAATCTCTTCAGCTTTTCTTATTGCTCTTTCAAAAGCTTCTTTATCTGTTACATCTACCTTTTCACAAATTGTATTGTCTAAGTCTAGTGCATTTAGTTTTTCTAATCTTCTTGCAAGTAATAAAAGTGGGTAACCTGCTTTATTAAATGTCAAAGCTAAGGCTTTACCAAAGCCAGAACTTGCTCCTGTTATCACAACTAATTTTTTCATAATGTTTCTCCTTATTTCAATTGATAATTTTACTATTATAGTATAAGATACTGTAATAGATGATTTTATTATATTGTAAATGGTAAATTAGTCAATAACGCACATTTTTTTCGCTAAGGGAAAGGAAGGTAACTATTAATATGGAAAAAATTCTTGTGAATTCAGAAATTGAAATAACGCTTAAAATGATTGGTGGGAAATGTAAGCCAATCATTTTATACATGCTTATTGAAGAGGGCACTATGCGATTTAAGGATTTAATGGCTTCCGTAACACAAGTTTCTCAAAAAACACTGACCAATCAATTAAGAGAGCTTGAGGCAGATGGTTTGATTACTAGACAGGCATATAGTGAAATTCCACCGCGTGTTGAATATTCAGTAAGTGAAAAAGGAAAGACACTCTTTCCAATCCTTGAAATGATGTGTGAATGGGGTGAACAAAACAAAGAGGATAGATTTGAGATTGTAAATCCACAATGTTTGTGAAATATAGAGACATATATAATAGATATTCATCTTTGTATATGTTTTTTTAGTATAAACACAATAAAATGCTAGAAATCAAAAAAAATCAAAGAAACCAACTAACGAACGTTATAGAAAACGCTTCCATTTTTGTATATAATATATTTATAACGTACAAATAGGAGGGAAGGATGAAACAATATTTTGATTCCATAGATGGAAAAGAGGTTCATAGTTATATACTTGAAAATGAATTTTTAAGAGTGAAACTGATTGATTATGGAGCGAGAATCGTAGAATTATTTGTTAAGGAAGCACAGGTGGATGTGGTTGCTGGATTTGAAAAGGTGGATTCGTACATTACACAAAATTACTATGTAGGAGCAAGTGTAGGTAGAGTAGCAAATCGTATTGGAAAAGGTGTATTTCAATTACAAGGCAATACGTATCATGTTGTACAAAATAATGGAGATAATTCTTTACATGGTGGAAGTGTTGGTTTTGATAAAGTCATGTATGAAGCGAGCAAGACACAAAATCAAATATCATTTAAAAGGCTTAGTCTACATATGGAGGAGGGGTATCCTGGTAATTTAGAAGTATGTATTACGTATTCTTTGCAAGGAGATAGATTATGTTTTGATGTAATGTATAGAAGTGACATGGATACTATTTGCTCCATTACGAATCATTCTTACTTCAATCTATCTGGACATCAATCTACTAGTGCACTAGATAATGAAATACAAATTCATGCAGATATGTATAGCGAAGTGGATGTACAAGGGTTGAGTCAAAAACTACCACAAAAAGTAGAAGGAACACCATTTGATTTCAGACAATTCAAAAAAATCGGTCAAGATATACAAATGGATCATGTTCAGTTACAAAATGGAAATGGGTATGACCATAATTATGTATTAGTAGGAGAGGGGCTGCGTCATGTAGCGAGTGCGAGAAGTAACAACCTACAAATGCAAGTTTATACAACTATGCCTTGTATGCATTTTTATAGTGCGAACTATCTAGATGCAAAAGGTGGTAAAGAGGGTGTCCACTATGTGCCTAGATCTTCTTTTTGTTTTGAAACACAGTATTACCCTAATGCAATAAACTACCCACAACAAGTACAGCCAATTGTACTTGCAAATGAAATTATTAAACATTCAACACAATATAAGTTTTCTTATAAACAGGAGGAACAATGAAAACAAAAGTATTATTATCAATGATTGAAAATAATGAGCTAAATGAAAAAATACGCTTATGTATAGGAGACAAAGATATAGAGAAAGAAAAAAAGC
>CAYJJS010000037.1:0-14044 GCA_964370645.1 uncultured Erysipelotrichaceae bacterium | reverse complement strand
ATCTAATCTATACTAATCTAATCTATACTAATCTAAACTAATCTATACTAATCTAAACTAAACTATGCTAATCTAAACTATACTAATCTAAACTATACTAATCTAAACTATACTAATCTAAACTATACTAATCTAAACTATACTATACTAATCTAAACTATACTAATCTAATCTATACTAATTTAATCTATGCTAATTTAATCTATGCTAATCTAAACTATGCTATGCTAATTTAATCTATACGAAGCAAATCTGATCTTAATTATATAAATTATGCCAATGTATACTTAGATCGATTCAGTACTCTCCTAGTTAAAAGGAAAGTGGCTATTCAGATTGGTGGTTTCATAATATAGCCTCCCTTCTTGTTTAGCTATATTATAGAACACTTTATTGTTATGACCTAGCAATGTGCATTTTATTTAAGTAAAGAATCGATTACAAACGGAAGCACCTGATATTCTAGGTTTTTTTCGATTTCAATCTCTAAAAAAGTACCTTCATCATGGAATTCTTGCTTGAGTATACTAGCTTTTTCATTTAGATATGCAACGACATCACCATGGTGATATGGTACAAAAACACAAGTGCGAATACTTTCAAACAGAGTTTTATCAATTATATCTAGTAAAAACTCAATGCTGACATTATCTTTAGATGAAATGTAAACTTTATCCTCGCTATATAAAGGGTATTCAAGGTCTGTTAAGTCACATTTGTTGTACACATTAATGATTGGTATTTCTTGTGCCCCAATTTGTCGCAATGTATCCAATGTCACATTTTTATGATTTTGGTAGTCTGGGTTTGAAATGTCCATAACGTGCAGCAACAAATCTGCTTGTACAACTTCTTCTAAAGTAGAATGAAATGCTTTAATTAAAGTGTGTGGTAAATCCGATACAAATCCAACTGTGTCGGATAGTACGAAGTGGTGATTATTTTGTAATGTAATGCTTCTTGTTTGAGTTGTTAATGTAGCAAATAACATATCTTTCTCGAAAACTAGTTTATGTTCGCGTTTAAAACGCTTCATTATTTGATTTAACAAACTAGACTTTCCTGCATTCGTGTAACCAATAATTGCAACACTTTTGGTTTCCTTTTTATTTCTAAGGCTACGTTGTACTTGTCGATGTTGTTGCACAATCTTTAATTCTTTATTTAAACATTGGATACGATATTCTAAGTGACGAGCGTCCAATTCAAGTTTTTTCTCTCCACTACCTTTATTTTGGTTACCTCCTCTTTGTTTATCTAAACCAGCATAGGTTCCTGCTAAACGAGGTAATTGATATTTATACTTCGCGATTTCAACTTGTAATTTAGCTTCTCTAGTTTGTGCACGAATTTCAAAAATACGTAGTATCAAATTTGTTTTATCAATGACTTCCATTTGTAAATGCTCTTCAACATTACGTAATTGTGAAGGAGAAATTTCTTTGTCAAATAAGACAGCCTCAATACTTGTATTTTCATCTATTATTTCTTTTAACTCGTCCAATTTACCACTGTTTAAGTAAGTTCTTGCATGTGGTGCGTTCAAATTTTGAGTAAGAGTTTGAATAACTTCTATATTACAAGCTTCAGCCAAACTAATTACTTCTTTTAAATTATCTTTAAATGTTAAATCTTTCCCAGTGTTTACTCCAACTAATATTGCTTTCATAGTTTCACCCCTTTTAATTATAACATATACCAGTATGATATATCGATAAGCTATTAGAAATATAGGATTTCGATGTATAAATTCATATGTTTATAATATTATAAAGTAGCATTGGCGTTTAATCAATCCTTATACTCATAATATGAATTCACTTCTAAAAAAGCAGTTTACTAGACTAACTTTATTGAGTATAATATACTTAAACAAGTCAAAGGAGAATGTATGAAAATATTAGAGTCAGCAGAAAATTATTTAGAAGCAATTTTGATTATAAAGAATCGTAAAGAAAAAGTGCGTGCTATTGATATCGCAAATGAGTTAGGATATTCGAAGGCGAGTGTTAGTGTTGCTATGAAACAATTAAAAGAAAATGGATATATACAAATTGATGAAAATAATTCTATTCAATTGTTAGAGAAAGGACGTTTAATAGCAGAAGCGATGTATGAACGTCATACTGTTATCACTAATGGGTTGATAAAATTAGGTGTTGATGCACAAGTAGCATCGGAAGATGCTTGTCGTATCGAGCATGTACTTAGTACTGAGAGTTTTGAAGCATTAAAAAAACATTTTGGCGCATTATAAAAGACAACTGCAATGGAGTGAGTTCACTTTATTGTAGTTGTCTTTTTTTCTAATCCATTAAAATCATAGAATCACTAAACGATTTTTCACTTGCTTGAGCATATAGTCTCATAATATCTTCTACACTTAATTTACTTTTCTCTTCTTGATTGAAGTCGAATAAGATAGATCCTTCATTCATTACAATTAGTCGATTCCCATATTCTAATGCATGCTTGATATTATGCGTAATCATCAGGGTTGTAATGTTGTGTTCTTGGATGATATCTTCAGTAATATTCATAACTTGCGTAGCTGTTTTAGGATCTAGTGCAGCAGTGTGTTCATCCAACAATAATAGTTCAGGAGGAATAATGGTAGCCATTAATAAGGTTAACCCTTGTCGTTGACCTCCACTTAATGAGCCCACTTTATTTTGCATTCGATCTTCTAAGCCTAATTGTAATAGTTGTAACTTTTCTTTGAATAATTTTGTATCTTCTTTAGAAATTGTTGTTTTTAGATATTTTTGAAAGAAATTTCGGTTTTGAGACCCTCTGCGATAGGCCAGTTCTAAGTTTTCCTGAATGCTCATTGAGGGGGCAGTTCCCTTCAATGGATCTTGAAAAAGTCGTCCTATATGCTTTGCACGCTTATATTCTTTCATGTTTTGAATTTCTTTATGATTTAAAGAAATGCTTCCTTCATCAATTGCATAAGTACCACTTATGCAATTAAGTAGGGTAGATTTCCCTGCACCATTACTTCCAATCACACTTACGAAGTCACCATCTTGTAAGGTTAAATTTATTTTATTTAATGCTTTTCGCTCTGTCGCGAGCCCTTTGTTGAATGTGATGCTGACTCCTTTAATTGTTAACATGTGTTCTCCTTTTATTCACTTGCTTTTTAATGTACGGGAAAGTAATTGCAAGTGTTACTAAAATTGCTGAAAGTAATTTGTAATCGTTTGGGTTTAACCCAGCTCCAAGTGCAAATGCTAATAGGATACGGTATAAGATAGATCCTAGTACTAAAGATATAAAACTATTTTTTATACTTCTTTTACCAAAGATACTTTCTCCTAAGATAATGCTTGTTAGACCAATGACCATCATTCCAGTTCCACCAGAAATATCATAAAAATTTTGATATTGCGTCAAGATAGAAGCGCTCAGCGCTACAAGTCCGTTGGCTATGCAAAGGGCAAGTATTTTACTAGCTTCACTGTTTATTGAAGAAGCACGAACCATATGTTCATTATCCCCTGTAGCACGAATTGCCATACCTTCTTGTGTTTTGAAGAAAAAATATAGTAGGAATCCAACAAATGCACAAAGGATCAAAACAAGTATTAAATCATTGTATTCACTTTGCAAGTTTACTTTTTCTAAAAATGACGAAAACAAAGTGAAAATAGTGTCCTCTTGAAATAATGAGAAATTAGGTTTTCCATCCGCTATACGAAGAAAGATTGAATACAACCCTGTTGCGGTTAAAATACCAGCAAGTATGTATTGTATCTTGAATTTCGTGTGCAAGATAGCGGTTATAAGTCCAGCCATAGATCCAGCAAAAGTAGCGATAAAAATGGCCAAAATAGGATGCCCTTGTAAAGTGATTACACCACTTACAACAGCGCCTAAAGTGAAACTACCATCGACTGTTAAATCGGGGAAATTCAATATTTTAAAAGTAATAAATATTCCAAATGACATAATAGCGATAATAAATGCCACCTCGATGGAACTAATGATAACTGCAAGACTCATAAATACTCCTTTACTCTATAACAATCACATTATAGTTTTCTTGTAATAATTCTAATTGTGTAAAACCAATTGCATCCGCAGTCGATTCGTTTATATATACATTTAAATCGTCTCTATATACTTTTACGGGAATGTCTTCAACAAGTGTTCCATTAATGACTTCAATGGCCATGTCAGCAGTTTCCTTTCCTAAATTCTCATAGTTAATACCATAAGCTAAGAATGCACCATCCATTACCATAGAATCAGCGCCTGCAAAGAATGGAATTTTTGCTTCATTCGCAATTTCAGAAACTTGCGCCATTGCAGTTGCAACCGTGTTATCTGTTGGAGAGAAAATAATGTCTGATTTTGTTACTAGTGTTTCCATTGCTGTTTGAATTTCATTAGCATTTGTTACACTTATACTTTCTAAAGCATAACCATTTTCTTCTGCATAGGCCTCTACTTGCCCTAGAATAGCGAAAGAATTCGCTTCACCGGCATTATAGATATATCCAATTGTTTCTGTATCTGCATACAATTGTGTTGCTAAATCTAATAGTAAATCCACTTGAACTTCATCACTAGTACCAGTAATGTTGAAGCTAGGTTTGTCTAGATCTTCCACTAATTTTGCAGCGATAGGATCACTTACAGCAGCAAAAATTACAGGTATATCTTGTGCTACTTTTGTTGTTGCTTGTGCGACTGGTGTAGTGATGGCAATAATAACATCTACCTCATCACTTTTCATCTGTTCTACAATTGTAGGAAGTAAACTTTCATCTCCATTCGCATTTTGATATAAAATATCTACATCATCAGGACCATATCCTTCAGACTCTAATTGAGCATAAATTGAATCGTTGATGATATTCAAAGATGTATGATCGACTAATTGAATGATTCCAATTTTAACACGATCTTCTCCTCCTTCCTCTGTAGTTGAACAGGCAACTAAAGAAATACTCATTAATAAACTCATACATAACATTACTACTTTTTTCATTTTTTGTTCCTCCTTATGTCATGTATGTGATAGCAATAGCAACCAGGTTATAAAAAAACACTTGTCCACGTTATAAAATAACGCAAGGACAAGTGTATATTACACATGCGGTGCCACCTTGTTTGACTGATTCAGTCCACTTTAGAATGCTATCACATTCCTAACCTGATAACGTGGGTAAACGTCTTGAATACTAACAATTGCTTTCTTCTCGCCCTCATAGGTCCATTTACTAGTCAGCATCTCTGTCAATCTTCCACCTTGTATCGACTCTCTATTAGCGCTTGAGCAAGTTTTATCTCCTAATCACTGGTTTATATATATTGTATGCTTGCAGAAAGCGAATGTCAACAGCTTTTTTCAATAATTTACTGAAAGAATTTACATTTCTTAGAATTGATTGAATAAATATAATTATAATGACTTGTAAATGGTATAATAGGATGGAGGTGATTGTGTGATTTTAGTAACAAGAGAACAAATGTATGCATTAGAAAATGAGCATATACAAAAATATCAAATAGATAGCACTCGTTTGATGGAATGTGCAGGAATTGCAATATATCAGAAAATGTGCGAATTTCTAGAAAAAAGCACGCGCATTTTAATTGTTTGTGGACACGGAAACAATGGTGGTGATGGGTTTGTTTTAGCAAGGTTGCTATTTCTACAATCGTATACAATACAACTTCACTTTGTTGGAGAGTATGAAAAAATGGGTGCAGTTTGTAAGCATAATTTTGAGATTTGTAAAGCATTAGAAATTCCACATGGCAGTTTAGATGAAGACTATGATGTAATTGTCGATGCAATGTTTGGTATTGGATTAAAAAAATCATTAGAAGGAAAGTATGTCCAGACTGTACAGCGTATGAATGCAATGCAAGCGTTCGTATGCAGCATTGATTTGCCAAGCGGTATTTGTGCTAATAGTGGAAAAGTAATGCAAGTAGCAGTACAAGCAAACATTACTTATGCGTTGCAATATCAAAAAATAGGTACAACATTGAATGCAGGTAGACAACATGCAAATAAAGTAGAAGTTTGTGATTTGTTTATGTCTACTACTCCAAAGGGTGTGTGTATACAGACGATTGAAAAAGAAAAGATGCATGCATATTTTCCAAAAAGAATTGCACATTCACATAAAAACACGTATGGTAAATTACTTTGTATAGGTGGAAGTCAAGGAATGGTCGGTGCAATTTGTATGGCTGCAAAAGCGGCTTTACGCAGTGGTTGTGGAGGTGTATGTGCGGCGCTTGATGATGTAGTTCGTCCTATTTTTCATATGCATGTTTTAGAGGGAACGAGTATTGCGAAAGAAGACATTCCTTTGTATAATCAATATACAGCATACGTGATTGGTTGTGGTATGGGTCGAAAAGACACAAATGAAACACTTGTAGATCATGTATTATGTAGATATGACACTATGGTTGTAGATGCGGATGCACTTTATTATTTGGACAAACAAAAACACCTACAGCAGAGTAAAACAATCGTCTTAACACCGCATATGAAAGAGTTCAGCGACCTTATTGAATTACCTATAGAGGAAGTGTTGCAAAACCCTATCGAGTATGTGAAACAGTTTTGTGCAACATATCCTAACATTGTATTAGTGTTAAAAAATGACACTACAATAATTGCGCAAGGAGATAAAATGTTCTTGAATCAATTTGGAAATAACGGTTTGTCTGTAGGTGGTAGTGGCGATGTACTAGCTGGGATTATTGCAGGTTTACTGTGCCAGGGAAGTGGTGGATTGGATGCAGCAGTATTGGGTGTTTTTATACACGCATATAGTGCTGATATAATTAGGGAACAAAAAAGTGAGTTTAGTTTATTGCCACAAGACATTATAGAAAAAATAGGAGAAACTATTTTACAAATACAAAGGGGGTATCATGATTAATACAATTACAATAGATGCAAAAATTGAGAAAAAAATATATGGAAATTTAGATGACAATACATTTGAAATGGTAAAAACTTTGTATGATGTGGCGGGGAGGGGTATACAACTCTCTTTGTTTTTGAAATACTTGCGTATACAAAGTCGAGCCTATGTACTTTGTTCTAGTAAACAAAGTGCGTTTATTAAAACTTGTTTGGATACTTACAGATTGGAATATTCATGTATAGAGGGATATGATCACAATGACTATAAGACAACTTATATTAGTGAAGATTATAAATCGAGTAGTGAAGAAGTGAGTATCTCACAAAATGAAAATGCAATCCGTGTATTTATTTCTTATTTAAATTGCACATTATCGAAAGAAACTTGCGTACTCTCTTGTGTTAGTGAATATCCACTAACACAAGAAATTTATAATACTATTTATGCTCGCTCAAGGTATGTAATTGTCTATGCAAAAAATATAGATATTTCATTTATGCATGCTAAAAAATGTGACATTCTTCTTATGAACCAGTGGGAAAGTGAGTGGAAGGATGAAAAGAGTCAGGATAATATTATACATAGTTTGAAAGATAGTCTATTACAGTATGCGCATACGATCGTTTTTATCATGACAAATCACAAGCTACTTATCCTACAGAATCAGAAAACATTCATTTGTGGAAGTTTGTTAAAAGAGGATATGAAAAGTGCATGTTCACAAAGTGTACTTGCTTCTATTGCGTCGTGGAGTGAGATGGACAAAGATTTGCATGCCTTGGCTAAAAATGTTTTAGCCATGCAAATAGGAAGTGCGCTTAGCAAAGGAGTATTGTTTCCTAGTGAAGAAACTTTACAAGGTATTGAGAAGAAATTATACATACAACAATATTGTAATACACAAGGATAGTGATATAATGAGCGAGGAAATTTGGAGGGAATTATGAATTTGTATTTACAACTATACACAACTTTTTTTAAGATTGGAATTATGACTTTTGGTGGAGGATTAACAATGCTTCCAATGTTAGAAAAAGAGGTTATAACGGAAAGAAAATGGGTAGATAAAGACACCTTGTTGGATTATTATGCCATTTCACAATGTACACCAGGTATCATCGCAATAAATGTATCTACCTTTATTGGATATTCACAAGCAAAAACAAAAGGGGCTATTGTATCTACCTTAGGTATGATCAGCCCTAGTTTAGTGATTATATTAGGGATAGCAATGATGTTAGAGCCTTTTATGTCGCATGCCATTGTACAAAGTGCATTTCAAGGAATTCGTATTGGTGTTTGTGCATTGTTGTTTTTTTCCATCTATAATTTATGGAAAAATCAAGAACGCAATATACGCAATCTAGCGTTGTGTATGGTAAGTTTCATAATCGTATATTTTATGAATGTATCACCAGTTGTTATAGTGCTTTTTATTGCTTTTATTTCACTTCTTCTTGTATGGAGGGAAAGAAAGAGTGGAAACGATAAATGATAGTATTTTATGTAATGTATGAATTTTTCAAAGTAGGGCTATTTGCAATTGGTGGAGGTCCTGCGACCATCCCATTTTTATATGATTTAAGCGACAGTACAAAGTGGTTTAGTGTTGAACAGTTGACCAATATGATTGCGATTTCACAATGTACACCTGGACCATTGGGTATAAACATGGCAACCTATGTAGGGTATGAGGTAGCAGGAATTATGGGAGGAGTATTTGCGACATTGTCTTTGGTACTTCCTAGTTTGATTATTGTAATTGGTATATCCAAGGTGCTGGATGCATTCAAGGAGAACCGATGGGTAAAAATATTTTTCAAATGGCTAAGACCATGCGTATTAGGGTTTATCCTAAGTGCAGGGGTCAGCATTTTTATGAGTTCTGTTTGTGATGTGGATGCATATGCATTAAGCAAATCCATTTTTGATCTATTTGCAATACAGGAGTTAGCGTTATTTATAATCATGCTTATCTTTATATATAAAGTAAAAAAACATCCAATAGTGTATATGGGAATTGCCATGATGGCAGGAATACTATTTCAGTTTTAGGAGGAAATTATGAGAGCAGACTATCACGTACATACAAGTTACAGTAATGATTCAAACTATCCAATAGAAGATTGTATAATTAAAGCAATATCTCTTGGCTTAGATGAGATTTGTATCACAGAGCATTGTGATCATGGTCCAATGGGAGATTATGTAGTAGATTATGAGGCTTACTACCAAGGGGTTCAAGCCATGCAAAAAAAATATGGAGACCAAATTACAATTAAATTTGGTTGTGAGTTTGGTATGCAGACACATACCATAGAGTATTTTGAAGAAGATTTTAAAAAATATCCATTTGATTTTATTATCTTATCCAATCACCAAATTGATGATTTAGAATTTCATACAAATGATTATCAAAGTGGGAAAACACAAACTGCATACAATGAAGGATATTATCAAGCGATATATGACACAATTTGTAAATATGATAATTATAGTGTATTAGGTCATTTGGATGTAATTAAGAGATATGATCAAAGTGGGATATATCCAGATGAAAAAGTAGATGTTATTCTTACAAAAATACTAAAGCATATTATTGCACATAAAAAAGGTATTGAAATTAATACATCTTATTTAAGGTATGGTCTAAAAGACACTACTCCATCTAGGTATATTTTGAAAAAGTACTATGATTTAGGTGGTAAGATTATTACGATTGGATCGGATTCACACAATGAAAATCAATTGGGGTATGGACTTGATGAAGCGAAGAAAGTTCTAAAGGAAATTGGTTTTCAAAGTTATTGCACCTTTGATGCAATGCAAGAAATATTTCATGCTTTATAAGAAAGGGAAAACGGATAAATGTAAACCGTAGGTTAAATATGGAAGAAAAGATTATAAAGGCAATTAGTGAACAATTGAAGATTCAGCAATCGCAAATTGAAAATACGTTGTCACTATTGCAAGAGGGGGCGACGATCCCGTTTATCGCAAGGTATCGAAAAGAAATGACTAAAGGATTGGATGAAGAACAAATACGTGTGATTCACGAAGAATATGAGTATGAGTTGCATCTTGAAAAAAGAAAAGAAGACGTATTACGCTTAATAGAGACACAGGGGAAGATAAGTGATGATATTGTACATGCAGTACATGCATGTACGAAACTATCGCAGGTAGAAGACATTTATCGTCCTTATAAACAAAAGAAAAAGACAAGAGCAAGTGTTGCTATTCAAAATGGATTACAGCCCCTAGCTACATTGATTATGAGTCAACCTAAACAATTTCACGTTGATTATACACAATATCTTAATGAACATGTAAAAAGTGAAGAAGATGCATTGCAGATGGCTAGGGATATCATTGCTGAAATGGTTAGTGAAGATACAAAAGTGCGTAATAAGATATACGATAGTATGATGAACTATTCAAATATTGAAACCCAAGCAAAGAAAGAACATACTGATGAAGCAAAAGTGTATCGTATGTATTATGATTATGCAGAAAAAATTAGTCGTGTAGCACCACATAGGATCATGGCGATTGATCGTGCAGAAAAAGAAAAAATCATTAATGTGAAAATCGCTTTGAATGAAGAATATATTTCATCGTGGGTTAGTAGACGATACATTAAATATAGTAGTAGTCCATGTGCACCAATTATAGAAACAGCAATTTTAGATGGACTAAAACGTCTTGCCATTCCAAGTGTAGAAAGAATGGTGCGTTCAGAATTAAGTGAAAAAGCACAAGAATCTTCGATTGATATATTTTCTTTAAATTTAGAGAAATTATTATTACAAGCACCATTAAAACAAAAAGTTATATTGGGGTTTGACCCTGCATTTCGAACTGGTTGTAAGCTGGCAATTATTGATGCTACCGGAAATGTGTTGAAAATAGATGTTATTTATCCACATCCACCAAATGCGAAAGTGCAACAAGCAAAAGATACGTTTGTTTCTTTACTACATACATATAAGGTGGATTTGGTTGCGATTGGGAATGGTACAGCCAGTAGAGAGAGTGAACAATTTGTTGCAAATGTAATTAAAGAATACAATTTAAAAGTCGCATATAGTATTGTTTCGGAAGCGGGAGCAAGTGTATATAGTGCTAGTAAGCTAGCTATTGCAGAGTTCCCTAACTTGAGTGTGGAACAAAGGAGTGCAATTTCTATCGCACGTAGACTTTTGGATCCATTATCTGAATTGATAAAAATAGACCCACAATCGATCGGTGTTGGACAATACCAACATGATTTGCAACAAAGCCGTCTTCAGGAAAGATTGCAATTTGCGGTTCAAAAGTGTGTGAACTTAGTAGGTGTAAACATCAATAGCGCTAGTACAACCTTATTGAAGAATGTTGCGGGATTGAATGCAAGTATGGCTAGTAGCATAGTGGCTTATCGTGAAGAGCATGGAAAAATCACGAGTCGAAAAGAAATTTTAAAAATTGCGAAAATAGGTAAAAAATCATTTGAGCAATCTGCTGGTTTCTTGCGTATAGAAGATGGGAAAGAAATTTTGGATAGAACATCAATTCACCCAGAATCGTATGAAATATGCAAAAAAGTATTACAACATTTACATATTCAAATCGAGGAAATGGGTAGTGAGCAAGCAAGAACAATTATTAAACAAGTGGATATCCAAGACTTGAGTCAACAACTAAGTGTAGATATGTATACTTTACAAGATATCATAGATGCAATTGCTTTACCACTACGCGACTATCGTGATAAAAATGAAGGTCCATTACTCCGTAAGGATATTGTGAGCTTACAAGACCTAAAAGTAGGGGATTGCTTAGAAGGGACTGTAAGAAATGTTGTAGATTTTGGTGCATTTGTAGATATTGGTCTAAAAGAAGATGGTTTAGTCCATATTTCAAAAATGAGTAAAAAAAGAATCAAGCATCCTAGTGAAGTCGTTAGTGTAGGAGATGTTGTTTCTACATGGGTATACAAAATAGATGAAGAAAAAAATAAAGTGCAGTTAACACTGTTGGAGGATTAATATGGATATATTACAAAAAGCACTACCATACCAAAAAGAAAAAGTACTGAAAATTATACAAACAGCAAGAGTCGCTAAGGCAAATGGAATTGTATTTTTTGGAGACTCTATCATTGATGGATTCAACTTGTCGAATTATTTTGAACAAGATGATTTATACAATTGTGGTGTAAAAGGAGCAACTACTGATACGATTCTACATTTGTTTCCTTATGCAATACAAGACTATAAACCAAGAAAAGTTATCTTATTAGTAGGGACAAATGATCTTTCTGATAGATATCAGTTTGATAAATTAGAGATTGCTTTCAATATTTTCAAATTTCTTCAAATTATGGAATTGAAATTACCAAATTGTGAAGTTGTAGTCTTATCACCACTTCCAATCGATGAAAATAGAAAAAGAGAGCGAATTAAGGATAACAACCAATTGCAATTATTAGGTAAAGAAATTAAAGCAAATGTTGCAGAGTGCACGAATGCACAGTATGTAGAAATCTATGATGCATTCAAAGAAGATGGGCAATTAAAAAGTGAATATACCACAGATGGATTGCACTTGACAAAAGCAGGTTATGACAAATTGTATGAAGTCGTACAAGAGTATGTTAAATAGCTTGAATGACATAATTTAATGAAAAAGAGAAGTTGTTTTCTCTTTTTTGATTTGCAAGATTAACTTGTGAATACGAAAAAATGATTATTCGTTGATGTTTATGATGATTTTGGTATTTATATGACTCAAATATAATATTTTAGTCCATATGTGTTATGATGTAAATGTTTTTTTAAAAGTATAAAAGGAGAAATGGTATGAGTAAAAAAGTTAGAGTAATCATTGCTGTCTTGTTATTGGCTGCTGTTTTGGGTGGAGTTAGTATATATAGAAATATACTAAATAAAGAATTAAGTGGGCTAGCTAATGATGATCAAAATGTTGCAGAAGTAGATAAACACATTCAAATCATTATTGAGGATAATGAGAAAAATGTTGTATATGATGAAAAAGTTGGAACAAATGCAGAAAACCTAAGAAATCTATTAATAGAGATGGATGAGAATGAGGATATAGAGTTGGCATATGAAGATGGAACTTATGGAATGTACATCACTGGTTTGGGAGCAGATACACTAATTGAAGAAGATGGGGTAAAGAAGTTGTTTTGGACATATTCATCAGAAAATAATGAAGTATGTGTAAGTACACAATATTGCCCTGCGGCAGACTCACTGACGATTGAAGATGGTGATATATTCGTCTTTAGCTTAAGCGCTTATTAAAATGACAAGTGTAAGAAATATTGTATTTTGTTCATTTCTGAGTGCTATTTTGATTGTATCCAAAGAAGTGCTAGCGCAAGTTCCAAATGTTGAATTGGTAAGTTTTTTATTAATTATGTATACAATGAAACTAGGAAGAAATATGGCATTTCAAGTGAGTATTATCTTTTGTATAATACAAGTGCTCCTATATGGGTTTAATCCATTTTGGACACCTACATATTTTGTGATATGGCCTCTATTAGTCATAGTAACAGCTTGGTTAAAACCATATTTAACATCCAACCATAGATTGTCTTTATTATCTGCTATATTTGGCTTGCTATTTGGGTTGTTTAGCGCAATACCATATCTTGTGCTCTCTTTACATAGTGCAATTATATATTTTTTAAACGGAATCATTTTCGATGTTATTCATGCGATTAGTAATTACATAGTAATGACAATCTTATATGATCCACTAGAAAAAGTATTTGATAAGATTAAAATGTAAACATCAAAGTAATTTATTTGATGTTTTTTTTAAGCGAACTTTTTATGGCCCTATAAATAAATGTGGGGTTTGACGATTGAATGTAAATTATTTGTGGGGTGTAAAACACCCCACAAATTTTTTATAGCCCAATTTTGTTTGATACAGTAGCTATTATTTTAGCTGCTTTTTTCCTTTCTTTTTTGGATTGAGAGGTATCAAAGAATACTTCTCGTATAAGTTTTGCGAGTATAAAAATCTATTCCTCGCACGATTGAAATTTTGAAACCCATTGGCATTGCTAATCATCTTTTTTAGATACGTGTTTTTTCCTTCAATTACACCATTTGAAATCC
>CAYJJS010000036.1:0-18891 GCA_964370645.1 uncultured Erysipelotrichaceae bacterium | reverse complement strand
TTTTAGATTTAGAATTACACTATCCTAAATAAATGGAATATTGACTTTGGTTATAAGACGGGTTAGAATAGGTTGGATTTCAAATATAGAAAAGGGGGAAGAAATATGAGAAAAAATAGTTTTTTATCGGTAGTCATTGCAGTGGTTATGGTTTGTATGTTTTTGCCAGTGACATCGATAATGGCGACATCAAATGATATTATATATGTTGATGAAAATGGTGCGCAGCAAACAAAAGATGTAGCAACTGTGATGACAGAAGCTTCGACAGTTTTAACAGATGGTTGGTATGTGGTAAGTGATAATGTTGCTGTTGATGATAGAATAACAGTGACAGGCGATGTACATTTAATACTGTCTGATGACAATAAGTTGACAGCTGAAAGAGGTATAGAACTTGCAGAGGGGCATAGCCTTACAATATATGGGCAAGTTGACGGTACTGGTGAACTAGTTGCAGGTGTTAAAGTTTATACTGATGCAGCTATAGGTAGTGCTAATGCTGGTAATATAACAATAAATGGTGGAATTATAACTGCTACAGCATCCGAGCAAGGTGCAGGGATTGGTGGCTCTAGATCTCTTTCAGTGGATAAAGGTGGTAGCGGAGGAATTGTTGTGATTAACGGTGGTAGTGTTGTTGCAAGTGGTTCTTACGGAGCAGGTATTGGAGGAAGTGGTAGTGGTGTAACAAGTGGTGAAGGTGGTGACGCTGGGAGCGTTACAATAAACGGTGGTACTGTTACTGCAAGTAGTTCTGAAGGTGCAGGTATCGGTGGTGGTTCGGGAACATCTAAAGGTGGTGCCGGTGGAATAATCACGATAAATGGTGGAATTGTTAATGCTGAAAGCAGTTGGACAGCTGCAATCGGTGGTGGTTTTGGGAAACATATTGCTACTTCGACTGGAGGGGATGGTGCGACAGTAGTGATACGTGGTGGTACTGTTACAGCAATAAGTGCGCAAGGTTGTGGAATTGGTGGAGGTCTTGGAGCTAGCGTGGGTAATGTTGGAACATTTTCTGCAAATGGAAATGCGTTCATAGTTGCAAATGAAATACAAGCTCAGGATGACAAAGCGAATTGGTCAGGTGTGGTAATTGAAGGTGATTCAGGTTCGACTTATGGAAGCACAGTGACACTTACGACTAGTGCCACTGTACCTGCGGGAGTGACATTAAATGTGACAAAAGACACTGCTCTTACAGTTGACCCTGACATTGCACTTACAATTGATGGTAAAATGGTCAATCGTGGAACTATGGGTTTTATTGATGGAACGATATTAAATGTCCAAAATCTTTTCCATGTGGTAACGATTCATTCAAACGATGCTAATGCGATAGTGACGGAAGCGGAGTTTGCACATAATGTGCCGACTGCGTTAACAAAAAATCTTGCAAATGTTTCTGCAGGTGCAGTTTTGGCTGGTTGGGGAACGGAAAATAGCACAACTGTTGATTACGAAGTAGGAGAATTAGTGTCATTTACAAATCCAGAGAATATTTATACAGTTTTATCTAATCTTACAATTGATAAAACAACGTTAGCTTTAAATGTTGGTGAGACGCAAGAAATTATAGCGACATTAACTCCAACATCAATGCAAGTTGGAACATGGAGTAGTTCTAACACAGCGGTAGCGACTGTGGATGCAAATGGACTTGTAACAGCTATCTCAAGTGGAACGGCAAATATAACTTATACAGTGGGTGGATTGAGCGCGAGTGCAGTGGTGAGTGTGAATGAGGTGGTACTAGCACCGAGTGTGCCATCAACTGAAATACCTTCTACAGGGGATAGTTCAAACAATATGCTTGCAGTAGGTATGTGTGTACTATCGGCATTTATGATATGTGTTGTGGTATACAAAAATAGGATTTATAAAAATTAATTTGAAGAAATATCAGAGTTGGGTCAATGTAAGATTAATTGGCCTAGCTCTGATTTTATTTTGTACTGCGCGTTAAGTGTCTTTGCGCTTAGTGTAGTTAGAATCGCAAAAAAGATGTGTCATGATATTTAAGTGTTTAAGCATTAAGTTCATATTTTGCTCCTCTTGTTTATTTGTAGTATATTGATTATCAACAGTTATTCTTTTGTCTTTGTGTGATACAAATATAATTCGTATAATTGCGTAAGTGTTTTTTTAGGAATTGGTGTATAATAGTCAATGTAGTTAACAGAGATGAGGATTGGATTATATGAGGAAGCAAACACATTTTGAAGCATATCTAGATACATTTAATGAAGTGAATATTTATTTTTCCACGCAGTGTTACGGTGGTATGAGTGATTATTTTTATATAGAAGATGAAGAGCATAACCAAATCCGTTTGGAAATTATAGATGAACGTTTGGAAGAGGGGTTCATTCATTATACATGTCAAATGCAGGACATTTTAATATTTGGAAAACAATACAAGGTATTTCACGAACATGCGAGAAGCACGCCTTTACTATTTGTTGGTGTTGTGAAGGAACCCCAATTTGATAATTTATTTACGTATAATGCACAAGATCTTGGTGCAACGTATCACTCGAGCGAGACACTTTTTAAAGTTTGGGCACCCACTGCTTATAATGTCTGGTTGGAATTGGAAGGTGAGATGCATAAGATGCAGCGTGAAGATAAAGGGGTTTACTGTGTTCGTGTCGAAGGAGACCTTCTTAAAAAGAGTTATTTGTATTATGTAGAAGTGAATGGGAAGATAAACAAAACACAAGACCCATACGCTATTGCTAGTACAGCGAATTCTTTACGTAGTGTTGTGGTAGAGAGAAAACAAAGAGTAAGTGTGAATTGTAGTGATGTAATGGAATCAAATTGTGATGCTGTTTTATATGAAATGAGTGTTCGTGATTATGCTTCACAACGTAATTTTAAATCTTTAATTAGTGATAATATACTAGAGTATGTTAAAGAATTAGGGATTAGCCATGTACAACTATTACCGGTTACCGATTTTGGTAGCGTGGATGATTTGGATATAGATCGCCATTATAATTGGGGGTATGATCCAGTGGGTTGGATGGCACTAGAAAATTCATACTCAAGTGATGTACATAATCCAGAGCAAATCATGGAAGATTTTGCTTCATTTGTAAGTCGTGCGCATCAACTAAATGTACGAGTAAATGTAGATGTGGTATTTAATCATGTTTACGATATGGGGCAGTCTGCGATGGAACAATGTGTCCCGTATTACTATTTTCAATATACCAAAGAATGGGGTTTTGGAAATTCAAGTTATTGTGGAAATGATGTAGATAGTCAACGAAGTATGTGTAGAAAGCTAATTGTTGATGCTTGTTTGTTTTTATTGAACACGTATCAAATAGATGGGCTTCGTTTTGATTTGATGGGGATTTTAGATGTAGATACAATGAATGAAATTGCCTATCGATGCAAGCGTATTAAAAAAGATTTTATGATTTATGGAGAAGGGTGGAATATGCCATCTTATGTTCCAGAGGGGAATCGAGCGAGTATTCAAAATCAGGCAAAAATGCCGCAAGTTGCCCACTTTTCAAATCGTTTTCGAGATGTTGTTAAAGGTGGAACGATTGAACATGATTCACAATCGGTTGGATATATGTTAGGAGATCTGAGTAAAGTGTATGCTTGTATGAATGTATTTGGGGCATCTACACAAAATGTAGGTGATTATATTTTGTTTGACTCACCACAAAAGTGTATTAATTATGTAGAGTGTCACGATAATCAGACAAGTTTTGATAAGATTCAAGAAGTTTTACAAGTGGATGATGCAACAAAGTTACGTTATCATAAATTGCTTTTAGCAAGTGTTATTTTAGCGCAAGGAGTTGTGTTTATACATGGTGGAGAAGAGTTTGCACGAACGAAACAAGGGTTACATAATACGTATAATGCACCCGATTCGATTAATAAAATAGATTTTTCATTACAAGAGAAAAATAAAGATATGATTGAATATGTGAAAACACTACTAGCAATACGTAAACAATACCCTTGTTTTAGAAAAAAAGAGATGAAAGAAATACATAGCAGTGTGTATTATGAAGCAATGCAAGGGACATTGTTGAAGTATCGTATATTTGATGATTATGATGAGTTCGAAGTGTTATTCAATCCGAGTCAATCGAATGTGTCATATTCACTTCCAAAGGGATATGTTTTAATCTTTGATGGGGATGTGCAGTGTGTATCACGCGAAGAAATAGTTGATATTAAGGCAGTGAGTGTTATTATTTTACATAAAAGTATTCGAGGTGATTATGAAATTTAAAGATGTCTATATGCAGGAAAGTAAGAAATTATATTTTCAACAATTGATGCATTTTTTAGATGGTGAATATGAAGAAAAAAGTATATTCCCACCTCGTGAGCAGTTATTTGATTGTTTCAAGTACTGTGATCTTGATGAAGTGAAGGTTGTCATACTTGGACAAGATCCTTATCATGGAAGAAATCAAGCTATGGGGCTGTCTTTTTCTGTTCCAAGAGGAGTGAAAATTCCACCTTCATTACTTAATATATATAAAGAATTAGCAGATGATGTTCATGTAGCAATTGCGCCTCATGGAGATTTAACTTCATGGGCGAAGCAAGGAGTGTTACTTTTGAACACTGTATTGAGTGTGGAAGAGAAAAAACCTAATTCACACAAAAATAAGGGATGGGAAATTTTTACGGATCGTATTTTAGAGGTGTTGAATGAAGCGAGTCAACCCATTGTATTTATTTTGTGGGGAAGTCATGCACAACAAAAGGCAAAATGCATTCGTAATGAAAAACATTTACTTATCGAAAGTGTGCATCCTTCGCCACTTAGTAGTTATCGTGGTTTTTTCGGTAGTAAACCCTTTAGTAAAGCAAATGCCTTTTTAAAGAGGTATAAAATTTCGGAAATAGATTGGAGTATTCAGTATGAGGTTTAATAATTCTTATGAAGTGATAGAAGTCATTGAACAACGTAAAACAAATGGAATTGAGTTGCGCAGTTTCAGTGCTTTCATGGAAAGCTTAGGAAATCCACAAAACAAATTGAAGTGCATTCATATTGGAGGTACGAATGGAAAAGGGAGTACTACCAATGCCTTGTATCATATGTTGAAAGAGGCTGGGTACTGTGTTGGGATGTTTACTTCTCCTTATTTAGAAACCCATCATGATCGTATTCGTGTGAATAATAACTATATAGAAGATGCATATATTGTAGATATTGCCAATACCTATTTTGACAAGTGGGAACAATTTTCTTTAAGTATGTTTGAAATAGATATGTTTATTTCTGTTATGTATTTCTTAGATAAAGAAGTAGATTTTGCATTGTATGAAGTGGGGTTGGGCGGTGAGCGAGATGCTACGAATATTATAAGCCCAGTGGTGAGTGTTATTACAAATATTGGTATGGACCATATGGATTATCTTGGTAATACTTATATGGATATAGCAAAAGCGAAAGCGGGAATTGTCAAAAAAGGAACTGCACTTATTACGATGGAGCAAAAAGATGAATGTATAAATGTGTTTGAAGAAACTTGTGCAAGACAAGGGAGCGAACTTATTGTGTGTACACCTCCAAGTGCTGTTGAAGTGAATGATGCGTTAATGTTTGTATATAAAGGAGTACAGTATACACAAGATGTGTTAGCGTCTTATCAAGCGTATAATAGCGCTTTAGCAATTGAGACGATACATTATTTAGTGAATAAACAAATTGTATCTATTAGTACAAAGCAAATTATGAATGGGATATATGATTCAAAATGGAAAGGGCGTTTTGAAGTAGTTTCAAAAGATCCATTCATTATAGTGGACGGGGCGCACAATATGGAAGGTATTGAAGCACTTTGTGAAGCAAGTAAATGTTTGCAGAGTGTGCATATTGTTTTTTCTGCTTTACAAGATAAGCCATATGCACAAATGTTGACGAAATTGAAAACCATTAGTTCGGATATACGAGTATGTGAATTCGACTTTTACAGAGCAGCTAGTTTAGATTCGTTACTTGTAGAAGATGGAATAAAAGGATATCAGGATTATACGCAAGCGATTGAAGAAAGTATTCAACAAGGTGGTGTTACACTTATATGTGGGTCACTATACTTTATTTCCATTGTTAGAACATATATAGCAAATAGAGGCCGTGCATAATGCATGGTTTTTATTTGTGAAAAAACTAACTACTGTTGTAAGCGCTTGTGGCTCTTGAGAAAAATCGTGCTTATGATAAAATGTAAGCATTACGTAAAGTAAAAGGAAAGGAGAGCTACTCCTTTATTAGTATTAGAATGTACGCAGTAGAATGCGGAATTAACGCCTGTGGAGTGGTTACACGAAGAAACAGGAAATTCTATTACTCATGCTTAGTGAGTAGCAAAATAAAAAAATGAATGAAATGATTTCGAGTAATGTAATTGTTTTACAAGTAGTTTGTTTTATGGTGCTAGTAGGGTTGTTTATATATGTGTTTAAAAAATATCCACTGAAAAAAGAAATACGATCTATTGTATATGCATCCTTACTTGTAGTTTGTAGTGTTGCATTAAATGCATTGTCTATGACAATACCCTTTTTTGGGGTTCCAAGTTTAAAGGTTGGATTCACATATATACCATTACTAGTAAGTGGTTTTATATTAGCACCGAGTTATTCGTATTTAGTTGGGTTGACAATGGATGTGATTGGTTTAATGATTACACCAAGTGATTTTCCTTTTTTAGGGTTCACAATGAATCATGTGCTAGCTTCTACGTTGCCAGCGATTTTTGTGCAAAAAACGGGAGATTTGAAAGTATCATTTATAAAACGAATCATTCAAATTATTTTCGCGCTAGTGTCTGTAATTGCGATTATCTATGTGTTTACCTTAGATGAAGTAAGCGTTTCCGGGGAAATGTTTCAGGTGGATTTCGTTTTGAAGATTTCGATTACTACTTATATTATTGTTATGTGTTTTGTATTATTGTTTGCATTACATCTCACACAGCAAAAAATTAGTGCTAAAAATGCAAGTGTCTTAGCGAAGTGGATGTTTGTGGTTGTGTTAGCGGAAATTATAATTAATATGCTGTTAACACCAGTTTGGTTGGATGTTATGTATGGGATACCATGGTTTGTGTCGACTTTCATACGAATCGTAAAGGCCTGTGTGATGATTCCGCTAAATATATTTATTGGATATCAGGTTATAAGTGTTTTGAAAAGAATTGTGAAGAAATCGTAAATGACTCTACAAACGTCTTGAGAAACGTTGTATAATAAAGAAAGAACGAGAGGAAATTAGTAAATGTTAACATCAATGATTGAAAAAATTAAAGGGAAAGATACAAAAATTGTATTCCCTGAAGGAGTTGAGCCAAGAATTTTACATGCTGCATCAAAGTTGCATGCGGAAAAAATGGTGGCACCTATTTTATTGGGGAATGAAGAAGCTGTAAGAGAGGCTGCTGCTAAAATAGGAGTACTGATTGAAGGGATTGAAATTATTGATCCTGAAAATTGTGAATACTTTGATAGTATGGTGAATAAAATGGTAGAGTTACGTAAAGGAAAGATGGATGCAGAAGCTTGTGCAAAATCCCTGAAAAGTACTAATTATTTTGGAACTATGCTGGTTGCTATGGGGAAAGCAGATGGTTTAGTTGGGGGAGCTACATATTCAACAGCGGACACGGTTCGTCCTGCGTTGCAGTTGGTTAAAACAAAACCAAATTCAAAGATTGTATCTAGTGTATTTATCTTAATAAGAAATAATGAAAAAATGGTAATGGCAGATTGTGCTATTAACATTTCTCCAAGTGAAGATGAATTGGTAGATATCGTACTAGAAAGTGCAACAACAGCTAGAGTTTTTGGAATTGAACCTAAGGTTGGATTATTAAGTTATTCAACAAAAGGGTCAGGTAGTGGACCATTAGTAGATAAAGTTAAAGTTGCTACAGAACGTCTGCAAGCGATGAACTTAGATTTTGAAGTGGATGGTGAATTCCAATTTGATGCTGCAATTTCACCAGTGGTAGCTGCGACGAAAGCGCCAGACTCAAAGGTAGCTGGGCAATGTAACACATTCATTTTTCCAAATATAGAAGCTGGGAATATTGGGTATAAAATTGCACAAAGATTAGGTGGATTTGAGGCAATAGGGCCAATTTTACAGGGATTAAACGCTCCAATTAATGATTTGAGTAGAGGTTGTACTTCTGATGAAGTATATAAAGTAGCGATTATTACGGCTGCTCAGAAGTATTTTTAATGGTATAGGGATTGTTTAAATCCCTTTTTGTTTAGATGATGTTAATAGAATTTGTGAATTTGTTACAAAACATAGTAATAACTATGTAAACGTTTGCCGAAGGGGTGTAAAACGTTTTGAAATAGTATATAATGAATTTATATAAAGTATGAGAGAGGGGTAATTCTATGAGACAGAATAACATGCTTGCAATGATTTTAGCAGGAGGTAGAGGGTCACGTCTACACGCGCTTACTAGTAAGGTAGCGAAGCCTGCGGTGTATTTTGGGGGGAAATATCGTATTATTGACTTTCCATTGAGTAATTGTGCCAATTCAGGTATTGATGTAGTGGGGGTTTTAACACAATATGAATCGGTGTTATTGAATGCTTACGCGAGTGCGGGGCATCGTTGGGGGTTGGATACCTTTGATAGTGGTGTTTATGTATTGCCACCAAGAGAAAAAGCGGATGCAAATTTAGATGTATATCGTGGTACGGCGGATGCCATAACACAAAATATTGATTTCATTGATCAATATGAACCAGAATATGTATTGATTCTTTCTGGGGATCACATATATAAAATGGATTATTCAAAGATGTTGGCATACCACAAGGAAAAGAATGCAGATGCAACCATTGCAGTGTTGCCTGTGGATCTTAAAGAGGCAAGCCGTTTTGGAATCATGAACACTGATGAAGAGGGACAAATTGTAGAGTTTGAAGAAAAACCAGCACAGCCAAAAAGTAATTTGGCAAGTATGGGGATTTACATATTTAATTGGAAATTATTGCGAAAGAAATTAATCGAAGATGATAAACTGGATACATCATCACATGACTTTGGTAAAGATATTATTCCAAGTTTATTAGATGAATACAAACGACTGTTTGCATTTGAGTTTAATGGATACTGGAAAGATGTTGGGACAATTGATTCATTATGGGAAGCGAATATGGATTTATTGTATAGAAATGAAGAGTTAGACTTAAATGATTCAAATTGGAAAATTTATTCAGAAGATATTATTAATTTACCACAATACATTAGTGGAGAAGGTGTTGTAAAACATTCATATATTAACCAAGGGTGTTGCATTGAAGGGGATGTAGAACGATCGGTTTTATTTAATGATGTGTGTATTGGACGTGGTGCTGTGATTCGTGATGCGGTTATTTTACCAGGTGCACAAATCGGAGAAGGAGCCGTTGTAAATCGTTGTATTATCGCTGAAAATGTGAAGGTGGATGATAATGCAGTAGTTGGTAATAGTGATAGTGAACATATTGAATTAGTGTCGAAAAGAGTTAGGGGGTCAAAATAATGTGTAATGCATTTGGAGTAGTGGTATTTGGTGGAAATGGGTTAGAAGTTGAGGGATTAGAAACATATCGTTCAATTGGTGCTTTTTCATTTTTAGGGAGATATCGTGTAATTGACTTTCCAATTTCGAATATGACAAATTCAGGGATCGATGAATTGCAATTGTTTGTAAATAAATACCCACGTAGTATTATTGACCATGTGGGGATTGGTAGACAGTATAATATAAATTCAAAAAGAGGAAAGTTATCTATTTTGTTTGGTAGTGAAGAAAATGTATCAAATATTTATAAGCATGATATTGCTAGTTTTGCAAATAACCGTATTGCAATAGAGGCTGCACCACATAAATATGTTGTAATAGCGGCGAGTCATATGATTTACTCAATCGATTATAATGATGTGATTGAGGAACATGTTCGCACAGGTGCAGATATTACAATGGTATATAAAAGTGTGGATACAGCAAAAGAGGAGTTTATTAATTGTGATGTACTAGAAATTAATAAACAAAAGGGTGTCGTGCGTTTAGATAAAAATAGAGGAAATTATAAAAACAGAAATATTTCGATGGAATCGTATGTTATGTCAAAAGAAATTTTCTTGTCAATGATTGATCAAGCAGTTACGACATCTTCGCTGTATTGGATGCGTGATATGTTAAGTGATGCGTGTTCTTTCTTAGATGTTAGAGCGTATCAATATAAAGGCTTTTTCAAGTCGATTAATTCATTTGGAAATTACTTTAAAGCGAATATGGAATTATTACATCCAGAAGAGCGTAAAAAGTTATTTAAAGAAGATTGGCCTGTATATACAAAGACAAATGATAGTGCACCAACACATTATTTTGAAAAAGGTAGTGCAGTTGGTAGTTTAGTATCAAATGGATGTTGTATTGAAGGGGAAGTTATCAATAGTGTAGTTGGACGTGGATGTTATATTAAAAAAGGAGCGGTTGTTTCAAATTGTGTAATTTTACCTGGTACAGTTATTGGTGAGGATGTAAAACTAGATTATGTAGTTGTAGATAAGAAAGTTGTGATTGAGAAGGTGAAAGAAGTAGCTGGAAGTGTGAATGAACCAGCTTATGTAAAACGATACGATAAAATCTAAGGGGGATATTTATGAATAAAGTCTTATTTGTAGCAGCGGAAGGATTGCCTTTTATTAAAAGTGGTGGCTTAGCAGATGTAATTGGTTCATTACCTAAGGAATTGAAGAAGGTTGGTTATGATGTACGTGTGATAATGCCATTATACGAGAAAATTGCGAAAAAACATCACCAAAACTTTGAGAAAATTGCTCAATTTAAAATTGGGTTAAATTTACAAGATATTTTAGTAAGTATTTATACACAGGAAGTGGACGGAGTTATCTATTACTTTGTTGAGAATCAATATTATTTTGAGAGAGATCAATTATATGGATATCCTGATGATGGAGAACGTTTTTCATATTTCCAATTGGCGGTATTAGAAATGTTGCATCAAATTGATTATTTTCCTGATGTAATGCATTGCCACGATTGGCATACAGGGATGATTCCTGCACTTTGCAGAGAACGTTTTGCAGCAGATGAGAGATATCGCTTGATGAAACAAGTGTATACAATTCATAACTTAGCATATCAAGGGAATTTTCCAAAGGAATTATTGCAATCGTGTTTGGGGTTGAGCGATTATTTATTTGATTGTGGGGCAGTACGATTTGATAATGGAGTATCTTTTATGAAATCTGCAATTGTCTACGCAGATAAAGTAACGACTGTTTCGCCAAGTTATGCACAAGAAATTTTGACGACAGAATATGGAGAACATCTAGAGCATGTATTACAAATGCGTCATAAAGATTTAGTAGGGATACTGAATGGAATTGATATCGATGATTGGAATCCTGCAAAAGATACAACGCTAGTTAAAAACTACAATAAGGTGAGTGTATTTAAAGGAAAGGCTGAAAATAAATTAGCTTTACAAAAAGAGTTAGGATTAGTAGAGGATGCTAGCGTGATGATGCTCGGGGTAGTGACTCGTCTAGCGAATCAAAAAGGGTTGCAATTGATTATTGAACAAATGTCTCGTTTTGTGGAGTCCAATGTACAACTTGTTATTTTAGGAAGCGGAGAAAAAGATATGGAAAATATCTTTGATGCGTGTGAAGCTGGTAATAAGGGTAAGGTAGTATTCTACAAAGGGTACAACGAATCGTTGGCACACCGTATTTATGCATCGTGTGACGCATTTTTGATGCCAAGTCGATTTGAACCTTGTGGATTGTCACAAATGATCTCACTTCGCTATGGTACTTTGCCAATTGTTCGTGAAACGGGTGGTTTAAAAGATAGTGTATTACCTTATAATCAATTCACAAAAGAGGGGACTGGTTTCACGTTTTCTCAATTTGATGGGGCGGATATGATGAATGCTGTAGATCGTTGTTTACAGTTATATTATGAAGATCCAAAGACTTATAAAGTACTGATTCGTCAAGCGATGAAGTTTGATGTGAGTTGGGAAAAGAGTGCAAAAGAGTATGCGGAATTGTATAAGGGTGTAATCGAAGGTTAAATAAGATGAAAGAGAGCTAGCAATGGCTCTCTTTTTTTAAAAAAATATAATTTTCAATTGACAAAAGGGAAAGCTGTGTATTATTATATAGAAGCTAGCGAAAATAGGTTCCTTGAAAGAGGGACATTTAAAATGCTACGTTATGACACACCCGGAAATGTGTGTAAGTTTTGAAAGGAGGAAAACGTATGCCAACAATTAACCAATTAGTTAGAAAAGGTCGTACAGATAAAGTTTGGATGTCTAAATCTCCAGCTTTAAATAGAGGGTACAACTCATTAAAGAGTCGTCCTACAGACATTAGTTCACCACAAAAAAGAGGGGTTTGTACTCGTGTGGGGACAATGACGCCTAAAAAACCTAACTCGGCGCTTCGTAAATACGCGCGTGTTAGATTAAGTAATGGTATGGAAGTTACAGCGTACATTCCAGGAATTGGACACAACCTACAAGAACATAGTGTTGTATTAATTCGTGGAGGACGTGTTAAGGACTTACCAGGGGTTAGATACCATATTATTCGTGGTACATTAGACTGTGCTGGAGTTAACAACCGTAACCAATCTCGTTCATTATACGGAACGAAAAAACCAAAAGCTGCTAAATAAGCAATCAAGATTGAAAGGAGGAAATAAATATGCCAAGAAAAGGACATATTGCAAAGCGTGATGTATTAGTCGATCCAATCTATAACTCTAAGTTAGTTACTCGTTTAATTAACAAAATCATGGTTGATGGGAAAAGAGGAGTAGCACAAACTATTCTTTACAACGCTTTTGATATTATTGAAGTAAAAACAGAAAGAAAACCTATGGAAGTTTTCGAAGAGGCTTTAGAAAATGTAATGCCTATGTTAGAACTAAAAGCTCGTAGAGTTGGGGGTTCTAACTACCAAGTACCTGTAGAGGTATCAAACGAAAGACGTTTAACTTTAGGGTTACGTTGGATCGTAAACTACTCTCGTTTAAGAAATGAGAAAACAATGGAGCAAAGATTAGCTGCAGAAATTATGGATGCTGCTGCTGGTAATGGAGCTTCTGTTAAGAAACGTGATGACATTCATAAAATGGCTGAAGCAAATAAAGCATTTGCTCACTATCGTTGGTAGGAGGAGAATTTCATGGCTCGTGAATTTGACTTAAAACATACTCGTAATATTGGGATCATGGCTCATATTGATGCTGGTAAAACGACTTGTACAGAACGTATTTTATATTATACTGGAGTAAACCACAAAATTGGAGAAACGCACGATGGTGCTTCTACAATGGACTGGATGGCTCAAGAGCAAGAAAGAGGTATTACAATTACTTCTGCAGCAACAACTGCATCTTGGAAAGAGCACAGAGTAAACATTATTGATACACCGGGTCACGTTGACTTCACTGTTGAGGTTGAACGTTCATTACGTGTATTAGATGGAGCAGTAGCTGTTCTAGATTCAAAAGCAGGGGTAGAACCTCAAACCGAAACAGTTTGGCGTCAAGCAACTGCTTATGGAGTTCCTAGAGTTGTATTCTGTAACAAAATGGATGCTACTGGTGCTGACTTTGATATGAGTGTTGCAACAATTTTAGACCGTTTAGGTGCTAAAGCTGCAGCTATCCAATTACCAATTGGAGCAGAATCAGAGTTCGCTGGAATTATTGATATCATCGAAAGAAAAGCTTATGACTTTACTGGAGAAATGGGAATTAATGTTATCGAAATTGATGTTCCTGCTGATTTAGTAGATAAAATGGAATTAAAACGTCAAGAATTAATTGAAGCAATTGCTGACTTTGATGAAGAATTGATGATGATGGTATTAGAAGGTGAAGAACCTTCAATCGAACAAATTAAAGAAGGAATCCGTGCAGCAGTTTGTACAGGTGAATTCTTCCCAGTTTTATGTGGTAGTGCATATAAAAACAAAGGGGTTCAATTATTGTTAGATGCTGTATTAGCATACTTACCTTCACCATTAGATGTACCTGCAATTAAAGGGACTACATTAGATGGAGAAGAAATTGTACGTGAATCAGACGATAATGGACCATTTGCTGCATTAGCATTTAAAATTATGACAGACCCATTCGTAGGGAAATTATCTTACTTCCGTGTATATTCAGGAAATATTTCATCAGGAAGTTATGTATTAAATTCTACAAAAGGGAAAAAAGAACGTATGGGACGTATCCTACAAATGCATGCAAACGAGCGTCAAGAAATTGGGCACGTTTATGCAGGAGATATCGCTGCAGCAGTTGGTCTTAAAGACACAACTACTGGAGATACTTTATGTGATGAGAAAAATGCAGTTATCTTAGAAGCTATGGACTTCCCAGAACCAGTTATTCGTGTTGCTGTGGAACCTAAATCAAAAGGTGACCAAGACAAGATGGGATTGGCTTTATCTAAATTAGCTGAAGAAGATCCAACGTTCAAAACTTATACAGATGAAGAAACTGGACAAACAATTATTGCTGGGGTTGGAGAACTTCACTTAGATATTATTGTTGACCGTATGAGAAGAGAGTTTAAAGTAGAAGCAAACATTGGAGCTCCTCAAGTATCTTATCGTGAAACAATTCGTCAAATGGCGGAATGTGAAGGGAAATACATTAAACAATCTGGAGGACGTGGACAATATGGACATGTTTGGATTAAGTTTGAACCAAATGAAGAGGGTGCAGGGTTCGAATTCCTTGACAAAACAGTTGGAGGAAGTGTACCTAGAGAATATATTAAAGCGATCGGTGAAGGTACTGAGGCAGCTTTAAGAAATGGTATGGTTGCTGGATATGAAGTTGTAGATATTAAAGCTACACTATTCGATGGATCTTACCATGATGTCGATTCAAGTGAGATGGCATATAAAATTGCAGCTAGTATGGCTCTTAAAGAGGCAGCTAAAAAATGTAAGCCAGTTATCCTTGAACCAATTATGAATGTAGAAGTTACGGCTCCTGCAGAATACTTAGGATCAGTTATGGGAGATGTTTCATCTCGTCGTGGATTGATTGAAGGACAAGAAGAAAGAGGAAATGCAATTATTGTTAGAGCGATGATTCCTTTATCTGAAATGTTCGGTTATGTAACGGATTTACGTGGATTCACGCAAGGGCGTGGAAACTACTCTATGAAGTTCGACCACTATTCTGAATTACCAAAAAGTCTTTCAGAAAAAATTATGAAAGAACGTGCTTAATCTATTAAGTTATAGTTGATTTTATAATGAATTTGCTTTAAAATAAGAAAGTAATAGCCAAAATAGGCACTATAAATTAGGAGGAAATTTTAAAATGGCAAAACAAAAGTTCGATAGATCGAAAACACATGTTAACATTGGAACAATTGGTCACGTTGACCACGGAAAAACTACTTTAACAGCAGCAATTACTAACGTATTAGCTGGTAAAGGGCAAGCGGAAGCACAAGCTTACGACCAAATCGATGGGGCTCCAGAAGAAAAAGAGCGTGGGATTACAATCAACACTGCACACGTTGAGTACCAAACAGAAAAACGTCACTATGCACACGTTGACTGTCCAGGACATGCTGACTACGTAAAAAACATGATTACAGGGGCAGCACAAATGGATGGAGCTATCTTAGTAGTAGCTGCAACAGATGGACCTATGCCACAAACTCGTGAGCATATCTTATTAGCGAACCAAGTAGGAGTTGAGAAAATCTTAGTTTTCTTAAACAAATGTGACATGGTTGATGACGAAGAGTTAATTGACTTAGTTGAAATGGAAGTTCGTGAATTATTAAGCGAATATGGATTTGATGGAGATGATGCTCCAGTAATCCGTGGATCAGCTTTAAAAGGATTAGAAGGTGATGCTAACTGGACTGGAAGAATTGAAGAATTAATGGATGCTGTAGATGCATTTATTCCAGACCCAGCTCGTGAAAACGATAAACCATTCTTAATGTCAGTAGAAGACGTATTCACTATTACAGGACGTGGAACAGTTGCTACTGGACGTGTTGAGCGTGGAGTATTAAACATCAATGAAGAAGTTGAAATCGTTGGTATTAACGACACAAGAAAAACAGTTGTTACAGGAATCGAAATGTTCCGTAAATTATTAGACTTCGCTGAAGCTGGAGATAACATCGGAGCTTTATTACGTGGAGTTAACCGTGAAGAAATCGTTCGTGGTCAAATTTTATGTAAACCTGGAAGTGTTACACCACATACAACTTTCAAAGGACAAGTATATGTATTAAGTAAAGAAGAAGGTGGACGTCATACACCATTCGTTACTAACTACCGTCCTCAATTCTACTTCAGAACAACAGACGTTACTGGAGTTATCGAATTACCAGAAGGTGTAGAAATGGTTATGCCTGGTGATAACGTTGAAATGACAGTTGAACTTATCGCTCCAATCGCGATCGAAAAAGGAACAAAATTCTCTATTCGTGAAGGTGGACGTACAGTTGGTGCTGGAAACGTTACTGAAATCATTAAATAATTAATTTTATAAATGAAATAATCAAAGGTCATCAAACATTGTTTGTTGACCTTTTTTTATATCTAGTGAATTAAGTGATAATATTCACAATAATTGTGACTTTTTTCACAATTATATGATTTAATTACAAAAAAAACGCTTTTTTGGTGATTTCTCAATTGACATCTATGGTAATTAAACATATAATTTATGAGTAAATATGAAGGAGGACTTTACAAATGACAGTAAAAGTTGCTATTAATGGATTTGGACGTATTGGACGTCTTGCATTCAGACAAATGTTTGGTGCAGAAGGGTATGAAGTAGTTGCAATCAACGACTTAACAAGCCCAAAAATGTTAGCTCACCTATTAAAGTATGATTCAGCACAAGGGAAATACGCTTTAGCGGAAAAAGTAGTTGCTGGGGAAGATTCAATCACAGTAGATGGGAAAGAAATTAAAATCTATGCTGATGCAGACCCAAAAAACTTACCTTGGGGTAAATTAGGAGTAGACGTAGTATTAGAATGTACTGGGTTCTTTACTTCAAAAGAAAAAGCAAATGCTCACATCGAAGCAGGAGCTCGTAAAGTAGTTATTTCAGCACCAGCTGGAAACGACTTACCAACAGTTGTGTTCAACACAAACCATGATATCATCAAAGCAGAAGATACAGTAATTTCAGCTGCTTCTTGTACTACTAACTGTTTAGCACCTATGGCAGATGCATTAAACAAATTAGCTACAATTAAATCAGGAATTATGACTACAGTTCACGCTTACACTGGAGACCAAATGACTTTAGATGGACCTCAAAGAAAAGGTGATATGAGAAGAGCGAGAGCTGCTGCTGCAAACATCGTTCCTAACTCAACTGGAGCTGCAAAAGCAATCGGATTAGTAATTCCAGAATTAAACGGAAAATTAATCGGTTCTGCACAACGTGTTCCAACAATCACAGGATCAAGTACAATCTTAATCGCAGTTGTTGAAGGAACTCCAAGTGTTGAAGAAATTAACGCTGCTATGAAAGCTGCTGCAAACGAGTCTTACGGATACAACGAAGACGAAATCGTTTCTAGCGATGTTATTGGATCTACATACGGATCATTATTTGACGCAACTCAAACAATGGTTAAAGACAATGGAGATGGAACTAGCCAAGTTCAAGTTGTTTCTTGGTACGATAACGAAAACTCATACACTAGCCAAATGGTTAGAACAATCAAATACTTCTCTGATTTAGCTTAATTTAGAGGTTTGATATAAAAGGATGCACGCATCCTTTTTTTTTGGTAGGCTATGCTAAAGTGTATTGAATCGATAAAAAAATATACGATAATCATTGACTAATCGCATATAAAATAGTATTATTGTAATTGGCTTTTGTAAGCTTGTAGCCCCGGAAACTACAACACAAAAGGAGAAATTAAAAATGCGTCAAACAACATTTACAAAACCTGCTGACGTGACACGTACTTGGTACGTTGTTGATGGTGCAGGAATGACCCTAGGTCGTTTAGCTACTGAAGTAGCTGCTGTATTACGTGGAAAACACAAACCTTCATTCACACCGAATGTAGACTGTGGGGACTTCGTAATTGTGATCAATGCTGATCAAATTGTCTTAACTGGAAACAAAATGGAGGATAAAAAATACTATTCTCACTCTATGTATCCAGGAGGATTAAGAACTCGTACTGCTAAAGTAATGAAACAGAACTATACTGTTGAGTGGGTTGAAAAAGCGATTCACGGAATGGTTCCACATACAAAACTTGGTAATGTACAACGTAAACATTTATTTGTTTACAAAGGAAGCGAACATCCACACGCTGCTCAAAAACCAGTGGAAATGAAAATTAAAGGGTAAGGAGGAATAAGAGATGGCAAACAATAGTGTACAATACATCGGAACTGGACGTAGAAAAAGTTCTGTTGCTCGTGTCTTCATGACTCCGGGTAAAGGAAATATCGTTGTTAATGGAAAAACATTAGACGAATATTTACCATTAGAAACTTTAAGAATGGTAGTACGTTCACCATTAGAATTAACTGAAACTTTAGCACAATTTGATGTTAAAATTAACGTTAACGGTGGGGGATATACTGGTCAAGCTGGTGCAATGCGCCACGGAATCGCTAGAGCTTTATTAGAAGCTGGAGCAGATTACAGATCAGCGTTAAAAGCTGCTGGATTCTTAACAAGAGATCCACGTATGAAAGAACGTAAAAAATACGGACTTAAAGCTGCAAGACGTGCTCCACAATTCTCAAAACGTTAATCAATATTTACGCAAGAGAAATCAGATCATCCATACGG
>CAYJJS010000035.1:0-20187 GCA_964370645.1 uncultured Erysipelotrichaceae bacterium | reverse complement strand
AGTGTTCTTCTTTTTTTATGTTGTTGTTAAGGAGAGTTAGTTTTGTATCACTAACTACAAGTTTATATTACACTCCTTCAACAACATTGTCAACAAAAAAGTTAGTTTTATTTAACTTTTTCATATTCTGCTGGTTTGTATCCGATGATTACTTGATTGTCATAAACAAGTATTGGTCTTTTTACTAACATTCCATTCGATGCTAATAATGTATATTGCTCTTCTTCGCTCATTAATGGTAGTTTGTCTTTCAACTGTAATTCACGATATACCAGCCCGCTTGTGTTAAAGAACTTTTTTAGTGGGATACCACTTAATGTATGTAATTTCATTATTTCTTCTTTGCAAAGTGGATTGTCTTTAATATGACGTTCATTGTATGTGATCTGTTTTTCGTCTAAATATTTTTTTGCTTTCATACAAGTGCTACATTTTGGATAATAAATAAATTGATTCATGTTTCTTCACCTCTAGTACAGTGTATCTTAAATGTATTAATTTTCAAGTTTTTTGCACTAGTTTATACCACATAATGAGTAAAGTTGTGTTATAATACTCATTATGAAGAATTACGAAATAACAATACGCGATTTAGAATTACTATTAAACATGCAAAGGGGTTCCTATTTAGAGGAGGTTGTACTAGAATGGATTGAAGAAATTGGGCTTGAAGAAGTGTATAAACAATGTTTAGCGTATAAGGAAGAATTAGACAAAAAATAATTTGTGTAAATAGTGCTTGCAATCATTTCAATATTGTTTTAGAATGGGGAAGTAAAAATTATCAAGAGTGGGGTAGAGAGCTAGATCATAACCCACACCAACCTGCATATGTAAGGTGGTACTGCTAGCATGCGATAAGAGAAGCAATATGTTTGATACCTTCTCTTTGAGAAGGTATTTTTTTATGCCAGAAAGGAAACAAATAATGAAAGATTATATTTTTACAAGTGAGAGTATCACTGAAGGACACCCAGATAAAATTTGCGATATGATTGCAGATCATATTTTAGATGCAGTATTAGCGCAAGATGCTAATGCGAAAATGGCTGTAGAGGCTACGATTAAGGATGATTTAGTGTTTGTATATGGAGAAGCAAATACAAGCGCTGTAGTGGACTATGCTGCGATTGCAAAGGAAACAATTAAAAAAATTGGTTATGAAGAAGAATACGAAGTACTTGTTAAAGTGAATAAACAATCTAGCGAAATCAATTCAGCAGTAGTTAATCATGAAAATGGTGAAGTAGGTGCTGGAGATCAAGGAATCATGTTTGGATATGCAAGTGAAGAAAGTGAAGAATATATGCCTGCACCAATTTACTATGCACACAAATTAGCAAGACAACTTACAAAAGTAAGAAGAAACAATCCTCTTTTAAAGCCGGATGGAAAAACACAAGTGAGTGTAGAATATAAAGATGATAAAGTAGTACGTATTGATACAATTGTAGTGAGTACACAACATGCTGCACATGCAACACAAGAAGAATTAAAACAATTGATTATGGATGAAGTAATCATTCCAAGTGTGGATGCTAACTTAATTGATGAACATACAAAATACTTGATCAATCCATCAGGAAGCTTTGTAGTTGGAGGAAGTTTTGGAGATTCAGGAACAACAGGAAGAAAAATTGTTGTAGATACATATGGTGGTATGGGAAGAATTGGAGGAGGATGTTTCTCTTCTAAAGATCCAACGAAGGTAGATCGTAGTGCTGCTTATTATTGCCGCTATGTTGCAAAAAATGTGGTTGCAAATAAGCTTGCAAAAAAATGTGAAGTGCAAGTTGCGTATGCAATTGGAGTATCTCAACCTGTATCTGTTTGTGTAGATACATTTGGAAGTGGTGTTCATAGTGATGAAGAGTTACTAACAATTATCAAAAACAACTTTAATTTTGAAGTAGGAAATATTTTGTCAGAGTTAGACTTGCGTAAACCAATTTACGCAAAGACAGCTTGTTATGGACATTTTGGAAACCCAGAGTTTAGTTGGGAAAAAATTATTGAAATGAAAGTATAAAAGAGGCGAGAGCTTCTTTTTCTATAAAAGGGGAGTCTATATGAATGAAGAAATGAAAAAATATTGTAGAGAAAGAATGTTTGTGAAAGGGGGATTCATTTTAATAAATGCATTATGTATATATTTACTCATAAAAACAAATATGTATATCGTAACTACAATCGCAATTTCTATGAGTATCATAGCGGTGTCATGGCTGTTGTTTGTTGTTGTAAATTTAAAGTTGTTGAAGCGATTTGATAGTATTTTATTAAATGATTGCGATAGTGATTTGTTTCATTCTATATATCAAACATTTGCGAAAAAATATCGAAAGGATTCCGTGATTATTGAGAAATATGCTATTTCTTTACTTCACAAAGAAGATCATGATGCAGAATTGAAACGATTTGTACGAATATATAATAAGAACTATAAAAAGCAACTTTATTATTTAAGAGCAAGCTATGTTATCGCTAGTGAAGAGGAAAAGAAAGAAAAGTTCGACGTGTACTACAATGCCACGAAGACGTTTTTTGAAAAACGCTATGATAAAACAAAAGCGGATTCATGGAAGATAGGGTTGCTATTTGTGGAAGCAGAGAAGGCATTTCTATATGGTGATTACGAAAAAGCCTTGTCTATTTGTCAAAGTATTCCTATTTTACAGACAAACCTAGATAAAGTGAAAAAAGAATTCTTATTAGGGGAGTGTTTATTTCAATTAGGTAGAACAAAGGAAGCACTTGTTAAGTACGATTATGTTATAAAGCATGCTAACACATTACGAATGTGTGCACTTGCAAAAAAGATGAAGTTAGAAATAGACTAGAAGCGAGAGCTTCTTTTTTTGAAGGTTGAAATAAGAAGAGAGATATCTTAATATAAAGTTTCATCAAATCTAGTCGTTTGTGTTAAATTTCATCGAATAACTGTCGGATATCAATGCCTAGCGCATTTGAAAGCTTTCCTAAAGCTTCGATGGTTGGTGTTTTATCTATGGATAAACATTCTAGGTCTCTTATGTAACCGTGAGATAATTCAGATAAATCAGCGAGTTCTTGAAGTGTAATGTTTCTTTTTAATCTATATTTTCTAATGTTTTTTCGTATTAGAATAGATAATTTTTCTTTAGTATATTTTTGAGCATTCATGATTACACCTCCGTTGCACTAATTATTTCACAAAAAAGGATAAAAAAATGTCGCCTGGCAGACGATAAATGTGCTATACTGTTTTTGAGGAGGAATGATTAATGGGTAAGAAAATATTGAGTGTTTTATGTATATCGTTAGTTTTATTGTTGAGTACTGCATGTTCTGATACTGCTTCAAGCGATGAGGAAGGAAATGAAAAAAAAGAGTTCACAATTTCAGAAACTGCGAAAGTCAATGATACAGAAATTAAAATTAATTCTGTGAAAAAAATAAAATCAGAATGCATTAGTGAATTGAATGGTTCGTGTGTTATTGAGAATACACCAGATAATGATTTTTATTTAGTGTTCGATTTAACTATTACAAATAATGGGGATGAAGATCTTTCGGTTTCTTCATTAATATCATTTGATTTAAAAGATTCATCTGGGGAACAAGGGAAGTATGCGTTTTTAACAAATGCTATTTCTAGCCAGCTAGATGCGACTATAATGCCGAATGATTTGTTAAAGGGACAGGTAGCTTATGATGTCAAAGAATCAGAAACGTATTCTTTCTACTACAAGGATAGTTTAATAGATGACAGCATAAAATTTGTTATCAAAAATTCTGATATCACAGAATAGAAAGTGATTTGGTTTTAAAGTGTCGAAATAAAGCAAGTGTAATTTTATATATTGCGCTTGTTTTTTTACGTCATAGAGGTAAATGAGTATAGTGAATTGTATAAATTGATTATATGTATTTCCTAGGAGACATGAGAGAAGATACTCTCCTACCTTTATAAGGAATATTGCTTCGCCTAAACCATTAGTGTGGTGCTAAATATATTCGCAATAATAAGTGCTCTTATTTCATATTAAAATGATTTACGATGTCGTAATTTATTGCTTGTTAAAAATGTTGTTTACGTATATAAATGTATTTGTTATAATTTTTTTGCAATTTTTTCAATTTCTTTGCAATAAAATACGATGTTCGTGCATTAGTATAGTGAATGGGAGTTACAACTATGAAAAATAAACTGAAATCAATATTTAATAAACAAAGTGAATACGATGTCTATGATATGTTAATCATGGCATTGGCTGAACAGGATAAGACAGCATTAAGACAGCTGTTTGATCTATGTAATAAGTCCGTTTATGGGTTGGCCTATTCAATTATTAAGAATCCACAGGATGCACAAGATATTGTGCAAGATGTATTCATTCAAGTATACAAAAGTGCACATTTGTATAAACCAGGAACAAAAGGGTTAGCTTGGATCTTTACAATCACACGCAATATCACGTATATGAGAATACGTAAATTAAAAAGAGAGACCTTATTGGATGAAAAAGAAGATTTAGAAAATCTATATGTTGTCGATGAAAAAGCATCGCCAAGTCAAAAGGTGTTTCTTCAAGAAGTGTTATCTAGGTTGGATGAACAAAGTAGACAAATTGTAGTTATGCATGCTTTAGAAGGTTTGCTTCATCGCGAAATTGCAGATGTTTTGGATATGAAAGTATCTACTGTGTTATCTAAATACAATCGAGCAATTAAAAAACTACAAGAAATCGCAAAGGAGGATATGATTTATGAATAAACAAATAGAAAAACAAATTAGAGAATCGCTTACTGAGCACACACCGAATATTGATTTTGACTATATCCTTCAAGAATGTCATATTATTGACGAGGAGAAACAAATGGAAAATAAAAAAACAAAGAAAATTTGGCCGAAAATAGCGCTTGCGTTTAGTGTAGCGTGTGCTGCAGTTGTCTTATTCATTGGGGTTAGTCCGATGCTATCATCACAACCAACGCACTTATTAACGGTTGCATTAGATGTAAACCCAAGTATTACAATGGATATATCTACAGATGGAAAAATCATTAGTACAACTGCAAATAATAAAGATGCAGAAATCATTTTACAAGGGCTGGATTTAACTGGTAGTGATGCAAATACTGCAACTTCTGCGATTGTTGGTTCAATGGTACAAAATGGGTATTTGAGTGAAGTGGCTAACTCTATTTTATTTACAGTGGAAGGGCAAACCGTTTTAGATTCACAACAACAACAAATTGTAGATCAGTTAAATGCGACATTACAAAAATCAACAACGGGTGGTAGTGTTTTATACCAAGAAATACAATCTACGCAACAATTGCAAGATATCGCAAAGCAATATAATATTTCTGAAGGAAAAGCACAATTGATCTTAGATATTGTAAGTGCAGATGCAACGTTAGATATAGCGCAATTAGCTGGACTATCAATTCAAGAATTAAATTTACTAGTTGTGAATGGAAATAGAGATGTAAGTGCGAATATAACGCAAAATGGTACACCAGATACTTCAAAATATATGGATAAAGATAGTGCATTACAAACAGCATTAGCACATGCGGGAGTAGATGCTACACAAGTGATTCATAAAGATATTGATTTTGATGTGGAAAATGGTCAAATGATTTATGAGGTAGAATTTGAAACAGCAACAGGTGAATATGAAATTGATATTGATGCTGTGAGTGGTGCGTTATTGTATACGGATTATGAACCACAAGATGATCATATTAACGATGATAAAGATGACAACGACGATCGTGATGATTTTGATGATCGATACGACGATGATGACGATGACGACGACGATGACGACGATGATGACGACGATGACGACGATGGTTATGATGATTAAATAAAAAAATGCGTTTCAAAACGCATTTTTTTTATAACACTTCAATCATGCAGTCTAATTGTAAGCTATAAATATAAGTATAAATAGGTTTATCTTTATATAAGAGAGACATAGCCTTGCGATATGTTTGTAGTTGATCTTGATAGTTTTGTATGAATGCATCACGATCAATGTTACGATCGGATTTAAAGTCAATGATATAAATGACATCCCCAATGGATATAAAATCTATGTATCCGTGTAATAAAGATTCTCCATCACGTACCATGAATGGATATTCATGATAGGTTTGTTGTGTGTGGCACTGCTTAAATATATCATTATTTCCCAGTTTCAAGATGTGTTGAATATCGTTGTCACTAATGGAATAATTCCATAGAGATGCATGTTCTTTTATATTTTGTTTAGTATATGCACTAAGAGGTAAACGTTCAATAATCGCATGGATATGCGTTCCTCTTTGCATAAATAAGTCACTATCTAGATGAAATGCCTCTAATTTATCTAGCTTGTTTTGTGTTGCGCTTGCTTGTGAAATAGTACTTGCCTGGTGCGTGTATTTTTCAATGTTTACATGCGTTTGTGAGGGTGTTTCAAATTGTTTAATAGGGAATGGTTTTTGTATTTGTTTGATTTGAAACAGGGTACTTATAATTTCAGAGTATACTTGTCCTATCCAAGTGCTGTATCCCTTCAATTTGAATATTTTTGCACGATTCATGCTACTATACTCATTTGTTTGCGCACAATCTACTATGTACATTTCATTTTGAGCACGTGTTGTGGCAACGTATAAAATTCGCATTTCCTCTTCGATGTTGGAAAGTAGTTGTTTGTGATCTAGTGCGATACGTTCTAGGCTAGGGTACTGAATGTTTTTGTTTGGTCGGATGCTTTTTAAACCAATCTTTAATGTATCATCAAAAGCAATGAGTCCTTTGTTTTTAGCACTTAATAAAGAAGTTGTTGAGTAAAGAAACACGAAGGGAAATTGTAACCCTTTGGATTGGTGGATACTCATAACGCGAACTACGTTTTCTTGCAAGGAAATAGGAATTCCTTCACCAATTTGAATTTCATCACTTGATTCAATCATATGTAAGAAGGAGTGAATGCTCACATATTCTTTATTTTCTTTTTGTACAATCATCTCTAATAGTTTGTCTAAGTTTGTACGGTGTTGTTGACTTGCGTATGTGAAGTAAAATTCATTGAAGTGATAAATGTTTTGTATAAGCGTGGACAAGGAAATATGACTTGCTTCTTTACGGAAGTTCTCGAAAGGTTGTAAATCAATAGTTCTTTTAAAGTATTCATAATATGTTTCTTTATCTTCTTTTTCTAGTTTTGCTTTCGCTAGTGTGTCATCTGTGAATTGAAAGAAACTGGATAACATTAAGGCACAAAAAGAAATGTTGTCATAAGGATTTTGTATCGCTTTTAAAAAGGTAAGTACTTGAGAGATGGCATCACTTTCAAAGAAACCGTTTTTCATTTCAATAAAGTATGGAATGGATGCTTGTTGGAATGCGTCACGTAAATCAAGGGCTTTGGCATTACTACGAATCAATACAACAAAATCTTTGAAATCATACTCTCCACTTTTCACTTTGTCTACAATGCAATTAGCTATATATGTCGATTTAAGCGTATCTTTAGATTGTGGGAGTTGTTCTTCATTGATTGATTTATCATCCAACAAATGCATCTCTATAGCCCTGTTATTGTGTGCTTGTGAATCCAATCCAGTAGTTGTTGCATCTTGTTTGATGAACGAAGATGAAAATCCTCGTATATTCATAAGTTTATTGAACAGTGCATTGTTGAAATCAACAATACTTTTTTTAGAACGATAGTTGCTACTAAGATATATGATTTCATCAAACTCACTTTTGTTTTGTATTAATGAACGCATAATATCAGGTGTAGCGTGACGAAACCCATAAATAGATTGTTTTATGTCTCCAACACGAAATACATTGTTTTCTTTACATATTAAAGAAACTAGTTCATCTTGAATTGCATTACTATCTTGAAATTCATCTACCATGATTTCGAAGAAATGTTGCTTGTATTTATTTGCAACAAATCCATCGTGTGCTTTTAAAATACGTAAGGCAAGGTGTTCCATGTCATTGAAATCAATACCTTTTACATTTATTTTTGATTGTGTATAAAACTGTAGTGTAGATATACAAATTTCACAAAACAAATTCACACAATCAAGGTTGTTATTGCTTGCATCAACATACGTTTTTTCTTCGAAAGCAAGCGCCAATAAACTCGCCTCAATGGATTCAATTTCCTTCTTTAATTCTTTGCTTTCTTCTACATCTTTGATGGCTTTTGTAAGTAGTTTACATTGTTTGAATAATTGATTACGAAAATTCTCGTAATCTGATTGAGTAATTGCTTTTTGCATATCTGCTAATACGTGTAATTTTTCAGTAATGATGTCTGTTTGTTGTAAATCTTGAAAACTTATCAACGCATCGTCAAGACGTTGTAAAAACAAGTTTAAATAATCAAAGAAGTAAGATACTTGCAATACGTCAAAATCTTTGAAAGATTGTTTTTCTACTTGCATACAAGAACGTAAAAAATGTATAGGATCACTTTTTGTATTGGCAAGAAGGACTAACTGTTTAATATAATCATAGGTGTCCGATAGTTGGTTTCGTCTGCTGAACGTAGATAAGAAGCTTACAAAGCGAGGATCGTCACTATGTGCTTTCAATGCAGATTCAACAGATTCGTTAAGTAGTTTTTTCGTTGTCATATCATCTAGGATATTTGTTGTTCGTTCTTGTTGTATATCGATCATGTAGTAATAATCCTTAATAACTTGTAAACAAAAACCATGAATGGTCGAAATAGACGCATTCTCCATTTTCGCTAACTGTGTTTGTAAGTACGCTGAATCTTCTTCATTACTTGCATTTTGTAGTTGACGTAACAATTCGATTCCTAGTCGTTTTTTCATTTCATTAGCAGCGGCTTCTGTAAATGTCATAGCTAATATCTTTGAAATATCAATGCGTTTATCCTTTACAATATGTAATAGTCTAGCAATTAATACCGTTGTTTTTCCACTTCCAGCACTTGCACTAACAAGAATATTTTTATCCATAGTGTAGATAGCAGCTTGTTGTTCTTTTGAATAATTGGACATATTATTGTTCCTCCTGAATGATTGGTGTTGGTGTATAGTGGCGATGCGCTTTTTTACATATACTTGCATAATTACAATATGTACAAGCGCCTTCCACACTCTTACAATCAATATCTCCGTTGTAAATGGAGTTTGCAAAGTGTTTATAAATGGTTTCTACCCATGTTTCTACAATTTTAAAATCATGTATTTTACGCGCCTTCAAACCAGATGTTTTAGCGTTTGAAAAACCAACGATATGACTTCCACTCTTGTCTAATACTTCGATATTTGCATCTAACACCCAACCTTGCAATCGTTTTTCTTTTTGTATAAATGCATCAACATCTTCTTCTTTATGAATTACAAATTCTAAAGGTCGCTTTTTCAGTTTCGCAAACTCCATATCCATAATTGGGAGTTGCATCCCATAGTAAAACGCACCACTAGCTCTACGGTTTAATTGTTTTTGCATGGCTATTGCATAAGTAGGTAGTTGTAATTGTAGCCCACAATTAAATTGAGAATCAACCATTTTTTTAGCACTGCTTTTATAGTCTAAAATACGGAAGAAATCACCATTTTGATCCACACGATCAATATATCCACGAATAGTAATTTGATATAGTTTATCTTTAATCGTGTATGTGAATGGATATTCAGCAGTGTGTGTTGTAAAGGCATCATCGCTTTCTTGTTGTGCTAAAATGGCAAAGTTCAGCAACAGCTTTTTCTCTAAATGGATAGCGCTATAGTGCAATTGTGTTTGTAATTTTGGATATAACTTTGCCAGTTCTTCTATTTTTGTTTGTATAAGCGTATGGATAGCATCTTTTGTTGGTATATTCGCAAAAAAATCTTTAGTAGGTGTCAAGTGTTCTAATGCATAGTGTTGCAGTAGTCCTTCTTTACGAATGTCAAAGTTTACATCAAGTGCTTCTTCTAAGTGCAATGCATAACGCAAAAAGAAAGCATAAGGGCAGCGTGCGTATTGTTCAAATCTAGAAGCAGATGCTTGTATTTCATCATTTTTGAAAAATAGTTCTTTTGCGTATTCTTTTTGTAAAGAATAGGTACGTGTATAGGGCGTGTATTGTTCTTGCAAAGGAAATGCTTGTTCTTTAATGACTAGGAAACGATCCATTTCCAATGCTGTTTCATAAGGTTTTCCATCAAAACTAGATAAGGGGTAAAAACAGATTAAGTGTGTACTTGTGGATAATAGTTGTAGTAATTTTTCCACATGTAATTGAAATCGATTTTGTAATTGCAAAGGCGCAATCCACTCATAGTGTTCTTCTTTAAAGATTCCATTGTATATAGAAAGGTTTGGAAAGTTAGCTTGTGTACACCCTAATACAAAGTGATATTTTGTATGCATCGCATTATCAATTAATGATGTAATACGAACGCCATCTTCTACAGTATGACTTGTTTGGATGTCTTTCAATAATTCGATACAAAATGGTAAATCATCAATCCCTTTTATATGACGATGATATAATGCATACACTTGACGAATTTTTCGAAGTGAAGAGATGTCTATATCTTGTTGTGTATTTATGGTAAGTGAATCTACATAGTGGAATACTTCAAACAACGAAGTACAAGCAATTAATGGACTAAGGTATTCAAGTAATTGTGTACGCACACATTCAGCGTGCTGCTCAATGTAAAGTAGTCTTTGGTATTCTTTTTCAGAAATGATATCTCTAGAAATAATCGCTTTTTCCACTGTTTGAAAAGGAATATCCAATTGGATGTCATACATATTTGCGTATGTAATGAAATGCTTTGTATGTTTTATGGAAAATACATCTTCGTGGATAATACGCATCGCATTTTTTAGTGTAGGGTTTATGTAATATTGTAATAAAGCGATATGCTGGAAAACTAGCTTTGGTGTATAGCGATCGTTGTGTATACTGTAAGGAATCTGATAATTTGTGAATACATGCTTAATATAAGGAATGTAAGATGCATCTAAAATAGATATTTTCATATCTTTGATAGGAATTTGGTGCTTTGTTATGTATTGTGCAACACTTTCTACTTCTTTACGAATATTCAATGCGTAAAAGTATTGTTTTGTTTCTAATTTGTGAGTAATGGATATACGCGTTGCTCCTTGTTCACAAAGTAGTTGGATTATCTTATTTTGTAAAATGGTTGTATATCCATCTACTATGTAGATGGATACTTTAGGTGTAGGAATCCACATATAATCATAACCTAGAGGGATTGTATACATGTGTTTTATAATATGTAGCAATTCTAAGTCGATGGGTGTATTCCATACATTGCTTTCTATTTGTATTTGATGTTGTTTCATACTTCCTATAAATTGCATTAATTCTTTAATGAAATGCTTAGAATGTATACTTTTTTTGAAAAAATGCAATGTGTCTTGTATTTGTGATAATGCATTGTAGTATAAATACATTGTGCTAGCATCTTCCTTGTAGTGAATGTAATTTTCTAAGCTTACAACATCAACGTTGTAGACTGTGTTTTGCAGTAATGTTAGACGAATATCTTTGTGTGTACTAGGGGGTGCGATGATAATTGCATCATTTTTTATTTCGTGAATTTGCATAATGTGCTCCTTGTTCTCCCTCTATTGTAATACAAGATGCATTGGTGTTGTCAACCTAGTATTCTATGTTATATAATTTAGTTATAAAAACCACGTATAAAAAAGTATAGAATCCGATTTAAAAATAAGAGGAAGGAGCTTTATTGTGAATCAAAAATATGATTTGATTGTTGTTGGAGCAGGAAGTGGGGGACTTGTCGTTGCAGCTGGGGGAGTTGGAATAGGCGCTAGGGTTTTATTGATAGAATCGCATAAAATGGGAGGAGATTGTTTGAACTATGGATGTGTTCCAAGTAAAACATTCTTGAAAAGTGCTCATTTAAATAAACAATTAAAAAGAAATAAGGATAAAGGAATAGAAGGAAGTATAGATGTATCACTGGATAAGGTTATGATGCAAGTACAACAGGTTATAGAGGATATCAAATATCACGATAGTGTAGAACGATTTACAGCATTAGGAGTGGATGTTGTTTTGGGTAAAGCTAGCTTTGTAGATGTAAATACGATTGCAGTGAACAATGAGTTGTATCAAGCTAAGAAAATAGTGTTGGCATGTGGTACTTCACCTAAAATTCCTGATATAGAGGGCTTGCAAGAAGTGTCCTATTTAAGTAATGAAACCATTTTTCAACTAAAAGAATTGCCAAAATCAATGGTTGTATTAGGTGGCGGACCCATTGGTTTAGAACTTGGGCAAGGTTTTGCTAATTTGGGGTGTAAGGTTCATATTGTAGAGAGAGGAGCACAATTGTTTCGAAAAGATGAACCTGAAGTATCTTCAATCATGGAGGAAGAGTTTGTTCGGGATGGTATGCAGCTACATTTGGGTGTAGATGTATTACGTGTGGAGCAATTGCAAAATAAAAAAAGGGTGTATTTGAAAGCAGAACATGCATATGAAGTAGAGGTAGATGCGATCCTTGTTGCGCTAGGAAGAGAGGCGAATACCAAGGGACTACATTGCGATCTTGCAGGTATAGAAGTGGATGATAGAGGGTTTGTGCAAGTAAATGCATATATGCAAACTAGTAACCCCAATATATATGCCTGTGGAGATGTGTGTGGTGGTTTTTTATTTACGCATAGTGCAGGTTTAGAAGCGAAAGTAGTGATTCAAAATGCATTGGTGTTTAAGAGTAAAAAGGTGTCGTATCGAAATATGAGTTGGTGTACTTATACAAGTCCAGAGGTAGCACATGTTGGTGTCTTAGAAAAACAGCTTAAAGCACAAGGGAGAACATATAAGGTATATCAAAAAGCGATAAAAGAAAATGATCGTAGCAAGGCACAGCAAGATGATGTCGGGTTTGTAAAGGTAATTGTGGATAAAAAAGGGGTTGTACTTGGTGCAACTATTGTTAGTGAGAATGCAGGAGAGTTGCTGGCGAGCTTAGCGTATTTACAAACACATAAGAAAACACTGTCTTCTTTGTTGTCTGTAGTGTATCCATATCCAACACAAAGTCAAATTTTGCAGGAGTTGGCAATGCAACAATATAAAGAAAGTGTGAAGTCTTGGCAAATGAAGCTATTGAAAAAGATAGTGAGGAGGTCTATATGATTGATACGCGAGCAAGAAAGTATTTTCAGTTTGGGTTTGATGCTTTAGCGAAAGTATGTGTGAAGATGAATTTGAGTGCAAATACAATAACTGTATTTGCTTTGTTGATAGGCGTAATGGCAGGTATTATGCTAGGGTTAGGACAACGTTATATGGCATTAGTGTGCATGTTAATATCGGGACTACTAGATGTGCTAGATGGAAGTGTGGCAAGAATATCTAAGACATCTTCTAATGTGGGGGCTTTTTTAGATTTAATATTTGATCGTATGGTGGAAGGTGTAATCATAATCGGATTTTATATGTTTATGCCTGAATATGCTTTGTTGTATATCTTGTTTTATATAGGGGCTATGTTTAATTTCTCTACATTTATGTTAGCGGGTATATTGTTTAAGAATGAAGGTGTAAAATCAATGCATTACGACATAGGTATTGTTGAACGCAGTGAAACATTTATTGCGTTCTTATTAATGATGCTATTTCCTACCTACTTACCTATCTTTTTGAGTATATTTATTATTTTAATGTTTTTAACAGCATTGATTCGTTCATATAAAATAATGCAACAGGAATGGAAAAGAGGAATGTAATGTGAAAAAATATCAAAAAATTATGATTGTTTCACTCCTAATTGTATCTATCGTATTTATTGGACGGAAATATGTTGATGTAAATGCAATTTTAACGTTTATTGAGGAGCAATCAAATCAATGGTATGCACCAATTTTATTCATCACTATCTATGCAGTGGTTGCAACCTTTGGTGTTTCAGCGGCGGCATTTACCTTGCTGTCTGCACCTATTTTTGGCTTTGCGAATGGTTTGTTGTATACCATAATTGCATCGAATCTTTGTTGCTTATTTTCTTATGTGATTGCAAGGTTCATGGGAAAAGACTGGGTATTGAATAAGATGAGAAACATTTCGTTTTTAGAAAGTGTAGCAACAAAAATTGAGAAAAATCCTTTTATCTTTTTAATGTATATGCGACTAATACCAATTTTCCCTTTTGCGTTAGTAAATTATGTATCTGCAATGCTTGGAATTAAGTATAAAACGTATGCAATCGCAACTTTGCTTGGTATGTTGCCAGGATCCATTGTTTACGTATATTTAGGATATAGTGCAGCCAATGTACAAAATAATCCAATTGGATTAATCGTTTCTTTATCTATATTGGTGTTGTTTAGTGTGATTGTGGCACTTGTACAAAGAAAGAATCAAAAAAGGAATGTTTCATAGCATTTCTTTTTTTGCATAAATAGTTGACTATAGCTATAAAATGGTATATTATGGTGTAAGTTAACACAGACTAACTTGTGTTATATGTTAAGTGAGGTAGGATTATGAAAAATAAGACAATGCTAGATGCACAATTGGATGAGACGTACACAATTAAAGGGATTACGACGAGTGATGCGGAGATGGAAAAGTTTTTATTTACTTTAGGGTGTTATCAAGGGGAAGAGATTACACTGATTTCAAAGTTAAAGAAAATGTTGGTTGTGGTTGTAAAAGATGCTCGTTACAGTATCGACGCAGATTTAGCGAGTGTTATTTTAATTTAATAACGGAGGGAAATTTATGAAGTTTGCATTGACAGGAAATCCAAATAGTGGAAAAACAACATTATACAATGGATTAACCGGAGGAAATGAAAGTGTAGGAAACTGGGCTGGAGTTACGGTGGCGAAAAAAGAAGGAAATTTAAAAACAAGTATTCATCAAGGGGTTCGTATTGTGGATTTGCCAGGAGCATATTCATTATCGCCATTTACTTTGGAGGAAAGTTTAACAAGAGATGTAGTCGTACAAGAAAACATGGATGTCATCATTAATATTGTGGACGCAACAAACTTAAGTAGAAGTTTATTTTTCACAACACAATTATTGGAGTTGGGAATTCCAGTTGTAGTTGCTTTGAATAAGCAAGATTTGCTGAAGAAAAAAGGAATTACAATTGATGTGAACGCATTGTCTAAGCAATTACAGTGTCCGGTTATCGAAACGACTGCAATTCAATCAGCAGGTGGTTACAAAGAGTTGATTGCTGCCAGTGTGAAAGTAGCGAACACAAAACAAAGTGCACCATTTAAAGAAAGTGTCGATTTAAAAAATCCAGATGCAGTAAAGCAAGCAGATGCAAAACGTTACGAATTTGTGAAAACAATCGTATCAAAAGTGGAAGGTCGTAGTGTAGAAAGTAAAAAACAAACAAGACAAGATGCAATAGATCGTATTGTTGCAAATCCTGTGCTAGGAATACTAATCTTTATTGGGGTAATGTATTGTGTATTCAATATTTCGCAAATCTATGTGGGTCCATATATTGCAGATTACTTAGCGGTTTGGATTGAAAATTTCACGCAGTGGGTTGCGGGTGTGTTAGGTGAAGGTGTTTCACCTGTATTAAGCGCAATTTTAATTGATGGTATATTAGGTGGTGTAGGAGCGGTAATCGGGTTCTTACCACTAATTATGGTTCTGTTTTTCTTATTAGCATTATTAGAAGATAGTGGATATATGGCACGTGTTGCATTAGTAATGGATCGCTTTTTCAAAGTGGTTGGTTTATCAGGACGTTCAATTATCCCGATGATAATCGGGACGGGATGTGCTATCCCTGGAGTCATGGCTACTAGAACCATTCGTAATGAGCGTGAACGTAGAACGACGGCTATGTTGACACCGTTTATGCCATGTGGTGCGAAGTTACCAGTTATTGCTTTATTTGCAGGTGCATTCTTTCCAGGGCAAGCTTGGGTGAATACTGCAGTATACTTTGTTGGTATATTCTTAATCATTGTGGGAGCTTTACTAATCGTACGTATTACGGGAGAAAAAAATAAACGTTCATTCTTCATCATGGAATTACCAGACTATAAAATTCCAAGTTTGAAAAGAGCTACAATTTCTATGTTACAACGTGGAAAAGCGTTCGTAGTAAAAGCGGCAACCATTATCTTATTATGTAATATGATTGTGCAAATTATGTCTACATTCACATGGAGTTTTGAAGTGGTAGCAGAAGGTGCAGCAGACACTAGTATCTTAGCTTCCATAGCACATCCATTTGCAGTTATTTTAATTCCATTAGGATTCGGTGCTTGGCAACTTGCAGCAGCCGCAATTACTGGGTTTATTGCAAAGGAAAATGTAGTTGGAACGTTAGCAGTTGTATATGCAATTCCTAGTTTTATTGATACAGAAGAGTTAGCAATCATTGGAGATGCGGGTGAATCAATTGCAGAAGTTATGGGAATTAGCTCGATTGCAGCATTAGCATATTTAATGTTTAATTTATATACACCACCATGTTTCGCAGCTATTGGTGCAATGAATGCGGAAATGAATAGTAAAAAGTGGGTATTTAGTGCAATTGGATTACAATTAGCAACAGGATATGTAGTTTCATTCTTAGTGTACCAAGTGGGAACGTTAGTTACGACTGGTGCCTTAGGAACTGGATTTGTACCTGGATTAATTGTTGTAATCGCGTTATTTGTAGTATTGGTTGTATTATTGCAAAGAGGTAAAAAATTAGAAGCAACAGCTTAGGAGGTGCTTATGGATTTCATCGTATTACTCGTGATTATTGTGATTGCAGCATTAGCAATTACGAAAGTAGTCATCGAAAAGAGAAGGGGAAATAAGTGCATAGGATGTCCACATGGTGGAGATGGAAAAAAACATAATTGTGGTTGTCATTAGGTGTTTCGTAAGAAACACCTTTTTTGTTGGTGTACATGTTTTGACAGGTTAAACAGAAGAGCATATGATAAAATTAAAGGTTAGCAACAACTAACTAGGAGGTAGAAATAATGGATGATAAGTTAGCAAAACAATTGAATGTATATTTAGCAGATGTGGCTTTGATGTATATTAAGATGCATAATTTGCATTGGTATGTAGTTGGAAAACAGTTTAAAAGTATTCATGAGTATTTCGAAACGATTTATGATAGTTTTGCGATTGTATTAGATGATACTGCAGAGATGTTGAAGTTAAATGGGCATGCACCATTGGCTTCAATGGAAGAGTATCTAAAGGTTGCAACAATTAAAGAACGATCTTCTGCAGAGCTTTCTGTGGAAGAAGCCATTTCAATTTGTCTATTTGACATGGAGAAGATACAGAAACATGCAAATGAAGTTCGCTCACAAGCAAATAGTGCAGATTGTTATAACGTGGTTGGTATGCTGGAAGGGCATATTACTAACTACAATAAAACAATATGGTTTTTAAATACGATGCTTAAATAAGAATATAATAGGATAAAAACCCACACGTGTGGGTTTTTTCGTATGAAAGGAAATTGAACAATGCTACTAACAAGAAAACACATCGTAAGATGTGTTATGTGTTATCGATTTGGGGAGTGATGATTTCTTCGATGTTTCTTTCTTCTATAAAAACAGGAAGATATTTTGCACTCGTTAGCTCTGCAAGTTGTGTGCTTATGTCTTCAATGCTTTGATATGTATAACAAACCTCGACATCGTACGCTTTGTCTAGGATTTGTATATTGTTTTGTGAGAAAAAATAATCTAACTTTCCAATTAAGTCATAGGAGAAGTTGATGGTATATATATTGGTTTGTATAGAACGAGTGATACAAGCTCCCTGTAAGGCTTGAGAGACACTTTTTGAATACGCACGAATCAAACCACCGGCACCTAATTTAATTCCACCAAAGTAACGTACGGTGATTGCTAATATGTCTTGCATATGATTTTTCTTTAAACTTTCCAACATTGGGACTCCAGCTGTTCCACTAGGTTCTCTATTGTCACTACTTCGTTGTATTTCTTGGTGTTCTCCTAAAATGAATGCATAACAGTGATGGTTTGCAGTAGGGTGTTGTTTTTGTATGATTTGTAAATATTCTCTTGCTTCTTCTTCACTAAATACGCGAAATAAATAGGTAATAAATTCACTGCGTTCTATTTCAATGGCATTTTTATAACTTTCTTTGATACGATACATTGCTTCACTTCCTTTCGTTTATTATACCATTCATGCATAAAATATGATAAAATAATTTGGAGAATGATAAAAAAACAGGGAGGTCACTATGAAAATAGCGGTAGTAACAGATAGTGGAAGTGGATTCACTAAAGAAAGTGCAAAAGAACAAGGAATATATTTTTTGCCTTTACAAGTAATCAATGGGAATACAACATATTTAGATGGGTATGATACAAGTGTAGAAGAAGTATATGAGGTTTTAAGAGGTGGTGCATTGTTGAAAACTTCAATGCCTCCTGCAGGAATTGTGGAAGAGACATTCACAAAAATTAAAGAGGAAGGATATGACCATATTTTGGCTGTCCCATTAACAACGGGAATATCTTCTACGACACAAACACTACAAAGTGTAGCAAGCATGGTTGATATTGATATCACATGTGTAGAAATTTACTCTACTTGTATTGTGCAATATGCAATGACACAAGCCGTAAAACGTATGGTAGATGAGGGGAAAACATTGGAAGAAATTTTACCTTGTATTGAAGCAAGTGTGAAAGAATCGAAAACGTTCGTAATTCCAGATGATTTGGATACATTAAAAAGAGGGGGGCGTTTGACTCCGTTGGCTGCAACTTTAGCAGGGATGTTGAAAATTAAACCAATTTTAGAAATCGATATCCACACAAATGGTAAGATTGAAGCGTTTAATAAAGTACGTACTATGAGTAAAGCGGTGAATACGGCGGTAGATGCATTTGCACCTACTGGAGAAAATGAAGGATATGAATTTGTAATCCTACATGCAGCAGCAGAAAGTTTAGCAAAAGAAATTGAACAAACTATTTTAGCGAAATATCCTGGTTGTTCAACAAGTATTCACTTGATAGGTCCAGTTATTGCAGCGCATACTGGATTAGGATGTATCGCATTACAAATGATAAAGAAGGTGTAAAAAGATGAAGATAGCATTTTTGACAGATACAACTTGTGGATATAGTATAGATACACTAAAGGCAGAAGGTGTATTTTGCTTGCCATTACAAATTGTAGTTGATGGTGTTGCAAAATTAGAAGACATTGAAATTACTACGCAAGAGGTATATGCGTATTTGAAGGAAGGGAAACAATTATCCACTTCTTTAGTTTCTGCACAAGAAACACATGATTTGTTTACTAAATTGAAGGAAGAAGAGTACACGCATGTGTTCGCAATCACTATAAGTACTACTTTATCGGGTACGATGAATGCAATACGCCTTGCAGCACAAGAGCATGTGTTGGAGTTTGTGCATGTAGAATGTTACACAACTGCATTTATACAAAAGCACTTGATCGTAAAAGCAAAGCAGATGTATGAACAAAATAAGTCTTTAAAAGAAATTGAGAAAGAACTACATGCAATTATTAAGACATCAAATACATTGGTCATTCCAGATGATTTGAAACATTTACAACGTGGAGGGCGATTAAGTCCATTAGCGGCGACGCTAGGGGGATTGTTGAAAATCAAGCCTATATTACAAATTGGTCCACGTAGTGAGGGACGTTTGGATCCAATGGATAAAGTGAGAACGATGAATAAGGCAGTCTTAAGAGTATTGGAAGAGTTGAAAGAGTATATACCAAACGAAGGAGAAGGGTACAAAATTCATTTGGCACATGTAATGAATGAAGATCAGATGATTAGCATGGCTAATATTTATAAAGAAGTATTCCCGAAAGCGAAATTTGAGATGGACTTCTTAAATAGTGTAATTGGTATCCACACTGGTATTGGTTGTATTGGTATTCAATATTATAAAATGTAAAGTCACGAGAGTGGCTTTTTATTGTGTGAATTTTCACACTTTGTGGACTTTGTTCTTACTGGTGTTTCGTGCTCTCTAAACTGCATAGAAATATTGTATTAATGTATACAAATGTTATGATGATGTCGAGCAAAGTAAAAGGAGAAATTTTAAAATGAAAAAGTACAATGTTACCATTGCGGGTGGAGGAAGTACCTTCACACCAGGAATTTGTTTATTATTATTACAAGAAATGC
>CAYJJS010000034.1:0-20461 GCA_964370645.1 uncultured Erysipelotrichaceae bacterium | reverse complement strand
CCAATACTTTGTAGACTCGTTAATGGTGTCAAATCTAAAGTATCAATATAGTCCAAATTATAAAATGCATAATTCCCTATTGTTTCTAAGCTAATACAACCTGTAAAATCCAAAGATTTGGTGCTTGAGTAGTATGTATCACTTACTGCAAAAGCATAATCTCCAACTGACAACAACGCAGCATTATAAGATAAATCAATATCTACTGGATTTTGATTATAAAATGCATAAGGATTAATGTGTGTTAAACTCGCATTGTCTGTAATTGTTAAAGAATTCAAATTTTTACTACTATGCCACACCGCATAATTATCAATCGTAGTAATGGTATCATTGGAAATCGTAATATTTTTTAATGTATTATTTTCATAAAATGTATGACTTCCCAATGTTGTTACTGGTAAAGATTCGATTGTTTCTGGTAGTGTTACACTTTCCGCACTTCCCAAATACTTAACTACGATTTCTCCACTTGGTTGATATACATATTCATCTGTGACAATGGTATCATTCCACAAGACATAACTATATAAAGAAGTACTCGCTGTGATATCTTCTACATTCAATAAACCAGTAATAGAATTATATGCATGTGAACTTGCATCAATGATTTCTGCATAGGCAAAAGGAGAAGATTGAAACTGTGTAATGTTTTCTCCTATCGTTAACTTATCTAATCTAGCATTTAAAAATGCATAGCTTGGTAGGGTTGTGATTGCCCCAACTACACTCACTTCTTTTAACTTACTACAATCTGCAAAAGCTTTTTGACCCATTGTTGTAATATCTAATGTGACTTTACTATACCCAGTTCTCTCAAATGCCTGTGCATCAATATATTCAACAGAATCTGGTAACACTAATTCTCCTGTATCCTCTACATCATTCATTTCTGGGTTATTGTAAAAGGCTTTACTTCCAATACGCTCTAAAACACTATCGCTTGCAAACGAAAGTGAATTTAGTTGCATACCTGCAAATACATTATCTCCAATGGCTAATACATCGTATTCAACTCCATCATAAGTAAGTGATTTAGGAATAAATACATCATTCCCCATTCTAGAAATATCATAACTCACAATTGTTTGTGTCTCAATATTAAATGAAAAACCTGAAATATCAAACAAATCTTCTAGTCCGTTGTTTATAGGCATAGGTGCATCTTGCATTGGCAGTATCGCAAAGGTATCACTCACCACAGAAGTATTTAGTGAAGCTTGCACCATATAGTTTCCTACTTCTGTTGGGATTGTTGTTGTGTATGCTGCATCCTCTTCTGTTTGTAGTTTGTACATAAAAACAACTGCATCACTGTGCGTTGTATCATCCGCAAACAGCACAGTTGGTTGGATACTTTCTCCATACACAATATCCTCTTGTGTTACTGATGCTAATTTCACAATCGAAGTAGCATTCACTACCACTTCAATATCACCAATGATATTTTCACTTTCAATAGTGAATCCCCCGCTAATATCATCATAAGTGTATAAGGAAGATTCCACCTTATCTCCATTCATGTAGACTTCTACGTTGCTTGGCAAACTTTTGTTTTCTTTATCTTCAACAGTAAAGGTCGTCGTATAGTCTTCTGTACTTTCATGTGTAATCGCATCATTTGAACTTGTAACGCCAGTTAATGTATGAATAACATTTACGGATTCACTGCTCGCGAACACGATTTGACTAGCGTTTAATGTATTGTTTGTACACATAGTCGCAAACAACATTACACTCAATAGCACAATACTAATTTTTTTAATTTTCTTCATAATATCTCCTTCTTTTATATAAATATACATTTGCACTTCCATATAAACTTATGATGCCATCTAAAAAGTTCATTTAAAGTACATAAACAATAAAATTATAGCATACCCGTTACACTGTCACAATTGGAAAATGGCAGCGATTACAAAAAAAAGTGTATTTCTACACTTTTATTTACGTAACGTATTTCCTAAACTAAATAAATTGGTAGGATACTCTCCACTAAAACAGGACATACACATATTTGTAGTTTTGAAAGCTTCTTCTACTTGCCCAATTTCTAGAAACTGCAATGAATCCGCACCAATATAACTACATAACTCTTTCAAATTTAGTCGAGAACTAATTAACTCCTCATAACTGGATGTATCTACCCCATAAAAACATGGACTAATAATTGGAGGAGACGCCACTTTCACATGCACCTGTGTAGCTCCAGCATCTTTCAACAACTGTACAATACGTTTTGATGTTGTCCCCCTCACAATAGAATCATCGACCATGATTACGCGCTTTCCTGCAACGATATTTGAGATCGCAGAAAGTTTCATACGCACTCCTCTCTCTCTCAATTGTTGGGTTGGTTGAATAAAAGTACGTCCCACATAACGATTTTTAATTAACCCTAATTCATATGGAATTCCACTTTCCTCACTAAAACCAACTGCTGCAGATAAACTTGAATCAGGCACCCCAATAACAATATCCGCTTCTACTTTATTATGTTTTGCAAGCATATGTCCCGACAATCTTCTTGCCGTATGTACATTAATTCCATCAATCACACTATCTGGTCTAGCAAAATAAATATACTCCATTGCACACATTTTCTTTTGTGTTTGCTTTGTATAATATAGTGATTCTACCCCTTCCGGTGAAATCATTACAATTTCTCCTGGTTCAATATCACGAATAAATTTCCCATTCACAATTTCAAACGCACATGTTTCAGAGCTAATACAATATCCATTGTCTACCTTCGCAATAGATAATGGACGCAATCCATTTTTATCACGAATCGCATACAACTTATCTTTCACCATTACAATGAAGGCAAACGCCCCTTCTAGACGATTGCATGCTTTCACTATTTTTTCTAACATAGTTCCACTTTCTCTTTGAATCAAATGTACTAGTATTTCACTATCGCTGGAACATTGAAAAATAGACCCTTCTTTTTCTAATTCTATCTTCAATTCTTTCGCATTCACAATTTGCCCATTGTGTACAGCACAAAAGTGACCCTGGTGGGATCTCACTACAAGGGGTTGTACATTTTCAATTCCATTCCCCCCTGCTGTCGCATAGCGAACATGCCCAACGGCATGAATCCCCTCAATACCTTGAATCACATCACTATTAAATACCTCTGTAATTAAACCATTGTTTTTTACACATTGAATGTCACTACCATTTGAAGTTGCAATCCCACAAGCTTCTTGCCCTCTATGTTGTAGGGCATGCAAGCCAAAGTAGGTTAAGGATGCTGAGTCTTGCACATCATACAAACCAAACACACCACACTCTTCATTAATTTTACCTGTTAAAAAATACTCTTTTTCTAATTTCATAGCCACCTCTTAAAAAAAGGAGTTACACACAATGAAAACACTGTGTATAACTCCTTTGTTGATACGTTACTATTTTACTTCTTTCACACACGTAATGCAACGTTTATTTCACTTTTATCGTATCCTTATACGCGTTTGCTAGACGTCCCTTAGTGGATAGTTTTACCTCAAACACTTTCCCAGCATCTTCATGTTCATCGTCTACTTTCGCACTCGTAATGTACAATGTATCCATGTGTTCACCACCAAAATTACACGATGTTGGATACTTCACTGGCATTTCAATACATGCTAGTTGTTGCATAGTATCTGGCTTATAACAACGTACACTCGCATCACCAAAAAATGCAATCCACAGATTTCCATCTACATCAATGCTCATCCCATCTGGCTTGGATTGACTACCTTCAAACGCATATAATTTTTTCGCGTTACGTAACACTCCAGTATCAATATCATAGTCATATTGAAATAGTGTACTTGTCCATGTGTCAATATGATACATGATATTTTCCTTCGCATTCCATGCAATTCCATTCGAAACAATTAGACCTTGTATCCACTGCTTCGTATTCCCTTCGCTAACACAGTGCAAATGACTCATAGGATTTCTTTCTACATCCGTCGTACCAATCCATAAACGTCCTAGACTATCACATTTTCCATCATTATAACGTACACTATCTGACCAAGCTTTGTCGCGTTCAACGATGTTCTCAAAACATTCATCCACTAAATCAAAATAGTATACACCACTATCAATTGCTACAATCACCTTGTTATCTATGTATGGATTCACACATCCAATCACACCAGGCATTTCCCATACCTTTGTTTGTTTCGTACTTGGTGTATAAGACAATACTTTCTTTCCTAACATATCTACATACATCAAACACTTACTTTTTGCATCCCAATATGGACTTTCCCCAAGTGTAGAAACTTGTTCACTAACTACTCTTACATCTTTAATTATCTGCATCCCTCTTACCTTCTTTCAACTATACAGTAAATGAAAAAAAACGAAAAATCTATTCGCAATATTCCCTATATTAATACATCGCTTTGATCGTAGGTAAAATGATTGCAGTCGTACACAACGCATATAAAGCAATATATGTATACTGTCGTTCTTTTATACGAAACATAATATTTAAAACACCCAAAACAAACATTAAAAACATCAAAAATATTGCCGTAAACAAACCATGAATAAAATAATACTCTAACATAGTAAATACACCAAAAACAAAATAACTATAAAACACCATCGCTTTTATAATAGACATACTCCACCTCAACCTTAGTATATGAAAAAAGATGGAGATTACTCCATCTTTATATATTATTTAACGTTGTAGAATGCTTCCACTCCTTGGTATTCAGCAGTAACTAAGTTTCATCTAACCTCTAAATTATTTCGCTTTTTCTTATTTATACTATTCTTTTTAACTACCATTATCGCAAATGAAATCAAGCTAGCACCTATACACGCATAACATAAATATATATACAACCACCTTAAATCCGTATCACTTAATAATGCTGGATTATTTGTAGTTGATAAAAAGGATACATGTAATATATAAAAGAATACCGCAGCTAGTCCGAATATTAATGGTAAAATCATTTTATTTTTTTTCATACTAAATTTTTGTGTAAACACGAATTACACCAACCTCCTTTCTTCAATGAAGTAATTTTATTATTTAATATAGTATCACTTCACTACAATAAATAAAGCTACCTATCAAAATGCTTCAAAAGTCTTAGTAAATGGGTCAATCATGATGAATACCTCCTTACACTAATATTAGTGTTTTCTTACATATATTGTAATATATTGAATGCAGCATTTACACTGAAACGAAATTTATATTTAGTAAACTACTAACTTATAAGTCTTCCATAGGAAATTGCTTAGTATATGAAAAAAGATGGAGATTACTCCATCTTTTCAAACATTATTTAACGTTGTAGAATGCTTCCATTCCTTGGTATTCAGCGATACTTGATTCACCGCGGTCATTTAATTCATCGTGGATTCTAATTAAACGGTTGTATTTTGCAATACGGTCAGTTCTTGACATAGATCCAGTTTTGATTTGTCCAGCGTTTAATCCAACAGCGATATCAGCGATTGTTGCATCTTCAGTTTCTCCTGAACGGTGAGATACTACACATGTGTATCCAGCTTTTTTAGCCATTTCGATAGCATCGAAAGTTTCAGTTAAAGTACCGATTTGGTTAACTTTAATTAGGATTGAGTTTGCAATTCCTTTTTCGATTCCTTCTTTTAAGATTGAAGGGTTTGTAACGAATAAGTCATCTCCAACTAATTGGATTTTTTCTCCTAAGCGTTCAGTTAATTTTTTCCATCCAGCCCAGTCTCTTTCTCCTAATCCATCTTCGATTGAAACGATTGGGTATTTTTCTACCCATTCAGCATACATATCGATCATTTCTTCAGTTGTTTTTGTTCCTTGTCCTGATTTAACTAAGTCATAGTTTCCAGTTTCGTGGTTGTGGAATTCACTTGCAGCAACATCTAATGCAATACAAATGTCTTTTCCAGGAACGTATCCAGCAGCTTTAATCGCTTCAACGATTAATTCTAATGGCTCTTCGTTTCCATCTTTACATGAAGGAGCAAATCCACCTTCATCACCAACGTTAGTGTTGTATCCTTTTCCTTTTAATACAGTTCTTAAAGCGTGGAAAGTTTCAGCTCCCATTCTTAAAGCATCTTTGATACAAGTAGCTCCAACTGGCATAATCATAAACTCTTGGAAGTCTACTGTTGAATCTGCATGAGATCCTCCATTTACTACGTTCATCATTGGAACTGGTACAGTTTTACCATTAAATCCTCCGAAGTATTTGTATAATGGCATTCCATAGAAATCTGCAGCAGCATGTGCAGCAGCCATAGAAACACCTAAAATAGCGTTTGCTCCTAATTTTGATTTAGTTGGTGTTCCATCTAATTCAATCATAGTTTTGTCAATTAAATTTTGGTTTGTTACATCTAATCCGATTACTGCATCAGCAATAATATCGTTAACGTTAGATACAGCTTGTGAAACTCCTTTTCCTAAGAAACGTGTTTTGTCTCCATCTCTTAATTCTAAAGCTTCTCTTTCTCCAGTACTAGCTCCACTTGGAACCATTGCGCGTCCATAAGAACCAGCTTCTGTAGTAATTTCTACTTCGATTGTTGGGTTCCCTCTTGAATCGATTACTTCTCTTGCAAATACATCAATAATATATGGCATTTTATTTCCTCCTAATAACGATTTCCTTTCAAATTATACCACAATTCAAATAAATAATACAACCTTTAATATGTGAATTCATTCACAATATTGTGTTTTTTTTATGTATTTATCTTTTTTTCTTAGAGCCTGTACTTTGTAAAAAGACACCTATTATAATTAATGTTAGTGGCCAGTAACGATACACTAAGTACATACTCGTTTCCACTACACTTTGTGTATCCATGGAAGGATTTACTAATAAAAGCATTCCACTCACCATAATCATGATTCCTATAATCCGTTTCATCCACACTCTCCTTTATTTGCACGATACCATAAAGCAAAAAAAAAGAATGTCAAAATATGACACTCTTATATAAATTATTTAACTTTTGAAATAATATCGTTAAATGAATCTGCTTGTAAACTTGCTCCACCGATTAATGCTCCATCGATATCTGGACAAGCCATGTATTCAACAATGTTATCTGGTTTTACAGAACCACCGTATTGTACTCTTACTGCATTTGCCGCATCTTCACCAAACATTACTTTTACTTGGTCACGTACAATTGCACAACAGTTTTGTGCATCTTCTTTTGTAGCTGATTTTCCAGTACCGATTGCCCAAATTGGTTCGTAAGCAATTACGATATCTTTTACACTACATGGACATAAATCTGCTAATGATCCACTTAATTGTGTACGGATTACTGTTTCTGTTTCTTTTGCATCGTATTGTGCTTCTGTTTCTCCAATACAAACGATTGGTGTAATATCAGCAGCAATTAATTTTTTTGTTTTTGCGTTTACAGTAGCATCGCTATCTCCAAACATTTCTCTTCTTTCAGAGTGACCTACGATACAGTATTTCACACCTAATTCTTGTAACATTGGTACACTTACTTCCCCAGTAAATGCTCCATTATCAGCAAAGTGACAGTTTTGTGCAGCGATCACTAAGTTTTTAGCTGCTTTGTTTGCTTCATTTAAAGCTAAGAATGAAGTTCCTACTCCAAAAGTTGCTTCAGCATGTACATTTGCATCTACTGCAGCGATAAAGTCCATTGCTTCAGCAATTGTTTTATTCATTTTCCAGTTTCCAACGATAATTGGTTTTCTCATGTTTGTTTCTCCTCTTTCTTACTTCTCAGAAATAATAGCAATTCCTGGTAAAGTTTTTCCTTCCATGTATTCTAACGATGCTCCTCCACCTGTAGAGATGTGAGAGAATTTTTCAGCAAATCCTAATTGGATTGCAGCAGCAGCAGAATCTCCACCACCGATTACTGTTGTAGCTCCTTCTAATTCAGAGATTGCAGTACATACAGCTAATGTTCCTTGTGCAAATGGTGCCATTTCGAATACACCCATAGGTCCATTCCAAACAACTGTTTTAGCACCAGCTAATGTTTCTTTGAACAATTCGATTGTTTTAGGTCCAATATCTAATCCCATGTAATCTGCAGGAATATCTGCATTATCACATACTACTGTGTTTGCAGTTTCTGCAAATGCATCTGCACATACGTTATCTACTGGTAATACTAATTTATCTCCAGCTTTATCTAAGTATTCTTTTGCTAATGCAACACGGTCCATCTCAACTAAAGATTTTCCAACTTCTAATCCTTGTGCTTTCATGAATGTATAAGCCATTCCTCCACCAACGATTACTTTGTCTGCTTTTTGTAATAAGTTATCAACTACTGCAATTTTATCTGAAACTTTCGCTCCCCCAATAATTGCGATAAATGGTCTTTCTGGAGTATCCACTGCTTTTCCTAACATAGTTACTTCTTTTTCTACTAAGAAACCTAATGCGTTTTCTAAGTTTGAAGGAATCCCTACTGTAGAAGCATGTGCTCTATGTACTGATCCAAATGCATCAACTACAAATAAATCTCCTAAACTAGCCCAGTACTTTCCTAATTCTGGATCGTTTTTAGATTCTCCAGCTTCGTAACGAGTGTTTTCCATAACAACGATTTCTTTTTCGTTTAAAGCAGCAACTGCAGCTTCTAACTCTTCACCACGAGTAACTGGACAGAATGTTACTTTTGTATCCACTAATTCTGCCAAACGTTCAGCAACCACTTTTAATGAGTTTTTTGCTTTGTCTTCTTCCGTTTTCACTTTCCCTAAGTGAGACATTAATACGATTTTCGCATTATTTTCAATTAAATAATTAATTGTTGGAAGAGCTTGTACAATACGGTTGTCGTTTGTAATTTTTCCATCTTTTCTTGGTACGTTGAAGTCTACACGTACAATTACGCGCTTACCAGCAACATCTAAATCTTTTACTGTTCTTTTTGCCATTTCAATAGCCTCCTATTCATAACGATACTATTATAACACTTTCACTTTTCTCTTTAAAGGCTTAAGTGCAAAATTTCACAACTTAATCTATGAATTAATATGCTATAATAGTTACACGGAGGTAACTATGAGTAATATAAAGAAAAAAAAGATATATACAAGAAACATTGAACCTTTAAATAAAGGTAGTCAATTATCAAATATCACTTTTTTTGATCAACGTGAAGACGAATTCAATTTACACGATCAAAAAGGAATCAAAATCATACTGAGTATTCCTACGCTATCAAACTCCTATTATATAAAAGAATTAGCAAAATTAGATACCATATTAAAAGATTATCCAAAGGTTACACCTTTTGTGGTCAGCAATGAACCTGTATTTACACAAAAGCGATTAACAAAATCAAGTAAATACGAATGTCTAAAAGTGCTGTCTGACTTTAAAAATAGAGAATTTGCAAGAGAAAGCGGAACATACATATATGAGTTATCACAACTTATGAAAGCAGTATTCATCTTAAATGCACACAACAATATAGTTTATATACAATATATCGAAGACTTACAAACTGCATTTGATGCTAATGAAATCGTGAATACCATACAAGAACTATTATAAAACAGCAAGATTTATGCAATCTTGCTGTTTTTTTCATCTATTCACTAATTCCCATTTCTCTTTCTAAGAATTCATTATAAGTACATCTACGATCTACGATACTACCATCCTCTTTAATCATAATAATACGATTTGCTATCGTTTCAATAAATTGGTGGTCATGACTTGTAAATAGCATTTCTCCTTTATATGCGATTAACCCATTATTTAAAGCCGTAATTGACTCTAAATCTAAATGGTTTGTTGGATCATCTAACATTAAGAAGTTTGGTGCCTCAAGCATCGCTTTGCTCAACATACAACGTGCTTTCTCTCCCCCTGATAAAACACTAACCTTTTTTAACGCTTCTTCCCCAGAGAATAACATTCTTCCTAGGAAACCACGAATAAACGCAGGATCTTCTATATCTGTATAACGAGATAACCAAGTACAAATATCATCTTCACTTTCAAAGAATGCACTATTATCATTTGGTACATAAGACATATTGATTGTTTGCCCAAATGTGACACTTCCACTATCCTTGCTCAATTCATCGTTGATTACTTTGAATAAAGTTGTACATGCTAATGGATTTCCAATCAAGGCAATCTTATCCCCTTGCATAACATTAATATTTACCTTATTCAACATCGCTTCACCATCAATATCTTTACAAACATCTTCCACAAATAAAATTTGCTTTCCTGCTTCACGTTCTGGTTTAAAATCTATAAAAGGATATTTTCTTGTTGAAGGTTTAATATCGTCTAACACAATTTTATCCAATGTTTTCTTACGTGAAGTTGCTTGCTTAGATTTTGATGCATTGGCAGCAAATCTAGCAATGAAGTCTTCCAATTCCTTAATTTTATCTTCTTTTTTCTTATTCGCATCTTTCAATTGTTTAGCCATTAATTGACTTGATTCATACCAGAAATCATAATTTCCTGCATAAATACGAATTTGTCCATAATCTACATCTGCAATATGTGTACAAACCTTATTTAAAAAGTGACGATCATGTGAAACAACAATGACTGTTTTTTCATAATTTCCTAAGAAGTTTTCTAACCAAGCAATCGCTTTAATATCCAAGTTATTGGTTGGCTCATCCAGTAATAATGTATCTGGTTGACCAAATAGCGCCTGTGCCAATAATACTTTTACCTTCTCACTCCCTGTAAGTTCATTCATATTTTTTTCTTGTAATTGTGAATCAATTCCCAATCCATTTAATAATGTCGCTGCATCACTTTCTGCATTCCAACCATCCATCTCTGCAAATTCTGCTTCCAATTCCCCTGCACGCTCTCCATCTGCTTCGCTAAAGTCCGCTTTCGCATACAACGCGTCTTTTTCTTGCATTATGGCATATAACTTCTCATTCCCCATAATTACCGTATGTAGTACATTTTCTTCATCATAAGCAAAATGATCTTGCTTTAATGTAAATAGTGTTTCATTAGGTCCCATGAATACATTTCCTGTATCCGGAGTCAATTCTCCACTTAGTACACGCAAGAATGTACTCTTCCCTGCACCATTTGCTCCAATCAAACCATAGCAATTACCATTTGTGAATTTTATATTTACATCTTTATACAATGTTCTCGTTCCAAAACGAACACTAATATTATTTGTTCCAATCATATATTTTCCTCCAACTCTCCACGGCATTATATCATAACTGTCTAAGATACAAAACCTTTCTTTATATTATTTATGCAAAGCATAAAAAAAACCCATAAATGGGTTTGTTTGTTTCATGGCGCCTGAAACAGGACTTGAACCTGTGACCGTTCGGTTAACAGCCGAGTGCTCTACCAACTGAGCTATTCAGGCAACTGCTTAGATATATTATCATATATCATTTGCTTTTGCAATAGGTATTTTTATTTTTATATAAATGGTCGGGACGGGGGGACTTGAACCCCCACGAGGTTGCCCTCAACGGATTTTAAGTCCGTTGCGTCTGCCTATTCCGCCACGTCCCGATTTATATTGGAGGTTCCTATCGGATTTGAACCGATGATCACAGAGTTGCAGTCTATTGCCTTACCACTTGGCTAAGGAACCATTGTTTAGCCAAGATTAATGAACTCTTAACCTTGCCAAACTATTATATATCAACTTCTAAATAGAAGTCAATACCAAATATAAAATTAGTCAACTTTTTTTACCATCTTGATGTGTGGGCAATGTTCATCTAAATATTCATCACCAATCGCATGATACCCTAATTTTTCATAGAATCCTCTTGCCTGTACTTGTGCTGATAAAACAAAGTCATGCGTATACGCAGTGTGTTCTTCAATAGCTCGCATTACAACCTCTCCTAAGCCAAGACAACGATGTGTGGATAATACTGCAATACGACCTACTACAATCTGTGCATTCTGCTTATAATATCTCCCACAGGCAACTGGTTGTTCCCCTTCATATACTACACAATGAATACAAGTTTCATCCAAATCATCGATTTCACTTTCAAAGCCTTGTTCCTTCATAAATACAGTTTCTCGAATATAATATGCATCATCAAACAATTCATTTTTATTTCCAAATTTAATCTGTCTCATACATCTCCTTTGTGATTATCTTTCTACTTCTCACTATCCCTCTACCTTTTCGATACTCTTCATTTAAGAAACTTAGATAATTCCCTGGTGTAATAATACCAGTTAATGTAAACAAATCCAACTGCGGATTGCGCAAAACATAGTCTACTAATAATACACAATTTGTGCTTACAGCAAAATAAGTACGAAACTCCCCTTTTTTGAATTTATATAAATGCGCTCCTGTATCCTCATATACTTTCGATAAATAATCCCCTTTTGCTTCCATTTCATTGCTTTGCGCAAGACATGTAAAGGGATATGTCCTAGACAACAAACTTTCTATTCTTTCTTCAATAATTAGGTGTTGTTCCTCACTCAATGCAATACCATAACCAACAATAATCTTTTTACGATCCGCTACATTGTGTCTTAATAGTTTTTCCTCATCACTAACAATAAGTACTCCATCACCCAATGTCCCCATTAATGTACGTCGCTTTGCATCATGACACCCATACGAGTAAATCTTTCCTTTATATGAAAATTCGACATGACCAATGGCTTCTACACCTTTTGCTGCTAGGTGAATAAACACTTCCAAATCACAAGGTTCTCCATCTTGCTTGAACGATTTATCTTTTACTAAATTGGATACTGAAAAAAAGACACGTTGGGGTATTAAAGTAGAGACAAATACTGGAACGGATAAAGAGAATCGTTTCCTTACCTTGTTTTTATTTTCATCACTTAACAATTGAGTAAGCGCATCAACTCCATCCGTGAAACCTAATACAATCAAATACATGCCTGCAATGGCACTTAACGCATCAAAATGTCGCACTGGATTCATAATAAGCATAAAAGCAAAAACATAACCCACAAGAGCTAAAACAAAGCGGTGCCCTGCATGAGACAATCCATCTCTTCGACACACATAAAAATTAATACTTTGTGCAACTCCATTTAAAAGAGCCCACCACCCAATCACATAAGGTACGAAAGCAATAAATATTTGTGGAAACAAAATACCAAACAACACCAAACCGATAGCAGAAAATGCAATAAACAAATTTCCTTGTGCATCCTTTTTACGTTTAAATTTACGAAACCCTTGAGAAATAGATAGTATCAAAAAGAAAACCATCAATGAAGCATATGCGAAAAACCATATAATATCTCGGTTTAAAACAAAAACAAAACCCAGTACAATTAAAAAAATAGACTGCATACTACTCATTAGCCCACTCACTTTATCCCATCTCATATAGTTCTCCCTTCATCCACGCTTATACTCATTATATTTTAAATATAAGTTTTTGAAAAGGTATTGCAATTCACAAAGTATATGCTATAATAGTTAAGCATTCAAATACGCGGATGTGGCGAAATTGGCAGACGCACCAGACTTAGGATCTGGCGGGTAACCGTGGGGGTTCGAGTCCCTTCATCCGCACCATATTATAAATTCGAAAGCACATGTAAAGAAAAGACCAGTGTATATTATATTTACAACTGGCACATTTTACAGATATATTCCATTGTGTTAAACAATGTGATATACTTTACTACATAGATGGTATTTGATATACTATCCTAGTAAAAAGTATGAGGATCCGTATTTACAGGTCGATGCAAATATACGATTTATGAAAAGGAGCGTTCGCTCCTTTTTTTGTCTATTCCACAGTAGCATTTTAGAATAAACAATGCAACATCTATTTATATATAGAAATCAAAATTGAAACACCGCTTGAAGCATTACTTTAATCGCACTTCCTGAACTTGTTGCTTCACCATATCTATAGTCACACATTCCAGAAATGTTTTAAAAAACTTTTTTGTTCCTCAATTGACTTAGAAAATATAACAGTCAAATCCTTTGGCTTAAGAATATCTAAACATTTTTCAATGCCCTCAAGCTCTTTTGACAGAAGTTTATCTAATTTCAAATATTCTTCATTACTATAACTTCCAACAACATACCCCGTTTCCAAAAGTGTTAATCTTCGATTAATGCTTTTTTTCTTCACAAGCAAGTGTCGGATTGGCTCTGTTACTTTTATTTTTGACATTTTATATTCACTCAGCCCATTAATCATTTTCTTTTGCGAGATTTGTTTCTTACATTTTGGACACTTGTAGTAATAATATCGATTACTATCCTTCCCAGTCCCGTAACAACATTGTAAAAGAGAATTGCAAGTACAATATAACATCGACCCGAATATATAGGGTTTATCTTCTTTGGAGGATATAACCCTAACTCTTCTTTTTACTTTTCGAACGTTTGTTCATCTACGATTGCAGGAACTATATCATTATATATTTTCCCTTTATACATTAATTCACCTATATATAATTGATTGGCCAACAATCGATTTAATCTATCAAAGCTAAACTTGAGAGAATACTTTGCATTTAAATATTGGATAATTTCCAAATGAGTATATGTTTTGGCTAACGCAAATATCTCTTTCACAACTTCACTATTTTTTATCTCGACAATACCCGAAAGGTAGCTTCCCACCGCATGGATAACGGCCACTTTCTACGATGGCCAATAAACCATCATTTGTGCGTTCAACTGTCTTTTCTCGTTCAAATTGATTCACTGCAATTTTTTACATTCGTTGAGAACCGATTGCCAGCCGAATGCAATTCCACTTCATCATTCAAACATTTTATATTTACATCATATTTTTTTAGCATTTGTAAAAATAAATTACTATCCGATATGTCTCTACTTATCCTGGATAAATCATACGCTACAACCATACCAATATTGCCTTCTTTCACAGCTGATATTAATTCAAGCATTTTTGGCCTACTCAGTGATGCAGCACTTGCACCTTCATCTACATAATAAACAACCTTATCATATAATTGATCTAATTCTACCGAATTGATATATGTGTCGATAAGTTGTTTTTACATCTCCAAAGAAACTCCTTCCTCCACTTGTTTTTGTGTACTTACTCTAATATACACAGCTATATTACTCATAAAAACCTCCTAGCATATTCATGCTAAATTATTATAATAAAAACACGAAGTATTTTAATAAACTAAGTGAAAACAAAAAAACAAGGTGATTAGAGTTAAATGCTCTAATCACCTTGTTTTCAATTTCTTCTGGTATTTTTCTTTTGATATTGGGTACATCAACTTTACTTTCATCGTCTTTTTATCGCTAATCCTAACTGCTACTAGTACATTATCATCAAGTTTCTTAACAAATTCTATCCTACTTTTTTTATAATCCACATTTACCCCATCAGGATTTTTTATAATAGAATCTATTTCAGCAAGTGCTTTTTGATAACTTTTTTCTGATACGAATTCATTTCTATGCTTCTCAACATGATCGTATATATATATATCACTATATATTACAACTATTTTCCCTGCAAATTCTTGAAGTTTATATTTTACTATTACCTCTTCAGATAATTTACCAATTACTCTATAATTATTTTTCATCCCTTAAAAATAAAAGACCCTCAATAATGAAGGTCTTCGTGAAATTAAAGGTGGGGCGATTGTTCCCACATCCCATCGAACTACGTTGTAGCCCTACACTTGATATCAAAATGCGAACATTTTGTGTGCGATAGCCATCTTTCTGTCCTCAATAATCTCACGTTAATAAGATAATATTTTACGAATAAAATATTTGTCTTTTTTTGTGAAAAACAAATCAACGTTAAAAGTCAACTTATTTATGTAAATACACTACACTATAAATGTATAAAAATCAAGAATTATTCCTTTTTTGCGGAGGCAATTTTACTTTTTTATTATATCTATCGAAATATTCCGAAGCCTGCATGCTGCCTCTTGAAAATAACTATGTATACCATTCGTCCATCAACATTTGGTTATACTCAGGAACGTTTTGATGCTGTAATTTTTCATATACAAATCCATGCACAAAACGTTACCCTTCATCATCTCCTAGAAGCTCTGTAACACAGGCTAAGCGCAATCTTTCTCCTCTATAAGTGGATACAAGTATAAAATCACCTTTTTGGATATTTTCCAATCTATTTAAGATTACATGCTCTTTTTTTGTTGGCCATATTTGTCTCTTTAAATTTTTTTAATTTTTACTTTTATGAAATTCATCTAATTAACCTCCTTTTTTATATTAAAAGAGCTCGATTGTTTTATAAATCGAGCCCTGAAATCTATGTCTATTACAAAAGACATCATGATTGAAATTTGTTTAATGATTGTTACGACTATTTTACGAACGTTATTGCGCTATCACCTTATTTTTTAAGTTTTTTTCATTTTATATGAATATAAACAAACTCATATACGCTATTATCCCTTTACAATACGAGCTGCACTTCCATTTTGTCTATCTTTCTCCACGACAATTTGCATCTCTATTTTGTCTTTCAATTCCTGCACATGTGAAATTATTCCAATCAATCGATTGCTTTGTCCAATTCCAACAAGCGCTTGTATCGCTAGCTGCAAGGAAGTTTCATCGAGTGTACCAAACCCCTCATCTACAAACATCGTTTGAATTTGTATACCACCACTACTACTTTGTACTTCATCGGACAAACCCAACGCTAAACACAAGGATGCTTTGAATGCTTCTCCACCCGATAATGTTTTCACACTTCGCTCACTACCATTATAATGATCTATAACATTCAAATCCAATCCGCTTTGACTCCTTCTATTTTCGCTATTTTCTTTTCGCAGCAACTCATATTGCCCTGCACTCATTTGCATAAATCGAATGTTTGCCCTAGCAATAATACGATCGAAATATGTCATTTGTATGTATGTTTCCAAACGCACTTTTTCTTTTTGTGCTACATTTCCATTCGCCGTATTATTCAACGCTTGCAACCACGAATATTTCACTTCTACATCCTTACTTCTCTTCGATTGTTTTACAATTGCATCCAATATATCTAAATTATGACTGTGCTTAGCATAACACTCTTTATACAGGATTTGTGTTTTTTCATACGCTTCTTGCAAGTTTATAATTTCTTGTTGTAAACGACTTGTATCAATAACTATATGTGCGTTTATTTCCTCAATCAAAATATGAATTTGACCTTTCGTTTGATTGTGTGCAGTTTGCATAGCCTCTTTCTTATCTACATACTGTTGATACGCTTGTTTAGCCGATTGTATTTGTTGCTTCAGCAATTGCAGTGCAATTCTCACTTCGTTTACATCTTTATGCAACAATTGCTGTTCGCACTTCAATAATTGTTCTTCACATAACGCCACACTGGTCTTTGCACTAGCATGTTTACTACTCCATTGTTGTAAAGTATACATCCCCTTTTGTATTTGCTTCTCCAACATTTCTTTTTGCAGTTGTAATGCCTGTAACTCTTTTTGCACGATTTGTGCTTGATGTATTTGTTTTGTATCGTGTTTTATTTGTTCTTGATAGTTTTGTAACAACATTTGTAATTGTTGTTCATACTCCTCTAAAGAAAGTTGAAACAATCGACTTGTTTGTGTACATACTTCCAACAAGGTTTCGCACTGCTTTGATTTCGCTATTACCTGCTGCATCGCTTCTTCTCGCTGTTTTTGATACACCATCACTTGTTGTTCTTGCTTGCGAAGTTGCTCCTCACTTAAAACACTCGTTTTCACCTTGGCTTTTTTTGGATGGTGCTGTGATCCACAAACTGGACAAGGCGCTCCCTCTTCTAAATGTTTTGCTAAAATACCAGCCTGTGCACTCATATACAGACGCATAGCCTCTTCGTATTCACCACGGTGTTTTTCATACACATATTGTGATTTTTCAAACTGCTCTTTTAACACATCCAATTGAAGCAAACCACTTGTATATAGCTTCCACTCTTTGATTGCTTGCACTAATTTTTGTACGCTCTCTTCATTTTGTTTCATCCTTACATTGGCAACTTCAACATTCACACTTTCTTCTTGTCCTTTCTGTATCTGAATTTCTACTTGCTCCATTTCCTTTTGTCTTACTATTTGGTGTTGTTGTTCAATAGCTTGTTGCTTTTCTATTTCAATTACATTATCCACATGCAATTGATGCCCCCTCTTTAAAGACTCATACTCTTCATATTTTATAAGTTGAGCTTGCAATACAAATGACTCCTCTTGCCTTTTCTCTTCCTTTTTTTGCTCAACTTCAATCGCTTCACCTTGCTGTTTCAACTGCGAAAGTTGCTCTTCTTGTTGTACATACGATTCTTGCAGCATTTCTAGCTTCTGCACCTGTTGCTTTTGTTGTTGTTCTTTTGCTAACATAAGTTGTTTTTTTTGCAACATTTCTGCATGTCTTTGCTGCTCTTTATTATATATAGAAAGCAAACTCTCATCTTCAACAATAATAGCTTGTAAAAAAGCAATGATATTTTCACTTTGCATCGCCTGTTTCATTTGCTCAAACAACTCTTTTTTATTACTTGGACAATGTATTTGTTCTACATATTGAGAAATGCTATTTTTTATTTGATCATATTGTTTGCTTACTACATAACTTTCTTCTTTCAACCTCTCCTGTAACTGTTGATAATATTGTGTTTTAAATACTTCCCTAAATATCTTTTGTCTTTCTTCCGTAGTTGCAAGTAACAACTTTAAAAATTCACCCTGTGCAATCATTGCAATCTGTGTAAATTGATTACAATTCAATCCCAATAGTTTATGTATGTATTCATTTACTTCTTTAACACCACTTACACTTTGTTCATTTGGCAAACATAAAGTAGCATCGGCTTTTTGCATTGTCATCCCATCACCACGCTTTGCCTTACGTGCATACTCCGGATTTCGTGTGAGCTCATACACTTCTTGATTATATAAAAAGCGCATTTTAACAAAGGTCGGTTCATCTATTGATGCATATTTACTGCGAAACATACTCTGTTCACGATGACTTCCACTAGACATTCCAAATAATGCAAACGTAATTGCATCAAAAATAGTTGTTTTACCAGCCCCTGTATCCCCACTAATTAAGAAAAGTCCTTGTTCTCCCAATTCTTCCATTGAAAAAACTTGTTGCTTAGCGTATGGACCAAACGCATGTAAAACCAGTTCTAACACTCGCATATTATTTCTCCCATATCTCTTCTATCAATTGTTTAAGAAACACTTCTTGTTCTTCACTCATACTTGTATTATTTTGCAACACATACAGCTTTTCAAACATTTCAAGTGGCGACAAAGTCTCTACCTTTTGCAATGATACAAGTGGACGATGTTCTCTTGTTCTTTTATTATCATAATCCATTTGCATAATATTTGGATAAATACAACGTAACTTAAACAAAGCATCTAATTGATCTTCTTCATCACATAAAGTTATATAATAGTAATCATCTAAGTTCATATTTGCATAAAATGAAGGACTAGTGATTTCCATATACAATCCACGGATATGTATAATATCCCTCTTCGCTTTTATTTCAATACTTTGAATATCCACAACACCCTTTTCTTTCACCTCCACGATTGTTATCGATTTTTGATGATTTCTCTCTGAAATCGAATATTTCAACAACGTACCACAATAACGAATATGCTTACTATGTACATACTGTGCTCTATGCAAATGACCTAATGCAACATAATCAAACACATCAAAATGTTGAGCATCCACATTATCACTCCCCCCAACACTCACCTCTTCTGACTCACTTGTTAAAGCATTTGTTATAAACTGATGTGCTAGCAATACATTGCGCTCACCTGTATTAATATGCATTTCATCGATTGCAGCTTTCACTGCCTCATTGGTAGTGTGTACATCTACACCTAACGCTTCACGCACATGAATTGGTTTTATAAAAGGAAGCATATAAAAGTGTATATCTCCATATGCATCTTGCAACGTGATACATTTTGTATCCTTATTATATTTAGGAGATATAAAAACATCACTCTCTGCCAATAAATCATGAGCAAAAGACAATCTCTCCACTTGATCATGATTTCCACTAATAATAATAAGTGTTACTTTAAGTTTGTGTACCTTTTTTAAAAAACGATTAAAAAGGTTTACGGCTTCAACGCTAGGTACAGAAGTATCATATACATCTCCAGCAATAAGCAATACTTGTGCTCCACTTGAAACAAGTGTATTTAAAACGACATCTAATATATAAACTTGATCTTCTATCATAGAAAAACCATTTACTTTCTTACCAATATGTAAGTCTGAAATATGCATTATCTTCATAAAATACCTCACTTAAAAAAATTATAACATATTGTTTAACTTTTTGAAAAAAATGCTTGACTCTATCTTCAGTTTATTGTATTATAGTCAATGTACTCACTGAGTACAAGCCGCAAATATGACTGGCGCGTTGGTGAAGCGGCTTAACACACTGCCCTTTCAC
>CAYJJS010000033.1:0-20768 GCA_964370645.1 uncultured Erysipelotrichaceae bacterium | reverse complement strand
TACTGTAGCTTGATATTGAATTTTGATTAAACATGTACAGGATAGGTGGGAGACGCCAAAGCATGCACGCTAGTGTATGTGTAGTCACTGTTGGGATACCACTCTTGTTTAATTGAAATTCTAACCTAGTAGCGTGATCCGCTACAGGGAGAGTGTCAGGTGGGCAGTTTGACTGGGGCGGTCGCCTCCTAAAGAGTAACGGAGGCGCCCAAAGGTACGCTCAGATTGGTTGGAAATCAATCGTTGAGTGCAATTGCAGAAGCGTGCTTGACTGTGAGACCTACAAGTCGAACAGGGACGAAAGTCGGGAATAGTGATCCGGCGGTACCGAATGGAAGGGCCGTCGCTCAACGGATAAAAGCTACCCTGGGGATAACAGGCTGATCTCGCCCAAGAGTTCACATCGACGGCGAGGTTTGGCACCTCGATGTCGGCTCATCGCATCCTGGAGCTGAATTCGGTTCCAAGGGTTGGGCTGTCCGCCCATTAAAGCGGTACGCGAGCTGGGTTCAGAACGTCGTGAGACAGTTCGGTCCCTATCTGTTGTGGGCGTAGGAAATTTGAGGAGAGCTGTCCTTAGTACGAGAGGACCGGGATGGACCTACCTCTGGTGCACCAGTTGTCGTGCCAACGGCATAGCTGGGTAGCTAAGTAGGGAAAGGATAAGCGCTGAAGGCATCTAAGCGCGAAACCTCCTCCAAGATGAGATTTCCCATACGTAAGTAGTAAGACCCCTTAAAGACGATAAGGTTGATAGGCTAGAGATGGAAGTGTAGTGATACATGGAGTTGACTAGTACTAATAGGTCGAGGACTTAATCACAAAAAAGAAGAAGGATATGTGTAAGTATCTATGAGTGGACTGTTATTTAGTTTTGAAGGATTGATTTCTTCATCATCTGGTGATGATGGCAAAGTGGCCACACCTGTTCCCATTTCGAACACAGAAGTTAAGCACTTTAACGGTGACAATAGCTAGGCGTGCCCTAGTGAAGATAGCAAATCGCCAGGTAATTCGACTCACTTTTGTGAGTCTTTTTTATTTGTATATTGACATTTATGCTAGTTTGATAGATAATAGTAAAACATCTGGTAATTATGGCAAAGTGGATACACCTGTTCCCATTTCGAACACAGAAGTTAAGCACTTTAACGATAACAATAGCTAAACTTGCTTTAGTGAAGATAGTAAGTTGCCAGATAATGGACTCGCAATGGTGAGTCTTTTTATGTACAGATTAAAAAATTATTATATAATAGAAAAGGTGATATTATGAAAGTGTTATTAGGTTTATCGGGTGGAGTGGATTCAGCAGTTGCAGCACATATTTTAAAAGAGCAAGGATATGATGTTACTTGTGCTTTTATGCGTAATTGGGATGCATATGCAAACAATGATATTTTAGGGAATCCAACCATCCAAAATGATGTTTGTCCACAAGAACAAGATTATGAAGATGCAAAAGCAGTAGCTGAGAAATTGGGTTTGGATATAGTTCGAGTTGATTTTGTTAGTGAATATTGGGATTTTGTGTTTTCTGCTTTTTTAGAAGAATATAAAAAGGGAAGAACACCGAATCCTGATATTTTATGTAATAAATATATTAAATTTGATCATTTTTTCAAATATGCTATGAATAATGGATTCGATATGATTGCAACTGGACATTATTGTCAAGTAAAGCATGAACAAGATTGTAGTTATTTGTTGCGTGGTGCAGATTCCAATAAGGATCAAACCTATTTTTTATCGCAAGTTTCTCAAGAAGCTTTAGCAAAGACTTTATTTCCAATTGGTCATTTACAGAAGCATGAAGTTCGCGATTTGGCTGAAGAGTTGGATTTGATTGTAGCAAAGAAAAAAGATTCAACCGGTGTTTGTTTTATTGGAGAGCGTAACTTCACGCAGTTTCTACAAAATTATTTACCTGCCAAGGATGGAGATATAATTGATATTCAATCACTAGAGGTTGTTGGTAAGCACATTGGTGTTTTATATTACACTGTTGGTCAACGCAAAGGACTGGGAATTGGTGGTAGTAAAGGTCCTTATTTTGTGGTTGGTAAAGATGTACAAAACAATATTCTTTATGTTTGCAATGGAGATGAGAATGAATGGTTAATGTCTAATGCTTCAGTGATTACAAATGTAAACTTCTTTAATACTTTTCCAATTGGTGAATCTATTGTTTGTAGTGCAAAATTCCGCTATCGTCAAAAAGACAATCCAGTGAAAATATCATTTCTTGATGCCACAACGATCTTTGTTGAACATGTACATCCAATAGGTTCTGTAACTTGTGGGCAGGAAGCAGTATTTTATATAGATGATGTTTGTTTGGGTGGAGGTGTCATTGATCAAGTTTTCATTAAAGGAGTCGATATTGATGATAAAATCAAACAACATATTGCTAGCAAATAAGGAGTATATAAAGTTACCTTTTTCAAAAAAGAAAATATTTTTTCTTCTTTTGTATTATTTTTTAGGTTTCACATTTCTTTTTCCATATGTATTAATAGAGGTGTTTCAACTTTTATCTATAATGGAGTATTTAACACCTTTAACATATCAGTTTTACATGTACGCGATTTTTGTTTTGCCACTTATTTTCTGGATGAGGCCCTTGCTTTTTGCGGAACGTAGCTTTTCGATTCGTAAAATGATTGTTACAAGTTTTGTTTCAATACTTATATTGCTTTATGCCAATGTAGCGTTTAATATGCTTACAAACTTCTTTTTAGGCAATCAACAAAGTGAAAATCAAAGTGCAATTAATAGTATTGCATATGAGAATGTATATTTACTTGCTTTTATTACCTGTGTTTTGGGACCAGTTATGGAAGAGTTGATTTTTCGCGGTGTTCTTTTTCGATGTCTAAGAGAGCGCAAATCTTTTGTATTTTCCTGCTTGATTTCTTCTTTCTTTTTTGGGCTGATACATGTCTTGTCTGCGATATTAGATGCAAATTATGCAGATTTGTGGTTTCTAATTTTATATATGGGATTGGGTTGTATATTTTGTTATATGTATGAAAGTAATCGAAGTATTTACCCGTGTATTTTTGCACATATGGTATATAATTTTATGGGCTCGATCCATTTGTTTTTATAGGTGATTTATGGAAATAGAAAAAATTAGTGGTCGCTTTAAGCTTTTTATTTACGAAGGCGATAATCATTTTAAAATTGGTAAATTTAAACTTGAAAAGGATGAGCATAAAACCATTACAGTAACTGGATACTTACAAAATATTGAAGAAGATTTTATGTATACTTTGTATGGGAAATATGTGCAACATCCTAAATATGGAATGCAGTTTGAAATTTTCGAATATGAAGTGTGTTCTGGTGACGATGAGGATAGTGTAATCCGTTTTTTTGCTAGCTCAATGTTTCCTAAAATTGGAAAAAAAAGTGCTACTTGTATTGTACAACAATTAGGTATTCATGCTTTTGACATATTGAAAGAAGATCCTACGATCATTCATCAAATATATGGTTTAAATGATAGACAAAGAGCAGGATTACAGGAAGGGATTGATGCCTGCGTTGAGAAGGATGAGACGATTTTATTTCTTGCTTATAATGGAGTGAGTAATAAAAACATACAAATGATTAAGGCTACTTATAAGGAAAGAGCACTTGAAGTAGTGAAGTCTAATCCATATAAGTTGGTTTTGGAGATTGATGGTATCGGGTTTAAGACAGTGGACAAGTTAGCTATGAAATTGGGATTTGATATTACACATCCAAATCGTTTAATGGCAATGATTTTGCATAGTATTTCACAATATGGAATGAGTACGGGAAATACATTTATTGAATTTAATGTCTTGCAAGATATTTTTCAAAGAAATTTCCCTGCAATTGATGAAGAAACTTTTCTTTTGTATTTTGAGACATTGAAGCAACAAGGTTCTTTGGTTCTTGAAGGTACAAGTGTGTATTTGGAAACTTTATATGATGCGGAAAAAGAAATCGCACAGTATTTATATATGATGAATTTAAAAAGTCAGGAAATTATTAAGGAAGAGGATATATTGTCTTTTATTATGGATTTGGAAATAAAAGATAGCATTGCTTATGAAGAAAAGCAATCACAAGCGATTTGTGATGCATTGACGCACCCTTTTAATATTATTACCGGAGGACCTGGGACAGGTAAGACAACGATTGTGAAAGCTATTTTAGAGGCTATAGAACACTTTATGCCTACAAGTAATATTCAACTATGTGCTCCAACAGGAAGAGCAGCTAAGCGCTTGTCTGCTTTGTCAGGGTATAGTGCTATGACCATTCATTCCATGTTGAAATGGGATTTGCATACAAATACTTTTCATGTAAATGCGCAAGAGCCCCTTAACTGTGACGTATTGATTATTGATGAGTTTTCAATGGTGGATACACTTTTATTTCATAATATTCTATCTGCGTGTATTCGTGTAAATAAAATAATTGTAATTGGAGATGAGGATCAATTACCATCGGTAGGACCTGGTTTCGTATTGAAAGATTTAATCTGTAGTGGACAATTCTCTTTATCTCGGTTAGAAAAAATCTTTCGACAAGAAGAAGGAAACGATATTGTGGAGTTGGCTTGTGAGATGCGACAAGGCGCTTGTACTTCCATCCATCATGCGAATGATGTGAAATTTATTCCTGCGCAAAATTATCAAATTTGTAATGCAATTACTCAAATTGTTCAAAATGCGATGGATAAGGGGTACAATGCATATGATATGCAGGTATTAGCACCTATGTATGATGGAGTTGCTGGCATTGACGCTTTAAATATAGCTTTGCAAAAAGTGTGTAACCCCAAAATGGAGGGGAAACGTGAATTACAATTAGGGTATCGCATTTTACGAGAGAAGGATAAAATTCTACAACTTAAAAATCAACCGGATGATGATGTGTATAATGGTGATATTGGTGAGATTGTTGAAATCATTTATAAGGATGAAGATTTTGAACATAAGGATCGTATCATATGTCGTTTTGAATCACAGTATGTTGAGTACACTAGTGAAAACTTTTCTGTGATTACACATGCATATTGTATTTCTATTCATAAGGCGCAGGGGAGTGAATATCCAATCGTGATATTGCCAGTAGTGAAAGATTATACATATATGTTACAAAGACGATTAATCTACACCGCAATAACTCGCGCAAAAAAATCATTGATTTTATTAGGGCATGAAGATGCACTAATAAATGGAATTAATAGTCAAGAGCGCGATGTAAGAAATACAAAATTGACACAAAGAATTTTGAGTGTTTTTGAATAAGCGTATAAAATTGTTACATACTAGTACTACCATAAAGGAGTGATACTATGTGTAATTGGTGTACAAGTGCTGCTTGTGTTATATTGGGATTTGCTGTAGGCGTTGTCGTTGGATACGAGAATGAAAGAGCAATTGATGATATGGCATATAGAGCACGAAGAGAAAAAAGAAATTTAGAGAAGAAAATCAAACATTTACGACAAGAATATGATATGTAATGTTGTAAAATTGGATTTCTTATGCTAATATAATGTGGTATTAAACGAAGAAGATGATGAGTAAATACAATGTATACGTAGAGAAAAAGTGGTTGGTGAAAACTTTTTATATGGTTGTATTGAAGCTACATTGGAGTTTAGCGTATCTCTTGCGCATTAAGAGAATGAAGTGCATAGTCTATGACTATGAATCAGGATGGTACCGCGTTATAAAGACGTTCCTGTATGGGCGTCTTTTTTTGTTTGTTGGAGGAAAATTATGAAACAAAGAACAGGAAATGAAGTAAGACAGTTATTTTTAGATTATTTTGCAAGTCACAATCATATGATTGAGCCGGGTGCATCACTAGTACCACACAATGACCCTACGTTATTATGGATTAACTCTGGGGTTGCAGCATTAAAGAAATATTTTGATGGAAGTGAAAAGCCCAAAAGCAATCGTATTACAAATGCTCAAAAATCAATTCGTACAAATGATATTGAGAATGTAGGAAAAACAAGTAGACACCATACTTTTTTTGAGATGTTAGGTAACTTTTCAATCGGTGATTATTTCAAGGAAGAAGCAATTGTATTTGCTTGGAATTTTCTAACAAAACCAGAATGGGTAGGTTTTGACATTGATAAATTGTATGTTTCTATTTATAAAGATGATGAAGAAGCATATAGAGTATGGACAGAGGTATGTAAGGTGAGCCCAGATCGTATATTACGTACTGAGGATAACTTTTGGGAAATAGGAGCGGGTCCAGGAGGTCCTAATAGCGAAATTTTTTATGATCGTGGAGATCAATATGATCCTGAGGGATTGAAAGAAAAATTATTTTTTGAAGAATTAGAAAACGATCGTTATGTTGAGGTTTGGAATGTTGTATTCTCACAATATGATTGCAATCCTGAAGTAGATCGTAAACAATACCAAGAATTGCCACAAAGAAATATTGATACAGGTATGGGTCTAGAACGTTTGGTTAGTTTGATTCAAGGTGGAGAAACAAATTATGATACAGATTTATTTTTGCCAATTATCAAAGAGTGTGAAAAATATGCAAAAGTAGCATATGAAAATGAATATAAAATGGCATATCGCGTCATTGCAGACCATATACGTACAATTACATTTGCACTGAGTGATGGTGCTCTATTTTCAAATAATGGACGTGGATATGTTTTGCGTAGAGTATTGAGACGTGCAGTTCGTTTTGGAATTAAAATAGGTATTCAAGAAGCCTTTATGTATAAACTGGTACGTATTGTTTCTGAAAACATGAATGCATTTTATCCATACTTAATGGATAAAATTGAGTATAATGAAAACCTGATTAAGATTGAGGAAGAAACATTCCATAAAACATTAAAAAATGGTGAAGCATTATTAAATGATGCGATGAAGCAAGCGCAAGATAAAGTATTATCGGGTGCGGTTGTATTTAAATTATACGATACATATGGCTTCCCATATGAGTTGACTGCAGAAATTGCGCATGATGAAGGATTTCGTGTTGATGAAGAATCGTTTCAAGCAGAAATGCAAAAACAAAAAGAAAGAGCTAGAGCTGCAAGAGAGAGCGTGGAGTCAATGCACTCACAATCTGTTGATTTAATGAATTTTGAGACACGTTCTGAATTTATCGGCTATGATACACTTTCTGTAAAAGCAAAAGTAATTGGTTTATTCAAAGATGGTGTACGTGTAGAAAGTTTACATGGAGAAGGGTATGTTTGTTTTGATACCACTTGTTTTTACGCAGAAAGTGGAGGACAAGCTGCAGATGATGGAGTCCTTGTCTTAGCAGATCACACGATGCCTGTTAGTGATGTGAAAAAAGCACCGCATGGTCAACATTTACACAAAGTAGATTGTAGTATTGAATTACATGAAAAAGATGAAGTATTGTTGCAAGTGGATGCTTTAAAAAGAAAAAGAGTAGAAGCAAACCACTCTGCTACACATTTATTGCAAAGTGCATTAAAAGAAGTGGTAGGAACACATATTGCGCAAGCAGGTTCTTATAATAATGATGAGTATTTGCGTTTTGACTTTACTCATTTTGAAAAAGTAACTCCTCAACAAATTTTAGAAATCGAAAAAATCGTGAATGAACAAATTCAAGCATCTTTAGTTGTTGATAAAGTTGTAATGTCTATAGAAGAAGCTAAAAACAGTGGCGCAACTGCACTGTTTGATGAAAAATATGGAGATTTTGTTCGCGTAGTAAGCATGGGTTCATTTTCTAAAGAATTTTGTGGGGGATGCCATGTAAATAACACGAGTGAAATCGGGGTATTGAAAATTACTTCTGAAGAAAGTATTGGTTCTGGGATTCGAAGAATTAGTGCGAAAACAGGATTTAGCGCTTATGAAGAATTCAAAGCGGATCAGTTATTGTTACGTAAGGTAAGTGAAATTTTAAAAATGAAATCTACACTAGGCGTAGATGAAAAGGTTGCAACTTTATTAAAAGAACAAGCGATACTGAAAAAAGAAGTTGAAGCACATGTGCAAGCAGCGATTGTTGCACAAGCACAAGCACTTGTATCTTCTTTTGAACAAGTAAATGATATTTATGTGTTAGTAAAAGAGATGAATGATTTAGATGGTGCACAATTAAAAGAGATGGCTATTTCACTGAAAGATAAAGTGGCTAATTCATTAGTATTCTTAAGTACGACAAAAGATGAAAAAGTAGTATTTGTTGCAGCAGCAGATAAAGCAATCATCAAACAAGTACATTGTGGAAACTTAGTAAAAGAAGCGGCTATGATATGTGATGGTAAAGGGGGAGGTCGCCCTGATCTAGCACAATCTGGTGGTAAAGATGTAGCAAAAGTAGGAGACGCTTTGAAAGAAGTTTCAAGAATTGTGGGTTTAGTGCTTTAAATCCAAGTGGAAATAAGATAGAATGATAGTATAGTATTCACATTTGAGGAGGGTGCGTTATGAAAGATATTACAGAAACAGTAGCTTTTAAAGGGGAAGATATTAAAAGAGAGAATATAAAACATGTTTTGTATTTGGTAGACGATGCGTTAAAAGAGCGAGGATACAACTCGGTAAATCAATTAGCTGGGTATTTAATTTCTAGTGATCCTGCATATATTTCAAGTCATAAAAATGCTCGTACGATTATTCAAAGTGCAGATCGATATGAATTGATTGAAGAATTGGTTCGTTATTACTTAGAAGGAAATAAATAATAATGGAAAAAATTATGGGTTTAGATTTAGGGAGTGTAACTTGCGGGATTGCAATATCCGATTTAATGGGACTTATTGCTTCGCCAATTACAACTGTTCGTTTTGAAAGTGATCAATATGAACAGTGTCTATCATTGTTGCAACCTTATATTAAAGAGAATAGAATTAAAAAAGTGGTGTTGGGTTTACCAAAACATATGAATGGTGATGTAGGTATTCGTGGAAATATCTCAATTGCGTTTAAAGAGTTATTGGAAGCACAAGGTTTACAAGTCATTTTGTGGGATGAACGTTTAACGACAGTAAGTGCACAAAAATTTCTGATTAGTGCAGATGTGTCTCGCAAAAAACGTAAAAAAGTAATTGATACGATGGCAGCACAAACGATACTACAAGATTATTTAGATAGTAATCGATAATATTAAGACGATGATAGCATCGTCTTTTTTTTTGTTTTATGAAACAATTTTCAAGAGGTGTAAAAAATGCAATTTAATGTTTCAATTTGTGAAAAAACATTATATAATAACAAGTACAAATGTATTTTGAAAGGAGTCTTATGTTTAAAATAGTGGGAAGAGAACAGTTGAATCCAACTGTAACAAAGTTAGTAGTGAAAGCAAAATTGACTGCGCAAAAAGCACAACCGGGTCAATTTGTTATATTGAGAACACATGAAGATGGAGAACGTATACCTTTGACGATTGCAGATTTCGATCGTGAAGCTGGTACAATAACAATCATATTTCAAATTGTTGGGAAGACAACAAAAATATTAAATCAATTGCAAGAGGGTGATGAAATATTAGATTTTGTTGGTCCTTTAGGTGTTCCTTCACATATTAATGATATGAAAAAAGTATGTGTAGTAGGAGGGGGAGTTGGTTGTGCAATTGCATATCCAACTGCAAAAGGTCTACATCAAAATGGGATTGAGGTTACAACAATTGCTGGTTTTAGAAATAAAGATTTAGTTATTTTAGAAGATGAGTTTAATGCTGTTAGTGATCATTTTTACATGGTAAGTGATGATGGTAGTGTTGGCGAACAAGGTTTAGTTACTAACGTGTTAGAAAGACTATTAAGTGCTGGTGAAGAATTTGATGAAGTAATCGCAATTGGACCATTAGTTATGATGAAGTTTGTGTGTGAAGTAACTAAAAAATACAATGTGAAAACAATGGTTAGTATGAATCCAATTATGATTGATGGAACAGGGATGTGTGGATGTTGTCGCTTAAGTGTGGGTGGTAAAATGAAATTTGCTTGTGTGGACGGCCCAGATTTTGATGGTCATTTAGTTGATTTTGATGAAGCAATATCTAGAAGTAGACAATATGCTGAGTTTGAAGCAAGTGCAAGAGAAGAAGATTGTAACTTGTTTACAAAGGAGGTTGCTTAAAATGCCAAATATGAGTCCAAAAAAAGTAGAGATGGCTTTGCAAGATCCACAATTACGTTGCCATAACTTTGAAGAGGTAGCTTTGGGATATACGTTAGAGCAAGCAATAGAGGAGGCAGATCGTTGTTTACAATGTAGACATAAACCATGTGTGAACAGTTGTCCTGTTTCAGTAGATATACCGAGTTTCATTGGACAAATAAAAGAAGGGAATATTGATGAAGCTTATAAGATTATTAAAGGGACAAATGCTTTGCCAGCTGTTTGTGGACGTGTTTGTCCACAAGAAACGCAATGTGAGGGAAGTTGTGTTCGTGGGATTAAACAAGAGGCAGTAGCAATTGGTCGTTTGGAGAGGTTTGCAGCAGATTATCATCTTCAACAAGAACATCCAGTGGAACAAATGCCAACCTCAAATGGAAAGAAAGTAGCAATCATTGGAGCAGGACCTGCAGGACTTACCTGCGCAGGGGATTTAGCAAACAAAGGGTACGATGTTACTATCTTTGAGGCATTACATAAGCCAGGTGGTGTTTTGGTATATGGAATTCCAGAGTTTCGTTTACCAAAAAGTATCGTAGAAAAAGAAATTAATGCTTTAAAAGCAATTGGTGTTAAAATTGAAACAAACATGGTTATTGGGAAAATTGTTGAGATTGATGAGTTGCTTGAAAAAGGATACGATTCTATTTTCATAGGAAGTGGAGCAGGTCTGCCTAAGTTCATGAATTTAGAAGGTGAAAATTTAAAAGGTGTTTTTTCTGCCAATGAATTTTTAACGCGATTCAATCTAATGAAAGCATACGATGCTGCAGTGGATACTGCTATTTTCAAAGCAAAACGCGCAGCCATCGTTGGTGGTGGTAATGTTGCCATGGATGCAGCACGTTGTGCAATCCGTACTGGATGTGAGGAAGTATTCATCGTGTATCGTCGTGGTATTCAGGAATTGCCTGCACGTCATGAAGAAATCGAGCATGCGATGGAAGAAGGTGTTCAATTTAAAACACTAACTAACCCAGTGCGTATTATAGGAGATGATGCTGGTAACTGTATCGGAATGGAATGCGTAGAAATGGAGTTAGGAGAACCAGATGAAAGTGGTAGAAGAAGACCGATTGTGAAAGAAGACAGTACATTCATTATGGATGTAGATTGTGTAATAATGTCAATTGGGACATCTCCAAATCCATTGATAATCTCTACAACGGAAGGTTTAGAGGCTAATAAATGGGGATGTTTGGTTGCTGATGAACAAGGTTTAACAACACGTGAAGGAGTTTATGCAGGAGGAGATGCAGTGACTGGTGCTGCAACGGTAATCTTAGCAATGGGTGCTGGTAAAGAAGCAGCTGAAGCTATGGATACATACATGCAAGCTAAAAAATAAAACGCTATATCATAAAGCTTTACACGCTATAATGTGTAAGGCTTTTTATTTACTTCACAACAAGGACTATAATGGGTATAATAGATAGTGAATTTAAAGAGGTGTAATATGTTGATAAGTTTGCATAAAATCAATAAGTATCATAATGAACAATGTATTTTAAAAGATGCAAGTCTGTTTATTGAGGAGCAAGATAAAATAGCATTAGTAGGGCGTAATGGTGGAGGCAAATCTACTTTATTGAATATTATTAGTGCTTCAGAGTCATGCGAATATGAGGCGTTCACAAAGAAGAGTGGGATGCGTATATCCTATTTAAAACAAGATCACGTTTTTCAATGTGATGATGTTATAGAAGAGATGAAACTACATCATATAGATTGTGAAGTATACGAGATGAAATCCATTTTAAATCGTATGCAAGTGGATGAAAAACAAGCGATTTCAACAATGAGTGGAGGACAAAAGAAAAGACTTTCTTTGGCGATTGCATTATTACAACCTTGTGATTTACTAATTTTAGATGAACCTACCAATCATTTAGATTATGAAATGATTACTTTTCTAGAAAATTATCTGATTAAATTCACCAAGGCAATTGTGATGGTGAGCCATGATCGTTACTTCTTAGAACGTATTGTGAATAAAATTGTTGAGATAGAACAAGGTAATTTGTATGAATATGAAGCAAACTATAGTAAGTACTTAGTAATGAAAGAGCAACGTTTACAAGTTGCTTTACAACAAGAACAAAAAAGAAATAGTTTTTTGAAAAAAGAAATTGAATGGGTACGAGCAGGAGTACAAGCCAGAACAACAAAGAGTAAAGATCGTTTGCAGCGTTTTGAAACGTTAAGTAATGTACAAAAGGTACAAAAACAAAAAGATGTGAAAATGTTGCAGGCATCTTCAAGGTTAGGAAAACAAATTTTAGAATTACAAGATGTAAGTATGTCGTATGGAAAGCAATTGCTTTTCCATCCTTTCTCCTATACAGCAAAACGCTATGAGCGAGTTGGAATTTTAGGTGTGAATGGATGTGGAAAGTCAACCTTATTAAATATAATTGGACAGGAAATGGAAGCGAGTAGTGGGTGTGTACAATATGGACAAACTGTCAAGATTGCTTATTATAAACAGACATTCACATTGGATGAAGATATAAGTGTGATTGATTATATTAAGGAAGAAGCGCAATATATTCAAAGTAAAGAAGGAAACATTAGTGCAAGTCAAATGTGTGAACGTTTCTTATTTGACAAACAAAGCCAATATAAAAGTGTGTTGAAATTATCTGGTGGAGAGCGTAGGCGACTATATTTATTACGTACATTGATGCAAGCACCAAATGTATTGTTATTGGATGAACCAACTAACGATTTAGATTTGGATACATTAGCAATATTGGAAGAGTATTTAGAAGAGTTTTTAGGGAATGTGATTTGTGTATCACACGATCGTTATTTCTTAGATAAAATCTGTGATGTTTTGTTCGTGTTTGAGAATAAAAATATTATACAAACAATGGATTCTTATACTATGTATATACAAAATAGAAAGCAAGAAACAAGTAAAGATGTTTGTAAAAAGGAAGCGTATAAAAAACAAAAAGAACAAATGAAACAAACAACTTTACGCTTAAGTAGCAAAGAGAAAAAACAATTGGTTGACTTCCCAATCCAAATTGACGATTTGCAACAACAAGTTGTTGAGGTGGATAAGCAAATGGGAGTGTCACAGGATTTCTCGATATTGGAAGAACTATCTAATAAGCGCCTATTATTACAACAACAAATAGAAGAACTGAGTGAGTTGTATTTTGTGCTGCTAGAGAAAGAGGAAGCTTTTAATAAGGGGACTAGCTAGTTTTGTCTTTTTATAAAAGTGTGGTAAAATAGAAAGCAATGACAAAAGGAGTTTTTATGAAAAAAAAGAATGTTTTATTATGTGCTTTGTTTGTTGTCACTTTACTGATTGATCAAGTGAGTAAATATGTGATTCAAACGAATATGCAATTACATGATAGTATTGAGCTAATTCCTGGTTTTTTTAATCTAACTTATGTTCATAATACTGGGGCTGCCTTTAGTATTTTGGAAGGGAAAATGATATTTTTTTATGCCGTATCGATTGTGGCCTTAATCATTATTTATTTTTACAATAAAACATTAGATAAAGATGAATTTTTCCAAAAGATAGGTGTTGTATTAATTATATCTGGGATTATAGGAAATTTAATAGATCGTGTGTTATTTCAATATGTTAGAGATATGCTTGATTTTATTATTTTTGGATATGATTTTGCAATTTTTAATGTTGCGGATAGTTGTTTAGTTATTGGAGTCATCATAGTACTCCTTTGTGAGTTTAAAAAGGAGCTTGGAGTTGGTTATGGAAAAAAAACACGTGATTACTAAAGAGGAAGAGCATACACGCTTAGATAAATTTTTAGATGAAAGAGAAGAGTATTCAAGAAGTAGAATACAGGCATTGATTAAAGATGAAAAAATTCTTGTTAATGGAGTAGCTACAAAAGCAAACTATAAAGTTAAAGAACACGATCAAATTACGATTTTGCAAATTGAAGTAGAAGAAATGATTGCAAAAGCAGAGAAAATGGATTTGGATATTGTGTACGAGGATAGTGATGTAATTGTAGTGAATAAAGTGAAAGGTATAGTTGTACATCCTGCACCAGGAAGTTTACACAATACGCTAGTAAACGGGTTGTTGTATCACTGTCAAGATTTAAGTGGTATTAATGGAGTATTACGTCCAGGAATTGTGCATAGAATAGATAAGGACACAACGGGATTACTTATTGTAGCTAAAAATGATAAGTCACATCTTTCTTTAAGTGAGCAATTGCAGAAGAAGGAAGTTTCTAGAAAGTATTATGCGTTAGTACATGGTGTTATAGAGCATGAACATGCGACGATTGATGCACCGATTGGTAGAGATGTAAAGGATCGTCAAAAAATGGCGGTGACATCAAAAAATGCAAGAGATGCAATTACACACTTCAAAGTCATAGAACGTTTTGATAAATATACTTTAGTAGAGTGTCGTTTAGAAACTGGTAGAACACATCAAATTAGAGTACATATGCAATATATAAAACATCCAGTTGTTGGTGATGAAAAATATTCTTATCGTAAAACAATGCAGACAGGGGGTCAATTACTACATGCTCATGAGTTAATCTTTACCCACCCTACAAGTGGTGAGGAGGTTTGTGTAAACGCACCATTACCTGCACAGTTTGAAGAAATTTTAAAAGAGCTGAGAGGAGTTTAATATATGCAATATACATTAGCAGATGTGTTTCTTTATCAAGTGCTTGTGTGTTTAATTAAAGATTATGACTATCGAATTGTACATGTTGCTTCATCAAGAAAAGATTTGTGGTTAGTCAATGAACAAAAAGACTTTCCAATTGTCCGATTAAATCCTAGTGAGGCAAATAGTATTGGTTTTGAGAAAGAATATTTGGAAAAAGTGAAGGTTGCTATTGAGAAGGCGCTGCCACAAGCTCAGGATAATATTGTAGTGATAAATACTAATGACAAAAGTATTGCTTTTGAGGAAGAAAATGTTCGTCAAATTGTAATTCAAGAATATTTGATCGGAAATCCAATTTTAGAAACATTTCCAAGATTGGTGAATTATATTAAAGAAGTCGAATCTTATCAAGATGAATGTGCTCGATTGACTCGAGAATTAGAAAATTATCAACGTCTTAAGATGATGGAAGAAAGAAAGAAAACGATGAAGTTTCCAATTGTAAGTACTATTATTAGTGCAATAATTGCAATTACGATGATTGTAGTATTTCTTTTAGAATTTTCTGATGGTGGATATCTATATCCTATTCTAGTTTCTTTGGGTGGTTATTATAAAGCTGTAGTTGTAGAATTTCACGAGTATTATCGTATTGTAACAACTACAATATTTCAACCTGATATTTTCACTACGTTTATTTATATTTTCACTTTGATTCGTATAGGAAGCTTTTGTGAGTCGAAATATGGAAAGTTAAGGTATCTAGTTATTTTTCTTATTTCCGCGCTTGTAGGGAATGTATTTGTGTTTATATTTGATTCCAACGTTATTCATTTTGGAATTGGTGGAGGAATCTTTGGAGTATTGGCTAGTTTATTATTATATGTATGGGAAAGCAAATTATATAAAAGTAAATTACGCGCCATTCAATTATCAAATGTCTATTTGTTAGCATTTATATGCATTTCTTTCTCGGGAATTAGTATATTCGCTTATTTAGGAGGATTTATTTCTGGTTTGTTTTTAGCGTTTGTTTTATATCCTACAAAGTCATTTGTAACCTATCGAATTCATTATATAATATCGTATTGTATCCTCTTAAGTGCTCTAGGATATATGAGTACAACGATTCATAGTGCATTACCAAGCAATGAAGAATTTAATACAGAGTTGATTAAACAATACGAAACAAAAAACCCTGAATTTGCAGAGGCTTTAGAGAATCGCTTACCACATAAAGGAGACTAATATGAAACGAGAAAAGGTTTTGAGTTGGGATGAATATTTCATGGGATTGGCACATTTGAGTGCACTACGATCTAAAGATCCATCCACACAAGTTGGAGCGTGTATTGTGTCTAATGAAAAAAAAGTAGTTGGGATAGGATACAATGGATTCCCAAAGGGGTGTGAAGATGATGCTTATCCATGGGGGAAAGATGGTTCATTTTTAGAAAGTAAATATCCATATGTTGTGCATGCAGAAGTAAATGCGATTTTAAACTCTCATGCTGATTTGAGAGGGTGCACTCTATATGTGTCTTTATTTCCTTGTAATGAGTGTGCGAAAGCATTAATTCAAGCAGGAATTCAAAAGGTTGTTTATGAGAGTGATAAACACAAAGATAAAGAAATTTATATGGCAAGTCGTAGAATGTTAGAAAGTGCTAAGGTAGAGCTTGTGCAAATGGATTATGCTATGGATATACAAATTTCTAAGAAAAGCATTGATTTAGTATAGGAAATATTTGGTTTGGACAATCTTACTATTGTACTTACATCAGATATTTTGTATAATTGGTAGTATAGAAAATAAAAGGATATAGGAGGCATATTTATGGACTTTTGGTATAGTTTAATATCTTTAGTAGTTGGTTTAGTTGTAGGAGGAGGATTAGGTTTCTACTTTACACGAAAACGTTTTGAAAAAGAATTGAAGGAAAATCCGCCAATCAATGAAAAAATGATTCGTGCAATGTTTCTTCAAATGGGAAGAAAACCTTCTGAAGCACAAATTAGACAGATTATGAAATCTGTGAACGCGAATAGATAAAAACACAGTGAAAGCTGTGTTTTATTTTAAGGAGGACTATGAAATTCGTTAAAAAACTATTGCTTATTATTGTAATCGGTGTATGTGTTTCACTTTCTATCTTTGTTTTATTTGGATATTTGAATTATAAACAGGTAACCAGTGAAACAACGTTAGAGGAAATGGTACATGAAATACAGAACAAAGATTCCTATGTACAACTAGATGAAGTGGCGAATGATTTTGAAGAAGCTATAGTTGCAATTGAGGATCGACGATTTTATACACATAGTGGAATAGATCTACAGTCTATTGTTCGTGTAACAATTGCGAACTTACAAGCAGAGTCTATTGTTGGTGGAGGAAGTACAATTACTCAACAATTAGCAAAAAATATGTATTTTGATCATTCACAATCATTTTTTCGCAAGGTGAGCGAAGCATTTGTAGCACTAGAGTTAGAGTCAAAGTATGACAAAGAAGAAATTTTGGAATTGTATATAAATATTATATATTATGGTGATGATTATTATGGGGTAGGAGAAGCTAGTGAAGGCTACTTTGGGAAATCTGCAAATGAATTAACTCTGTTTGAGTCTTCTTTGCTTGCTGGATTACCACAAGCACCTTCTGTATATGCGTTGAGCACACATTATGAGAGTGCACAGAAACGACAAGTAGAGGTGCTTAATGCAATGCTAGAAATGAATTACATTAGTAATGAACAATATATACAAGTACTTGAAGAAATGGATTAGTGATATCTTCAAAATTAGTATTTATTGCTTAAGCACATATTCAAAAATATAGTTAATTATGTGCTATAATAGAAGCAAATATATTGCAATATTTACTAATTGATATTGCAATGCATTATGTTATAATGCAAACGAATTAAATATGGAGGTTATATGAAAAATATTAAAAAAGTTATGATTAGTTTGTTATCGCTTATATTGTTTAGCCAATTGTTGTATGTCAATTCAAATACAACAAAAGTAGAAGCCAGTGTAGGGGAAGAAATTACAGAATTCATCTTATTTGATGATGTTTTAAAACAAGATTTTATAGTAGGTGAAGATGCACATCCATATTTGCCCAAAAATGTAAAAGCGGTAGTTCATAATCATGATACGAGTAGTTATTATGTAATAGAGGTGCCAGTTTCATGGACATATATAGGTGGTGTGGATACTAGTTTTAACCCTTTTGTAGAGTTTAATACGGATTCAGCTACTTCTTCTTATCAACCGCATGCGTATTATCCAACCATCGATCGTGAATCATTTGATCTAAGTGCATATACGATTGATGCTACTGTGCTATCAACCTTTGAAGAAAGTGATAGATGGAAGCAACAAAATACAATTATTCTTGCGTATGTACATGAAAGTTCTGTTTCATCATTAGAATTAGATGTGAATCTATCTGCTGATTTAATTGCAAGGAGTGATGTTGAGATAGACCCAACTACTGGTAGTACTGTACTAAGTATTTATACAGATAGTACAAAAACAGTGTATGAAGGTAAGGCAATCATTGAAAAAACAGTTGCGAAATACCAGGAAAAAATCAATGTAACATTAGTGCCGGAGAGTAAGTATCGTTATGTGGAAGGATCATTTACTTATAAAAATGGTGCAGGTACTGCAGATAGCAATGTTGGTAGAACAGGTGTATTAGAGTTTTATTTAGTTATGGGAGCTACAGATGCTTCGATAAACAATATTGATTTCGAGCTTATCCCTGAAGGAGAAGAATTTCCAATCGATGTAGCTGTTGAATATGCTCGTTATACGGGATATGCCTATAGCGATGCAGCAGAAATCTTTAAAGATGGTGAAACTATTCTAGTTGATAATACTGGTGGAAGTGGAGCAATCATAGATAAAAATACAGGAGCAACTCTTTCAGAGTTAGCAGCTGGTGTAGTAGGTAGTTATGTATTAGGTGGAGATGTTATTCTTCAAAATCCAGTTCGTACAGGATATGTATTTGCGGGGTATATTTTTATCGAATCAACAAATACATTTGTTGCACAATGGTTAAATGATGGTGCAGAAGATCCAGAAGGTGAACGTGATGGTGTTGAAGATAATGATGGAATACCTAATATGTATCAAGCTGTAATTCATTACGAAGTTATCAATGGAACATGGGGTGTGGGTGGACCAACACTATTGTCTCACAAAGTTGCATTTTTAGAAGCAAATGCAGATGGAAGTGTCTCATGGCCTGCGTCTACTGTTGATCATGTAAATATTGTGACACCATCATCGATGACTTCAATTGCTGCAGTGACTAGCGAAGGGTGGAAAACAACACCACCTACACAATTATCATTAGAGGAGCATGCAGGTAAGCATTTACAATATACATATGAATATGTAGCAGAAGATGTTGTAATTGTATTCACACGTTATCAAGATGGTGTTACCTCAGAAGGTTCTGTAATCACACTTCCATTCAATACAGTCGTAAATATTAACTCTACTGGAGGGGTAGATGCAATGCTTACAATAGGTATGGGGTCTTTGCTTACTATAGATCCAAATTTAATAGCGTCGCATGCGTTGACTGCGAATTCTGTATTGAGTGATCCAAGTAAAAGTGAATATATATTTTTAGGATTCGAATACGCTGAAGCAACAGATACATTTACTGCAATTTGGGAATCCGATACATTGGTGGATGAAGATGAAGATACAGATCCTGAAACACCAGGAGATGGAATCCCAGATAAGTATCAAGCAATGGTATACTTTGATGTTATCAATGGAACATGGAATGGTGCAGGAACAGAAGTAAATGAAGTGGTAACGTTCTATAAAGATGGAGAATACTCAAATGCAGCTGATGCAGAAGCAGAGTATACAACACCTACAAACATGCAACCAAATGCAATGTATGTGAATGGAGTATGGCATGCACCACAACCAACAGGAAGTGTCGTGTATACAACAGATGAAATTCGTTATACATTTGAATATGCAAAAGGAGTATATGAAATTATCTTTGATGCAAATACAGGAACAGGGACAATGGCTAACCAAGGAATGGAATTTGGAGTAGTAGAAAACCTAGATAGTAATGCATTCACAAAAACAGATCACATGTTCATGGGATGGGCAACTGAAACAGATGGAGAAGTTGTGTATACAGATGGACAAGAAGTAATAGATTTAGTTACAACAGATGGCGGAAGTATTACACTATACGCAGTTTGGGAACTAGATGTATTAATTGATGAAGATGAAGATACAGACCCAGAAACACCAGGAGATGGAATCCCAGATAAGTATCAAGCAATGGTATACTTTGATGTTATCAATGGAACATGGAATGGTGCAGGAACAGAAGTAAATGAAGTGGTAACGTTCTATAAAGATGGAGAATACTCAAATGCAGCTGATGCAGAAGCAGAGTATACAACACCTACAAACATGCAACCAAATGCAATGTATGTGAATGGAGTATGGCATGCACCACAACCAACAGGAAGTGTCGTGTATACAACAGATGAAATTCGTTATACATTTGAATATGCAAAAGGAGTATATGAAATTATCTTTGATGCAAATACAGGAACAGGGACAATGGCTAACCAAGGAATGGAATTTGGAGTAGTAGAAAACCTAGATAGTAATGCATTCACAAAAACAGATCACATGTTCATGGGATGGGCAACTGAAACAGATGGAGAAGTTGTGTATACAGATGGACAAGAAGTAATAGATTTAGTTACAACAGATGGCGGAAGTATTACACTATACGCAATTTGGGAACTAGATGTATTAATTGATGAGGATGAAGATACAGATCCTGAGACACCAGGAGATGGAATCCCAGATAAGTATCAAGCAATTGTATACTTTGATGTTATCAATGGAACATGGAATGGTGAGACAGAGCTTAGTGTAAGTGAAGTTGTGACATTTGAAAAAGATGGAAA
>CAYJJS010000032.1:0-22078 GCA_964370645.1 uncultured Erysipelotrichaceae bacterium | reverse complement strand
CCTCCATCCATACTATTACAATATAAAATATATATGTATAAGTCAAAATAAAAAATGGAAACATCCTTCCTTTACACATAGTGGTTTATATTATCCAAGACACTTATCTATCCCTTTAAATATTGCATCAAGTGGCAAATCTCTTTTGTAACTGAAATTTACACATCCCTTTTGCGCTCTACAATATGGAGTATTATATGCAACGATCTGTACCGCCTTCCTATCACTAAAATATACAGATATATAATGTTTTCTACACCCTATGCCAACATACTTATTATGCATTCGCCAAGTTGGAATATGTGATCTTTCTGAATTGTATTCATCGAATGTACATTCAGGAAAGTTCTCATTAATATATTCAATCAATGGTAGTATCTGCTGTGTTCCATTCTCCTCTATACATTTATACACTTCTTCAATTTTCATATTTCTCTCCATCTGAATTTTCATGAATCAATACGATTCATCTATTGTATTATATAACCACACAAAGCTACTATACATATATTCAATCATACTATCTATACAATTACAATAAGCTGGTTATCACCAAATAAAAAAGCCATGAAATCCCCACTTTTCATGACTTTTTTCATGTGGGATTATAAAATCCCAATTCCCTATTCACTACGAATTGTGAAATAACCTATAAATATTTGTAGGGAATAGCAAGTACACTTGCAATATTTATATGGTGCCCTCGAAAGGAATCGAACCCTTATCCATAGCATCGGAAGCTACCACTTTATCCTTTAAGCTACAAGGGCAGGTTACATTCATAGTATAGCATTCACTAAAAAGTTATGCATCTTTAACACTATTTATTTGTTTTATTATCAAAATATCATTTTTGTTTCATACATTTGTGGTATGCTAAGTATATGCGTGGAGGATATTATGTTATACTTTAAAAACGATTATAGTGAGGGGATGCATCCCTCTATTTTACAAGCAATACAAGAAACAAATACAATACAACAACCTGGATATGGACTCGATTTATATTGTCAGGAAGCAAGTAGAAAAATAAAAATATACTTAGAAAATAACAATGCTGAAATTCACTACTTTGTAGGTGGAACACAAACAAACTTAGTTGCTATAAGTGCCTTTTTACGTCCTGTAGAAGCGATTATCGCAACCGATTTATCGCATATTCACTTACACGAAACAGGTGCTATTGAAAATTGTGGACATCAAATAATTCTTTGTCCTCATGAAAATGGAAAACTTACAAGCCAATGCATTACACAAGTGATGCACAGCTACCACAGTGAACATATGGTCATTCCAAAACTTGTTTTCATATCTAATGCGACGGAACTTGGAAGTGTATACACAAAAGATGAGCTACAATCGCTATACAACACGTGTAAGCAACACAATTTGTTGTTGTACATTGATGGCGCTCGCTTGGCTTGCGCGCTTAGTAGCACATCCAATGACCTTCATATGAAAGAACTATGCGCCTTATGCGATGCGTTCTATATTGGTGGAACAAAAAATGGTGCAATGTTTGGAGAAGCACTTGTTATTACAAATCCAGCACTACAACCCTATATGCGACATTACATAAAACAAAAAGGTGCATTACTTGCGAAAGGAAGATACTTAGGATTACAATTTTCTACCCTATTCACAAACAACCTGTACCTTAATATTGCCAAACACGCAAACACAATGGCAAACAAATTGTATGAGGGCATGCTATCTTTGGGATATACATTTTTACTCCCTTGCGAAAGTAATCTATTATTTGCAAAACTAGATATGCCCACACATGAATACTTGTCGAAACACTGTCATTATGAAGTCGAAATTCCACATCATAAAAACTATGTCGAAGCACGTTTCGTAACCAGTTTTATGAGTAAAGAGGAAGATATAGATGCCCTATTAGACATACTAAAAGAAATAAAAACTAGCGAGAGCTAGTTTTCTTTGTATAGTAGATTGTACAAGGTGAAAGACAATGAAAATTCCTGTAGAATTTGTTCTACTTCTTGTTTCGCCTGTTCTTTTTTTATTTGTTTTTGCTTATTATTTTTCACTGCTCTAATTAGTAGATTTTTTGGTGAATGTGCTAAATCAATAAATTCCATCATCTGCACTTTATAACCTTGTGCAATCAATAAATTAGCACGCATTTCATCTGTAATCATGGCACTGAAGCGTTCTTTCATTAACCCATACTTGGTAAGCAAAGGCAACCTATCACTCTTTATTTGTGCATTAATTTCATGTTGACAACAAGGCACTGAAAAAATCATTTTTGCATCCCATTGTAAGGCATTATATAATGCATAATCACTCGCACAATCACAAGCATGTAAACTAATTACCATATCCACTGCAAAAGCGGCTTTATATCCATTGATATCTCCAACTTCAAAACGCAAATGATCATATCCATATTTTTGAGCAATTGTATTACAATCATGAATGACTTGCTCCTTCAAATCCAAACCAACCATTTGCACTTGAATCTTCTTTACCTCTACTAAATAGTAATACAAAACAAACGTAAGAGAACTTTTTCCACACCCAAAATCAATGATATTTAAATGTGTCATATCACTATGAATCACATCATCAATCATCTCTATATAACGATTGATTTGTTTGAATTTATCATACATACTAGCAATCACTTTACCCTCTTTAGTTAAAATACCTAAATCGTATAAAGGTTCAATAAACAACCCTTCTTGTAAGATGTATTGTTTACTCTTGTTATGAGATTGTGTTTTTTGAATACGTACATCATTTTGTTTTTTAGATACAAACAATTTGTTTTTCTTAGAGAATTTTAAAAGATAATTCATCCCCTCACAATACGCATCACATTGTTTATAATCACTTTGCAAAGCATCACATATAAACTGTATACACTCTTCTTTACGCACATTTTTATGAAAAGCTTGCGTGCTTGTGAACTGCTCAATTTGATACAACAAACCTTCTTTTACCAATACTTCTCGAACAACTGCTTTCTTATATTTATTGTTGTTACGGGAATTGGATAAAATCACTTTATCCAATGTCAGTTGTAGAATTTCTTCCACAACCAATACTAATTCATCTTTATGCGGCATTATTTTTTACCACTTTTATTAATAATTCAACAATTTTTTTCATCGACTGAATACTAATATATTCATATTTTCCATGGAAGTTATTTCCACCAGTCCCAATATTAGGACACAATAATCCCATATAAGTCAACCTTGCACCATCTGTTCCACCACGTATTGGACTATGTTTGGGTTGCAATCCAATTTCACGCATGGCTACTTCTACCTTTTCAACAATATCCATTCTCTTCTTAATTTTATCAGCCATATTTGCATAAGAGTCAACGATACGTACTTGAATTACTTCATGTGGGTATCGTTGATTCAAAAAGTTTGCAACTCGTCTAAACTCTTCTTTTTGTTGTTCAAATAAATCGATATCATGATTACGAATAATGTAATCCATTGTTGCAAACTCACAAGTTCCTTGCATTGTAACTAAATGATTAAACCCTTCATACCCTTCCGTTAAATAAGGACGATCTTTGATTGGTAATAGCGTATGAAAATGCATCGCTGCTTCACTCGCATTAATCATTTTATATTTTGCTTCTCCTGGATGAATACTATTTCCTTGTACTTCTACATGCGCACTTGCGGCATGAAAGTTTTCATAATCAATGCATTCAATATCTCCACCATCCACAGTGTAAGCATAATCTGCACCAAATTTTTCAACATTAAAATTTTCTGTCCCTCTACCAATTTCTTCATCAGGAGTAAATGCTATTTTAATTGTACCATGTTCTTCATTACTTGTTAAAAAGTATTCACACATTGTTAAAATCTCACTAATCCCTGCTTTATCATCAGCACCTAGCAATGTAGTTCCATCCGTAACAATCAAATCCTGTCCAATATGCTTTAATAAACTAGGAAATTTATGTGTATCCATACTAATCTTTAACGCTTCATTCAATACGATTTCCTCTCCATCATATTGTTTTATAATACGAGGTTTAACATTTTCACCACTCATATCAAAACTGGTATCCATATGGGCAATAAACCCAATCGTATCACATGTTTTACTTGTATTTGATGGAATACTTCCATATACAATCCCTGAAGGATCTACATGCGCATCCGCAATCCCCATTGCCAGCATTTCCTCTACCAAAACATTTGCTAAATCCAACTGTTTATATGTACTAGGTGTGTTTTTGCTCCCTAGTTCAGATTGTGTATCAATACTCACATATTTTAAAAATCTTTCTACTACTTTCATTGTGCCCTCTCTTTAACTCTTCTTTATAGTTTTCTAACCTTTATATTCCCATCCATGATCCTTGTGATAGATCATCTGCGTGCTCATCCCTCCATCTACAACGAAGGTTTGTCCATTAATAAAACTTGCTTTTTCACTACTTAAATACTCTACCATATGCACGATATCCGCTACTTCCCCTACTCGACCTACACTATGTTGCACTCTATCTTCTTCACTTATTTCATATTCTGTAGTTTGTATCCATCCTGGGGCAATCGCATTTACTCTACACACCCCTCTTAAACTTACACTTAAAGCATGCGTAAGTGCATAAATACCGCCCTTAGCTGCACTATAACTTTCACTATCCTGTTGTGACATGAAGGCCCTAGTACTCGTTATATTCACTACACTAGCTCCCTTCGCAAACAGTTCTTTCAATAAACTTGTCATATAGTATGGAGCACTAACTCCTACCTGCAATACATAATTAAAATCCTCATAACTACATCCACTCAATATCCCTTGTTTACTCAAGCAAGCATTATGTACGATTAAATGAATCGCATCGTAACTCTTTTTTATATGATCACAAAACGATTCAATGACTTTCTTTTCACCAATATCTCCTTGTATAAAATCTACTTGTGGATGCTCTTGCATATCTGGCAAACAATCTTTATCAATGCAAACAACACGATACCCTTCTTTTATATACCGCTGTAATATTGCATTTCCAATCCCACTAGAGACTCCACTAATAACACAAACTCGCATACTACCTCCTTTTGCATAAATGAGTGAAGCAAGCTTCACTCATTGCACTAATTATCCATGACTTCTAATATTTGAAGAGACATCGCTTCATTTAGAACAGGGCTTTCTAACAAGCCTTGTTCCAAGCAAGTCGCTACATGCTCAATTTCACCAACAAAATCACTATCCATAGCCACTTCCACTTCTTCTGTGTGATCAGGCGTAATGATTCTAGCTTTATTAAATTTCCAATAATTTGGTACCTCTATATACCCCTTTGTACCATACACATACCCATATCCACGCACATCATAATCCTGAAACCAGTCACTTTTCACACATGAAGTAATCCCGTTTTCATAAGTAATCAATGATCGAAACATAAAATCGCAAGCAAAGTTTTCAACCATTCTTTTTACACAATGTGATTCTTTCACTTTACTTTGCGCAAACAAATGAGAAAAACTGATTGGATAAACACCGATATCTAATGCAACTCCACCATTTTCTTGTAGTACCCAATGCGTTGGTGGATAATTCCACTTTCTAATATCATAATTATAATCCGCTTGAATATGATACACATCCCCAATCACTCCCTCTTGAATACGTTCTTGTAGATGTAATAAAAGTGGCGAAAAGAATGTTTTTTCAGCCTCCATTAAGAAGCAACCTTGTGCTCTAGCATGTGCAAACAATGCTTTTACTTCTGTTTGACTTGCAACCATTGGTTTTTCACAAATCACGTTCTTTTTTGCGTCCAGACACATCATTATTTGATCATAATGTAAAAAGTTAGGCGTCGCCAAATACACCACATCCACTGCCTCATCCTGCAACATAGATTCGTATGTTGTATAAATTTTCTTTGCATTATATTTTTTTTGGTAAGCTAACGCCTTTTCTTCGCTGCGACTCATAAACCCATATAGTTCCATGTTCTTTGCAAAATTACATCCTACGGCTACTCGATCACTAATTATACCTAATCCAACAATTACCATTTTTTTCATAAGTTCTCTCCTTGTTGTTGTACTTATATTTTAAGAAAAATCATATTAAAAAGCAAGATTTTTAACCTTGCTTCTTTCGTACTTTAAATTTATACTGCGTACAATGCTTAATAATTTGTGAACCCAAAAGTGTAGGCTGTTTTTGTTCTGGGTAATGAATTGCATTTGGACAATATTGAGTATTCATATTAAAAAAAGATTTCGGTGCATAATGTATTCCATCTTTTCCATGTTTTGAATCTAAAAAATTAACACTATACAAGTGTAGACAAGGCATTGTCGTATGCACTTCCATTTCAATACATTCTCCTCTAGCACTTGCAACATGACGAATTCCTTCCCCTTCTAATTGGTAATTATGATCATAACCATTACCATTACGCAATTGTTCATGGTTACGATAAATATCTTCACCCAAGGCCTTATACTTCGTAAAATCAAAGGGTGTTCCTTTTACATCTTCACAAATATCTAAAGTCAATTTTTCACTATCGATAAGATTGTATTTATTTGCGTGAATTAATATTTCATTATCTAGCGCTGACTTAGATTCATGTCCATTCATATTAAAATACATATTATTTGAAATCGAACAAATCGTATCCTTATCACTTGTATATTCGCATGCACAAGACAATCCATCTTCTAATAAAATATAAGATATCTTCAATTTTAAATTACCTGGAAAGCCTTCTTCCATATCTGGGCTAACGCGTGTAAATACCACACGATCATCTAGTAGTTCCGCCTCATACATATGCTTATCAAAGCCAAACTCCCCACCATGCAAAGTGTTTTCACCTTCATTTTTTGCAAGTGTATACACTTTATCATCTAATGTAAAGACTCCATCCTTCATGCGATTACACACTCTTCCAAGTACACAACCAACATATGCATTTGGGAAATTATAATCTTCAATACTATCAAAGCCAGCAACTACATCTATGTTCACATCCTTCACGATCAAACGAACAATACGAGCACCATATTCTAACAATTCCACTTTTATAAAATCATTTTCTAAAATATAACTATATACATCTATACCATTCATGGTATCAAATATTTGTTTCATAAAATCCCCCTATTCTCATATACCATTATATACAATCCTAACAAACTTTACCACGCATTGCATTTCTATTGTTTATTTATCCTACTTTTCTTCTTTAACCTGGATTTATTACAAATTTTATTTGGATCTTGCGCACTGTGCTTTCCTACACAAACAACAAGGCATGCTTTATACCCCTGTGCTTTCAGTGAAAACACATCATCAACAATACTCATGTCTAAGCCCTCAACAATGAGTGAATCAAGTCCCATAACGGATAATGAAGCAACAAAGTGTCCAACATTTAAATACAATTGATTTTCACACCATTGGCTAAAGCAACCCTCTTTTTCATCTATTTTCCTTAAGTACTCCATTCTATCCAAATGCACTTGTACATCTTCATTCGTGTATCTATCATCTTTTACTTCCTGGTTGAAAACTTCATATACTGCTTCTTCTTCCAATCGTATTTTACTTGAAAAAACGACGCATAAGCTTGCATTCTTCATACGCTCAATATTGCGGCTATAATCGTTAGTACCTGCACAAAATAACTTCTGTTTTGCTTGTATTGTTTGTACTAGCACAAAAGACCATGGCTGTACATTCATGGAAGAAGGGGCTAACAGCAATAAAGATTGTATCTCTTCCATTTGCTGTTCATTCAAAATATAGTTAGCATCAAAACATTTACAAGAATACCTTTGTTGTATCGCTAGCAACGCATCCACATTACACCTCACATACGCATACATTTATAATATACGTATCTAAATACAATTTATTTCCACTTTGTGAATACATTATTTTTTGTTGTGGTAGTTTTTTTGCTTGAAAATACTGTGGAATTTTTGCACTCGCTATGTTTCGATAATCAACTGGGTATGCAACCTCTTTATATTGCAATCGCTTTGCTAAGCCTAACAATCCTTTTATGGCCTCCAAACCATATTTATGACCATGTTCTTCTTTACAAATCCAAATCCCTAACTCTGGTAAATCACTTTGTAATGCATGCAAGCCACAACACCCAATAAAGCGTTGGTCTTCCTTGTGACAAATCGCATACACAAACTCTTTTTTATCGATACGAGATTGCATAGAAGACTGTATAAAGCGTTTCGTATCCTCTAGTTTTTGAGGTGTATCAGGCAGCATATAACTCGTGATATCTGATGTGAAATTCGTATATACATCCTTTTCAAAACGTAAATCAATAGGTACTAATAGTAGACGTGATGTTTCTAATTGCATAATATCCTCCTATTTCTGTATTATTTTAACTATTATAGCAAATTCAACTGCAAAATTACATGGAATTTATAATTCCTTCCTTATTTTGTGGTAGAATAAAACAAGATAGGAGTGATGTTATGCCAGCAGGATTTACACATTATACATATGGAAAATGGGTGTTTGATAAACTAGACCCATCCATCCAAAATAGAATTAAACCATATCGTCAATATTATGACGTTGGACTTCATGGTCCAGATATATTATTTTTTCATAAGCCCCTTAAGAAAAATGAAGTGAGCGCACTAGGTTATCAACTACATTTTCAAGAATCACGTTCTTTTTTCGAATTGGCAAAGCAAAAAATAGTAGAAAGTAAAAATCCAGATGCAGCATTAGCGTACATAATCGGATTTATTAATCATTTTGTATTAGATAGCGAATGCCATGGACTCATTAATAAGATGGTAAAAGAACTACCCATTACTCACAGTGAGTTAGAATCTGAATTTGATGCCAAAGTTATGCGAGAACTACAACTGGAACCAACTTCTACAAAGGTGACTACACATATTAAGTTACGCGATTTAGACCCAGAAATTATCGCACCTTTTTTTGGAGTAACGCCAAAAGAAGTAATGAGCTCTATGAAAACTATGGTGCACATGTTAAACCTATTCGTTGCCCCATCCAGGGTGAAACGAAATAGTATTTATCGAATTATGAAGCTTGCAAACAAATACGATGAGTATCAAGGTTTAATCATCAACTATAAGGAAAATATAAATTGTAAATCAATTGTGAGTACATTACGAAAAAAAATGGATGTAGCGCTTCTTGACTCTTTACAATTAATACCAAGCTATGTGCAAACATTACATAGTGAAACGCCATTATCAACGCGTTATGATCATACATATGAAGGGATGTAAACAATGAAATTTAAACTAACAAAACTAGAAAAATCGTGGGTATTATATGATGTAGGTAACTCTGCATTCATATTATTAGTATCTACCATCATACCAATTTATGCAGAAGCACTTATGAGTGCTGGTGGAGTCAGTAGTGCTGATTATCTTGCATATTGGGGTTATGCGGCTTCAATATCCACATTAATTGTTGCGTTTATTGGTCCAATACTTGGACTAATCGCAGACACTAACGGGTATAAGAAACGCCTATTTATGTTTTTTGTTTTGATAGGAGTTATCTCTTTATCGACATTATGGCTTCCTAGCACTTGGCAATCTTTCTTATTATTATTTGTCATTGCAAAGGTTGGATATGCTGCAAGTTTAATTTTCAATGATTCTATGCTTACAGACATTACAACACCGGATCGAATGGATGCTGTATCGACAAGCGGGTACGCTTGGGGATACATTGGAAGTTGTATTCCATTCATTATTTCTCTTGCCTTAGTACTTGGAGAGGATTCTTTACCTTTACCATTTCCAGCAATCAATATTGCGTTTATACTGACTGCAGTTTGGTGGTTTGTTTGTGCTTTACCACTATATAAGAATCACAAGCAAATACACTTCCGTGAAGAAGCGCAAAAGGGAATTATCAAACATAGTTTTAAAAGACTATATACAACATTAAAAAGAATACGTAAGCATCCTAAAATTTTATTTTTCTTACTAGCATTCTTCTTCTATATCGATGGAGTCTATACCATCATCGAAATGGCAACTGCCTATGGTAGTGCAGTTGGACTAGATACTACGGGTTTATTGATTGCCTTATTAGTCACACAAATTGTTGCATTCCCAAGCGCATTAACGGTTATAAAATTAGCACATAAATATTCACCAAGTGCATTGATTAAAGCAAGTATTATTGGTTATATTTTAATATCATTGTTTGCAATTCAATTGGATAAGCAATGGGAGTTTTGGGTATTAGCTGTTTGTGTCGGGTTATTTCAAGGAGGAATTCAGTCCTTATCTAGATCTTATTTTGCCCAAATCATACCGCCAGAAAATGCTGGTGAATATTTTGGAATCTATGATATATTTGGTAAAGGTGCTGCCTTTTTAGGAACCTTCCTGGTTGGATTCATTTCTCAAACAACTGGAAATGAAGCTATGGCAATTACTGTGTTACCAGTATTATTTATAATAGGATACATCCTATTCAACAAAATGGATAAAATCTAAAAAAGTGGGTTCGCTGTTGAAACCACTTTTTCTATAGTTCTGCCTCTAATTCTTCCTCACTAAAACCATACATATATTCACTATCTTTTCCACTTGCTAACCAAATACTCGCTGCATCGGATACCTTCATTGTTTGATTTGCATCTTTACAAGCTGGACAATACCAAGTCTTATCACTTTGTTTTTTATGCATTACACAACCACAATGTGAACAAGTAGGTGAACTTTGATTTTGCTCATTATATTCTTCCCATTCATCTCTTCTTCGAAAGTAACTAAACATTGGCATATATATTCCTCCATTACTCTTATAATATAAAAATTTAAGGTAGATTACAATCTCATATTGGTTTCTGTATTACTTTGTGATATACTGACAAAGTTATAAAAGGAGAATATCATGAACAAAAAAAATAATTTTTCGATACTAATTGCATTAATATTACCAATCATCATATTTGGTAGTTTATTTCTGAAAGATTTAATCTATGCTGATGTATTTACACAAACCTTTTCAGATAATGAGGGAATGAATTTATTACATCGAATAAGTACATCCTTAACATATGGAACCTACTTATATATAGCTGTCTTAACGATTGGATCACTATACTTTATTGCAACAAGCATTATGAATAGCAAAGCAATTATCAAGTACAAAAAAGAGCACCCTGAAGATAAAGAGAGTTTAAATATAGTAACAGTAATTCGTTCTTTCACATCTAAAAGAGGTGCTGCTAGCTATCTTGTGAATGCTACACCACAAGCACTTAAGATCCGAAATACAGTAATGTCTTTTGGTCTTACAATTTTGATTTGTGGAGGTCTACTTACTTTAACTGGTTTTCTAATCGTAGAATCTAATCCATTCTCTGCAGCTTCTAAGATGCAAGAAACACTAGAAAAAGCAGAACAAGAAGAAGGGATAGTGAGTGAAGTAGTATACCTATCATTCCCTTATCCAGTATACCTAAGAGAAATGATTACTAGCTCAGAATTAGTAAACCTTGGTAGAGAAGATGGAAGAGTAGAAGCGATACAAGTGACTCCTGTTGAATCTACACAATCCAAAATCTTATACTTTTCAAATGCGTATCCATTTGAATTATCAGGTCCTCCATACTACAACGATCCAGAAATGGATGCTGGTTCCGTTCATGTAATGTATGAAGTAACATATATAGAAGATATTAACCTAATCCTGTCTATACAACCAATAAGCTAAAGACTAACCTACTCGGTTAGTCTTTTTTTTATAATCGCAATATTCCTTTACATCATATCCATCTTTAAACACTAAGAATTTAGAAATTCTTGGTCGTATTGCTTTTGTGGGGCAACGATAAATGCAACGCATACACAACATACAGTTGCATTTGATTTTCACTTTTTTATGCATGACGATGTTCTTTTGTGGACATTCCTTCACACATAGACCACACTGAATACACTGGTTGTTTGCATGTAGTTCTAAACCAAACAGTTTTACCATCAAACTTTCAAAATGATGTATAGAAGAAATGCGCTTTACCCCATTACTCACTACCGGTTTTGTAGTATGGTTGGATAAAATTTTTTTTGCTATATCTTTGATTTGTACAAGTGACTCTTGCACGATTCTTTTTCCATATGCAACCTCAAACTTCTTAACAAAGTTTAAAGGCATTGCCAGTATTTCATAAACTCCAATTTCCACATTGTGTTTATTTGCATAATTTATATATGCAATTCCTGCTGCATCATTTATCGAAGAAGTATGACACCCAATTGCAAGAATACTCACTTTTTTTACTTTTTCTATATTTTTTAACATCGTGTTTGACATTCGAAATGCATGAATCGAAGACATAATAATTAAATGCTCACATTGAGGTTGTTGATCATAGCTTATACAAGAACACGATAGTTGTTCACTCAAATATCTTGCAAGATATTCTGTATTTCCCGTAGGACTAAAATATTGCACCTGATATTTTTCCACTTATATCACTCCTTTCCTTAATCATAACATAAAAATGAGGTCCAAAAGACCTCATTTGACTACTTATTAGAAACGCATCTTCGCATTGCCCATCCACTAACAAGTAATAACATCATGTACATAAATACATTTGTTGTATCACCAGTAGGTGGTGTTGTAGCTTCAGGTGTACTAGGTACACTCACTGAAGTATCTACTTGTATACTAAAGGTAGTTGCATAAACACTATCTTGTGTTACAAAATCAATTGTATATGCATCATTTGTCAATCCTTTTAAATATTCTGGAAGTAACGAAACGATGATACTACCTGATGTTTTCGTATATGCATTGCGATCTAGCAATACACCATTTACATAGACCGCTTGAAGTGCATCCAGTGATTGTTCGTCTATTGTGAAAGTTGCTGGCTTTTCTAGTGTAGTAATCACTTGATTAGCACCTTCTACTTCATGAAGGATTGTTTTCATCACTAATGCATCGTATGCAGATTGTAACTGCATAAACATACTATCCACATCTGCTTGTTGTGTTATATTTTTATCTCTTTCAATTTGTAAGAGTGCACTATCTAAAGAATCTAAAGATAGGTACATATATCTAGTCAACACATTCACTTTTTCAAGCATTTCATCAATTGCACTATAGTCTGCATCCTTGTAGATTAGTCCTTTTTTTGCATCAAACAATGCATCATACATACTGTCTACTTGTGCTTGTTGTTGAATATTCAATGTGTAATCAATAGCATCTAGCGCTTGTTTCACAACTTCATAGTTGGTGTATACATCTTCTTGTAGCAGTTGTACTTCGGCCACCAATGTAAGCAGCTGTGTATAGTCTGCATCTTTTAACTGCAAGCTTTCCATTGCATCCACTAACGTTTGCGTCATTGCATCTACTTCATCTTGTTTTGTCGCATTTAATCCAAATACAACTGCATCAATAGCACTTTGCACTGTACTAAAGTCAACATATTGATCAGGGTGAAGCGATTGCGCTGAAGCTAACACAATTTGTAATGCTGCATAATCAGCAGGCTCTAGCACTTCTACCAACTTAGATACACTTTCATGTACATTTTGTACAAATTTATCAAGTACAAACATAGAAATTGTATCTGTTTTACTAACTTCTAAAATACTCTCTATATCTGCAATTGCACTTTCGTATGCCTCATAACTGTCTTTTGTGTATCCATTTTCATCTATTGCTTCAAACGCTTCCAGTAATGGATTCACTACACTACTCACATAAGCATTATCCACTTGTTGATCTTCCTCAAACACTTGGATTTCAACCGCTGAACCAAATCCTCCAACACTTGAAACAAGTTCAAATTTGAATCCATATGCACTAGTATTTTCTGGTAGTGTAATGAAAGAACCATTGACTACATAATCATCCATGATTTGTGTATATTGTCCATCTTCATCTTCCGCATACACATCTATCGTTTGCCAATCCCCGTTTGCTCCTCGTGCTGTGTATTGCACTTGTGAAGCTTGCACTTCTTCATGGAAATGAATCGCTATCCAATGTGGTGTAGGAGCAGATGCATCCACATAGTTATTGTGCCACCAAGAAGCAGCATTTCCATCAATTGCAGCCATTGCACTTGCATCTCCACTCATCCCAGACATCTCACTACTTGCGCTTGCACTCCATGTGCTACGTTCTACTTCTCGCATCGTTGAAGGGATTGTATCTTCAGCAATACCTTTTGCCTCGACATAATCTACCACTTTATTAAATACATCAAAAGAAGCAATTTGTCCTTCAAATGTATCACTACCTATGACTATCGAATCCTCTACAATATCGATTCTATTCGCATCATTATATGCAGTGTTTGCCAATTGTCCATCTACATACAATTTCAACACGTTGTTCATCTCACGCACTACAATAATTGAATGTAAATTGTCATCATTTACTTGTCCCACTACTTGTGTTTGTGTTTGCGTAGGAACATATTCACTTGTTGCAAATGTCCCAGTAGCCTTTTGAGTAACACTTGTTACTTCTTGTCTTGAAGATACATTTAAATCACCTACTTGCGCATGCACAAAACCTTCTGCATCTATATATACTTTAATTGCATCCCCTTGTTGTACAATTGTGCTATTTACACTTGTTGTATCTACACTCAATGCGATACTAAACACTTCATCTCCAACAATACCACTCTCACTTACAACGATTTGATTTTGATCCAATGCTAGCGTATGATTTCCACTAACTAGATCTAATGTCATATCTTCATGTTCTTCAATGCTTGCAATCACATTTTCTGCATATACATCAACGGTTTCTATATCACTTATAAATGCATTACCATACGCATCACTCACCTCACCAATTTCAATATCCACTTCACCCGTCGTAATTGGTTGTGTTAGGCTAAGTTCATACGTTCTATAGTCTGCCAGCAATGTTGAGTCTACCTCTACACCATCGACTTTAAATAGTGCATTTGGATTCACTCTTTCATTAAATTTTACGCGAATTGTTGTGTTATCTGTATTCGCAATAGAATCAATCATTGGTGCTTGTATATCTACTTCATTAATATGATAAATGATTGTTTCATTCGCTTGTAAATGCACCTCTAAGGTTTGTCCATATGTGAATGTATTATCTAAGTGTCCAACTACATATGGCTCTATTTGCACACCCTGTGCACCTTGTAAGCTACTTGGCACACCAATTGCTTCATCTAATACAATTGTGTAAGTTTGCGCACTACCTAATGGATTCGTAAAAGAAAGTACTCCTTCTTCCCCTTTCCAACTCGAATATCCATAAACACCTAAATCTGCTCTTGCACCAAATAATTTCGCATTTTCTAATACGTCAATATTCGCTTCTGTCCATGCTAATACATCTGCATTCACTTTCCATTTTTCTTCATCCATGATGGATGGAGAATAATATAGTTCCCAAAATGCTGTACCACGTACTGCATTCGCAAATACAAACTCTCTAAAATCTTCTGTCGTTGCATCGCTACCATCCGATACTCCATATATTGGGTCATGGTTATATAAGTTTTTCAAAGGGAATTGAATTTCATTTTGTTCAAACAATTGATAATACACTTTATCTCTATAGTATATTTTTCTTTCAAAACGTGAACCATCTCCTTGAATTTCTCCAGTATCCCCTGAATCTTGAATCCAAACAGTATTTACCCATTGTAGTAACCATGGACTTAAATTTACATAACATGTTGCATTGATGAACACTTCTGGATTATCTTCTCTAAATGTATCAAATACAACAATCCATTTTTCCCACATATCTGAAGTATAGTACATATTGTTGTAACCACCAACCATATGGCCATGACCTTCTTCATTACATGGTCTAGATGCAAATCCATCCCATTTCCAATATTCAATATCAAAACGTTGTTGATAATCTAAAAATAAGCTAGTGTAGTTATCTAAGTAAACTTGAGAACCTGTACAAAGTACATCTCCTAGTACGGAGTTATGTTGTACAAAACCAGTCCCTTGTTCTTCCAAGAAGCGAGAGAATTGACCAAAATAGTTATATCCACCTTGTGGACCTACCCAAACTCCAAAAGTAGATTGAAGTTTACTAGTAAGCTCTGTAGAGGTATATAGTTCATTAGGGAATTTATTGTTGAACTCCCAAAAACCTGTTTGATTTTCTTCTGTTCCTTGTGAACTTCCAGGTGTAGCTAAATGTTCTCCATCATAATAGTTATTCCATCCATCATCAACTACATATGCATCTAGAGGTTCTACTCCTTCTGCACTTAAACCAGCCTCTGAACCTAAAAATGACTCTGCAATACTATCCGCTGAAATATTCATCATATTATCATACCAAGAATTGTATTGTTTTCTAAATTCAGTAGGCGTTGCAATTTCTTGAATGTATTCAAAAAATGCTGTTTGAACAACAGAAGTTTGTGTCCCATTTGCACTACCAATTACATTTTGCCAAGACACATACTTCCCATCACTTGTAAGTTGTCCATCTCGTTGCAACTCTTCAAAGTTTTTACCAGAATAATAACGTACTCTCGTTGTATTTTTTTCAACATCCGTAGCCGTTGCAGGAAATTCTGATCCCATAAATAATCCATCTACATAAATTGGTTGCCCCAACATCAATTCATAAGCCCCAATCCACATAGAAGAAACTTCACTAATGTCTGGAATACTCCACACATCACTCGCATCACTTGCTAATACAAATGAGTTTGTATCGATATAATCAATTCTAGCATCGACTTGGTTGTCCACTGTAATCTCTATAAAGTTACGCATATAATGATCATCCGCATGTAACACTACTTTTTGTACAATGGAATATGTGACACCATATACTTCATAATCTGCATAATGAAGCGTTAATATTTGTTCTCCTTCACTTCCTTGAGAGGTTTCATAATTTGTATATACTAGCTCACTTGAACGTATTGTCGTACTCACTTCCTCTGCTTCTCCTGAGTTATACGCATCTGCATACACATACATTTCAGCTACTTGGAATTCATTTGTAGATCCTAGCACATCACTCATAGGAACAATTTTCACATAACGTGCTGTGTACGTTGTATCTAAATTTGCATATACCACATCTCCATGATTGTATAATGTAGTCCCTTCTGGATATGTTTGTCCATCCCCATACCATGTCTCACCATTAGGTACTACTACTGATTTCAAATTGTAATCACTGCCCTCAAAAGAACCACTACCTGCTGCAGTCCAATCACTTGCATCATGACTTACATAAATTTCATAATTACCCATCGTTCCATTGATACCATAGGCTTGTAAAATATATGGCGGTCTTTTTTCATAGGAAAAAGAAGATACTGCTTGTTCACTACCCAAGTCAAAAATCACTCCATCTCCAACATTTGCTGCTGCAGTTGTAGCTGGATTACCATCCTGGATACTCCCCTTAACTTCATTACCATCTAGTGAAACAGAAGTCGCTTCTACTACATTTACAGGAATATGTAAGGAAGAAAATCCATCGCTAAACAATGCAATTTCAGCCATTTGAAATTCTGTTGTTGCACTACCTAAAGCGGTTGTTTTTGGTATTAGCTTTATGTATCTTGCTTGTATTGGTGCATCAAATACTGCATATACAACATCTCCAATATTGTGGATTGTTGTTCCTTCTGGATAACTTTGACCATCTCCATACCATGTTTCACCGACTGGCACAACACTACTTTTCAAGTTGTAATCTTGCGCTTGAAATGCCCCTTCATGCACAAGGGAATAGTCTACTCCATCCTGACTAGCATACACTTCATAGGCACCTAGTGTACCGTTCAATCCATAATTTGCATCAATGTATCCAGGTCTTTTCAAATACGAAAAAGCCTGTACCGTTTGCGATTCTTGTAAATCAATAATTAACTCTTGATCTACAAATCCTGCAATTGTTGTTGCTGGATTTCCATCTATACTATTCGCTTTAGCATCATTTCCATCAAATGTAATACTTGCATCTTGTAAGTCGATGGATTGACTCGGATTTTTAAGTTCTGGCTCATTTTCAGAAATTGTATTAATCACAAAGTCATTGGATCCAGTTTGTGGATATAACACTTCCCCAATTACTTTATTATCTATTTGTGAGGTTGTTAAACTACCTCCTGTGTTTTTAAAACTTCGACTAATATAGTCATTAGAAATTGTGATAGTATCTCCTTGCTCTACAATTTCTACTTGTTGATTATTCCCATGTACTGTAACAGTTACTTCATTCAAAGAAGATAGAGAAGTACATGCAAGAAATAAACAAATAACACTGCTCAATATTTTTTTTATCATAAGATCCCCTTTCAAAAAATGTAAACGCAATAACCCTCCTTTCTTGTAAGCGTTTTCTTTTATCATAGTAACATATGCTTAAGAAAAAACATAGTATCCATTGGTATATAAAACGTTTTCAATAAAAAAAGCGATTACAATTGTATCGCTTCTATGATTTGTTTATACACTACACAATCAAAACCTACTTCTTCTCCCATCTTTACTACAGCATGGATAATACCTTGCATCTCATTATTTTTATTTGCTTTTATATCTTTTTGTAATGAAGTCGTAAATTTAGGATCTAATGCATCCATAATACATAAATTAATCTCTACTATATTATCTGGTAAATATATCTTTTTCTTTTTCGCAATCGCTTGTATTTCTTTTATGCAAGCGACAAACATATTACGCACTTCCCCATCCTTTTGAAATGCTTTTGCACTGACATCATAATATACGCCTACAGCTGCAGCTGGTGATACAAAGGAAAACTTTTGTAGTGTAGCACTACGAATATCCAAAGAAACTTCACATTCTATACCACTATCTACTAAATCTTCTTGTATCTTGTAAAGTGCATCCATTTCCCCATCTACACTTCCAAACACTACTTTACATATGCTTCCTTCTTGTATTAATACACCTGGTTTCTTAATCGAGGTAGCCAAATAGATGCAACCATGTAGTACATTGAGTCCTGGTAATTGTTTCGCCATTTCTTCCGCTGTTCCATATATATTTAATATAGGAATGACAATTGTTTGAGCATGCGATACACGACGTATTAATGGATATATTTGAGAAAGTGAGTAATACTTCACACAAACAAAAATAACATCATAAGCAGCATTACATTCACTCTCACTCACTGCATGAACATCGGTATGCTCTATACTACCTTGTTTGCTTATTCCTAATCCTTTTTCTTGTATTGCTTGTAGGTGTTCACCTCTAGCAACCACACATACATCCTTATTCGCCTTACTCATGTGAAACGCAATACTACCACCAGTTCCCCCAGCACCAACAATTAAGTATTTCATGATATCTTTCTCCCTTCTAAAAGTAATGTGTTTGATGTATATCCTTTATACAATAAGATACATGTAATCAAAGCATCTAATACTATACCTACACCAAACATCACAATAATACTCATTAACGTTACGGTAAAGATACCAAATGCATATAGCAGTGCCATACAGCCATAATACAAAATATTCACGATAAGTGATTGTATCAACATAAGATCCGTTCTTCCAATTGCATAAAATAGACTATCGATAATATTATTATACGAAAATACTATATAAAATGGTAAACTTACAAGCACTATTTCAAGTATAACACTAGCATCCTCCAACAAAAGTATATGCGTAAAAAATGGTTCCCAAAGGGGAATGGAAACGATCCATCCACCAACAACCATGCTTGTAATTACAACGTACTTTTTCACTTGTTGTTTTAAATCTTCTATACCTTCACTAAACTCTCTTTTTATAAGTTCTCCCAATTGAAATACAGGCACTAAAAGCCATGCATATAAAAATTGATTTGCTACCCAATATTCTCCTTGTTGAGATAATACATTCATCATACGAAGAATCATAAATATAAACACAACGTTTCGAATGATTGTTTCTATAGCAGAATACAAACATACCTTTTTTTGTTGCCATAACCACTTCAATCCAATCTTTTCTTGTTTGAATATAATCACTCCTTTTTTTCTAAACATATATATAGATAGACTAAACAAAGTAATATATATCATTACATTTGAATAAGCAACACCAATTACTCCTACTTGTAAGGAGTGTATAGTATTAGAAAGAAACAGTGTATCAAAAAATAGTGTTAACATCATTTGCACAATCAATAATTTATATATACTTTTTTCTTCTTGCAGCGTTATAAATACTACCAAACATACTCTATACAATAAAGAAAAAATATTCGATATACTTTCCACACGAACAAATCGCACACTTTCTTTCATACTGTTTTGATTTTGTGCCATGACATTTAAGAGTGGTTCTGCGAAAAATATGAATACGATACTTATACTTACTGTTAAGATAAAACAAACAAGTAATATTCCCCTAATTTTATTTTCAAATTCTTTTCTTTTATGCTTAGAAGCGCTAATAAAATAAAACATAGGTAATATCATTGCCTCAATAATTACTTCATAAAGTAATTGTACCCAAGTTAATTGACTCGCAATACTAAACCCATAGTCAGATGGTAGTTGTCCAATAAAGAAGATGCGTAGTGTTGTATATATAGTAGGTATAAAACCGATTAATAATAAAGAGATGTATAACTTCCTATTAAATATATGTTGCATACGTTTTCCCCCCATACATTTATTATAGTTTCTAAGTCTTTAATAATAAAGGGGATACTACATCTAAGTGGAGAACTCCAATATAACCCCATTACACTCTTACTAGATTTTTTATGCTACAACCAAACGAATATTACACAAGCGAGAGAAAGAGGAAACTTTGCAAAGTACAAAAATGAATCTAATTACAACTTAAAATTGAGGAGCATGACTTAAATTAATGTCATCATTTTAGATACTTGCCTCTAAAACATACTATTTTTTCGGAAATCCACTTCCCGTATGGTATAATTTGTATAGAATCACCATGAGAAGTATTTCAATAGAAGATTAACAATTAATAAAGTGCATGGATACTAGTTTCATTACCAAGCACTTAGGCATACAATGAGTACGATAAAAAAATGAATTAGAGTTGAAAAAACTCCATTCTATATGATAGTAAATCTTTGGAAATTCGAGTTTCCAGTAAAAATGAATGAAATAAATTCTAAGCACCAAGGGAGGATTAAAGATGAATTTCAATGATATAATTAGGGATACTAACAGCCTTATGAGCAGATATAATAGTGCTTCTTCTTTTTTAGATGAATTGCAAGACAAACCTTTATCGAATCAGCAAATAAATGATTATTTCTCGATACTAAGACACTGTGTCTTAAAATGCTCTCATCCTCAATGTAATATAATATTAAATCTTTATGAATCCTTGGCGAAGGGAGAGCGAATAAGCCTTTATGATAATAAATTTAAAGACTTTGGGCTTCATTCTGTTGCTATAGCTTTAGAAAGAGAGTTATCAAAAAATGGATTAACCGATATAGCTCTTGCATTGGCTAATGAAGGCATCGATAGAGATTTTAATGATATATCTTCCATATTGAAAAAAGACAAGGAATTATGCTCTAACCAAACTACAAAACAGTTTATGCTTGAGTTAACACCAATAATTAAATCTAAAGTTAAAACGGCTATGAAAAAAAGCGCCGATGCCTCAAAATACATTGCAAATCCAGCAAAGAAAATTAAAGGAGAATAATTCATGGACGCATTTAAAAGTAATATCTACAAATATTTAAGTGGCACATGCCAATGCCTAATAACTGTATATTATTTATGGTAGTTGTCCAATAAAAATGCGTAATGTGGTATATATAGTAGGCACAAACCCAATTAATAACAAAGAGATGTATAATTTTCGATTAGACGTATATTGCATACGATTTCCCCCTTATCTTATTATAGTAGCCTAGACTTTAATAACAAAGGGATAGTATCTCTAAGTGGTCAAATTCGACCACTTAAAAAGAACCTACTTGTTAAAGCGGTTCTATAAAATGATAGTTCAGTTATTTAAAAGTACTGTAGCAAGATAAACACTCATTATGATTATTTCGAGTTTTTAATT
>CAYJJS010000031.1:0-22914 GCA_964370645.1 uncultured Erysipelotrichaceae bacterium | reverse complement strand
TTACTTAATTGAAAAATATTCAACACTATACAAAATATAAAGAAACCAAGTCGTGCGTGACTTGGTTTTTATTTACACATTGTATATATATTCAATACATCTTGTTTATATAAAGTTTTTACCCCTTTAATGGCTCCCCCTTTTGAATCTACAGCCATTTGGGCTAAGCTATCAAAGGAATCTTCGTATATGCCTACCTGAGATAAAGTCGCAGGTATTTTCAATATTTTTACGAAAAAATGTCGTGTATATTCAATTGCTTTACTTGCAATATCGTATGGCTCTAAATCAGCATCAATACCACACACTTCTATTCCATATTGTACAAAACGAAAGAGAGTTTCATCACTGAGTACATACGACATCCATGCAGGTGTTAAAATGGCCAAACCAATCCCATGCGTATTATCAAACTTTGCACCTAGTACGTGTTGCATTGTGTGACAAGACCACCCTTGTCCAAACCCACTTGCTACTAATGAGTTTAATGTTAAAGTGGCAGCCCACATCAGATTGCTTCTAGCTTCATAATCACTTGGATTCGCTAGTGCGATAGGACCATATTTAAAACAAGTTTTCATCATAGAATGTGCAAGCTGCTCTTGCACAAATGCACCTTGTGTATGGTTAAAGTAAATTTCAAACAAATGAGACAAAGTATCCGCACACCCTGCAGCAGTTTGAATACTTGGCAAACTATATGTAGTTTGTGGATCTAAAATAGATGCATATGGAAATAGCAAAGGGTGCGTAAACGATTTCTTCTCACAAGTTTTTGGATTGCTAATGACCCCCGTTGCGTTCATTTCAGAACCTGTAGCACTTAATGTGATTATATCTACTACAGGTAAAGCTTCTTTGATTTGTGAAGGGTTCATCAAATGCGTCCATGCATCTCCATCGTGTTTTGCACACGCTGCAATTGCCTTCGCACAATCTACACAACTCCCACCTCCAACAGCAAGAATAACATCGATATTATGTTCTTGGCATAATAACACTCCTTGTTCTACACTTTCAATACGCGGGTTTGCATTTACTGAATGCAATTCAACAATCGTATAATCCGATAACTCTTCATAGACTTTATCATACAATCCATTTGACTTGATGCTACCCCCACCATATACAAACAATATTCTTTTTCCAAAATTCGAAAATATTTCCTTTAAATGTTTATGACCATTTTTTCCAAAATAAATTTTAGTTGGTACATAATATGTAAAATCATTCATTTGGACCTCCTATTTTACAATGTCATCACACGTGAAGTTTTGCTGTTCAAAAAACTGTTTCGCCAATTGTATGGATTCAAATGTATCCTCTTGAAGTGGCATGGAAAAGACATCTGCCTCATCCTGTACAAAATCATATACATTTACATCAACCTTTGTGACGATAGTCAATATCGTTGCATCTAAATGAACACTTTCATCAATCCCCTCTGTTTTCGACTTCTCCTCACTTATCTTTTTATACTCTTCTACTATTTCATTTGCATTTCCTTCTTTTGTTGAAATATCAAACACTTGTTCAACACTCACAAAGCGTACTTCATCATATCGATAGCTCACCTCATAAGAATATCTATTATCCTCTATTTGACATACCATTGTATCGTAGTCTAACTCACCACAACCACTCGTAAAAAACAAAATTAAAAAGACACTCATTCGCTTTATCATTTCACATTGTCCTCCATAATCTGCTCCACTAACTTTAACACACGCTTGCATGATTTTCCATCTTGATACTTGAAAAACTTATCGCGGAACGCTCGTACCTTTTGCATATCATATGTTTCATTTTTAATTGCCTTAATCAATTGTTTTTCAGTGAAACAAATTGGTCCTGGCATATCCTCTTCATATTCAACATAAAATCCAACATCTTTTCGATAACGTTCTAAATCTGGTGTATACAATAAAATTGGTTTATCAAATATTGTAAAGTCAATAATGATTGCAGAATAATCTGAAATCAGATAATCTGTCACACTAAATAAGAGTTTAATGCTCATATTATTACAACAAATAATATCTTCATCTTCACTAATTATCGTATCTGACAGCAAAGGGTGCATCTTATATAAAATGACATATTCTTCCCCCAATTGTTGTTTCATATATTGTAAGTCAATGGTGATATCTTGTAGCCCACGCATTAATTTACCACGAAATGTAGGTGCATATAGTACTACTTTCTTATCTTTAATCTGTGGAAACATTGTATGCATTTTACGACGATCTTTTTTAACTTTACTTACTTTAAACAATCGATCCGTCTTTGGAATTCCAGTAACCTTAATTTGTTCCTTCGCAATCGAAAATGATTTTGCATATGGCTCCACGAAATATTCACAATTCACAATTGCATAATCATAATTTTTAATCTTATACTCTCGTCCATCCACTTCATTACCAAAACGTTTGATAGCACCTGTAGAATGCCATAACTGCAATACCTTCACTTGTTTTATCTTAAAATTTGAAACAACATAATTATTATAATCTAGGATGACTAGTTTACTTGTGTTAATGGCAAAAAATTGACGTATACAAGAAAAGAAATACAATATATTTCCTTTTAAACTTTTTTCAAACTTCACTAGTACATAATTCAATTTATATTTCCCAAGTTTTTGCAGTTCAATAGACAACAATCGAAAATCTCCACTTAAACGATCTGATTCTAAGGAAATAAAAGTAACTTTCTCTTCGTCTACCTTTGTGAAAACTAAAAAAAGACGACAAAATGTTAGCATACACCATAAAATTAGTTTTTTAATCTTCATGTTTTACACTCCCTTTCATCATCCAGTGAATTACACGTTCACTAGCCTTTCCATCTTGTAAGGCATTATAAATTGTATTAAATTGTTGTAACTTTTGTACATCATAGTTTTGTGATGCAATTGCATCTAATAAACTTTGTTCCTGTTCATAGATTTCGCCTGGTAAATCTTCCAATGAAATATAAAAACCTCTCAATTCATTTGCATACTGTGCTAAATCAAACATATAAAAATAAATTGGCCTACCTAAGTTGGCAAAATCAAAGAACACACTAGAGTAGTCAGTAACTAGCACATCACTCACAACATATAGCTCATTAATATCCATATTTGGATCTACCTGAATGATAAAATCATCCAAATCGCTTAAGTCAAAACGATTTACAATCAGATAATGTGGTTTAAATATAACAACATACTCCTCACCCAAAGATTGTTTCCATTTATGAAAGTCTGCTTCAAGTTCAAAAATATACCCTTTTAAATCAAAAGAAGTATCTCTCCAAGTTGGTGCATACAATATTACCTTTTTATTTTCACTAATATTATACTTCTTTTTTAACATATGTATTTGATTCTTTGTTATATTGGTTAAAAAGTCATTACGAGGATAACCTGTTTCAATTAAGACATCATGATTCACTCGAAATGCACTTTGGAAAATCGAAGTGCTGTATGCATTGGGACTAATCATATAATCATACTTTTTAACATCCTCATCATAGGTTTGTGTCATTTGTTGAAAAGACATCTCACTTCGATAAAACTTCAAACCATCCTTAGCAAGGATATCATGCGCCAATCTCTTTAACGGGGTTCCATGCCACGTTTGTAAATATACTTGCGTATCTTTCTTTATAATATATTTTGGCATTTTACAATTAAACACCCAATATTTACTTTTTGCTAAATAATAGTAATACGTAAATAAGTTATAACGAACGACTTTCGCATTCTCAATGTGTTGTTTTTTCTTTATCGCCCATACAAATGTATACTCTTTAAATTCTTCCTGTGCCTGCATGTATTCAAAAACAGCACGTGGATTACATGTATACCCTCTACCATGATAAGCTAAAAACAAAACACATTTTTCATCGGTTTTTATAAAGCGATGAAAAACTCTATACAAAACACGAAAACATTGAACTGCAATTTTTTTCAATTTCTTTAATAGATTCAGTTTTAATTTTCGTATCTGTTTTTTCATAGCTTCTCCTATTTATTTAAAAACACACGTTCTACCACTTTTTTACTCGCTTGTCCATCATCCAAATGGCAAAAACGATTATAAAACTCTTCATAGCGTTGTGCATAACGTTCTTTCACTTGATTAATATTTTGAATGGCCTCAATCAATTCATCATTTGTATACAATAATGGCCCCGGTAATTCTTTTTCCATATCAATATAAAATCCGCGCAACATATTTTTATATTTATCAAAATCATATGTATAAAATAAAATTGGTCTACGTAAATTTGCAAAATCAAAAAAGACACTAGAATAATCCGTTATACAAATATCACTAATCGTGTAAATTTGAGAAATATCATCATATTTACTCAAGTTAAATACAAACCCCTCATACGCACTTGTATCTAATGCATCACTAATGTAATGGTGCGTTCTAAGTAAAATAACATATTCATCTTTAAATATATCCATGAACCTTTGTAAATCTAATTGTAAATTGAATTTATATTTTCCTTTTTCATAGTGTTCATCATCCCTCCAAGTTGGAGCATATAAAATAGTTTTCTTATTCAGTGGAATATTTAACTTTTTCTTCAATGCTACACTATCTGCTTCTAACGTATCAGCATATAAAATATCATTACGTGGATACCCATAATCCAACATAGTGTTTTCAAACATAAAACATCTCGCCAATGTTTCTGTAGAAAAATCATTAGCACTAATTAAATAATCCCAATCCACACGTTGTCTATAAAATTGCATCTTATAAGTAGGAGATGCTGCGGTTACCTCTTCTTGGTCAAACACAAGTCGTTTCAATGGTGTCCCATGCCAAGTTTGCACAAATACTTGTTCTTTTCGTTTGCGAAACCATAAGGGTTGTCTAACATTAAAAACAAGGTATTTACTACGTGCTAAATAATACGCATAGCGAAATGAAAAACGTCGCACTGTTTTACACTTTCCTACAATATTGGTCTTTTGATTCAACACCCATACAAATTCATAATCGCCTGCATAATGCTTTTGTAAATACTCATAAATATACTTAGGACTATCCGAATAATTTTTACCTAAAAAAGATTCAAACAAAACTACATTTTGTCTTACTTTCATTTTTAGAAACAAATGAAAATATGCAAATTTATATAATTCATTTTTATTTTTTAAAATACGCTTATATTTTCTTTTTGCAAAACGATGTGAAATAATTCGCAACGCCTTTTTTTGGTTTCCTTGACGAATTGCTTTTAATACACTTTGTGTATATGGACCTCTTGTTTGTAACAAATAAGGGTAGACATTTTGACTCACATCCTTAATTTCATCAAACCATTCTCCTCTAAACTTTGGATTTTGACTTCTACGTAAGCTTTTCGCAAAATTTCCAGCAATATATTTCAACAAACGAATATCAATTACATCTTTTAAAAATCTATCATTTGCAAATTTTTTCGCTACTCGATACGAACGCATTCGTTCCTCAAATTTTTCATCTTCACTTGCTTGCGAATTAGATGGGAAGTTAATTGGATCATTATGTCTACGTTTTACATATAAAGATTCTTCTACATATTGTGCTCTCTTTATATGATTCATATACGCAACTAAGAAAATTAAATCCCCAAAATACTTAAACGATTCATCAAAGTATAAGTTATGTTCATGGATTTTTTTAGTTTCATATACACAACCTAATACGCTGATATTTACAAACCCTTTTCTAGCCTTAATCAACTCATAATACATTTCATGAATTGCATAAGCACTACTTTCTTCATATATTCGCAAATACTCTTCTTTTGGCATGATTGTTTCTTCAAATAATTCCTCATCCACTTCTTCTTCATTTGTTAAAATATTCGCCAAAAAGTTATCTCGCTTATTGTATGTACGTTTTACTTTTCCATACACAAAAGCATTCAAAGGTTGATTCATCAATACCTCTAATGTATGGTCCAAAATGTAATCGTCACTATCTAAAAAATACAAATAAGGTGTTTTCACTTCTCTCAGTCCTGCATTTCGAGCTGCCCCAACACCTGTATTTCCGTGTAGAGTAATCACTCTCATACTCAATTGCTTTTCATAAGTTTCAACAATTGAAGTAATATCCTCTTGTACATTATCTAATACAAGTAAAACTTCAAAATCCTTGAAGTTGCTTTCTGTTAAAGAAAAAAGACACTCTTCAAGGTATTTACTATATTTATAAAAAGGGATGATAATCGTTAATTTTTTCATATCCACTCCTACTTTTGTTTTAAACCTTCCTTAATCTGCGTACTTGAAATACCCTCAGTACGTGGTAAGTATACGACTTCACAATACTCCTTCAAAAAGTCAAATTTGCCTTGCCAATCATCACCCATCACAAATACATCTACTTGGTGATTTTGCACATCTTGAATTTTTTGTTCCCATGAAGTTTCCAAAATTACTTCATCTACATATTTAATTGCATCAACAATAGCCATGCGATCTTGATCATTGATAAAGCACTTTTTACCTTTTCCTTCATTGAAAGCATCTGAGCTAACTGCAACAATTAAATAATCACCCAACTCTTTTGCTCTTTTTAATACATTTAAATGACCTACGTGAAATAAATCAAATGTTCCATATGTAATTACTTTTTTCATTTTATTCTCCTTTTCACTAGCCTAGCATTAAAAATATCCTTTTTCATTTGCTTCAGCTCTTCTTTACTCAACTCTTTTTGCGCTTCCATAAATGCTTCATAGTTTGTACTTACATTGGTAATATCACCATATTCTTTAAAAGACCCTTGCTCAATCCATAAACCTTTGCTACAAAATTTACGTACTTGTGCAAGCGAATGGGACACAAAGAAAATTGTCTTTCCCTCGTCTTTTAACGAATCCATTTTTTGCATACACTTTGCTGCAAATGCTTTATCTCCTACAGATAACGCCTCATCAATAATAATAATATCTGGATTCAATGCTACACTAATCGAAAAACCCAATCTCGATTTCATACCACTTGAATATTTTTTAACAGGCTGATATAAAAAATCTCCCAATTCAGAAAACTCTACAACACGTTCAACAATCGCTTGTACCTCTTTTTTCTTCAGCCCCAATAATGCGCCTTTTAGATATATATTTTCCAACCCTGATAATTGTGCATTCAACCCTGTCTTTATCGCAACTAAAGATTGTTCCCCTATGATGACTACTTCTCCGCTATCTGGTACACTAATACCTGCTAATAAATTTGATAACGTAGACTTACCACTTCCATTACTACCCAATACACCCACAACCGTACCTTTTTCCACTTCAAAGCTTATGTCCTTTAATGCGTAGAAACGTTTCTTTTTCGCAAATATATTTCTTGAGTTATTATGTAGTGTATATATTTTATTTACATTTTTAAATGCTACCGCTATTGTATTATCCATAAAACGCTCCTTACAACATATCAATAAACTTTGTTCTAAATCGATACATCAAAACACTACCAATAATAAACATCGTTATTACTACAATCCAAAAATACAAAGTTTGTGCAGGGTGAAGAAATGGTGTATCATTGAAGAAAATCGCACCGCGGTATCCTTCCACAACATAATATAAAGGATTCAACTTCAATGCATTTGCTAAGATTGGAAAGTGAATTAATAATCCATCCAAAGTCCATAAAATTGGTGTTAAGTACATTAACATTCTTATACATGCAAGTACTAACTTCTTAATATCTCTAGTAAACATATTCAAAACACTAGTAATCATATTTAAAGATAAACAAAAACTAAATGCACATAGTGCATAATAGATGACGTATAACCAATTTAAAGAAGGTATATGCCCTCTATATACTAATACTACTAATATAAATGATAATGTGACTACATGATTAAATAGCTCTTGTAATACAATCGTCATCGGTAATATACTCACAGGAAATTTCATTTTACTTATAATGGCACGTTTATTATAAATGCAACTTACTCCCTTAGTTAAACTTGGGCTAATGAAAAACCAAACGGTCATCCCTACTACCATCCATGGTAAAAAACTAACATGTCCAACCGATTGATTATTTCGAATACCAATTCCAAATACTAACCAAAAAGTAAATAATTGAATGATTGGGTTTAATATATTCCACAAATACCCTAATTTCGTATCACGAATATCCGCACGAATTTCATATTTCGCAATAGTAACACTACGATGAAAGTTCACAATATTTTCCTTTATAATAAAAAGAATACTTTTCATATATATTTCTCCTCGACATAAATATCTCATTCATTTTACCTTATTTATAAAAACTTTACAATCTTTAGCGAAAAACTCCTCGTGTATAGTATGAGCCACTATGCCATATGCCTATACCTTTTTTACTCACATTATGATATGATGAGAGCATGAAAATTATTATATCACCCGCAAAACAAATGCAAATTGAAGATATCTTACAACCCAAAACAACACCTCTCTACCTAAAGGAAGCAAGCAAAGTATATATGTATCTACAATCATTGTCTATGGCGCAATTACAACTTCTATACAAAGCAAATGACAAAATCACAATGGAAAACTACACACGCCTACACACCTACCAAATTAACAAACCAATTAGTGCTGCTTTGTTTTCTTATCATGGGATTCAATACAAGTATATGGGGTGTCATGTGATGGATGAAACTTCACAAGAGTATTTACAAAAACACTTATTCATACTTAGTGCAATATATGGAATATTACGCCCATTTGATGGAATCATTCCATATCGCCTAGAATTAGGTAGTGGATGTAAAATACAAGGAAAATCACTGTACGAATATTTTTCTGAAGTCACACGAAAAACTTTTGAAAAAGAAGAATGTATCATCAACTTAGCAAGCGAAGAATATGCGAAATTAGTGCGAAAAAACATTTGTGAGAACACACTATTTATTGATATTAAGTTTTACCAAAATGTGAATGGTAAGTGGAAGAGTAAAGCAACAGATGCAAAGATGGCTAGGGGTCGTATGGTAGCATTTATGGCAAGGGAAAACATTAGTAATAAAGAACAAATCAAACAATTTCACGATTTAAATTATACCTATAACGAAAAGCTTTCAAATGAATATTGTTTTGTATTTACAAAAAAAGAAGAGAATACTCACTAGTGAGATTTCTCTTCTTTTTTCTATGCTTGTCTTTGGCTAGCTATAATATTAAAATTCTTAATCAAAAGATAGTATGCGACATATGTCCCTATCCCACAAACTACACTACCTAAAAGTGCCCATAATAAATAAGTACTTCCATTTTCTTGAATGATTAAATCATTACTTTGTCCTTGTGTTTGTATACGATTACCAATTTTATACAACCACCAAAACGTATATAATCCACAAGTAACAATCGTTAACACGACTGCTAACACTGGGGTAATATCTTCATTATCATCACACATTGCATTAACATCATCTGTTATTGTGTATAAAAAATATAAATGATAAATCCCACAAGTTATAATAGATAATCCTAAATACGTCCAAAAACTTCTTTGTTTAATATACATTCTCTCTCCTCCTATGTTATTAAATTCATGAAAAATTGAACTACTTGAGGAACAATTGCTTGTTCATTAAATGTCATTGGTTGTGTATGTGGAAAATACAAAATCATTCGATATGCATATACAAGTAAATATGTACTTGTAATCACAATCCAGAAAATGGTATTTTTACGTTTCTCTTTAAAGATATCACTACCTTTAAAAGTACACACAGCAAGTAATGAAAGTGTAACTAAAAACATTGGGTTATAATAAAATGCACTCTCAAAATCTAGCGACAAAGCAGCTAGACAAGCGCGAGTCAATCCACATCCCATACAAGGTATTCCAATTACTCTTTCAAAAATACAACCTACATCTAATAATACGACAACCAAAATAATCACAGCTAATGTTGCTAGTGACTTTATTCCCTCTTTCATATGCCTTCCCTCATGCTTTCTCATAGTATCAAAAATCCAATCGAATGTCAAAATAGGATACATGCAAAATCTATCTTTTAAATGTTAAAGCAACAACCCCATCCGTATTTTTAAAATACGTATGTTTCGCCTTTTCTAACTGTTCATGTACCCATTCTTCTTTACCTTCAACAACTTCTATTATTGTGGTAAACACATCTTTTCCATCATAAATCAAACAAGATTCTCTAGATAAAATATGTTGCATTTTATTAGAATCTTTTTTTGTTAACGTATAATAAACACCATCTTCTTCAATTACATTAAAAATAACCTGACGATTTTCATACTCAAAAACTACAAACCTTGCTCTGTCACTCACTAAATGACCACTTCCATCTTTACAACGATCTATTGTCATATCTTTTCCTGTTATTTTAAAACAAGATTGATTAGAAAAATATAAAGTTCCTTCTATAACTTTTAATTCCAACACCAACGCTTGCTTATGCAATAATTTTTTTAGTTTTGGTGTCTTTGATGTTAAAGCAATCAATAATTGCTCATTTAATTCTACTTTATGTGCATAAAAATGATACATAACTTTTTTATCGAACATTGAAAAATCAAAATCTTCATGTATCTCAAACAACATCCCGTAAACTTCCTCTTTTACTTGATTAAACAAAAAAGATGTCTTTGGAATAATCGCATAATGCGTTTGATTTACATATACATAATCTACGCAATCCTGTTGTACACCTTGATTCAATACACTGATAAATATACGCTTTTGACTTTCACAAAATACTTCTAGTACACTTTCTACATTGTTTCTATCTACTCTTTTTTTCATTACATCATAAATACTCATAGTTACCTCACAATTAGAATGCTCTAATGCTATTCAGTGTACAGGAAACACAGTGATTATTCAAGAAAAAAGAAGTGTTCAAAGAACACTACTTTTTGACTTTCTTATAAAACAATAATCCAATTGCTTGTATCAGCGCGAATAAAATTAAATAATATATTACTTTTTCACCATGTGCAACATAGGCAGCGATCATCATAAAACTAGAACTCGCTACTCCTAAGATAGGCATAATCTTACCTTTAAATAACCCCAATCCCTTTTCTTTTGTTATCATTTTAATAAAGATAGGAATGTATAATGCATATAGTGTAACAATAGGTAATTCCGATGAATCAAATGAAAATGGACCAAACCATGGTGTCGCCACTAGCTGTGAACCAAAAAAGAACAATAACCATGTAGCTGCCATCATAAGTCCAATGACTGCTGAATTGGTTGGCATATTTGTATGCTTATCAATTTGGCTAGTCATTTTCGGACTTACTCCTTGTCCACGACTACCCAAAGCATAAAATCCTCTTGTACATCCTAACATCAATCCATTTAAAGTTCCTAAACAAGAAATTACAATAAATACAAACAATGCAGTTCCACCAACTTCACTAAAGATCGTTGAGAAAGCCAATTTTGCTCCTTGCTCTCCCATTTCCATAATCACTGAATTTTCAACCGCTCCCGCTAGTCCAATGTAATATAAAATATAAGTTACACTAATAAGTAATGTTCCAAACACTAATGCACGCGGTAAATTTTTCTTTGCATTTTCTAACTCAGAGTTAATACTAGTTGCTATAATCCACCCTTCATAAGCAAATGCTGTTGCAACAACTGCAGCAAATAAAGGATTTCCAGTTACTTCCGTAGTCACAGTAGTAAAGTTTTCTACTAAAACTCCATTACTAAGTCCAACAATTGTCCCTACAATTCCCATTAAAAATAAAGGAATTAATTTAATGATCGTTGAACTAACTTGAAATTTCCCTGCTATGATTGGAGATAGTGCATTCACAGCATAACTACCTACTAAATAAAACATAGCAATGGCCAAACATTCAGGTCCTACAATACTCCACTCATCCCCTGCAATTAAAACAACCGTATAGCGTGCAGAAACCCATGCTAATACACTTGTAATCGCTGGAATATAAATGACTGCCATAAACCAACCGATAAAATAACCATATTTATCCCCTACAGCAGCTTCGGCATAATCTACAATTCCATTCACCTTTTCATATCTTGTGGCCATAACTGCAAAGTTGTAAGCACAAATAATCATGATCATTCCACCTAGTGCCCAAGCTAAAATCCCAATGGGAAGATTTCCTCCCGTTTCTAATAATATTTTTTCTGCTTTAAAAAACACTCCACTCCCTATAACAATTCCTACTACCATGGCAATTGCAGTAAAAAGTCCATATTTTTTCTTCAAATTTTCCATAATGTTCTCCCTTGCACGAAGTCGTGCCTAAATTATAATAGCATATCTTCGTGTAAAATAAACCCCAAATTTAACACATGTATGCCTTTTCATACATTTTACCATAAAAATAAGTGAATGGTAAATTACCACTCACTTATCTAGTTATCTTTTTAATTGTTGCTTGCTTGCCATTACTCCACCAATTGCAAACATCACAAGAGCCATATACAATAAGATATTTGTTGTATCTCCTGTTGTTGGCGATGTACTTGTTTTCTTCCATACTGCCACTAATGTAGCATCAGAAGTAAACACTCTGTCTTGTGCTTCTTGTGTAGAAATCACTTCATTTTCAATACTCCACCCTTCAAAAGTGTACCCTTCTTTTGTCGGTTGTGTCACTGTATTTGTAAGCTTTCCACTTGAATCTGTCATATCTACTTTTGCATTTGTATCTCCATCTGGGAAGACTCCTCCATCTGGATCAAAAGTAATATTATACAATCCAACATTCACCACTGCACTTGCTTGTGCATTTCCATTGTTCATCAACCCACTTGCTTGCAGTACTGATTCAAATTGCACTTCAAATGGTGTAGATGCTGTGTATGTAAATACTCCAGCAGCATCCGTTGTAGGAGTGATTTGTCCACTCGTTGAACTGTATGCTACTCCATCTTTTTGCCATGTTGTATCTGCATACGTAATTTTTGTTCCATTTGCTAAGAATGTATAATTATTACCTACACTTGCAGTAATTGGTGTTGCACTATCATTCACTTTATAGTTACTAACACTTGGATTCACAGACATAGAATTTGCAGCATCTCCACGATAAATACGTGAAGTTGCATTACTTGTTGTATTATTAACAAAACCAGTTTCTAATCCATTTCCTAAATCTCCATGAGCAGTTACAATATACCCTTCATTTGACAATGGCGTTGCCCCTTGTACAGCTAAAGTTGCATCCAATGGTAGGTACAATTCTTGATTTTCAATAATCGCAATATTTTGTACTACATCTTCATGCAATACAACATCACCTTGAATACTCCAGTGTGGCATACTCCATGCACCATTTTCTGCAGCACTTTGTAATACTTCACCAGCTTTAACTTCTAGTGCATCTTCATTAAGCTGTTGTAGACGCAATATATTCATACCTTCTCCATTGTATTCTAAACCTGTTCCAGTCGAAATTAAATTAATATCAAAATCATTTTCTATTATATCGGACAAACTAAGTAAAGCTAAACCTACTCCACCTAGTGATGATACTTCTTCACCAACAATGGATTTCACGGCATACGTTTGATCCATAACAACCGTTACATCCCCTTCGACTTGTTTTGTATTTACACGTACACCATTAATTTCAATGATTTCCTCTTTCAATAATGACTTATATACATTCCCATAAATGTATGCATCATCGTTAATGAATACATAACCATCACCATTATTTTTAGAAACCAAGTCTATTTCTTGTAATTCAGGTTCAACAGAAGCTCTCCTATATCCCATTAAATATCCACCACTTACGAATACATTTCCTGGAATTATTGTTGTGTTTGGATAACCAATGGTTCCATCAAACACTTTGATTGTTGCATTTCCATATCCTTCATTTGCGATATATAATGCATCACTCTCTGTGTTTTCAAAATCAATTTTATACCCAACCATTGCAACTAATGGATCTTCAGCAGTAACAGAAGCACCACCACCATAAATATTATTCGCTACTGTACCACCATACATAGTTACATTTGTGTCTTTACCTACTGCAGAATACCCTAGACCACCTGCATACACATTACGTCGTATGATTCCACCAGTAATATTAACATATGTAGAACCATGCACATACCCTTGTATAGCTCCACCAATAACATAATTAATCTGTCCACCTGTAATATTAACAAATGTATTTCCTTGTGTTCCCTCAACAAAGTTTGTAGTAATATCTCTACCGTCAAATTCTAAATCTACAGCAACTCCATTAAGTGAAGGGAAAACAGAATAGACATTATCTTGGTTCCCTCCTCCACCAGTAACTAGTTCTACAATACCACCGGCCACAGTAATTGTACTATTACCAAATACATAGTTTGGTACAAAGATACTTCCTAGAGGACTACTTCCTAAATAAAAAGCATCTCCCCCAGCTTGAGCAATATTAACATCACTACCTTCTAAAATAGTCACATTAGTATTACCCTGAACATTCCCATGCTTAGCTCCACCATATACCTGATTTACATCTGAGCTAATACTTACTTGTGTGTTTCCTTTTACTGTTGTATTTGGTAAAAGAGGCGATGCAGCTTCTGCGATTTCTGTTGTGTGAACATCTGCTTCAGGAGAAAATAAAGCACCACCACCATACACTACTTCAATACGACCACCTTCTACATTTACATTAGTAGTCCCTTGTACGCTTCCTGTACCATGCCCTGCTAAGATTAAAGCTCCTCCAAGCACTTCATCAACAAATGAATTCATAACTTTTACATTCGTATCCCCTAGTACGGAAGAATTTGCGTTGTAACTAGCTCCTCCTCCATATACAAAATCCAAAGTAGCCTCACTAATTGTAACGTTCGTAGCTGCAACACTTATATCTATATTCGGGTTAAACTGTATAGCATCCCCATAGTAATTCGCAGCAAATCCACCACCTATAACTAAAGAGGCTTCCCCTTGTTTCATTTCTATATTCGTAGTTCCCAACACTCTTGCAATATAAGGCATGTCTGCTGCAAGCGCTACAGGTTCTTCAACTAGTTGTGTGCTAAAAACATAACCTCCACCAACAATTTGATCTATAGAAGCATTTGCTTCAACAATAATCGATGTATTATTTTTTACATCTGCCGTTGTATATGGTGAACGTGCGTTCCCTCCACCATAGATGTTAGCGATAATTGCATCCCCATCTACTGTTATCTGTGTACTTGTTTCGATGTTCGCATCTGCTGCCTCTTCACCATTAACAGCCATACTTAATCCACCACCTATGACTTCATAAACATCTCCACCTGAAATAACTAGTTTACTACTATGTACACTTTCATTCAAAGCTCCTCCATAAATTGTATAATTTTCAAGGTTTGCTTCTTCTTGTACCCCATCTAATACTTCATCTAAATCTAATGCGATAAGGGTTCCACTACTATCCTTGTACTGCACTTTTGTTAAATCTGAAGTAATTCCAGCTAGTATATGTAATTCTACACCATTCGCAAAAATCATTTCATTATCATGATCAATTTCTGGAATTACATCATCCGCTATCGCTACTGGTGCATTATTTAATACTACTTGTGCACTAGCTTCTACAGCTACAACACCCTCATCAGTAGTATCCGCTGAGTGTGAAGCACTCGCATCCTCCACTACTCCATCATTATCACTTTTCGTTGTGTCATCCTCATTCGAAATGTCACTTGATTCTTGCGCTACTTCACCTGGTGTTTCTTGTGCAAACACGCTCATTGGACTAACCTGCAACGCCAAAATGAAAGCTAATAATAATTTACATAAATTTCTATTCTTAAATTTCATAATATACCCCCTTTTTCCATTCCATTATACTACTTTACTAATAAATAAACAAATGTGTATCTCACACTAAAAATTTCATACAATAAATATAAAAATAAGTGAATGGTAAATTACCACTCACTTATCTAGTTATCTTTTTAATTGTTGCTTGCTTGCCATTACTCCACCAATTGCAAACATCACAAGAGCCATATACAATAAGATATTTGTTGTATCTCCTGTTGTTGGCGATGTACTTGTTTTCTTCCATACTGCCACTAATGTAGCATCAGAAGTAAACACTCTGTCTTGTGCTTCTTGTGTAGAAATCACTTCATTTTCAATACTCCACCCTTCAAAAGTGTACCCTTCTTTTGTCGGTTGTGTCACTGTATTTGTAAGCTTTCCACTTGAATCTGTCATATCTACTTTTGCATTTGTATCTCCATCTGGGAAGACTCCTCCATCTGGATCAAAAGTAATATTATACAATCCAACATTCACCACTGCACTTGCTTGTGCATTTCCATTGTTCATCAACCCACTTGCTTGCAGTACTGATTCAAATTGCACTTCAAATGGTGTAGATGCTGTGTATGTAAATACTCCAGCAGCATCCGTTGTAGGAGTGATTTGTCCACTCGTTGAACTGTATGCTACTCCATCTTTTTGCCATGTTGTATCTGCATACGTAATTTTTGTTCCATTTGCTAAGAATGTATAATTATTACCTACACTTGCAGTAATTGGTGTTGCACTATCATTCACTTTATAGTTACTAACACTTGGATTCACAGACATAGAATTTGCAGCATCTCCACGATAAATACGTGAAGTTGCATTACTTGTTGTATTATTAACAAAACCAGTTTCTAATCCATTTCCTAAATCTCCATGAGCAGTTACAATATACCCTTCATTTGACAATGGCGTTGCCCCTTGTACAGCTAAAGTTGCATCCAATGGTAGGTACAATTCTTGATTTTCAATAATCGCAATATTTTGTACTACATCTTCATGCAATACAACATCACCTTGAATACTCCAGTGTGGCATACTCCATGCTCCATTTTCTGCTGCACTTTGCAATACTTCACCGCCGCTACTCTCTATTGCATCTTCATTAAGTTGTTGTATACGTAATATGTTTAAACCTTCTCCATTGTATTCTAGTCCTGTTCCTGTTTCAAACGTTTCAAAAATACCAGATTCTAAAGAAACAATAGCGACACCGATTCCTCCACTAGATCCTAATAATGAGCTATTTGTATTGTACACTTGATCCATAATAACCGTAGTTTCTCCCATTACTAAATTCAAGTCATATTCAACATCATCTTCAACAAGGGTAGCATCCTTAAAGATTGCTTCGTATACATTTCCAAGCATTTCAACATCATGATCTATAAATACATAACCATTCCCATTATTTTTTGGTAAAAATGCATCAAGTTCCTCACTTGCGTTTCTTACATTTTCAGGTGTACCACCTACCGAATAACTTCCACTAACAAAAACACATCCAATTATCTCTCCAATATAATCCTGCCCAATCGCTCCACCAAACACTTTAATAGTAGCATTTCCTAAACCATCAACAGGAACTAACTCCACTTCTTTTCCAAATTCGACTTGATCTATACCTTCATAGCCATATCCAATTTTAGAGGAAATTCCTCCTCCATATAGATTTCCATTAAATATTCCATCATACACCGTAATGTTCGTGTTTCCACGTACACAACCACCTGTATCCGAACCTCCAAATACATCTCCGTCTATAACCCCATTATGAATTGTTATATGTGTTGAGCCTTGAATGTATCCAGTATCTGCAGCACCACCAATAACACTAGTGTGTACGGTTGCTCCATTGATAATTATATTCGTATTCCCCTTTTCAGAAACAATATAATTACCATCTAATCCGCTTTCGTTTGTATATACATTAAGACCAACCCCAGTTGTCGAAGCAGAATATCCAAATTCATTTGCTCCTCCACCATATACTTTAGTTATCGTTGCATGATTAAGATTTACATTCGTATTACCTAGTACATAATTAGGTATAAGAACAAAGCTATCTTTACCCATTTCAATTAACATACCGGCTCCTCCACCATACACTTCCTCAATTCTACTGTTATCCGATATTGTTACATTTGTGTCACCAAGTACATTCCCATGTTTGGCTCCACCAAACACATTACTAACAACACTATTATTAACAAACACATTTGTATTCGCTTCTACACTTGTATTTAAAGATTGTATCGCATTCTCAACTTCTGCCTCACTACTACGAGTATCCTCGCCACGACTAAAGACAGCTCCTCCACCATACACATTAGTTATATTTGAACTGTTAATAGTAACATTTGTATTTCCTGCAACACGACCTATAGATTGTGCTAGAGCTGCATAAGATCCCCCATGGACAGCACCTACATTCGCATCAGACACATTTACATTGGTATTGGTTTTCACTAGTGAATTTGCATTAGTACTAATTCCTCCACCGTATATAGATTGTGCAAATCCATCATCCATGTTGATGTTTGTTTGATTTACAGAAACATCTATGTTTGGATTGTAATTCTCAACTTCCTGTGATTGGTTATCCGCAAATCCTCCACCAAAAATACCATAACTTATACTTGCCCCTTGCACAGTAACGTTTGTTGTTCCATGTACTCGCGCAAAATATGGTGGTTTTGTTTCATTATACATATCTGTATAAATAACTATATTTGTTGAAACCATTCCTCCACCAATTAGCATACCAATTCTCACATCACCATTAACTTGCACATACGTATTCCCATTAACATCTGCAGTTGTCGCAGGCGCTAAAGAATAACCACCTCCAACAACCATATCTAATTCATCATGTGCGCTAATTGAAATAGATGTATCCGTTTCTACATTGGCATTCGCTGCATCGACTCCCTCGCGCTGCACACTCAATCCTCCACCATATATAGAAGCAACCTCTCCACCTTCTACAACGATAGAAGTACTATGTACACTCTCATTTAAAGAACCACCATATATAGTAAAATTAGCTAAATAATTTGAATGTTGCACTCCTTCCATATGTTTGTCTAAATCAAAAGGAATCAGATCTCCACTTGCAGATTTATAGTACACTTCTGTAAGTCCACTGCGCTCCCCCTCTTTTAGATGTAGTTCAACACCATTCGCGAAAATTTCGTTCTCCGACCAATTGATTGTTGGAACCACTTCATCAGAAGCTGTTTGTGCTACATTTGGAGTAATCACATCGCTACCACTTCCTTGCTCAGTTTGTGTCTCCACCTGTGTCTCATCAATATTTTCCGTTTCTGCAAATAAAGAAATCGTTGGATTCACTTGCATAACTAACATAAGAACTACTAAAATCTTTAATAATTTTTTTCTCATAATATCCTCCCTATTCCTGTTTCATTATACTACTAAAAAATAGAATATTCAATCCGACAAAAAACTACATGATAAAATTCAATTCATTTCCACAATCGTTGAACACTAGCCTGCTACGTATTGAATACCTGCATTATGTTATGCAAGATCAATCATTGATGATATAAGTTCCAGCATCACATGCTATATACGATGATATTGAAAAAGCTATTTCAGATGTAGGATAGCACATTATTGCTTTATAGACCAGTGATTAGCTAGTTCATTTACCACTTCAATATCTGCTGGTACCCACTGTAATTCATGTAGTTGTTTTCTACTTAACCATATTTTATCACTATGCTCCAGTAGTGTAATTTCACCACTATTTATGAAAGATAAGTAACAATGCATGATTAAATGGAACGAAGGATATTCATATGAAATAGTTTTAAAAAGACATTCTATCCCTATTTCTATATTCAATTCTTCTTTTATTTCTCGTATTAATGCCTTTTCATGACTCTCCCCAACTTCAATTTTTCCTCCAGGGAACTCCCATAAATCTTTGAATTCTCCGTTGCCTTTTTGGGTGGCCAAAATGGTGTCCCCTGCTACAATAATAGCAGCTACCACTTCAATTTGCTTTTTCATATATTTATTCCTTTACAATGTATTTGTATACATCTTCTCTTACTTCTTCATCTAATATCCACTCTATTTCTACTGCACTCTCGTTTGTTTCTGACATCATAATTTGATGTATGTTTCCACTTGGTTTCATAAGACCTAAATAATAAAACTCTTTTGATTCTTTATCATCCTTATTTTTTCTAACAAATAAATGGACACTTGTGGAAGTCTTAGGAGCATTTAAAAAGCGTTGCACATCTTCAGATTCTATTTTCCTTTTTGATTTCGATAGTGAGATTAAAATCTTATTAGAAATAAAACGATCTTCATATTTAATCGTATTACTAATATCTTCACTTTTATTATAGTTTATAAAAACAGGAAGCGTATTTGTTTTTTTATCAAACTTGTATCCCCCTATATTCAATGGAACCTCATTCTTTTCCCATTCTAACAAACGACAAACATCTTCATATGTATACTTTTGGTACAACTTAAACATAAATGTTCCTGTACCTTTTTCATATAAGGTTTTATATCTCTTTAATCCATATTCAATGACTTCTTCCACCATGTCTTTGAAATAGGAATCCCCCAGAGCATTAGAAAATGCACTAGTTAGAGTAATCATCTTGTCATTGAAGTACTCCAAAAACATGCAAGTTTCAAACGTCTTTGTAGCACCTCCTGAAGGGAATATATTCATCAACACATTCATAACATTCGTAATTGTGTATGTATGAATAAAACAACCATATGAATTTCCCATAACATCTTCCCATGCATCAATAGACACTTTTCCATTCGCAATACACATCTTTAGTAGTACCAATTCATGGGGACGTTTCCCATTTGCTAATTTACTACATAAAAATTTAAGGTATTGTTCTTGTTGAATATTAAGTTCTATTGAATACTCTTTCTCATGTTTTTTTAAAAAGCTATAATATGAACCTAATGTCTTATGACTAAAAATAATTTGCATATCCAATTCACCAAAAAATTCGAAATCTTTTATCTCTGGTATATGTCCTAATCTATTTTTCAAATTGTTATAGTTCTCTTTAATAAGTTTCAAGTTAGAAAAATTAGCCTTATCAAGAGCTTCGTAAACCCTCTGTTTAGAAATTGAATCAAAATGTATGGTAGATTCCCCGGGTATTGTACGCTCTCCTTGACCTATATACTTGCGAATTGTATCTTTGTTGTATGTACGATTTCCAGACAATGCAATTGGTATCATAAAATTATTTGTATAGTTACCAATAAAATCTAAAATTACTACAAACTCTTTTCCTTTACTTTTTCTCAAACCTCTTCCTAATTGCTGTACAAATACAATAGGACTTTGTGTCGGACGTAACATAATAATTTGATTTATTTCAGGAATATCAACACCTTCATTAAATATATCTACAGTGAAAATATAATGTAAACAATTACTGGTGTCATCACTAGTTAAAAGATTTATCGCATCCTCTCTTTTTTGTTGAGAATCACTCCCACTTAAATATGTTGTTTTAAATCCGTTTTGATTGAATTTTTCAGATAACATAGCCGCTTCTTCTTTTCGTGAACAAAATACCAGACCTTTTACACGTTTTCCATAATATCCATAATATCTGATTTTATCCAAGATATGTTTTACCCTTACCTCATTTATCAACAAATGAAAGTTACTGACGTCCATATTTTCTTCTACAATGCTTAAATCTGTAATTCCAAAATAGTGAAATGGACACAGTAAATTCTCTTCCATAGCCTGTTGCAGTCGTATTTCATGTGCTACATTATGATCAAATAAAGCGAATACATCAAATCCATCACTACGTTCTGGGATTGCACTCATTCCCAAATACAAAGTTGGAGTAAAATAGTCCATAATTTCTTTATAACTATTTGCACCAGCTCGGTGCACCTCATCAATAACAATCACATCAAATGAGCTAGGTTCAAAGTTTTTACGTACACTTTCTTTTGACAACATCTGCATCGTTGCAAATATATAATTTGCGTCGTATTCTTTACTATTCCCTGATAATAAACCAAACGTTTTTGAGTCCTTAAAAATTCGTTTATAACTTTCTAGAGCTTGCTTCGCGATTTGTTCTCTATGTACTATAAATAAAATTCTTTTAGGCTTCAATGCTTTAATAGCAAATGCAGAGGCGTAAGTTTTTCCGGTTCCTGTTGCACTAATCAGCAAAACTCTTTTTTCTCCAGCTTCTTTTAGTCGTAGAACATTACTGATGAATTCTTTTTGCATAGCATTTGCTTGTAGTTCATAGTGTAATGTCGTTTGTATTTCCTCAGGAGTAGTGATTCGTTTTTGTTCTTCTAAAATTTCATATCTTATAGTATATTCATCAATAATACTATTAACATCTCTTGTTTCTATATGATTCCATAAATCATTAAATTCTTTAATAATGGATTGTGCTACATTACCTTCGCTAGTAGAAACTAATTTCGTATTCCATTCTTTATTTTTTGTAATTGCTGAGCCAGTCAAATTCGAGCTACCTACAATAATTCTATATATATCACCTTTTTTAAAAATATATCCTTTTGTATGAAAACCTTCTCCAGCTTTATTAGAATCATACATGCGGACTTCTATATTTCTCAGTGACATTAACTTTCGTAGGGCTTGTGGCTGTGTAAACATCAAATAATTAGTAGTTAAAATTTTTCCTTTTATTCCTTTTTCCTCTAATTCCTTCAATGTTTGTAATAATGGTGTCACCCCACTCATTGTTATAAATGCAACACTGATAGAAAAACTATCACAACTTTGTAATTCTTCTTCTATCGCTGAAATAACCTTTTTCCCTGATTTATAATCATTGTATATAAATTCTGGCCTATATAATATGTTTGAACTATATGTAGAATCTATAAACGCCGTTTGCATTCCACTACGCATCTCTTTATAAATATTCATTACAACACCCATTCCTTCATCTTTAATACTACTATAAAAACATATAACAAGAAAGATCTAATTATATAGTTATATCATCCTTGGTTTACAAAATTTTTTCAGAGTACACTAAGACAAATAACTTTCGCTTAAATATATTTGACACAT
>CAYJJS010000030.1:16679-23545 GCA_964370645.1 uncultured Erysipelotrichaceae bacterium | reverse complement strand
CGTGAAGAATACGAACGACCTTATTTTTTGAGTTAATGAATAGAATAAACAAAAAAAGCTCACTTATCGATAAAGATAAATGAGTTTTTTTTGCTTTTAGATGTTAATAAATTCTTAAGAAATAGTAAGATTTTTATTAATATTTATTTGCTATAATACTAGTGATAGGAGGGAATTGTATGAGTAAAATTTTAGTGGTTGATGACGATAAAGAAATTGTGAAAGCAATAGGGATTTATCTGACAAGAGAAAACTATGAGTTTGTAGTTGCTTATGATGGAGTTATGGCCTTGGAAAAGTTAAGTAATCAAGAGGTTGATTTAGTAATATTAGATATAATGATGCCAAAAATGAATGGTATTGAAGTCTTAAATAAAATAAGACAGACATCACAAATACCAGTTATTTTATTATCTGCGAAGAGTGAGGACTATGATAAAGTTGAAGGATTGAATGTAGGCGCTGATGACTATATTACTAAACCTTTTAATCCGATGGAATTAGTAGCAAGGGTAAATTCACAATTACGCAGATACAATAATTTTTATAAGGATATTGAGAGTGAAAAAGTGTATCGTAGTGGTGATTTGCTTGTAGATGATATACGAAAAGTAGTGCGAGTTTTTGATAAAGAAATTAAATTAACACCTACGCAATATAATATATTATTATTTTTGATTTGTAATAAAGGTAAAGTGTTTTCGATGGAACAGATTTATGCAAGTTCTTGTGCAAGTGAAAGTTTTGATGTTGCGAATGTGGTTGCTGTGCATATTAGACATATTAGAGAAAAAATTGAGCTTGATCCAAAAAAACCTAAGTATGTGAAGGTGGTATGGGGAGTTGGTTATAAGGTGGAAGACATAGAGGATAAGGTATGAAGAGGGTAGTAACAAAAAGTATTACGTATTTTATATTGCCAATTGTTATATTTTTTCTAATGATTAATATTATAGTTGTACAGCGTGTAGAGGATCATAGTAGCGTGCATTTTGATACACCTTCCTATTATACTTCTCAATTCTTTTATGATGAAGTAGGGAGTGAGTTATTAGATTCAATTGGCTATACCTTTGATCAAGGAAGCAATTATTTCACGCCATCAGAATCTGCGCTAATCAATGATGTGAAATATGATGTAGTTGTGAATTTTCCATTGGCGTTTGAAGGTTTTGATTTTGTTTATATAGATCATGGTACGAACATAATTTATTCAAACCGTGTAGATACGCACTTAAAAGCACTTGATGAGAGTCTTTGGGATGGTAAGTATTACTATAGAAAGTTTGGCGATAATACACAATCTACGATAGGGATGTATGATTATTTTTATAATTTTGATATGGAAAATGTTGATATCTATTTTTCATTAGATGAAATCAATTATACATCAAAATACTATTGGAATAGTTTGTGGTACGATGGCGTTTTATTTTTGTTTGATTTTGCACTTATAAATATAGTCATAAGTTTAATTATCGCAGGTGTTTTGTTTTGCTTACTTATAAGATCAGTGGGCGATACTTTGAAATCCGTTGATAAAATATCACTGGAAATATATTTATTTATTATTTTAGCACTAGCATTATTTACGTATTATTTAGTTAGTATTTTTATATTGCAATATTTACATTTCATATGCATATATATGATTGTTTATTTCTCGATATTTCTTGTGTTTACAACAATATTGAGAAGGATAAAAAGTGATACCTTTATCAATTCTACACTATTATATAAGATTTTTTGTAAACTCAAAGGATTATGCCATTTGCTTTCAGAAAAATATTTATATGCTATCATAATTTTTATTTTTATTGTATTACATATAGTAATGTTTGCATTTGGTTATTCAATTTACATATTCATATTTTATATTATGTACTGTTTAGTTGTGGGTGCATTCTTTTGTAGAAGGCATCTTATGATGAGAGAAATTAAAAAGATTATTGAATCTATTTATGAAAATAAAGTGTATACGATTGAGGAAAAAAACTTTTCAAAATCGTATTATGAAATTGCATTAAAATTAGATAATATTTCACACGGATTAGAAGAAGCTTTAAATGCCAAATTAATGAGTGAAAAAATGAAGGCGGATTTGATTACTAATGTTTCACACGATATAAAAACACCACTAACATCAATTATTAATTATATTGATTTATTGAAACAAGAGAAAAATGATAGTGCTCAAATCACTGAATACATAAGAATTTTAAATGATAAAGCATTACGATTAAAACATTTGACAGATGACTTATTAGAATTATCAAAGGCGAGTTCTAAAGATTTGAAAATGGAATTTTGCAAGGTAAGTGTTTGTGAATTAATTCATCAATTAAATGGGGAATATAGTGATTCGTTTCATGAAGCAAATTTGGATGTTGTATTTCACAGTTCAAATAATTTATATATTCAGGCTGATATTGTATATATTTACAGAGTATTTGACAATTTATACAGTAACTTAACAAAATATACAATGCAAAATACAAGGATTTATATAGATGTTAGCACTGCAGATAATCAAGTTATGATTGAGATAAAAAATATCTCAAACCAAAAACTAAATGTTAGCAAAGAAGAATTGATGCAACGATTTGTTAGAGGTGATAATGCAAGAACAGGTAGTGGAAGTGGTTTAGGTCTTTCTATTATAGAACATCTAGTAATCTTGCAAAGAGGAGAATTTGATATATACATAGATGGAGACTTGTTTAAAAGTACGCTTGTCTTTAAGGCTTATGAAGGTGAATAGCAAAAGTCGAGATCGTATCGCAATAGTATTATTGGTAGCTTCTTTCAGTTTTTTAATAGCATTACTTTGCTCAAGTGAAAGTCTATTTGCATCAAGTATCGATTATATAAACCAACATGCTAGTTTTCCATCGTATTTAAGAGATTTATTTTATGAAACTAAAGATTTTTTTCCGGATTTTATGCCCCACCTAGGGGCAGGACAAAACATTTATAATATATCCTATTATGGATTATACAATCCTTATGTGTTAATGTCTTATGCATTTCCATTCGTTGAAATGGTGGATTATTTAATTGTGGTAAGTGTTTTAGCTTTGATCACAAGCTGCATATTATTTTATGTTTTTTTGAGAAAGCAAAAGTATACTCCATTAGTTGCATTTATTGTTGCATTACTGTTTATGTGTGCTGCTCCACTTTTGTTTCATACGCATAGACATCTAATGTTTGTAAACTATATGCCTTTTCTTATTGGAGGACTTTATGGGGTGGAGAAATACATAATGCATAAAAAGTATACCTTGTTAGTTGTGTGTTTAAGTATGATTGTATATTGTAGCTTTTATTTTGCAGTGGGGTCATTTGTTGCATTATTTACATATGGTCTGTATAGATATTGTGTGTTACAAACGAATCAAAAAATCATAAAGAGCATTGTTTTATTTGCAATTAAATTTAGTATTCCTTTCTTATTGAGTGTTGGAATATCGAGCTTATTGTGGTTGCCTACACTTGAAGTTTTACTCTCAGGAAGAATGCATGCAGAGAGCAATATAGTGATGAAAGATTTATTTATTATTGATAATGGATTAATCAATGAGGGAACTATTTTATCTGCGTATAGTATGGGTTTGCCTGTAATTACATTTGTTGCTTTGCTCTGGAATGTCTTTTTCCAAAATAAAATCGAAAAAATTTGGTCGTTGTTTCTGTTATTGCTATCCATGATTCCGGTTTTTAGTTTTTCATTGAATGGTTTTCTATACCTTGATTTTAAATCTTTAATTCCTTTCATTCCTTTTGTCTTATTAGCAAGTACAAACTTCATTGCAACTTTGTGTTCATTAAGATATATTCGCATAGGTATCATTATTTGTATTTGTAGCAGTGCATTATTTAATTGTTATTATATTAATACGCTTGATACATATGTAAAGAAGGGTTCATATGAAGTGAATCGAAATGTGGTGAATGCTATTTCAGACTATTTAAATACGATTGATCCAGGTTATTATAGGGTAAATTTAGCGTTCAACAACCATGAAAATATAAATGTTAGTAGTGGAATGTATCGCTCTACTTTGTATTCTTCTACACAAAATATATTGTATCGAAACCTATATCACGATGTTTTGGAAAATGACATTTCCACAAGAAATGTTTTTATGATACCAACAAATCACAATTTGATATCGCAAATATATTTGTCAGAGAAGTACATTGTCACACAGGAAAAATTAAGTGAATTTTATGAGTATATAGCAACGGTTGAGGGATATCATATTTATGAAAATTTGTATGCATTTCCATTGGGGTATGCGACAAGTAACTATATTCATCATCGTGATTATGAACAATTAGAAAAACAAGAAAAAATGATTTATTTACTTGGAACTATAATTAGTGATAAGCAAACAAATGTTAAAATAAAGCAATTGAATGAAGTTGATTATGATTTTGTGTCATCTGAAAATCTAACTATACAAAAAGAGGGGGGTCAGTATCAAATAGAAGCTCAAAAAAATAACATATTACAATTGTCAGTGCCAAATAAGCAATTATATATTGTGGCTTTCGATTTGCGAGCGACGAATGAAGATCTGTGGATAGACATTAATGGTGTTAGAAATAAATTAACAGATTCAAACTGGAAGTACTATAACCATAATGAACGCTTCACATATGTAGTGAATGGTAGTGATGTATTGGAGGTAACGTTCAAAGAGGGTGAATATAAGGTGAATAATTGTTTTGTGTATGAGGTAGATAATGAAGATCTAAAAAATGATTTTGACTCTTTTATAGTGGATATGGATAAAACGAAGGGGGATTATATATATGGCGAAATAGAAGTTAAAAGTGACTCGATTTTTGTTTTGAATATCCCTTTTGATTCAAATTTTAAAATAAAAGTAGATGGTAAAGAAGTAGATTATAAATTAGTGAATGAGTCTTTTATAGGTTTTGATATAAAAGAAGGGACTCATAATATCGAAGTAGAGTATTTCAATGATTTAAAAATTATTGGTTTGCGTATAACAGCATTATTTATTTTGTTAACGATAAGTTTATGTAAATTTCAAAGGAGGTATCTATGAAAAAAATATTGTCAGTAGTGGTTAGTTGCTATAATGAAGAAGAAAGTATACCTTACTTTTATGAAGAGATAACGAAATTAAGTGAGGCTATGAAAGATGAACTAGAGTTTGAATTTTTGTTTGTGAATGATGGATCCAGCGACAATGTACTAGAGGTTTTAAAGACCTATGCTAAGTGTGATAAAAGAGTTCGTTATATTTCGTTTTCACGTAATTTTGGAAAAGAAGCTGCCATGTATGCTGGTTTAGAAAATTGTAAGGGTGACTATATTACATTAATGGATGCAGATTTACAAGATCCTCCGTATTTGTTGAAACAAATGTATCAACTTATTATAGAGGAAGGTTACGATTGTGTTGCAACTCGTAGTGTTAGTCGAAATGGATATAGTTTTTTCAGAAAAATATGCACCAAAGCTTACTATTGTTTAATTAATAAAATTTCGAATACAAAAGTCGTATCCGGTGCAAGAGACTTCCGTTTAATGACTAGACAAATGGTAGATTCGATTTTAAAGTTAAAAGAATATAATAGATATTCGAAAGGATTGTTTTCTTGGGTTGGTTTTAATACGAAATGGATTACTTATGAAAATCAAGAGAGGGTTGCAGGAACAAGTAAGTGGAACTTTTGGAAATTGTTTCAATATTCTTTAGAAAGTATTACCAACTTTTCAACGTTACCCTTAGCTCTTGCATCATATGTAGGAATCATCTTTTGTTTTGTGTCATTTATCTTGATTGGATTTATTGTGATTCGATCTTTAATCTACGCAGATCCAGTTAGTGGATGGCCTTCTACAATTTGTATTATATTATTTATTGGAGGTATTCAATTATTAACTATAGGAATATTGGGGCAGTATTTATCCAAGTTATTTTTAGAGTCTAAAAAAAGACCGATATATATAACGAAAGAGACTGAAAATGATTTATAGATTTAAACAATCTCAAGTGTTTCGTTATATAGTCGTTGGAGGGTTTACAACTTTCATAAATGTTTTTATCTTTTACGTTTTTAATTACATGCTATCTGCAGTAATTACTACAAGTAATAGCTATTTGTATGCAAATGTAATTGCATTTATTTGTAGTTTGATTTTTGCATTCTATGCAAATAAATATATTGTATTTAAATCTAGCACCTTAACAAATACAAAAAAGGAGCTTATTGTATTCTTGCTCTTGCGCGTACTCTCTTTAATAATAGATATGCTTGTTATGTATGTTTTGGTTGAAAGGTGTTCATTTTATGAAGTTGAATCCAAAGTGTTTGCGAATATAGTTGTAATAATATGTAATTTTTTATTTAGTAAATATCTCGTATTTAAGTAAGTAGTGCTGATGTATAATACTTTAGTGGTAAGTGATTTAAAAACTAGCTTTTATATTAAAAAAACAATCATTTCACATGTAGAACGACAATTCCTCGCTCATCTCAATATGGATTATGATTGTTTTTTTAATATTTAAGAATGCTTATTTACGTAAGATAAATGTTAAATTTCTACCTTTTTCCTGACTTCTTCGATAAGAGAAAAAATCATCTTCTTGTGTGAATGTATCATATGGCGATACAAAGATGTTCATATCTGGGACTCCTGCATTAATCAATGTTTGATAATTCAACATTTTATTATCAAATAAATATTTTCCATCTCCCTTATCAATCATACAGTTTGTATAATCAATGACTGCAGCTTTAAATTCATCGATGACAACCTCATCTACTTCATAGGAAAACAGTTCTATAGAAGGTCCAAGATATGCATAAATATCTTTCAT
>CAYJJS010000030.1:0-16579 GCA_964370645.1 uncultured Erysipelotrichaceae bacterium | reverse complement strand
TGTGTTTGGTTTGCGAATACACAGCAACTTAAAGAGTGGTTTAATTCTTGCATAAATGCTTCACGATTTTCAAGTACTGCTTGTGGATCCTCACAGGAGTGTAAGGCTAGGTTAAAATCTTCTTTTTTAGTTTTGTCTTTTAAGTGGGTTCCTGCGTATATTTCTTCTACGCTATCCCAATCTATATATGGCATAATATCACTTCCAATCTATTACTATAGTATCATATCTAACACAATGTGTGAAAATAAATTAAAGTTTCGTTTTAGCACTTTTGAGTTGTTATTATGACATGAGTTTTGTCTGACTGCTTAGAGTGTAGTAAGTGTCTATTTATAATGCTTTTGATACTACAAAGATTTATCCTTATTCATCACAAATTGCCTATTTATAAAAAGTGGCGTCAAAAGAGGTATAATATCTTGAAATCTTTTGTGGGTCGTAAAATCACACTCTATTAAAGATACTATTTGTAGTAATCAATTCATATACAGTTTGCTAATTTGAAATTAAATAGAATTTCGGCAAAATGTAAAAGTAGTATATAATTGAATTAAGTGCAGATATTATGAAACGAGCATATCAGTATATAAAACAGTACGAAGTAATTTTAATTATAGTATCGGTTATTTTAATTAATGGTGTTATTTTGCTATCCATACCAAAAAGTGATAATGTTAGTAGAGCAGATACACCGCAAAAAGAAGAAACAAAAAAACAAAGTGATACTTCCAAAGATAAGAAAGAAGTTGATAAGAATACGGAATTAAAAATGATGATAGTTTAAATGAAACTGAATAATCAACAAAGAATGAAGTAGCACCAAAGCAGAGTGAAACAGAAAAATAAGTCAAGAATCAAGGCACAGAGCGAATACTCGCCACTACCAAAGAACAGAAACAACGAAGTAATATAGTGAAATCAGCCATGACAAAAAAGGATACAAAACATACAAGAACTATACAAAAAATTTTGTACAGGCTCTCATCTCTCCGCGATTTTTTTGTCAAAAATTATATAATGAATTCATTTTTTTATAAACATATTTTTATTTAATTGTAACATTTATTATAGAATTTGAAAAAAGATGAATACAATAAACTATCCGCACTCGGATATCTTACATATTCATCTTCTTAATCTTATATGCAGTATAAAACAAGTGATCAATTATGCTTTTCATAAATGAAAAAACATAAATTTAGTATACTACAAACAACAAGTGTAGATACTGATATCTCAAATAACATACCTTGTATATTTATACACCAATAATATAAATATACTAATGCTGCCAATAATTGTAGTGATATTATAAAACCTTTAAAAAATCTATAAATTTTCTTCATAATAAGCACTTTTTTTCAATCATATCTCTTTCCTCCTTTATCTCCTATGATTGCATTAAATAAACTATCTTTATATTCATATGATATCATCTTATAAGATGATACACAATCATTTTACACTTCGATTTTAGCACTTTTGAGTTGACAGTGCTAAAAATGTGTTGTATAGTATTAGCAGACGTAGTAGTTGAGTGCTAGAAGGAGGTTTTATGTTAAGTAATAGACAAGAAGTTATATTGAAAACCATTGTTGATGAATTTACGAAAACAGCGGAACCGGTTGGGTCGAAAACCTTGATGGATTTACTTTCGTTTCAAGTTTCAAGTGCAACCTTGCGAAATGAAATGAAGGCGCTAGAAGAAATGGCTTTATTAGAAAAGACACATACTTCGAGTGGTCGAATACCTTCAAGTGCAGGATATCGCTACTATGTAGAAAATTTGATGGAACGAACGTTGGATGATGAAGTCGAAAGTACTTTACAAACAATTTTTCATCAAAGACGTTATTCAATTGAAGAGATGATTCAAAAGAGTTGTGATATTTTATCTCAAATGACTAGTCTAACATCTATAGTACTTGGACCTGAGACAAGAAGCCAAACATTGCAACATATTCAAATCTTTCCGATTAATGAAAGAAGTGCTGTGTGCGTGTTTATTACTAGTGAAGGTCATACAGAGAATAAGACATTCCATTTTGATGAAAACATATCTTTGAAGGATATACAAACCTGTTGTAATGTCTTGAATGATCAACTGTGTGGTACAAGGGTAGTAGATGTAGTGGAACGACTACAAGAAATTAAACCTTTGTTGCAAGGTCAAATAGCTCGTCATGAAGTTTTGTTTCAAGCCTTTGTGAGTGCTTTTGTGAAATTTGCAAGTGATAATGTGTATACTTCTGGTACAAGTAATATGTTGTATCAACCAGAATTTGCAGATATTAAAAAACTTCAACAGCTCATGAAGATGTTGGAAGATACAAGTATTTGGAGACAGTTGAGTAGTCAAGATAGCGAAGTGAAGGTACGCATTGGAGAAAACAATGATGTGATACATGTAGACAATGTGTCTGTTGTTACAAGTAGGTTTAAAATAAATCAAAGTGAAGAAGGTCAATTGATGGTTGTAGGTCCAACAAGGATGCCATACAATCGTATTGTGGCTTTAATGGAATATATGTCAAGAGTCATTGAAGAAATGTACAACGAGGAGTAAAGATGGAAGAAAATAAAGTACAAGAAGAAATCGTTGAAGAAATTGTAGACGATGAAAAAAAACAGAAAAAAGAAAAGAAAAAAAGAAAAAAAGATGAAATAGAACTGTTGAAAGAAGAAATTCTTCAGCTTAAAGAAGAACTAGGTGCTAGTAAAAATGCATACTACAAAGCATACGCAGATACAGAAAACCTTAAGAAAAGACTACAAAGTGATACAGATACGATTCGTAAATATCGTATCCAAGGTTTTTTAGCGGATGTGTTACCTGTCATTGATAACTTAGAGAGAGCATTACTTGTGAAAAGTGAAAATGAAGAGTTGATTAAACATGCAGAAGGTTTAAAAATGATTCACCAACAATTAATGTCAGCACTTGAACGTGAAGGAGTCAGTGTCATTGAAGCAAAAGGAAAAGCATTTGATCCACATCTACATCAAGCATTAATGCAAGAAAAGGTGGAAGGTGTTGAAAGTGGTCAAGTGTTAGAGGAAATCCAAAAAGGATATATGTTAAAAGATCGTGTTGTAAGAGCAACACTAGTAAAAGTTAGCGAATAACTATAGGAGGAAAAAAATTATGAGTAAAATTATCGGAATCGACTTAGGAACAACAAATTCATGTGTTTCAGTAATGGATGGAGGGGAAGTAAAAGTAATTACAAACCCTGAAGGAAATCGTACTACACCATCTGTAGTAGCATTTAAAGATGGAGAAAAAATTGTAGGGGATGCAGCAAAACGTCAAGTAGTGACTAATAAAGATACTGTATCTTCAATCAAGCGTAAAATTGGTACAAATGAAAAAGTAAGTTTAAATGGAAAAGATAGTACTCCACAAGAAGTAAGTGCTATGATTCTTCAATATTTAAAAGGGTATGCAGAAGACTACTTAGGTGAACCCGTAACAAAAGCAGTTATTACTGTACCAGCTTACTTTAATGATGCACAAAGACAAGCAACAAAAGATGCTGGTAAAATTGCTGGTTTAGAAGTAGAAAGAATTATTAACGAGCCAACGGCTGCCGCTTTAGCTTATGGTATTGATAAAGATGGAGCTGAACAAAAAATCTTAGTATACGATTTAGGAGGAGGAACTTTTGACGTTTCTATTCTTGAATTGGATGATGGAACATTTGAAGTATTATCTACAGCTGGAGATAACAAATTAGGTGGAGATGACTTCGATAATGTTGTTGTTGATTGGATGTTAGCAGATTTCAAAAAAGCAAATGGTGTTGATTTAAGTGGTGATAAACTTGCTATGCAACGTTTAAAAGAAGCAGCTGAAAAAGCTAAAAAAGATTTAAGTTCAATGGCACAATCACAAATTTTATTACCATATATTAGTGTTGGTAAAGATGGACCATTAAACTTTGAAGCGACATTAACAAGAGCTAAGTTTGATGATATGACAAGAACATTGGTTGAACGTACAATTACACCTGTAAGACAAGCTCTTAAAGATGCTGGTCTTACAAAGAATGATATTCACCAAGTATTACTAGTTGGAGGATCAACTCGTATTCTTGCTGTACAAGATGCAGTTAAAAAAGAGTTAGGTAAAGAGCCAAACCGTTCTGTAAACCCGGATGAAGTTGTAGCAATGGGTGCTGCTATCCAAGGTGGAGTTATCATGGGTGATGTTAAAGATGTTTTATTGTTAGATGTTACTCCTTTAAGTTTAGGTATTGAAACAATGGGTGGTGTTATGACTGTATTAATTCCTCGTAACACAACAATTCCTACAAGTAAGTCACAAGTGTTCTCTACAGCAGCAGATAACCAACCTGCAGTAGATATTAATGTATTACAAGGGGAAAGACCTATGGCAAATGACAACAAGTCTTTAGGTACATTTAAATTAGATGGTATTGCTCCTGCAAGAAGAGGGGTTCCTCAAATTGAAGTACAATTTGATATCGATGTAAATGGTATTGTAAATGTATCAGCAACGGATAAAGGTACTGGAAAAGCACAATCTATCGTGATTCAAAACTCAAGTGGTTTAAGTGATGAAGAAATCGATAAAATGGTTAAAGAAGCAGAAGCAAATAAAGAAGCGGATGAAAAAAGAAAAGAAGAAGTAGAGCTTAGAAATAAAGCAGAATCATTTATTAACCAAATTGACCAAGCAATGGAAGAAAATGGTGATAAAATGGATGCAAACCAAAAAGAAGAAACAACAAAATTACGTGATGAGTTACAAAAAGCATTGGATGAAAATGACTTAGAAACAGTAAAAACAAAATTAGAAATGCTAGAAAAAGCAGCACAAGCTGCAAGTGCTAGTATGTATCAAAATGCAGAAGGTGCAAGCGATGCACAAGAAGCACAAGATGACAATGTTGTAGATGCTGAATTTGAAGAAAAATAGATCGTAAGTAAACTGAAGTTCTAGTTATCTAGAACTTCATTTATTGGGTTTAAGGAGGAGTAAGAATGGCAAAGAGAGATTATTATGAAATACTTGGTTTAACAAAGGGTGCTAGTGAAGAACACATTAAGAAAGCGTATCGTAAACTTGCAAAGAAATTTCACCCTGATATTAATAAAGACCATGATGCAGAAGAAAAGTTTAAAGAAATCAATGAAGCCAATGAAGTGTTAAGTGATCCTCAAAAGAAAGCAACGTACGATCAATTTGGGCATGCAGGACTTGAAAATGGTGGTTTTGATAATGGTGGATTCTCTGGAGGTTTTGGAGGATTTGAAGATATTTTTGGTTCTTTCTTTGGTGGTGGTTTTGGAGGAGGACGTTCGCGTTCTTCACAAAGAATGCAAAAAGGTGAGAGTCGTTATATGCAAATGCGCATTGATTTCATGGATGCAATCTTTGGTAAAACGGAAAAGGTTACTTTAGAAGTAGAAGAGCAGTGTAGTGAATGTTTAGGTAGTGGAGCACGTAGTAAAGATGATGTTGAAACGTGTTCAACTTGTCATGGAAGTGGTAAGGTAGTACAACAACAACGTACCGCTTTTGGAGTATTCCAAAGTGAGGGTGTTTGTCCAACTTGTCATGGTCGTGGAAAACAAATCAAACACAAATGTAGTAAATGTCATGGTAGTGGATATGAGACAAAACGTCAAAAATTAGATATCAAAATTCCAGCTGGAATTCAAAGTGGACAACAAGTTCGTGTACCAAACAAAGGAGAACGAGGACACAATGGTGGAGAAAATGGAGATTTATTTATTGAAATCATTGTAGCGAAACATAAGTTCTTTGTGCGTGATGGTAATGATATACGTGTCCAAGTGCCAATCAGTAGTGTAGATGCAACGCTTGGTTGTGAGATTGATGTTCCAACAGTGCATGGAGATGTGAAATTAAAAATACCTGCAGGAACGCAACATGGTACTCAACTTCGCTTAAAGGACAAGGGTGCTGTTTCACTACGTGGTGAAAAAGGAGATCAATATGTTTCTATTAAGATTGAAATTCCTACGCACTTAAGTAAAGAAGAAAAAGAGCTGTATTTAAAGTTAAAAGATAATACGAAAACAAGTGTTTTTGAAAAATTTAAAAAAGCATTCAAATAATGTTAAAAAAATATAAGTGTCAAGTAAAAATGCTTGACACTTATTTATTATGTGATATACTAAGTGAGGTTAAGTAATAAATACTAGGAGGAAATAACAATGGCAGTTAAATTAAGATTAAAAAGAATGGGGAAAAAAAGACACCCTTACTATAGAGTAGTAGCAGCAGATTCAAGAAGTCCAAGAGATGGAAGAATCATTGAAGCAGTTGGAACATATGATCCGAACACAAATCCAGCAACTGTAAATATTGATGCAGATTTAGCAATCAAATGGATTAAAAATGGAGCACAACCTTCAGATACAGTTAGAAACTTATTATCTTCTCAAGGAATCTTGAAAAGAATTCACGACGAAAAAAACGCTAAGTAATTATGATTGATTACGAAAGAGTTGTCTTAGATCTTGTACGTCCTATTGTTGATGACAAAGATAATGTATCCGTTAAAGTGTTATCAACGATGAATGAAAACGAGATTTTATTACACATTTATGCAAACTCTGATGATGTTGCTCGTTTAATTGGGCGTCGTGGAATCATGGCAAGTAGCATTCGTCAAATGATGTCAGTCGCTTCAAAAAGCGAAGGAAAAATTCTAACAATTAAATTTGAATCGTACTAGGATGCAATCGCATCCTTTTATTTATATGAGGTAAATATGGAAAAAATTAAAATTGGAGTAATCGTAAATACACATGGATTACGTGGTGAGCTAAAGGTTAAATCCTTCACACAGTTTAATGAAATACGCTTTAAAAAGAAGCAAACAATATATATTCGTTATCGTGATGAAGATATTCCTGTATGTATTCAATCTGTGAAAGAGCATAAAGGAATGTTATTGTTGACCTTTGAGAATTTATTAGATATTAATGAAGTTGAAAAATATAAAACAAGTGAATTGTATATTGATGCAAGTGATTTACATGATTTAGATGAAGATGAGGTATATTACTTTGATTTGATGGGGTGTAGTGTTGAAGATCAAGATGGAAATGTGCTTGGTGAAGTTGAAGATGTAATCGAGACGGGTGCAAATGCTGTTTTACGTGTAAATCAAAAAATATTAATACCTTTTGTGAAAACATTCATATTAAGTTTTGATGTAAAAGAAAAACGAATAGTTGTACAAATGATGGAAGGGTTGTTATGAGAATAAGTGTATTGACTTTGTTTCCAGAGTTTTTTGATTCTTTTGTGCAAACGTCTATTATTAAGCGCGCATTACAAAAGGAGGAAATTACTTTTGAATGTATTAATTTTAGAGATTATACAAAAGATAAACACAATAATGTTGATGATACTGTTTGTGGTGGTGGTGCAGGTATGTTGTTGACTTGCCAGCCTATCGTGGATTGCTTAAAGGCAATTAAGGGTGACAATAGTGTCGTTGTGATGTTGTCTCCACAAGGAGAAACGTTTAAACAAGTGAAGGCTAGACAATTGGTTACATATGATCACATTATTTTACTTTGTGGTCATTATGAAGGGTTTGATGAGCGTATTCGAAGTTATGTGGATATGGAAATCTCAATTGGGGATTACGTATTGACAGGTGGAGAAGTTGCAGCACTTACCGTCAGTGATGCACTGATACGTTTATATGATGGTGTTATTCAAATACAGTCGCATGAAGACGATTCTTTTGAAAATGGGTTACTGGAGTACCCACAGTATACACGCCCTATTGAATTTGAGGGGCAAAGTGTTCCTGCTGTATTATTAAGTGGTCATCATGAGAATATTCGAAAATGGCGCTTAAAAGAATCATTGCGTAAAACATATATCCGTAGACCGGATTTGTTAGATGGTAGAGAGTTAAGTAAGGAAGAATCTATTTTTTTGGAGCAAGTGAAACAGGAAGAGCAAAGATAAGCGTATTTTTCCTTGTTGAATGCTTCAAAAATACTTGAAATAATACTGATATTTGTTATAATTGTTTCCATAGACAGTGAATTGAAGTAGTAAATATAAGTGACTTAAAAGAGAGTAGATGGTTGGTGTAAATCTACATGTGAACTATATTGAACTTGTCAAGGAGTCAATCGATAAGCGATTCGTATTTCGGCGTTAACGAATAATGGAGTGCATATACATAGTATATGAACTAAGGTGGTACCGCGTAACATACGTCCTTAGAGTTTTTCTAAGGACGTTTTTTTATGGATAAAGGAGAAAATAAAATGGTATACAATCATAAATTAATAGAAAAAAAATGGCAGACATATTGGGAAGAACATAAAACATTTGTATGTGATGTGTATAACTTTGAAAAACCAAAGTTTTATGCATTGGATATGTTTCCTTACCCAAGTGGGAATGGTTTACATGTAGGACATCCAGAAGGGTATACGGCTAGTGATATTGTATGTCGTATGAAAATGATGCAGGGGTATAATGTATTACATCCAATGGGGTTTGATTCTTTTGGTTTACCTGCTGAGCAATATGCAATACAAACAGGGAATCACCCAGAAGGGTTTACTTTAGACAATATTAAGACTTTTACGAGACAACTTAAAATGCTAGGGTTTGGGTTAGATTGGGATAAACAAGTATCTACTTGTGATAAAGAGTATTATCATTGGACACAATGGATTTTCAAACAATTATATAATGATGGTTTGGCTAGAAATGTTAATATTCCAGTTAACTGGTGCGAAGAGCTTGGTACTGTTTTAGCAAATGATGAAATTGTAGATGGGAAAAGTGAGCGTGGTGGTTTTCCAGTTGTGCGTAAAAATATGATGCAATGGGTTATTGATATTCCTACTTATGCAGATAAATTGTTAGATGGATTGAATGAAGTAGATTTTCCAGAGTCTACAAAAGAAATTCAACGCAATTGGATTGGGAAATCGATAGGTGCTCATGTTGATTTTAAAGTGGCTGACTGTGATGAAAAGTTCACAGTGTTTACAACACGTTGTGATACACTATTCGGCGCTACATACTGTGTGTTAGCTCCAGAGCATGAATTGGTTCAAAAAATCACATCACAACAGCAAAAGGATGCAGTAAATGCATATGTTCAAGCTTGTGCAACGAAATCTGAACTGGAACGAACAGAATTAAATAAAGAGAAAACAGGTGTTTTTGTTGGTGCTTATGCAATCAATCCAGTGAATCAAAAAAGAGTTCCAATTTGGATTAGTGATTATGTATTAGCAAATTATGGTAGTGGTGCAATTATGGCTGTACCTGCTCATGATGAGCGTGATTATGCATTTGCGAAAAAGTTTGACTTAGACATTATACCTGTTTTAGAAGGTGGAGATGTACAACAAGCTGCTTATACGGAAGATGGTTTACATATTAACTCTGATTTCATAAATGGTATGAATAAAGAGGATGCGATTGCTACTATGATTGCATTTTTAGAAACGAATGGGGTAGGAGAACAAAAAGTTAACTATAAGATGCGTGAGTGGATTTTTGCTAGACAACGTTATTGGGGAGAACCAATTCCTATCGTTCATTTTGAGGATGGAACATCTTGTGCTTTAGAGGATGCAGATTTACCATTGGTGTTACCTAATTTAGAAGACTATTCACCTAGTAAGAGTGGTGCAAGCCCTTTAGAAAAAGCAAGCGATTGGGTTAATATAGAGTACAAAGGTAAAAAGGCAAAGCGTGAAACGAGTACGATGCCTGGTAGTGCAGGAAGTAGTTGGTACTACTTACGTTATTTAGATCCACACAATGACAAGATGTTTGCGGATCCTGCTTTGGTGAATCATTGGATGCCGGTTGATTTATATATAGGTGGAAATGAGCATGCTGTTGGGCACTTATTATATTCAAGAATGTGGAATCATTATTTGTATGATAAAGGTTTAGTACCAACCAAAGAGCCTTATAAGAAGTTATTTCACCAAGGGATGATTCTAGGTAGCAATAATGAAAAAATGTCTAAATCAAAAGGTAATGTAATCAACCCAGATGATATTGTGAATGCATTTGGAGCAGATACATTACGAGTGTATGAGATGTTTATGGGTCCTTTAGAGGCAAGTAAACCTTGGAATGAATCAGGGGTAGAAGGAACACGTAAGTGGTTAGATCGTGTATATCGTTTATTTATTGAGAGTGATAAATTAAGTGATGAAAACGATGGTAAGTTAGATTATACATATCACTTTACAGTTAAAAAAGTGACGAATGATTATGAAACATTAAATATGAATACTGCAATTTCACAAATGATGATATTTATTAATGATTGTTATAAGGTAGATCGTATATACAAACAATATGCCTTAGACTTCGTGAAAATGTTATCTTGTATAGCACCTCACTTAGGTGAAGAGATGTATCAAATTTTAACAGGAAAAGAGTGTATTGCCTTTGAAGCTTGGCCAACTCATGATGAATCAAAGTTAGTGTTAGACGAAGTTGAAGTAGTGGTGCAAGTGAATGGAAAACTACGTGGTAAATTTTCTATTTCAACAAGTGCTAGTGAAGATGAAATTAAAGAACAAGCATTAGCATTAGAAAGTGTAAAGTCACAAATTGCAGATAAGACGATACGTAAAATTATTGTTATTAAATCCAAATTAGTTAATATCGTTGTTGGATAGAAAGGGAGTTTATGAATCATAAGAAATATGAACGTGGTTATTACATGCCACCAGAGGCATGTAATGCGTGGGTAAATAAAGAGTATATTGAAAACCCACCGATTTGGTGTAGTGTAGATTTACGTGATGGAAATCAATCTTTAATTACACCAATGAATCTAGAAGAAAAGATTACTTTCTTTAAACTTCTTGTGGAAATTGGGTTCAAAGAAATCGAAGTTGGTTTTCCAGCTGCGAGTGATACGGAGTATGAATTTTTACGCACATTAATCGAACAAGATTTAATTCCTGAAGATGTGACAATTCAAGTTTTAACACAGGCTAGAGAGCATATTATTAGGAAGACATTTGATGCATTACGAGGGTGTAAAAGTGCGATTGTACATTTTTATAACTCTACAAGTTATGCACAACGTCAGCAGGTGTTCAAAAAAAGTCGTGAAGACATTTTGAATATTGCCCTAGAGGGTGCAACGTTGATCAAACGTTTAGCCGATGAGGTTGAAGGGAATTTTCGTTTTGAATACTCACCAGAAAGCTTTACTGGAACGGAAATAGAATATGCTTTAGAAGTTTGTAATGCAGTAATAGATGTAATAGAGCCAACTGCTGAAAAAAAACTAGTCATCAATTTACCTGGTACGGTTCAAATGAGTATGCCACATGTATATGCTAGTCAAATTGAATACATGTCTAAGCATTTACACAATCGTGAAAATGTTTTAATCTCACTACACCCTCATAATGATAGAGGGAGCGGTGTTGCAGATAGTGAACTTGGTTTATTAGCAGGAGCGGATCGTATCGAGGGTACTTTATTTGGAAATGGAGAACGAACTGGTAATGTAGATATAATTACATTGGCTATGAATATGTATACTCATGGTGTGAATCCAGGTTTGGATTTCTCTAATATTCCTCATATTTGTGAAGTGTATGAACGTGTAACGCGTATGCAGGTTTCTCTTCGCCAACCTTATGCGGGGAAATTGGTTTTTGCTGCATTCTCAGGATCGCATCAAGATGCGATTGCAAAAGGGATGAAATATCATGAAGATCATGCTTTAGAGAAATGGAGTGTTCCATATTTACCAATTGATCCAAAGGATGTAGGACGTCAATATGAAAGTGATGTTATTCGTATTAATTCACAAAGTGGTAAAGGTGGTATTGGGTATATCTTACAACAATATGGTTATGACTTACCAACACAGTTTAGAGAAGGTTTTTCTTATTATGTAAAATCTGTATCGGATAAAAATCATAGTGAATTGAGCAGTGAAGAAGTATTTAATATATTTAATAATGAGTTCGTGAACTTGAATAATCCACTGCACCTTAAAGATTATCACTTTGTAAGAGGAGAGAGCATTATGGTTACTCTTACTTTAGAACATGAAGGTATTCAAAAAGATATTACTGGTAGAGGGAATGGACGTTTGGATGCGGTTGCGAATGCTTTGCGTAATAATTTAGGTTTACATTTTGATATACTTGGGTATAGCGAACATTCATTAAGTAAAGGTAGTTCTTCAAAAGCGGTTGCTTATGTTCAAATACAAGATTGTATACAAGAAGAACGTTTTGGAGTAGGTGTGCATGATGATATTATTGCAGCGAGTATACAAGGGTTGTTTAGTGCACTAAATCGTGCAATTACATTAAAAAATAGTAAATAGGGAGAGTATTATTATGAAAATGACAATGACACAAAAAATCTTAGCAAAACATGCGGGTTTAGAGTATGTAGAAGCAGGACAATTGATTGAGGCAGATTTAGATGTCGTAATGGCAAATGACATCACTGGACCCATGGCTTTGCCTATTTTTGAACAAATGGGAGATCGCGTTTTTGACAAGGATAAAGTAGTTCTTGTTCCAGATCACTTTACGCCAAATAAAGATATTAAAAGTGCAACAAATTCAAAAAAATTAAGAGAGTTTAGTAAATGCCAATGTCTAAGTAATTATTTTGAAATTGGACAAATGGGTATTGAACATGCTCTTTTACCAGAAAAAGGTATTGTTGTTGCAGGGGATGCAGTGATTGGTGCTGACTCGCATACGTGTACTTATGGTGCTTTAGGTGCTTTTTCTACAGGAGTAGGTACAACGGATATTGCTCGTGGTATGGTTGATGGTAAGGCATGGTTTAAAGTGCCTAGTGCGATTCAATTTGAACTAGTGAATAAGCCGAGTGAATATATATCAGGAAAAGATATTATTTTACATATCATTGGTTTGATTGGTGTAGATGGAGCTTTATATAAAAGTATGGAATTTGTAGGTGAAGGGATTACACATTTAAGTATGGACGATCGTTTCACGATTGCCAATATGGCAATTGAAGCGGGTGCTAAAAATGGTATCTTTATTGTTGATGAAAAAACAAGAGCTTATTTACAAGAGCATGCAACTAGAGAGTATACTGTATATGAAGCAGATGAAGATGCTGTTTATGAACAAACATTGCGAATAGACTTAAGTAAAATTCGACCTACAGTAGCTTTTCCGCACCTTCCAGGTAATGCGAAAACGATTGATGAAGTAGAAGATATGGATACAATTAAAATTGATCAGGTAGTGATTGGAAGTTGTACAAATGGTCGATTGGAAGATATGGCCAAAGCTGCAGCGATTTTAAAAGGTAATAAAGTACATCCTGATGTACGTGTGATGGTCATTCCAGCTACGCAGAAAATATTTATGGAATGTATTAAAGAGGGGTATGCAGAAATTTTTGTAGAGAGTGGATGTACTTTCAACACACCAAGTTGTGGACCTTGTATGGGTGGACATATGGGTGTCTTGGCAGCAAATGAAAAGTGTGTTTCTACAACAAATCGTAACTTTGTGGGGCGCATGGGACATGTCGATTCTTTAATTTATTTAGCAAGCCCACAACTTGCAGCAGCAAGTGCAATTGCAGGGTATATAGCAAATCCAGAAAAGGTAGGTAAGTAAAATGAAATATGGTAAAGTGTTTAAGTATGGTGATAATGTAGATACGGATGTAATTATTCCAGCACGTTATCTGAATTCATTTGATGCACAGGAGTTAGCACAACATGCAATGGTAGATATCGATCCAACCTTTGCAAGTAAAGTCCAACAAGGAGATTTGATTGTAGCAGGTAAGAATTTTGGGTGTGGTAGTAGTCGTGAACATGCACCTTTATGTTTGAAAACGGCTGGAACAGATTGTGTTATTGCAAAAAGTTTCGCTCGTATTTTTTATCGAAATGCAATCAATATTGGATTTCCTATTTTGGAATGTGAAGAAGCAGTTGATGATATTGATGCGAATGATGAAGTAAGTGTCGATTATGCTAGTGGTATTATTTATAATAAGACAAAAGGGAAGCAATATACTTCACAACCTTTCCCTGAGTTTTTACAAAAAATGATTGCAGTTGATGGATTAGTCAACTATGTAAATAAGAAATAGGTGAAATATGAAAAAAAATATTGCAGTAATAAAAGGAGATGGAATAGGTCCTGAAATTGTTTGTGAAGCGATGAAAGTATTGGATGCTGTTGCAAACACATACAATCATACTTTTCAATATGAACAAATATTAATGGGTGGATGTAGCATAGATGCTTATGGAGTCCCTTTGAGTGAACAAGATTTACAAGTGGCTAAAGAAAGCGATAGTGTGTTATTAGGATCTATTGGTGGAGATACGACTACGTCTTCTTGGTATAGCTTACCTCCACATTTACGTCCTGAAGCTGGTTTGCTTAAGATACGTAAAGAGCTTAATTTGTTTGCAAATCTACGTCCTGCTTTCTTATATGATGAATTACAAGATGCTTGTGTATTGAAACCAGAATTGATTCAAGGTGGTTTTGATATGATGATTGTTCGTGAACTAACAGGTGGATTATATTTTGGTGATCGTTGTACAAATGAGGAGAATGGGGTTATAGTAGCGAAAGATTCAATGACCTATTCTTACGATGAAATTAAACGTATTGCAATACAAGCATTTGAGATTGCTATGAAACGTTCTAAAACACTTTGTAGTGTAGATAAAGCTAATGTTTTGGATACTTCGCGTCTATGGCGTAAGGTGGTTGATGAAGTAGCAAAGGATTATCCACAAGTTCAACTATCGCATATGCTTGTAGATAACTGTGCTATGCAACTTGTGAAAAACCCAAAACAATTCGATGTGATTTTAACAGAAAATATGTTTGGAGATATCTTAAGTGATGAAGCTAGTATGATTACAGGTAGCATTGGTATGTTATCTAGTGCTTCTTTAAGAGAAGATAGTTTTGGTATGTATGAGCCAAGTCATGGTAGTGCACCAGATATTGCTGGACAAAACATAGCCAATCCAATTGCAACCATTTTGAGTGCAGCAATGATGCTTCGCTATTCATTTCAATTGGACGAAGAGGCAAACTGTATTGAGAAAGCTATTGAAGAAGTACTTAAAGAAGGATATCGTACAGTTGATATAATGAGTGAAGGAAAAAAACAAGTGACTTGTAGTGAAATGGGTGACTTGATTGCTTCTAAAATATAAAAACACGCGTCATGCGTGTTTTTTAGTCATAGTATACTTATTTTCATGCATAAAAAGACGAATCACATATTTCGTACTATATTAGATTATGATATAATCTAATGTGCGAAATGCAGGAGAGGGAACAAAATGAAAAAAATGACTTTAACACTTAGCTTGTTATTAGCTGTGCTATTAATGGGTGGTTGTTCACAAAGTGAAGAGCCAAAGGACGAAGAAAAAACAGAAGAAAAAACAGAGGAGAAGACAGAAGAGAAAGAGGAAGAAGTAGTTGCACCTGAAAATCCAACTTATGTTGCAGAAGACGAATCTTTCCAATTATATTATGAGGAAAACACTGCTTATATACAAACAAATGATGATGGTGTTTTCGCGTTAATCAATACAACAACTGGATCAAATTTAGTGGTTGCTTCAAGTTCAAGCTATGGGATTGAAATCGATGCAATCAATGAAGAATTCTTGCAAGCTGATTTTGAAAATTTAGGGGCTGATGTAAAAATCACTTCTTTTGAAGAAGCAGAAATAAGTGGTAAAGAGGCAAGAATTGCAGTAATGGAATATGTGGACACATCTACGGGTGTTTCTATTTCTCAACAAATCACGCAAACGTATGTAATTTCTGATGGGAAGGTTATTATTTTCAATGTTACATACAACAAAGAGTTAGGGGAAGCAGATGTAGCATACTTACAAGCAATTATTGATACTGCTTTTGTGAAATAGGTGAGTAATATGAAAAAGATATTAAGTTTGTGTAGTACGTTATTATTGACTTTAAGTCTAGTAGCGTGTGGAAGTACGCCACATACGTTCGACAAAGAAGGATTAGAAAAATTTGTTTCTAGTGATGAAAGCTATGAAGTATATTATGAATTGAAAGATGGATATGAAGTTGTCGAAAATATGGGCGTTGATTTCTTTTTACAGGAGTCAAGTTCATATGCTAATGTAAATATAAATACAGTACCTGGTAAAGCAGATACTTCTGATTTCACTAAAGAATTTTTACAACAAACATTTGATGCATATGGAGTAAATGCAGAAGTGACTTCTTTAGAGGAAGAAACGCTTTCGGGTTATGATGCAATTGTTGCACAATATACAATGTTGACGGTAATTGGTGATAGTGAAATTAAGCAAGAAGGAAAGCAAGCATATATTATTGGTGATAGTTTCACAATTATTGTGACAATCACATATAATGAGGGTACTGATCTTTCATTAATTGAACCATTTGAAGCAATCTTAAATCAAATTATAATTAAATAACTTTCGTCACTGACGAAAGTTATTTTATAAAAAAATGCTGTGATTATTGAATCACAACATTATTTTTTATCAAATAA
>CAYJJS010000029.1:0-24682 GCA_964370645.1 uncultured Erysipelotrichaceae bacterium | reverse complement strand
CATTTTATCACACAATAAAACATATTATTTTGTATGCATTAAAAAAGATTGAGTTCAAACTCAATCTTTTTTTACTATTCTACTCCAATGATATATGAATACACAGGTTGATTTCCTTCAGTCAATTCAACCTCAACACCTTTTTCTTCAATGTATTCCACTACTGCATTCATTTCATCTTCACTAGTGTCTTCTCCAGCAATTAATGTTACAATTTCACTTTCTTCATCCATCATAGCATCCAATAATTGGAAAACTGTTTTTTGCTTATCTGAAAGTGAAACTACAATATCTTTCTCAAAAATACCCATATAATCGTTTGCTTTAATTTCCATTCCTTCAAACGTTGTATCTTTAATCGCATACGTAACTTGACCTGTCTTTACACTTGTTAATGCATTACTCATTTCATTCACATTGGTTTGTGCATCTACCTCAGGATTAAACATCATACAAGCACAAAGCCCTTGTGGAATGCTTTTAGATGGTATTACAGAAACGTTATATTCTTCCATAACTTGCGCAGCTTGTTGAGCTGCCAAAATAATATTAGAGTTATTTGGTAAAATATAAACTTGTTTAGCATTTGCATTTTTAATTGCCTCTACAAAATCTTCAGTAGAAGGATTCATCGTTTGCCCACCACTAATAATATGTGATACACGTAACTCTTTAAACATATCAGATAAACCCTCACCCGCTGCAACCGCAATTAAAGCGTATTCACTTGGCTCATTTGTAGTTGTATCCGATATAATATTTTCATGCTGTTCCTGCATATTTTCAATTTTTAACTTTGCAAATTCTCCATACACTTGACCAGCATTTAATGCGTCTCCAGGAGTCAATGTATGAATATGTACTTTCACAATATCTTCATCTTGAACTACAACGATAGAATCTCCAAGTTTTGATAATGTATCTCGCAAAGTACTTTCCGAAAAAGAACGTATACTTTCTTCATTTAAACGAATGATAAACTCTGTACAATATCCAAATTCATCACTTTCCATATTGCTAGCACTCATTGTTGAAGTTTGTTTTGAAACATCTAACAAGGCAATCGACTTACCTTTTAAAACACTTAGCATTCCCTCTAAGATAACCAACAACCCTGCTCCACCACTATCTACTACACCTACTTCTTTAAGGACCGGTAATAATTCTGGTGTCCCATCCAAAGATATTTTAGCTTCTTCTACTAACTTTTCCATAACATCAACCAATGTTGCATCTGGTTGATTTGAAATATGTAAAAATGTATAATCACTAGCTTCTCTAATAACCGTTAAAATCGTACCCTCTACAGGTCTCATAACTGCTTTATAAGCAACACGACTTCCATTCACAAATGCATTTGCTAACTGGAGTGGATTAATTGTTTCATTTGTATCAATTGCTTGATACACTCCTCTAAAAATTTGAGATAAGATAACTCCAGAGTTTCCTCTAGCTCCCATCAACAATCCTTTCGACAAAGCTTTGGCAATATCGCCTACTGTATCACTATTTGCTTTCAAAGCATCTGCAACACCTGCGCTAAATGTCAACGACATATTCGTACCGGTATCACCATCTGGTACAGGAAATACATTTAATGAATCAATATATGCAAATTGATTCATTAAATTATTTGATCCACTCTCCAGCATGCTCTTAAATAATATTCCATTAATATTTTCCATCACGTTCACCTATTCAATTACCTTAACACCTTGAACGTACACATTTACACTGTTCACCTGTACTTCAATTGTTTTTTCTAACACATACTTAACTTTCTTTTGTATTTCCACAACTACTTCAGATATTTTTACACCGTAAGAGACAATGATATATAAATCAAGTTGTAAACCATCTTGATCCTCTTTTACGACAACACCTCTAGCATAATTTTCTTTCTTTAACAACTCTGCCAATCCATCTTTAAGCATTTTTTGCGAAGCCATTCCAACGACACCATAACATTCACTAACAACTCCACCGGTTAGATTCGTTATCGCTTCTTTAGAAACTCTAATTTCTCCTAATTTTGTATTTTTTGTTACTGACATAACTGACCTCCATTGTATCTTTAAAATTATATCACATTTATCCGTTTTTATACATACTAAATTCTCAATCACAACTTTGTGTTGCAATTGTATTCGTTTCTTCAATAAACATTATACATTTATCACTACTTGTAATTCCTTTTACTGTATCTGTATAATATTCTAACAAAGCAATCCCATCCATAGTAGAACGTACCTTCAATCCATCTTGCATCAACATCTCCACCATATTTTTATCATAGCTTGTGCTGTAATGCGACACTTCAGAAACAAGCGCTAAATCCGACGGTGCAACCTCTTTTGCACCCTCAACAAAGAGCTTTCTTTGTGCTTCATCCAAATCCACTAAATAAGGCAATTCAATTACATCTTTCATTTCACTTACTAAAATTTCTTCACCGTTTTCCAACAATATGTAATGTTGTCCTTCTTTAGAATAATAGGCAACCCCTTTTTCTTCAACGATTTCAATGTTTAAACGATTGAAAAAATCAGTACTTACATAAGCTTCTTTGATTAACGAATCAGCTTCTAATTTTTGTTCAACAAAATGAGGAATATATGTAATTGTCTTATTGCCTTCAACCACTTCAGCAATCTCAATCACTTCTTCTTCATTATAAATTTTATTTCCATTCACATGAATGATATTCAAATTGGAAACAGGAGAAAATACATAAACCGCAACTATCAGCAATACAAACAAAAACAACGAAAGGCGAAATCTTCGCTTTCGTTTTTTTCTCAATGCCTTTTGTCTTTTTATGAGTGCCTCGCGCTTTTCAAATTCATCTTGCTCCATCACTTCATCAATATTAATCATCATACTCACCTGTAAAATATTCAATTTCCATCTTCAATTGCACATCAAATTCTTCTTCTACTTTATGACGCACTTGCTTCACTAAACTAAGTACATCTTTCGCATTTGCATCATCAACATTCACAATAAAATTGGCATGTTTCTCACTGATTTGCGCACCACCAATTTGAACTCCTCGCATACCTGATTGTTCAATCAAGCTCCACGCTGCATGAGCAACATCATTAGCAAACACGCTACCTGCATTTGGTAAATGTAGTGGCTGTGAATCCATTCTTCTAACTCTTCTCGCATCCATAAGTTCTTTAATTTCTACTTGCTCCCCTTTTTGAAGACGTAAGCGAGCGCCTAACACAATCCAATCTCGGTGTGCATGAAGTATAGAATGACGATATCCATACTCCATTTCATCCAACTGTAACCATACAATTTCACCCTCTTTAAGCACTTGTACAGCAATTACAATATCACTCATTGAACTCTTATATGCACCTGCATTCATAAATAAGGCGCCACCTAAAGTCGCAGGAATACCACTTGCAAACTCTAATCCACTCAAAGAATGTTGCAATGCTTCATGAGCTAGTAAAATTAAGGAAATACCTGCTTGCGCAAACACTTCCTCTTTCGCGAATGCTACTTCATTAAAATAACGATCTAAACAAATAACTACTCCATCAAAGTATTCATCCATCCACAATACATTGCTTCCTTTACCTAAAACTTTATATGGCAAATCCACTTCTTTACACACTTCAATAATTCTACTTAAAAACAAAGTGTTTTTTGGATACAAAAAATACTTCGCTTCTCCACCAATTCGAAACGTTGTATGCTTAGAGATTTTTTCATCTTTCTTCACATCTGCCAACGCACTAAAAACAACATCTAAATCCATCATTGTATTACCTCTTCTATATAGTCTAAGATTGCATCACTCGCATTAGGATACGAAATAGATAATGCATTCTTTTTCATTTCTTCCATTAATTTCTGATTATGAATGATAGCGTTTATCTTATCATACAAAACCTCTTTATTTAAATCTTTTTCTTCAATCATAAATGCACATTTTTGTTCGACAAGCACACTTGCATTATAAAACTGATGATTGTGTGCAACATATGGACTAGGAATAAGTACACTAGGTACACCAAGCGCAGTTATTTCAGCAGCTGTTGTCGCTCCTGCACGACATACGATTAAATTTATTTTACGCAAAATAGACAATTGGTCTATATAATCAAACACATATACATTCTCTTGTTGGAATTGTCTTTTCACATTTTCATAATTATTTTTACCACTCACATAAATGATGGAAACATCACGAATTTTTTCTAAAGCCTCTAGCATCAAAGTATTCACACTTGTAGAACCTAAAGAACCCATTACAACGAGCACAATCGGGCGATCATCACGCACATTTAAAGATTTAAAATATGCATCATCATACGTAGAATCTACTGCCATACTGCTTCTAGGATTACCTAAAAGACGTGTTTTATGTGATGGGAGTTGTGAAAGACACTTCTCATAACAAACTACAATCGCATCGCTTCTTTTAACTAAAATTTGATTCGATTTCCCCATCACAGAGTTTTGTTCATGAATCATGGTTTTTACACCTAAAGATTGTGCAGCACGAAGTACTGGGGCACTTACATAACCACCAAATCCAATGACTATATCTGGTTGAAAAGATTTAATTAGTGCCTTTGCTTTATGTTGAGCCTTCAACATAAGCAACACTGCTTTTGCTTTATCTAACACAGAACCAGCAAGCCCCTTTGCCTGCAAAGAAACAAAGTTGTAACCTGCTTCTGGAATGATTGTTTGCTCCATTCGATCACGATTACCTACAAATAATATTTCTACATTTTTATATCTTTCTCTTGCTTTATCCGCTAGGGCTAATGCTGGATATATATGTCCACCTGTCCCACCTGTTGCAATCATAATTTTCAAATTCATCACTCCCTAACTTATTATATCACGCTTTATTTAATTGTGTTACTAAGAATAATGTATATTCTTAGTGCGCGTTTGCACTTTATAGTGTACCACATTGGAGATTTGATATAAATAATATTTATATCAACCACATGCTTATTTATCAGCGTTACTCAATAATAAACCAAATGAGGTAAGCACCACTAATAAACTACTACCACCATACGATATAAGTGGTAATGTAATTCCAGTAACTGGGAGTAAACCTGTTACAACACCAAGATTAATCATAACCTGTATAGCAAACAAAGATATAACACCTATACAAACATAGCTTTTATAATAATCGTCTTGATGCATTGCTATTTTGACTCCTTCATAAATAAGCAAAAGAAACAACAAAACAAGCAATACGCTTCCAAAATAACCAAACTCTTCACCAAAAATCGCAAAAATAAAATCTGTTTGTGGTTCTGGTAAGTAGAAGTTTTTCTGTATACTCTCTAAATAAGAATTGCCAAATAAGCCCGCGGGCCCCAACGCATATAAGGATTGAATAATTTGAAATCCACTACCTAATGGATCACTAAAAGGGTCTAAAAAAGATAAAATTCTTGTTAAACGATACGGCGCACTCAACACTAGTCCACCAAGTCCAACAATGGCTATCAGTGCAAGATAAAGAAAATACTTTAGAGGAATTTTAGCACAAAATAAAATGACAACTACACTACTCAGCATGACTACTCCACTACCAAAATCTGGTTGTAGCATAATTAGTCCAAACCCTAATACAGTCCATAAAATTGGTATTAAAAATTGTTTTAACTTCACTATTTTCTTACGTTTTGACAAATATTCACTCACATTTAAAATAACTGCTATTTTAAAAAATTCTGAAGGTTGTATCAAAAAGGAAAACAGTGAAAACCAACTACGTGATCCATTTCGCTCTACTCCAATTCCAGGTACTAAAACTAGTAGCAAAGATAGGAAACTTACAATTAGAAGTATGCGATTATACTTTTTTATTTTGTATAAATCAATCTTCGAAAACACTAACATCAATACAAATCCTAAAACAGCAAATATTGCCTGCCTTTTCACATAAAAAAATGCATCCTCAAATTTATATAGTGCCCAAACATAAGAACTACTATATACCATCAATATACCTATACATAAAATCAACAATACTTCATACACAAACATTTGTTTCTTCATTACTTACTCACCACTATACTATATTCACTGGCATAAAAAATTAGAAGATAAAGTATCGTTTTAATAAAAACAGTTTACCTACAAATAAACTAAACATAGAGTCCGCACAAAAAAAGATCTTTCACTTATCGCATACCAACACTACTATTTAAATCTTATACATTGTGTTAAAATCACTTACAAAAAAGCGATTTAGAACATTTCATTCTAAACCGCTTATTTGAGCTTACTATTGTCAAATCTATCCTATATGTTACTACTTTTAAAAAAATTATATTTAAGGCAAGGATATGCGTTATTATTTATGAGTATATCTAGATTATAAAACTTTGTCTCTTTGCTATAGTTAAATATTATGATTGCACTATATGATTATTCATAGAAACAAATAAAATCTACCATAAATTGCGATACTTAGGTTGCATATACGCATATACTATCAAGTAGGAATAGTAAACAGCAAAAATTAAAATCAATATGCCAATAAATTTAAAAAACATATTTTTTTTAGATAATGCTTTGATCCCCCACTCTACAACAACATATAAAAAAACAAGATGTATAGGAATCGCAAGAATTAAGGCTATTTTTAACAATTCAGGTGATAGAGACATATATTTACCATTTTTTTATGTGTTCGTAAACCCTTTTTGTTCCCGTGAAATTCTCATTTCCATAAGTAGTAACAAGAGTTTTCATACGCCTTCCCGATACAAATACTTCCACCCTATATACGGATCCATGATAGTATACACTTCCTAACATAGTGCTCACTATTGTTGGGGATAGCCCAACTGCAGTCGCTGCTATTGGTGATATTCCTAAAAAACCAGTTAATGCCCCAACAATAGTGAACCCAATATTGCTAGCAGTATTTCTACTTGCATTTAAATCGGATACCATTCCTGTATAAGGACCAGCAATTCTAACATATGGTCCATTCATTTCTCCATAAGAACCTTGAAGCCACTCTTCAGATCCATCTCCATTCCCACCAGGTCTACCCGGCCAAGCATTTTGTGGCCCTCGAGGCGCACTTGCAAATACACTGCTAGAAAATACTAAATGAAAACCAAGAAACATTGATAAAACACAAATAATAATTTTTTTCATAATAATTTCCTCCTATCTTTATTTTATCATCCCCCCCTTTTTTTTCAATTGTTTCGACCAACATGCAACTTCTCTGCTTATTATGCATTAACCATTTTTTGTAAGCCTTTATCGAGCATACAAAAAAAGCGTAGTAACTACGCTTATGGTTGTGTTGGTTCTAACTCTGCAATAATTTTTGCATGAATGAAATAACGATCTTCTATGTATTCTGCTTGGGTATTAAATGGATTGTTTCCACTTTCATAACTACAAGTAAATAAAGTAACAATATTATCTTCAGCACTCACTGTAGTTCCCCTTTGGTGTCTACTTTTTTGTTGAATCAGTTGCAGATACGATGCATAAGATTCTTGAGTTGCAAAACTCATTTGATAAGAATCTGAATCTCCAATATCTACATAAGCACTAAAAACCTCTAACTTGTAGTTTCCACTTGGAGTATACAAATATATATATGGATGTGAATCAAAATACGCTTTATCCACATAATTTGCTAACTCTGCAAACATAGTACCATGAAAAACATTATGTCCATAAATAAAAGTGTTTAAATCACTGAAATCAGGAGTTGCACGATAGTCCATGAATATAGCTCCTGCATAATTACTCTGTTTTTCAAATGTGTGCGTTAAGTAATAATCATTGTCACTACCTTGTACAATTGGATATGAAATACTTGTATCCTCAACAACAATCCAACCAACAACACCTGGATTGATTTCTTGTAATTTTGCGAAATCAACATTAAACACTTCCAATCGATCTGGATCATCACTATCTGGAATTTGCACAACTTCTTGTAATCGCTCTATTTCCTGCCCTTCTTGATGATTTGCATAGTATACTGTAAATAAATTATATCCTGCATAACAAAAAACACAGATACAAATAATAAGAATAATCCAACTAATTACCTTCTTTACTGTTTTCTTTTTTTCTGCCATAAATACCTACTTTCTAATTTTTATAATTATACCATAAGAATAATGTATCACGAAACTCATTACTTGAAAATATCATTTGACAAATTCACATAATCCATATAGAATTTCAGTAAACATCGGTGGCGAAGTGGGTATGTTCACCCATTTCGCCATTTTGTTTATAAATAGGAGGAACAAATGGACAATAAAATTACAAGTATCTTTGGTAGTCGTGTATTTAACGATCAAACTATGCGTCAAAAATTACCAAAAGATGTATACAAAGCTTACAGTAAAACAATTTCTGAAGGTAAGGCACTTGACCCAATGAATGCAAATATCATTGCTACAGCAATGAAGGATTGGGCAATTGAGCACGGTGCTACTCACTACACGCACTGGTTTCAACCAATGACAGGAATTACTGCCGAAAAACATGATTCATTCATTAATATTTCAGGTGGAGAAATCGTGTTGGAATTATCTGGAAAAGCACTTGTTCAAGGAGAACCTGACGCTTCAAGTTTTCCAAACGGAGGACTGCGCTCTACATTCGAAGCTAGAGGTTATACTGCATGGGATCCAACCTCACCTGTTTTTATTAAAGAAGGAATATTGTGTATACCAAGTGTTTTTTGCTCTTACAATGGTGAAGCATTAGATAAAAAAACACCATTATTAAAATCACAAGAATTAATTAATAAACAAGCACTACGTATTGTTAAATTATTTGGTAATAGTGATGCAAAACGAGTAAATACAACGGTAGGAGCAGAACAAGAATATTTTTTAATTGATGAAAACTTATATAAACAAAGAAAAGATTTAATTTATACAGGAAGAACTTTATTTGGAGCGAACCCTCCAAAAACACAAGAATTAGACGATCATTACTTTGGTGTATTAAAACCAAAAGTAGCCGCTTTTATGGATGAGCTAAATGAAGAATGTTGGAAGTTTGGAATTTCAGCAAAAACACAACATAACGAAGTTGCTCCTGCACAGCATGAATTGGCACCTATCTTTGAATTAACAAATGTTGCAACTGACCACAATCAGCTGACAATGGAAATAATGAAAAAAGTAGCACAGCGACACGAAATGGTTTGTCTACTACATGAAAAGCCTTTTGCTGCCATTAATGGTAGTGGAAAACACAATAACTGGTCAATGGCAACAGATAACGGTGTAAACTTATTAGAACCAGGAAAAACACCTTATGAAAATGCACAATTTTTGTTAGTATTAGCTGCATTGATTAAATCTGTTGACAAATACCAAGACTTATTAAGAATTAGTGTAGCAAGTGCTGGAAACGACCATCGTCTTGGAGGTCATGAAGCACCACCTGCCATTATTTCAATTTTCTTAGGAGATGAATTGGGTGAAATTTTAGATTGTATTGCTAAAGATGTTCCATACAAAGCAAAAAATGCAGAAAAAATGACAATTGCTGTCGATGCATTGCCTGACTTTAAAAAAGATACAACCGATCGTAATCGTACTTCCCCATTTGCTTTTACTGGAAACAAATTTGAGTTTAGAATGTTAGGGTCTCAATTATCTATTTCTTGTCCTAATATTATGATTAATACTGCAGTATCAGAAGCGCTAGATGAATTTGCAACAATTTTAGAAGCAAGTGAAAACTTCGAAGCAGATGTACATGCAATTATTAGAGAAACTATATTAAAGCATGGTCGCATTATCTTTAATGGTAATGGATATGATGCATCATGGGTAGAAGAAGCAAAATCTCGTGGATTGTTGAATCTTAAAACAACGCCTGAGGCATTATCACGTTATTTAGATGAAAAAAATATATCGTTATTTACAAAATATAAAATTTATACACGTGAAGAAATGCAATCAAGACATGACATTATTGTGGAAGAATATACGAAAGCAATTAACATTGAAGCAGAAACTATGGTTAATATGTCAAAGAAAAACATCATTCCTGCAAGTCTTAAGTATGTGAAAGAATTAAGCGAATCGGTTGCTACAAAAAAATCAATCATGGATATTGATTGCAGCACAGAAGAACAATTGATTACTTTAATCAATGATCGTATTAACATCATTTTCAAATATACTAATGAATTGTATGCACATATTCAAGCTGCTGAAAAGATTTCTGATTTACAACAACAGGCACAATATTATCAATTACATGTATTGACGAAAATGGCACAATTAAGAGAAGAAGTTGATTTTGTTGAACAAAATTGCTCTAAAGAATATTGGCCTTTCCCAAGCTATGGAGATTTATTATATAGCGTTTAAACCACTTTATGTGGTTTTTTTTCAATAAAAAAAGCCAAATTCACTTTGACTTTCTTTTATTATTAATTATCCTCTTCTATAAAGAAGTGAGTTAATACAACTATAATTGCTGTAACAATGACTCCCTCTACAATGGAATGTATTGTAAACTTTTGAATACTCAAATACATCCCTAAGGAATACAACACAAACACTAGGCATGCTGTAATAAACAAAATAAATGGTTTATGTAAAGGTTTATTCATAAAATACCTCCAATCTTATATATATTATAGTAAATAACTATACTTTTATACAAGTGATATGATTTTTATGTTAAGATACCTTTTTTTTGTAAATCTCAAACTTTTCATTTTTACAAAAATTTGCGAATGAACAATCCATACAATTTGGATTTTTTGCTTTACAATGATAACGACCAAAAAATATAAATGTATGATGCGCTCTATTCCAACGATTACGCTTAATTTTACGTTTTAATTTTCGTTCTACGACTTCCACATCATCATAAAACTTAGCAAGCCCTAAACGCTTTGAAATACGTTCTACATGCGTATCCACTGCGAAAGCAGGAATATCAAATACAACGGATTGCACTACATTTGCCGTTTTTCTACCTACCCCAGCTAAACTTGTTAATTGCTTCATGGAACTAGGTACTTCTCCATCAAAATGTGTTATCAAAGAATTTGCAAGACTATGAATCATTCTCGCCTTATTGCGATATAAACCAATACGTGTAATGCATTTCGCAATATCCTCTATACTAGCATTTGCTAAACTTTGCACATTTGGATACTGTGCAAACAAGCCTGGTGTTACTTTATTTACTGCTTCATCCGTTGTTTGCGCACTAAGCACAACTGCAATAATCAACTCATAGGCATTCCTATGGTGTAACTCACAATGTGCACTAGGAAACATCCTTTCCATCACATCTAAAATTTGGTTAGCATCCATCTAGCCTGCCTCATAATCTTCCGCTGTAAAACCACTCTTTTTCCAACTATACAATATCGCTTCTATATAATCAAAGCGAACACGTTCTTTTGATGCTGCTTCACGAAGCGCATACAAAATGAGTTTGAACTCATATGTTGCAATCCAAGCAGACAACTTAGTTGTCTCTGCTTGTGATAAAGGTCTATTAAACTCTTGTTCATACAATTTGAATAAATCATGAAACTGATTATTTTCAACTGGTTTCATGTCTTCTTTCACCACAAACAAACCAGCTAAACTATATACAGCTTTACGATTTTCAAATTCCAAATTCAAATACCCTTTTTGAATCAATCCATTGCATAGTTCATCTACTTCACTCACATCAAGCTTCATTTTTTGAGCAATATCTAAAAGATTACAAGTAGGATAAAACTCATTAAAATAATCTATATATAATACACACAATGCTTCCACATGTGTTAAATCTAAAGCGTGTAAATTTTCTAAAATCCAATTTCTTCGATTAAAAAATGTTTCTTTATAAAAACTCATTATAGCCCTTCCTTCATATAAAATAATACTTCTAAATCATCAAAACTAACTACAATCCATTCACTACCCTTTTCTACCATGTACACTACTTCATCATATGCGTATGTAATATGCACTTGTTCACCGATCAAATCACTTGCCTCTTGAGCAAGCAGCTCATCTAAACCTTCATAATTCACATCTTCTACATCACGACTTGCTACTTGATTTCCTGTTTCATCAAAAACAAGCACTTCTTGTTTATTGTGGCAAGCGTATGTGGTATATGCAAATGTATGTACATCTACTTCACTGCAGGTATGCTTGGTTGCAATTGCTTGTATACTATCTTCTTCTTGTAGCTGCTCTTGTAAATATGGACCACTTATAAATACTGCAATAAAAATAAATACACTGACAATCGCAAGCAACATTAAAAAAATACTTAACGATATCCTAAATAATTTATTATCTTTATTCATACACTACATGTGAGAAATCACATACTCCATTATATTCCCAGCATTTCTACTTGCTTCTATTGTAAATGTTTTAAAATCTAAGTGGTTCCCTTCTTTCACAGCCACATCCGATAATGAACGAATGATTAAACATTCAACTTCAAACTGATTCGCTATATAAGCAATTGCACCAGCTTCCATTTCAGCACAAGCAGCATTTGGGAAGTGATTTAAAATTTTGTGCACATCCTTACTCGTCACAAAAAGATCTCCGGTTGCAATATCTCCTTCGTGTGCAACTAAACCATATACTTTACAAGCATTTTCACAAAGCTTGTTTAAACGATCACTTGTATGTGCATGAATACCAATACCTGCTTCTCCATCAATAAAAGATGTATCAAAGTCATATTGAATAACATCTTTACCAATAATGATATCCAAAGGATTTTGATTTTGGCGCAACCCTCCAGCAACACCAACATTAAACACATATTCAACATCAAAACTAGTGCACAATGTTGTAGTGGCACGTGCCGCATTCACTTTACCAACACCCGCTAAAGCGACTACACACATTTTAGAATGAATCCTACCTTCATACACTTTTAATTTATGAATATACTTCTCTTCATATTCAGACATATGAACAAGAATCATATCTACTTCTGCTTGCATTGCAGCGATAATTGCAATCATATCTTACCTCTTCTTTCTACATACATAAAAATACTTTTCCCCTTCACAAATACCTTCTTGTGTGAAATCGGTATAAACATCAAATGTGAAGTACACATCCAGTGCTTTGGCAATTTCCTGAGGCGTATAAATTCTTTGTATATGTTGTTCTTGTGATACATTAGCCAATGCATCATAGAAGCAAAAATTGTGATACAAATACATATCCTCACTCACAATAGACCAAGAGTATTGTTGTGCTTCTATTTCTCCTTCTTCGTAAAACTCTTCTTGAAACTCTTCGTTACGATCTAAAGAATGAACATCAAAAACAAAGCAACCATCGCTACTTAAATGAGCATGCACTCTTTGTATCATTTTCTCAAAAGAACTTGTATTCACAAGATAATTCACACTATCACACAAACACAAAATTGTGTCATATGTCTTATCAACACTCAGCTCACTCATATCCATTTGAAAAAAGTTTACTAGTTTGTTTACATCTTTGCTTCTTGCTTCTTCAAGCATTGCTTCACTAATATCACTCGCATCAACACGATAGCCAGCGTTTGCTAATGCTAGCGTAATTTCTCCACTTCCACAAGCCAATTCCAAAACTGTATTTGGCTTCGCGTGCGTTTCAATAAAAGTAACCCATGCCTTTGTAGCGACATCATCCTTCACTAAATCGTCATAGTATTTTGCTAAAATACTATACATCATACTTTGATTCTAACCTCTCTAAATCCGCATATAGACGCTCTAACTTATATACTTCACGCTCTTCATCTAAGAAGATGTGCACTATAATTTCATCAGCATCCACTAAAATCCAACGTGATTCTGAGTTTCCTTCAACACGAATTGACATTGCTTCCTTACGACATTCCTCTTTGATATTTTGTGCAATCGCAGCCACTTGACGCATATTACTTGCACTACAAACAATAGCACGATCAATAAAAGGATTTACTTCTCTAAAATCATAAATGATAACTTCTTCTCCTTTTGTATTGGCAATCGCCTTAGTAATTACTTCCATCTTTTTCTCTAAATTCATCTTTTTTCTCCTTGTAATAGTTTGCTACTTGTTGTAAAACAAGTGCAAATCCTTTTTTTATATCTTTTTTGCATATTGCTATGCTTGCACTACTATCATACCCTCTTCCAACTTCAAGTTTATCACTCACAAACAAAATCATTGCATAAGGATTTCTACTACTCCCTAGTACATGATGTTCGATTGCGTTTAGGATATGTTTATTTTGTATATACAATTGGTGTTTACATATATATGCTCCACTAAATCCATGCCAAATACCCACTTCATGCTGCAAATATTCTGGTTTCATGTGTTGTAATAAAATTTGACTTTGTGCAACACTTAAAAAGTTATGTTCTTTATTGATATCATGCAATAAACCACTCATATACGCAATATTTGCATCATAAGCATTGGCTCTTGCAATCTGAGCACATAACTCTGCAACGCGTAGGCTATGTTCATAACGAGCAGTACTCATATGCTGTTTTATGAATGCCAAATACAAGCCATGACTACTTACATAGTGGCGCACTGCTTTAGGCATATAATAGCGTTTTCCACTACGAATTTCACTACTTGATACAATCATCATAGGCATATGTAAACTACGCACAAGATACTTTGTTTGTACTTGTTTATTGTTTCTTGCGAATGCGCACAATGCTACTTCATATTGTAATTGATCCACACTTTTCCATAAAACTAAGTTCGCTACTTGATCTTCACCCATTAAAAAATAAAAAGAGTGAGTAGGAAAGTTTTTTTTCAAAGCTTTTATTGTATCAATTGTGTACGACTTATCCGCCAACTTTTGTTCAATGTTACATAATTTAAACTTTCTATATGGTGCAATCGCAAGAGAAAGCATCTTTGCACGATCCTCATAAGAAGTTTGTGAAACTTCTTTAAGAGGTGAACATTTCGCAAGCACAAACCATACCTCATCTACTTGTAATTGTTTGATTGCACACTTTGCCATTTCTATATGACCTATATGTATGGGATCAAAACTACCTCCAAGTAACGCAATCTTCATTATAGCTCCATTATATTTTTCTTACTTCTACGATATAAAACAAATACACGTCCTACACTTTGTATCAATTCAGAACGCGTTAATGCTGCTAAATCAAAAGCAACTTCTTTCATGTCTTCTGCACAATTTTTTAAAATTGAACACTTAACAAGCTCGTGTGCCTCCAACGCTTTATCTAAAGAATCCACAAGTGTAGGTGAAATTCCTTCTTTACCAATTAATACGATTGCTTTTTTAGTTGATGCAATCCCTCTCAAATATCTTTTTTCTTTACCTGTTAACATTATATCATCGCTCCTCTAAATGTGACATCTATCTTTTCATTCACATATACTTTTATATTTTTAACATCTCCGCTAATGCAGAAGAAACCCAATCCATGGATAACTACATCCATCTTATCCCAATCTTTTTTCGATTGATACACACGCATATCTTTAAACGCTTTATCCAGTGTTGTTGATAACATCTGTTTCCCTAAGTGCGTATTCCAAAGGGTATCTGCATTTTCCATCTTAGAACGATGGATTTGTAAAGAAGGTGCAAAATAACAAACACAAGTAACCTTATTACATCCTTCTAAATCCAAACGCACAAATCCTTCCACTGCAATACTTTGATTTTTCACTAGTTGAAATTGCATTGGTTTTAACTCTTTTGTTGGAATAACCTTTTTAAGCAAAGATTCATCAATGTGTGTCAACAACGAATAATCTCTTGTTAATCCAGGAGTATCATAAATCGCATAATCTCCAACATGAAGTCGGTTAAAATCTACCGTCGTACCTGGATGTCTTGAAACTGTCAGTTGATCCCTATGTAGGAATGCATTCAACAAGGTTGATTTCCCTGCATTTGCCATCCCAATAACTACTACATCACGACCGTCTCTAAACACTCGTATCGCTCGCTTAACCTCAGCGATAGAATAGTTTTCTGGATTTGCAGCATTTTGTACTAAATCACTACAAATCACAAGCCCTCTCACCTGTATACCTCGATCTTTCAATCTTCCTAAAATAAATTTACTTAATTTTTCATTACCCATTGTATGTGGTAACAAATCTCTTTTTGTAACTACTAATACAATATCTTTACCAACTAAATGACGATTGATTCCCTTGATAATATTCGCTTCAAAATCAAATAAATCAACAACCCATAATACAAGTGCATCCATTTTTGCAACTTTTTGTAGTACCGCATCACTATCAATTCCTTGTTGCAAAGAAATGACTACATCATCATAATGCATAATACGAAAACATCTTTGACAATACTTCGCGTCCTCTTTTGGAATATATCCAATTTGATTTTTATCTTCATTTTGTAGTGTAACACCACAACCCATACACGTTTTATTCATCGAATCCTCCTTTACTAAGAACACCTTTTTTTTCTAAACGATTAAACACCATTCGTTCAAACAAACGATTGATTTTTGTAAAACTTAAATCTTTTGTATACAAGGGATGCGTTAGGATTGTATACATTTGCATACGATTCCCTCCAACTACATCCGTTAAAATCTGATCCCCGATACAAGCAACTTGTTTTGGATTCACTTTATAATCTCTTATTATTTTTTTATACGTATGTCGTAATGGTTTTTTTGCATTATCATATGCATGCACATCTAACGCTTTCGCAAATCTCTGTACACGTTCACTAAAATTATTACTAATTAAACAAAACTGAAAACCAAATTCATGAACCTTCTTTACAAAAGTATGCACTGCATCGGTTGGTAACTTTTCATCGTGTGCAACTAAAGTATTGTCTACATCACATATAATCATTGTTATACCAGCTTGTTGCAATTGTTCAAAATCTACACAAGTGAAATTTTTTATATATTTTTTTGGCGTAAAAATCTTCATCCATAACCTACTTTCTTCTCATATCTAAACTATTATAACATATATGCATAAACGTATGAAACAAATCATAAACTTTATTAGGTGAGAAAATGTTAGAAGTATGGATTCAACAAATAAGTGAGTTTCTTTATTTTATTGGTTCATTAAAAAACACAAGATTTTTACAACCATTGAAACCAGAAGAAGAACTACAATATTTAAAGTTATTAAAAGAAAAAGACATAGATGCTCGTAACAAATTGATTGAGCATAACTTAAGACTTGTTGCACACATTGTTAAAAAGTATGATTTTCGTAAGGAAACACAAGATTTGATTTCTATTGGTACAATTGGTCTCATCAAGGCAATTGATTCCTATGATTTAGATAGAGGAAAAAAACTAACCACGTATGCATCACGTTGCATTGAGAATGAAATTCTTATGTATCTAAGAAACAACAAAAATAACTTTCAAGTGATTTCACTTGATGCCGCTACTGGTAGTGATCAAAGTACAAATTTATTGGACACGATTGCCAATCCAGAGGAAGTGGATATTGCTGCACAAATTGTTTTGCAACAAAATACAAAGAAATTAATGGATGCTTTACGTATCCTAGATGTTCGTGAACACTATGTTATCATTCGACGTTATGGTCTATTGAATCATCGTGAACACAAACAAAATGAAATTGCTAAACAAATGAAAATATCTCGCTCTTATGTTTCTAGAATCGAAAAAAAAGCACTATACAAACTTTACAAAAGCTTTTTAAACGACTAGAATACTACTATATAGAGAGGATGTGTATGAGTATGAATTTTGTATATATTTCCCCAAACTTCCCATCGAACTTTGTTCATTTTTGCAAAGCATTAAAGCAACAAGGTGTAAATGTATTAGGAATTGGTGATGAACCTTATGAATTATTAGATGAAAAAATCATTGAGCACTGTAGTGAATATTATCGTGTAACTGATTTATCTAATTATGATGAAATGTATAAAGCAGTAGCTTTTTATGCTTTTAAATATGGAAAGATTGATTTTTTAGAAAGCAACAATGAGCATTGGCTAATTCAAGACGCTCGTCTACGCGAGGACTTCAATATTGTAAGTTCTGCGCGTGGCGAGCAAATATATAGTATGCGCTTGAAAAGTGAGATGAAAAAAATATTTAAAGAAAATAATATCCCTTCTGCCGCATATTGTTTAATACAAAGCCATGAACAAGCACTACAATTTGCAAAAGAAGTATCTTATCCAATTATTATTAAACCCAATGATGGAGTTGGTGCAACCAATACAGAAAAAATATACGATGAAGAAGGTTTAAAACAGTATTTACATAAAGTAAAAATTATTGATGGATACATTATGGAACAATTTATTGATGGAACCATTGTTTCCTTTGATGGAATAAGTGATAAAAACAGAGATATCGTTTATGCTACTACACACTACTACCCTACTAATATCTTACAATCGGTGAACAATCAAGAAAGCATTACTTTTTATTCACTACAAGAAACACCAACTAACATTCAATCACTAGGTGAAAAAATAGTAAAAGCATTTCATTCCCAACAACGATTCTTTCACATTGAATTATTTGTATTAAATAAAGACTACCCAAAGTTAGGTAGACAAGGGGACATCATTGCTTTAGAAGTAAACATGCGTCCTCCAGGTGGGAATATATTGGATATGATGAATTATGCCGCAAACATAAATGTTTATGAAATTTGGGCAAATACGATTTTAGGAAATACAAATATGATTTCAAAAAATGCAAACTATATTTGTGTATTCACTTCTCGTAGAAAACAAATCACATATCAACATAGTATCGAAGATGTACTTCTTACATATAATGAATCCATCTTAAACATTGAATACTTTCCTGAAGTCATTGCAAAAGCAATGGGAGAACTAAGTATATTGGCTCGCTTCTCTACACAAGAAGAAGCGGATGCTTTCGCGAAATACGTTATTACATAAGGAGAAATTTATGGAAATCAAATATTATTCAGAATACAGTCACATTTTACAACGCGACATGGAGTTTAAAGTATTTGGACATGCAGGAATTCCTTGCATTGCTTTCCCAGCACAAAGTGGAAATTTTTATGATTTTGAAAATTTTGGTATGGTACAATCCATACAAGATCTTATTGAAGAAGGTGCTATACAGCTTTTTTGTGTACAGTCTTTGGATGGATTAAATTTAACAAGTTACATTCAAGATGAATCTATTAAAATGGAACAATACAACCATTGGCAAACCTATATTTGTGATGAATTATACCCACGTTTAATTGCCTTACACAATGCATCTTCTAACACACATTATCAAGGTAAGATGATGGTTTGTGGTGTTAGCATGGGAGCGTTTCATGCTTTAAACCTTGCACTTAAATACCCTGATAAATTTGATCGTGCTTTATGTTTAAGTGGTATTTATACCATGGAACACTTCATTAAACACTACCAGTGTGAATCCACTTATCTAAACTCCCCTGTTGATTATATGCACAACCTAGCGCTGCAACATCCTTTGACTCAAGCAATTCGTGAAAACACAATCATTTTATGTAGTGGTCAAGGCGACTATGAACAAGATGGATTGCATGATTTGTGGTTATTGAGACAAGAATTTGAACGACTACAAATTCCTGCTTTTGTAGATTTGTGGGGGCAAGATGTCAATCACGATTGGGATTGGTGGACTAAGCAATTCCCTTACTATATTCATAATTTTTTACTACCTCAAAGTGCTGCCTAGCACTTTTTTGTATGTTTTAATCATTTTGTAGCACAATAAGATATGCTTTACACTCACACTTAGTCAAATTATAATAAGAGTAACCTATAAAGGAGGAGTCATATGCAAGCGTATAAAATGAAACCAGAAGATGTAATTGTAGAAGTGAAAGGAAATAAAAATGGACTCGACCATCAAAGTGTTAAGCAAAGACAAGAAATGTATGGTTATAATGAAATTATTGGTGCAAAAGCAGATACTGCATTCATAATTTTTATAAAGCAATTTAAGGATTTACTAGTAATTATTTTAATGGTTGCAGCAAGTATTTCTGCGATTAGTGGTGAATTGGAAAGTACAATAGTTATTTTTGTTGTAATTATCATAAATGCCATTTTAGGTACAATACAAAGTATTCGTGCTCAGAAATCACTTGCATCCTTACAACAACTATCTTCACCAAAAGCAAAAGTCATACGTGAAGGTAATATGTATGAAGTTGAAGCTAGAGATATTGTAGTTGGAGATATTATACAAATTGAGGCTGGTGATGTTATCGTTGGTGATGGACGCTTACTACATGTCTCTAACTTACAAGTAAATGAAAGTGCACTGACTGGTGAATCTCATAGTGTAGATAAAAATTGTGAAAGTATTCATGAAGATGTTATGATTGGTGATCAAATAAATATGGTCTTCTCCGGTGGACTGGTTACAAATGGAACGGCTCGCTACATTGTAAGTGCCATTGCAATGGATACCGAGATTGGAAAAATAGCAAATTTATTAAATACAACAAAAGACAAAAAGACTCCTTTACAACGTAGTCTAGATGACTTTTCCGTGAAACTATCAATAGGAATTGCGATTATTTCTATCATCGTTTTAGCTCTTAATGTATTTGTTTCTAAACAACCATTTCTGGATGCATTAATGATAGCGGTAGCCTTAGCTGTGGCTGCAATACCAGAAGCATTAAGTTCTATTGTTACTATAGTATTGTCTATTTCTACTCAAAAAATGGTGAAAGAACATGCAATTATAAAAAATTTGAATGCAGTAGAAAGCCTTGGTTGTGTATCCATTATATGTTCCGATAAGACTGGAACACTAACACAAAATAAGATGCGTGCAATGAACATATACAGTGACTTATGCATTCATAAGATTGAAGATTTAGACCATATGGATCGTGAAGATGAAACTCTATTAAAAGCTTGTGTCATCTGTAATAATGCAATCATCACTGAAAGTCAACGTATTGGTGATCCAACCGAAATTGCATTACTAGATTTATACTACAACTATACAAATAATGTTGAATACACACTAACAACTACAAGAACTATAGAATTACCATTTGATTCTACAAGAAAACTAATGTCCGTTGCCTCTCAAAATCACATTTATACTAAAGGTGCTCCAGATGAACTAATTGCACGCTGTACTCGTATTTTAATACACGGTGAAATCCGCCCTATAACACAAGGTGATATCGATCAAATTCTGAAACAAAACGAAGCATTCGCACAAGAAGGCCTACGTGTTCTTGCGTTTGCATACAAACGCTTCACGAGTTCAAGCATTGATTTTAGCGATGAACAAGACCTTGTGTTTGTTGGAATGGTATCCTTAATGGACCCTCCTCGTATAGAAAGTAAAGATGCTGTATCTAAGTGTAAGATTGCAGGTATTAAACCAATTATGATCACTGGGGATCATGTAGTCACTGCACGAGCTATTGCTAAAAACATTGGTATTTTTCAAGAGGGTGATCTGTGTTTAGAAGGTAAACAACTTGCCCAAATGGACGAAAAGAAATTGCAAGAATTATTACCTAAGGTGAGTGTATACGCTCGTGTTGCTCCTGAACATAAAATCCGTATCGTCAATGCTTTTCAAGCACGTGGTGAAATCGTAGCTATGACAGGTGATGGTGTAAACGATGCTCCTGCTTTAAAACAAAGTGATATTGGTGTTGCGATGGGAATTACTGGTAGCGAAGTTTCTAAAGATGCTGCAAGCATGATTTTGACCGATGATAATTTCTCTACTATAGTGAAAGCCATTATCACTGGTCGTAATGTATATACAAACATAAAAAATGCTATTACGTATTTATTATCGGGTAATTTTTCTGCCATATTATGTGTACTAAGTGCTTCCATCTTTGTATTACCTGCACCTTTTCATGCAGTACACTTATTGTTTATTAACTTAGTAACAGATTCATTACCTGCCATTGCAATAGGAATGGAAGAAGGTAATGATTCCATCTTAAAACAAAAACCACGTGGATCTAAAGATGCTATTTTAAATAAAGCGACTACTTTGAAAATCACATTTGAAGGAGTTATCATTTTCTTATTCACAATGACTAGTTACTTTTATGGTTTATCATTTAGCAATGAAATGGCGGCAACAATGGCATTCGCAACACTAACAATGGCACGCTTACTTCATGGGTTCAACTGTCGTAGCCATTTGCCTATTTTCAAACTTGGTTTAAATCCATATAGTATTTATGCCTTCTTAGTTGGTTTTGTGTTTATCACTGCTATCTTATTAATTCCAAGTTTCCATTCTATATTTGATGTCATTGTCTTAACTTTACCACAATATGCAATTGCATTTACTTGTGCACTTGGACCTAGCATCATCATACAAATAGCAAAATATATTCAATACAAAAGAAAGCTGAAACAATAATGTTTCAGCTTATTTTTTATTCAAATACGCATGTATAGAAGCAACTGCCCCATCACTCACTGCTGTTGCAACTTGTCGTACCTGCTTTTTACATAAGTCACCTACTGCATACACACCAGCTACGGATGTCTGCTGCTTTTCATTCACAACAATATACCCTTGTTCTTGGTGTACCTCACTAAACAATTGTGTATTCGCAATGAGTCCAGCATATACAAATACAATTGCTGCATCACTATGTTCTTCACTACGTACATTACTATGTACATCTTCAAACACAAGTGAATGAATATACTCTCCCCCTGTGACCTCAATTAAGCTTACGTGAGGCTTAATAAAGATGTTATCACATTTTTCTATGCGATCCTTAAATTCTTGAATACAAGCTAGTTCTCTCTCGATACACACGATGTATACCCTTTTTGCAAAACCCGCTAAATATAAAGCTTCCTTTACGGCGCCATCTGCACCACCAATCACATATACATCCTTCCCCTTGCAAAGATGTGCATCTTTATACGGATTCAATGCAACCGCCTTACCTGTAAAAGCATACAAACCTTTCGTCTCTAGTTTTCTAGGTGTAGACCCTGCAGCAATAATTACACAATCTGCCTCATAAGTAGCAACATTGGTCGTCACTTGTTTCACTACATCTTGTAAGTGTACTTCTATCACTTCTTCGTATATAACATCAATCCCCGCTCTGCATAGTTGATCTTCCATCTTTCTAGCAAAGCTAATACCACTCTCTTCAGCATCAACACTCGCATAATGAGTAACACTTGATACTCCAGCAATAATTCCTCCCACTTTATTCTTTTCTAGTAACAATACATGCATTCCCCTACTTTTTGCATAAATTGCACTACTCACTCCACTTGGACCTGCTCCTATTATAATCAAATCATACTTCATGTTTTTTTCCTCACTTTATATCTCCTTTAGTATACCATGAATAAAAAATTCGTATGAGTTTAACAAATGCAAAAACAAACGTATTTTTTTACGTTTGTTTTGTAGAGTAATCCAAAGAAACACCTACATAATAATTGCTGTGCATCTTACACTATCCTTTCAGCCCCTCTAACACACTTTTAAATCAATTCATACATTTACTTGTTTTGAGTTATAACTCACGTATAAACACATCTTTTTACATCTACCCTATGTATATCACAAGAATTATTCCCATCACTACAATCACAACATACACACTCTCATAAAACAAACTACTCCTCTTTCTGGACTTCTGCTTTATATACGCGATACGCATATATATACATGACAATTATGCATATAAGTAAGCTAATGATAAATAACAAAATTAATGTTATTGCTGATATAAAAATACTCCATATAATCATCCAAATACCAAATACAACAAGTACATATCCTGAAAAGATATTACTCTTGTACCTTGTGTTTGCATTATACAAACTCATATTCATACCTATTCCAACCCATGGATTACGTTTAAATCTAGGCATCACACTTCCCATTACAATACAACATACAGAAATCAGTATAATTAGATTTTTACTTTCAAACATATTGTATACTTGTACATTAGTGTATTCACTCTCATAAGCTAAATACATTGCATACACCAGTATAATATTGAAGAAGATGGTGAAAATCAAAGAAACAATAAAGGTCTGCTTTTTACTTTTCATTAACTCTTTCTTCTCTTCATCCTTACACTTTTGTAGCCTCATCAGTAGATGTTTCTCATACATCGACATCCCAAAAATAAATACCATAATAAACACAGGAAAAAGTAATAACTCATACTTAGATCCAAATCGATCCACACTTCCATAAAAATCATAGTGCATTGGTATTTCTTCAGGCAAAAATACAATCCCAACTCCTGCGATTACAAAAGCAAGAAGACATCCAATCCATAACCATTTTGTTTTCATAGATTTCACTCCTTAAAGTATTCTACTATCTAAATACTACCATTTTTCGCTACTTTTGTATACATATCAATACTAGGTATATACGCAAAAAGAGAGCAATCGCTCTCTTTCTACTATCCTTTTATTTTACGTCTTGACGCTAACGCAATACCCATTGCTGCTAACATCAATCCTAGCCATGTCATCGTATTTGTAGTATCTCCTGTTGATGGAGCTACTGACACTTTTGTGTATTTCGCATATAGCGTAATACTATGTGCTGGCATTGGTGTATTGAAATCGTATTTCATTGTAAGCTCTGCATCAATATACCATCCTTCAAAAGTATATCCTGCTTTTGTTGGTG
>CAYJJS010000028.1:0-25490 GCA_964370645.1 uncultured Erysipelotrichaceae bacterium | reverse complement strand
TAACTGCAGTAAATGAGGCATTAGCAGCAGTCGTAGAAGGTTATGACATCACAAAACAAAGTGAAGTAGATGCAATGGCAAAAGCAATTACAGATGCAGTAGCTGCACTAGTATACAAGGGTGCAGATTATAGTGCAATTGATTCGCTATTAAAAGAAGTAGAATCAATGGAACTGGATCGTTACTATGGAACAAACCGTTTAGAAGATGCAATCGCTACAATTGATTATACAAAAAATATCACACAACAAGGTGAAGTAGATGCAAAAGCAAATGACATCGAAACATTTATGGATGATTTGACACCAAAAGAGATCAGCATCGATGTAGAAGGAGCAGGACAAAAAATCACTAGTACAGATGATTATGTACCATTTAGAATTGCGAATGCTACCGTAGCTGACTTCATGAATGTGTATGTAGATGGAGAGAAAATAGTAGAGCCTTTATTTAGAGTAAAAGAAGGAAGTATAATTGTTGAATTAGCACCACAATTATTGACTACTTTAACAAGTGGAGAGCATACATTAGAAATTGTTACAAATGAATTCATTTATACAACAACATTCTTTGTCAATGTAGAGCCAACACAAACGCTAACACCTACGCCTACAACACCTCCTACAGGGGATACAAGTAATACAATGATTTTTGTACTACTTGGTTGTATAGCACTTTATATAGGTAAGAAAGCATATAGAAAAATCTAAGTAAAAAGGGCTGCTGTCTTAAGACAGCAGCCCTTTTCTTTTCATAGAAAACTATTATTTACTTTTATTTAATTCTTCTAACACTTTTTTGACGATTTCTTCATCACATACAGTATATCCATTTGTAATAGAATCTGAAAAATCCACACTGGATGTAGAAGTTGTAGCATCTTTCATTATTTTTTTACATGAAGAATGAACTTGATTTACACCTGTACGTTGTAAAATATATGTGACATTGCTTTCATCAACACCGCAACCTACTAAAATTTCTATCTGTTCTTTAAACATATCGTGTGCTTGCTTAATTTTCATTGTTCCTTCTACAGCCTTGCTCGTAGCTCCACTTGTTAGAACTCGGTCCACACCGCAATCAATTAAGTCTTGCATAGCTTCCATATAGTCAAGTGAAACATCAATTGCTCTATGAAAAATTGCAGTTTTTTGATAACGATGAACCAAATCGACCATTTGCTTTGTTAACTGTTTGTTTACAGTACTATCTGCGTTCAAAAAACCAAAGACAATCCCATCTGCTCCATGATTCAACAATAACTCTGCTTCTTCAAACATAATTTCACAATCTAAGGTATCATAACAAAAACCTGCTCCGCGCACACGCACCATGCAGACAACCTCAATATTGAATTCTTTTTTTATTCTATCCAAAACGACAATCGAAGGTGTCAATCCACCTATACTTAACGCACTGTTCAACTCAATTCGTTTTGCTCCACCTAAATAGGCTTGCTGCGCGTCATAATAACTACCGCAACAGACTTCTAATATATTATTCATACACATTCACACCTTTACTATCAATTGCGACACTTACAGGAAACGATTCGACTTCCAACCTATGGATTGCCTCCGCTCCCAAATCTGCAAAAGCAATAACTTCTGCTTTTTTTATACAAGCTGATAACAGTGCACCTGCACCACCAATCGCTACCATATAAATAGCTTTATTACTTTTTATATTTTTCACAACCGTATCACTTCGATATCCTTTTCCTATACTAACACTAACACCTAAATCATATAATGTCGTGGCATATGCATCCATTCTCATACTCGTTGTAGGTCCAGCACTACCAATCACTCTGTTTGGAGGTGTTGGTGTAGGCCCTACATAATAGATACATGCGTCTTGTAAATCAAAAGGTAGCGTTTCTCCCTTTTCAATCATTTCACACAATCGCTTATGTGCAGCATCTCTAGCAGTATAGATTACACCACTAATGTACACCATATCACCCGCACTTAGCGTTGCAATTTTATCCTTCGTTAATGGGGTTTGTAATTGAATCATTATAACACCTCTCTTGCATGTCTAGTAATATGACAAGATATATTTACTGCACATGGCAAACCTGCTATATGTGTGGGATGCTGTTCAATATTAATTCCCAATACGCTGGTATCACCTTTTAAACCTTGTGGCCCTATATTTAACCCATTCGCTAATTCATACAACTCTTTTTCTAAAGCAGCATAGCGTGGATCTGGATTCACCATATCTAAACTACGCAAAGTTGCTCGTTTCGCTAAAACAGCCGCATAATCAAAGCTACCTCCAATACCTACACCCACTACCATTGGTGGACATGCATTTGGACCTGCTTTTTTAATTGTATCTAATACAGCTTGTTTCACACCTTCTACCCCTTGTGCAGGCTTCAACATCGTAATAGTAGACATATTCTCGCTTCCAAACCCCTTTGTAGCAACTTCCACTTCCACTTGATTTCCTTCCACGATATCACTATAAATAATACACGGAGTATTGTCTTTCGTATTGACTCTTGCATATAAAGGGTCATCCACTATGGATTTCCTTAAATATCCTTCATCATATCCTTGGCGCACACCTTCATTGATTGCATCTTTCAACAATCCATCAATGAAATGTACTTGTTGACCAATTTTCAAAAAAACAATCACCATACCTGTATCTTGGCAAATTGGTATGTGTTCTTTCGCTGCGATTTCACTATTTTTAACGAGTAACTCTAGTGTTTCTTTACCAATTTTACTTCGTTCTGTTTTAACACTTTCTTTAAGTCTATTCGCAATATCGCTTGGATAGTAGAAATTAACATGTTGTACCATTTTTTTGATACACTGTGCCACTTCATTAACTGAAACATAACGTATTTTATTTTGATCGTTCGAACTCATCTTGTACCGCTTTCGCTACTGCTTTTACAACTTCTTTGTTGAATGCATCTGGAATAATATACGCTTCCTTCAATTCTTCATCACTCACAATGGAAGCAATCGCTTTAGCTGCTGCTACTTTCATTTCTTCACTAATTATATCCGCTCTTGCATCTAAAGCACCTCTAAATATACCCGGGAAAGCTAACACATTATTAATTTGGTTATCAAAATCACTTCTTCCTGTTGCAACCACTCTTGCTCCACCTTTTTTCGCTTCTTCTGGCATAATTTCTGGAATTGGATTTGCCATTGCAAATACAATTGCATCAGAATTCATCGTTTTTACCATCTCAGCCGTTAAAACACCTGGTGCACTCACACCCAAAAATACATCTGTTCCTTTAATTACATCTGCTAAAGAACCTCTTATTTGTTCATGGTTTGTGATTTTTGCAATTTCTTTTTGTGCATCATTTAACCAAGGTTCATCTTTTTGTACAGCACCTCTACTAGCGGTCAACACAATATTTTTCGCTCCAAACAAATGCAACAATCGACAAATACTAATTCCTGCACTTCCTGCTCCACTGATAACAAACTTTGCATTTTCAAAAGTTTTTCCAACCAATTTTAAAGCATTGATTAACCCTGCACATGTAACAATTGCTGTTCCATGTTGATCATCATGAAATACAGGTATATCTAATTCTTCAATTAAACGACGTTCAATCTCAAAACATCTAGGTGCACTAATATCTTCTAAGTTAATACCACCAAAAGTAGGGGCTAAATATTTTACTGTTTTAATAATTTCTTCAACATCTTGCGTATCTAAACAAATAGGGAATGCATCGATATTTGCGAATTCTTTAAATAAAATCGCTTTCCCCTCCATAACTGGCATCGCTGCTTTAGGACCAATATTTCCTAACCCCAATACAGCACTACCATCACTAACAACAGCAATTAGATTTCCTTTTGCTGTATAAGTATACGCTTCTTCCTCATTCTTATGAATTTCAATACAAGGCTGCGCAACCCCAGGCGTATAAGCTAAACTTAAATCATCTTTGTTTCCTACACTCATTTTTGATACTACTTCAATTTTTCCAGCATGTTTTTTATGTTCTTCTAAAGCTTTTTGGTATACATCACTCATATTCATTCTCCTCTATTTTTAACACGCTATATTATAACATAACTACTCTTCCTTTCACATAATTTATAAAAAAAAGTATCACCATTACTACAGTGATACTCTCATTCTTATTTTAAACCTAATGCTTCTTCAATATTTGTAATCATTAAATCCATAGATGTAATTCCACCATCTGCAACATACCATACATTTCCTGGCTCTAAATAAATGATTTGATCATTTTTGTATGCATCTGTTTTATGAATTACTTCATTATCCATTTGTTGTGCTGCTGCAACAGCTTCATCTCCTACAGCTGTATCTTTATCTAAGATAAACATGTAGTCTGGGTTTAATTCTAAGAATACTTCATAAGAAGAAATATTACCATGATTTACATCTTCTCCAGTATATAAGTTAGTGAATCCCATTTCATTTGTAACGATAGAAGCTCTACCTTCATCCCCTAATGTGTTTAATCCTCCTGCAAAAATTCCTAAAGTCGCTGTTTTCCCTTCAGCAAATTCAGCAATTGCAGCAATTCGTTCTTCATAATCTGCAATTGTGTCTGCTAACTCATCTTCTACACCAAAGATTTTCGCATGTGTTTCTGCTAATTCTTTAAAACTTGTGAAAAAACCTTTTTCATAGTCAATATACGCAGCCATTGTAGGTGCAATTTTAACAAATTCATCATAATTTCCTGCCGATCTATCACTAGAGAAAATTGCATCTGGTTCTAACTCCATAATTGCTTCCATATCATATTCTTTCATTCCACCCACTTTAACAACATCTTCATCTTCTATATATTTTTGTAAATGCTCAGGTGTCGACGCTCCTTCAATCACACCTACTACACGATCTCCCATTCCAACTGCATCTAAGAAATCTAATGTTTGATAATTCAACACGACAATTCTTTCTGGAAGGTATGGAAAATCAACTTCAATCATCTCATCCTCACCATTTACAACCTCAATTGCAACTGTTTTTGTCTCTTCTTTCTCCTCATTAGCTGGTTCACTTGAACACCCCACTAATGAAATACTTAGCACACCTGCCATAAGTAACGTAAATAACTTTTTCATATTTCCTCCTTTTACGTTTGTTTATTTTAACTAACTTTTTACTTTTGTGTAAAGCAGTCCTATGACTGCTTGTTAGTTTACACCTATTTAATAGTAAATTGAAATTGGTTTTCCCTTTACATACTGAATTTCAAAATCAACATTGTACAAATCTTTCAAAACTTCTTTTGTCATGACCTCTTCAACTGTCCCATATGCGTGTAACTTCCCATCTTTAAATGCTCCAATATAATCAGAATAACAAGAAGCAAAATTAATTTCATGCAAAACCAAAATCACAGTCTTCCCTAAATCATCACATAATCTACGTACCATTTTCATCATATTTGATGAGTGGTAAATATCTAAATTATTTGTTGGTTCATCCAAGAATACAAACTCTGTATCTTGTGCAATGACCATCGCAATATAGGCACGTTGTCGTTGTCCCCCTGATAATTCATCGATGAATCGATTTTTAAATTCATCCAACTCCATATAGGCAATTGCTTCATCTATTTTTTCATAATCTTCTTTTGTCAGATTATTTCCACTATAGGGAAAGCGACCAAATCCAACCAATTCTTTCACGGTCAGCTTCATTTGCACATTATTTGTTTGTGTCAAAATCGCTAAACGCTTGGCAAGTTCTTTACTCTTCCATTGCTTTAACTCTACTTCATCAAACTTAATATCTCCACCATCGTGTTGAACCAACCTTGTTATCATATTCAAAACTGTGGATTTTCCAGCCCCATTTGGGCCAATGAAAGAAGTAACTTTATTTCTCTCTAGCTGGAAACTTACCTCATCAACGACATTCACTCCATTATATTGTTTGATTATATTACTTACTTTCATATTAAGCTCCTTTATTCGATAAAATTAAATACAAGAAGTAAACTCCTCCAAGTACATTTATAAACACAGAAATTACAGCAGTATATGAGAATACATGCTCAATTAAAATTTGTCCAAAACTTAGTATGATGACACCCATTAAAAAGGAACCCATCATTAAATAAGAATGTCTAAACGTCTTAAAATATTCTCTAGATATATTCGCAATAATCAACCCTAAAAAGGAAATTGGTCCCACTAGTGCAGTTGCAATCGCAATTAATATTGTTACACCTAGTAATAATCGGGAGATACTACGATCATAGTCAACACCTAGATTAATAGATTGTTGTTTTCCTAATGTAAGAACATCTAATACACGTAATTGTTTTCTAAATAAGAACCCTAACGCTACAATCAAAGAGATACTCAACACGATTATTTCAGAATTCACATTCGAGAAACCTGCAATCAAACTATCCTGTAGCGTTTGAAATTCGTTTGGATCCATTACCCTCATCATCGTATTTGATAAACTTGTAAACAAAGTAGCAATAACCGTTCCAGCTAACAATACATACAACACGTTATATTTTGTTTTTCTAAATAAATATCCATAAATAATTGTGGCTGCAACACCCATTATAAACAAATCAACAATGAATGATAAATTTCCATTTGTGAAAATAACACTCGTTGTCCCTAACAATAATGCGAGTCCCGTATGTGTTAACACATACAAGGAATTCATACCTAATAAACAGGGAGTCACGATTCGATTATTAATAACCGATTGAAATATAATACTTGCATATCCAATACAAAACGATGCAATCAAAATGGACATCATCTTCGGTATACGTATCTCCATAACATAAGCAAAGAACTTCATATTGACATCAATAGTCATATAGGCAATCACTAAGGCGATTGCTAGCGTGACTAATGCCGCCATTTTATATGGGTTTCTTTGCATAACTTGTCTAAATTTTTGCATTTGCTACACTCCTTTTTTTAGGACTCAATCGCTTAAACATCATCACCAGGAATACAATACTTCCTACAATTCCAGAAATTAAGTCGATTGGTAATTCGTAAGGAGCAATAATAACTCTACCGATAATATCACACAACAGTACAAATAAAGCACCAAACAATGCGACATCTAATAAGCTCTCTTTTATCTTATCCCCTCTAAACATAGTTACTAAATTTGGAATTATTAGTCCTATATAAGAAACCGTTCCTACTGTTACAACAACACTTGCCGTGATTAAAGCACTAATCATCAACCCCATGAACAATACCACTTTGTAATTCACACCTAAATTCTTAGAAAAGTTTTCACCCATCCCCACTACATTAAAGTGGTTTGCATAAAAAAACGAAAGAATAATTAACGGCACTACTAGAAATACAATTTCATAGCGACCTCGTAATATCAAAGAGAAATCTCCAACCAAAGTAGATTGTAATACTTGCAATAAATCATAACGATATGCGAAGTAATTCGTAAGACCACTAATTACTGTACTAAACATAATACCAATCAAAGGTACCATCACAACATCTTTAAATTTAATTCGTTGGATAAAAAATACAAATAACCAAGTTCCTAACACTGAAGCGATGAATGAAATAAGTGTTTTTTGTATTAAGGATGCATTTGCAAACATCATAATCGACAACAATACTCCAAATTGCGCAGAAGCTACAGTTGCTCCAGTTGTAGGAGATACAAAATTATTCATACACAATTTTTGCATAATCAATCCTGCAACACTCATACCCACTCCAGTACACAAAATCGCCAATAACCTTGGTAGCCTTGTTATAAATATGATGTCTAAGTTTGAAAAGTCTCCTTGTAAAATTGGTGTGATATCTATTGCGCCTATGAATACAGAAGCAAATGATGCAACAACAATACATACAATAAGAATAATCGAAATTTTATTTTTTTTCAAAATGTGCTCCTCTTATTTTGTTAGATTAAACTAATCTAACAAAATATATCAAACTTATCACAGTAAGTCAATATAAACTAACATTTGAAACTAAAAAAAGAATACGCACATTAAAGCGTATTCTTCTACATTAAAATAATCCTGTTATATTTCCTTGTTCATCGATATCCATGCGATTTGCTGCAGGTACTTTAGGTAATCCAGGCATTGTCATAACACTACCTGTAAGAGCTACAATGAATCCCGCTCCTACACTTACTCTAAACTCACGTATAGTAATTGAAAAATCTTTCGGAGCACCATACAATTTAGCATCATCCGTTAATGAAGTTGGAACTTTGGCCATACAAATTGGCATTTGACTCCATCCTTGTTGGTTAATATTTTCAAGTTGCAACAATGCTTCTTCAGTAAACACAACTTCTTTTGCCCCATAACAAGTAGTAGCAATTTTATTGATTTTATCCTTCACGCTATCCTCAAGATTGTAAATTGGAGCATATTCGTTTTCTTCTTCTACAATATCAATCAGCTGCTTCGCCAGATCTATTGCTCCTTGTCCACCTTCTGCCCAAACACGTGACAATGACATTGGGTGCTCATTCTCTTTACACCAATTTTGTAACGCTTCTACTTCCTCTTTTGTATCCGTTGCAAACTCATTAATTGCTACTACGTATGGTAAATTGAACGCTTGAATTGTTTGAATATGCTTCGCTAAGTTTGCACACCCTTCCAACAATGCTGTAACATTTTCTTTTGTTAGATCTGCAAATTCAATACCTCCATGTTGCTTTAATGCACGTATCGTCGCCACGATAACTACTGCATTTGGCTTTAAATCTGCAAAGCGACATTTTATATCTAAAAACTTTTCTGCTCCTAAATCAGCCCCAAAACCTGCTTCTGTAATGACATAGTCCGCTAATTTCAGACATGTCTTTGTCGCCAATACACTATTACATCCATGTGCAATATTCGCAAATGGACCACCATGTATTAACACAGGATTGTTTTCTAAAGTTTGTACTAAGTTAGGTTTAATTGCATCTTTCATAACCATAGCTAATGCACCTTCAATTTGTAAATCTTTTACATATATAGGCTCTTTCTTTGTATTATATGCAACTAAAATATTTGATAAACGCTCTTTCAAATCCTCTAGTGAAGACGCTAAACATAATATAGCCATAACTTCACTTGCTACAGTAATGTTGAACCCATCTTTACGTTCTACTCCATTCGCTTTAGGACCTAAAGCAATCTCTACTTGTCTCAAACTACGATCATTCATATCTAATACACGCTTAAAAACAATATTATTTAAATCGATGTCCAATTCATTTCCTTGATGAATATGATTATCTAAACAAGCACTAATTAAATTATTACACGTAGTAATTGCATGCATGTCTCCTGTAAAATGCAAGTTAATATCTTCCATTGGTACGACTTGCGCATAACCTCCACCTGCAGCACCACCTTTTAATCCAAACACTGGACCTAAACTTGGCTCACGTAAAGCAACCATTGCATTTTTTCCTAATGCACAAAACGCATCATTCAATCCTACTGTAGTCGTTGACTTACCTTCTCCTGCTTTCGTTGGGTTGATTGCAGTAACAAGAATCAACTTACCGTCTTCTTTATCCTGGTTTTGTTTCAAAACATCTAATGAAATTTTCGCTTTATCTTTTCCATATAATTCCAAATCTTCTTCACGAATACCTACTTTCTTCGCAATTTCTTGAATTGGTAATAATGTTGCCTCTTGAGCAATTTGTAAATCTGTCTTTGCCATCCGTATTTCTCCCTATTTCTAACACACATATTTTACTTTATTTTTCATTCATTGTATACCCATAATAAAAGTTTGTTATTACTAGCCTTTGTTCATTTCTTCCCTTGCTATTGCTAGCATTAACTTAATACGATTCTCTTGGTTTACTATTGTTGCTCCTGGATCATAATCAATTGGTGTGATGTTCGCTTGTGGATACAGAGCTTTAATCTTGCGAATCATACCTTTTCCAGAAATATGATTTGGTAAACATCCAAAAGGTTGTGCACAAACAATATTTGTATAACCATGTGTAATAAGTTCAATCATTTCTGCAGTGAGTAACCACCCTTCTCCCATCTTGCACCCATAACCTATAATTCCTTTCACCATTTGTTTCATTTCATGATATGGCGTCGGTGTTATAAATCTCGTATTTTTTAATGGTTGTAAAATATTTGTTTCATACTTTTCAAGATAATGAAACACCATCTGTGCAATCTTCTGCTTATGTATACTTCCTCCATAAATATGAATATCATCAATACCTGCATCAATCGTATATAATATAAACCCTAACAATCCTGGCACCATAACTTCACACTCTTGTTTTGATAAAAAAGATTCAAGTTGATTATTTGCCAAAGATGAGTATTTTACATATATTTCACCAACAACACCTACTCTCACTTTATCTTCCTTTTGTATTTCTATTCGTTCAAAATCCTTTATTATATTATCCACGTTTTGCTTCATCGCTCTTGCGCTAATTCCCTTACGTTTTACAAACTGTTCACTAATAATAACAATCCACTTTTCAACAAGTCTTCCACTAACCCCCTTATGCACTTCATACGCCTTACATTGATTATCTAAAAGCATAAGTAAATCACCATAAGCAATTGCAGCAATTGCTCTACGAATAATAGGTAGCGTCAATGAAAAACCACCATTCTTTTCTAAACCAGATACATTCAAAGAAATAACAGGAATATGTTGTAACCCAGCATTTTCTAAACCCTTACGAATTAAATGGATATAATTTGAAGCACGACAACCTCCACCTGTTTGTGTCATTAATAATGCCACCTTATTTAAATCGTATTGCTTTGAACGAAGTGCATCAATCATTTGTCCTGTCGTTAATAAAGCTGGGTAGCAAGTATCATTATGTACATACTTTAATCCTTCATCAACAACACTTCGCCCCTCATTTGTTAACAGCTCTACATCATATCCATAAGCAATGAATACATTTTTCAAAATTTGAAAATGTATATTACACATATTCGGTATTAAGATTTTATGCGTTTGCTTCATTTCTTTTGTGAATTCAACACGTGTCATGTAGAGCCCCTCCTGTTTCTATGTCACAGTATATCATTTTATACTGGTATTTCGCTATAAAAAAAGACACAAACCTTATGAATTTGTGTCTTTCTTATTATTTCACTTCGAACACATAAATTTGTGAGGTGAAATCCCCCTTATCTGTCCCAGAAGTGTATTTCCCCTTAAACAAATCGGATTGAATCAATCCAGTAAACTCCGTTTCAACAATCCAACCTAAATGCATCAATTCATCACCATAATATGTCTTATCATTACAAGTATATTTCATTGTTTCATCTAGACCGACCAATTGTATTTTTTTCAAAGAGGTATTTGGTACTGCTAAGATTTTATAATACCCCACAATTGCAGTCTTTTTATCCTTAGATACAACCATCCAACTATAATAGTTTCCACTTTGTAATCGATAAAAATCTCCAAATTGAATGACTTCACGATATTTCTTGAAAAACGCTATTTGCTCACGCATCTGTGCGCGTTCTTGTACACTTACTTCATTCATGTTTAACTCATATCCGAACGTTCCAAAATAAGCCACATCTGCTCTTGTTTTCAAACTTGTTTCTCGTAGCACTTGATGATTTGGTATGGCTGCAACATGACTTCCTATTGAGACGATAGGGTATACGTAGGATGTACCATCTTGTATATGTAAACGTTCAATAGCATCTGTATCATCACTAGCCCAAGCTTGTGGTGCATAATACATCATACCTGCATCAAAACGTGCTCCACCCGATGCACAAGACTCAAATAAGATGTTTGGAAACTTTTTAATCAAACGCTCATATAAATCATATACACCTAAAATATAACGATGGAAGAACTCTTTTTGACGTTCAACCTCTAAACCAATACTATAACTCTCTGTTATGTTACGATTCATATCCCACTTAATATAAGAGATATTCGCCTTTGAGATGGTCTCGCACATTATATTAAATATATAATCTACAACCTCTTCACGCGAGAAGTCTAAAACAAACTGATTGCGCCCATACGACATTTCACGATTTGGTGTTTTAATTACAAAATCAGGATGTGTTTCATATAATTGACTAATTTCATTCACCATCTCTGGTTCAAACCATAGTCCAAACTCCATACCTATATTGTTAATCTTCTTTGCTAAACCTTCAATACCATTCGGCAATTTTTCTAAATACACACGCCAATCACCTAAGGAAGTAGTATCATTATCTCGTTTCCCAAACCAACCATCATCTAAAACGAACAATTCTACTCCCAATTCTTTTGCTTTCGTTGCAATCTCCACAATTCTCTCTTCATCAAAGTCAAAATATGTTGCTTCCCAATTATTGATTAAAATGGGTCTTGGTTTATCCTTGTATGGACCTCTCATCACATTATTACGTATCAAATCATGAAAACTTTGACTCATCCCATTCATCCCTTGATCACTGTACACTAGCAATGCCTCTGGAGTTTGAAATGATTGCCCCTTCAACAAAGTCCATTCAAACTCAAAAGGATTAATCCCTAACGTAACTCTTGTTACATCGTATGCATCTACTTGTGCCTGTGCTAAAAAGTTACCACTATACAATAGGGTGAATCCATACACTTCTCCTACATGCTGTGAAGTACTCTCTCTTTTTAATGCAAGAAACGGGTTGTGCATTGCACTACTAGCACCTCTACTACTAGAAACAGACTGCATCCCTTTACGAAGTTTAGCACTACTCACATGTCTTTCTCTACTCCATGCTCCATCCAATGTAATCATCTCATATTTTGCATCGTACAAATCTAGACACATCGACATAGCACGATTAATTTTCACACTGTTCCCTGATACATTGTGGAAAGAGGCAGATCTCACAATTGCTGAGATATCTTGAAAAATATGATACTTTAATACCATCTCCATACCTATTACTGTATCTACTAGAGTAATTTCAAGCGTTTCCACATCCTCTCCATGAGTTTGTGGAAGACCTTCTAATTTCTTTTTCCCCTCAAAAACTTCATGAGACTGATATACAAAATTAGTTATTCTACTTCCATTTTCACTACTCAATTGAAACGCTGGATCACGATAATCTCCCGTCCCATATGCTGGATACTCTTGTTTTAAAATTTCTAAGGAGAAATCTAAATCTCCTTGAAACGTGCACGGTGCTAAAATCACAGCACGCTCCACAAGTAAATGATCGAAATTTTCTCTATGTCGTATTTTCTTCCCGAAGTACAATTGTCCCAATTGTCCATTTTTTAAAATTTTGAATACATAACTAATCTTTTCATTCCATATATGAAATGTATCATTACTAAATTGAATCATATATCTCTCTCCTAATTTTTAATTAAACTAAATTACTTATACACTGTCTTTTGCTTTTTTGTTTGTAATCCATCCAAATGCAATACATACAACCGCAATCGCTGCCAATAGTAAGTATGTATCCATACCAAAACCAGACACTCTTGCTAGACCTACTTCAGAGAATACCACATACATACTTAACATTACAAATATAACAAATGCGCTAAATGTGTATCTATGCTTCCAAGGAGTCATCTCCACAACATTATTAATTGGCATCTCATATGGTGTTTCTAATGGTTTTATTTTCCCAATCACAAACATAATCAAACAAGATAGTACGAATAAAATTGCTGAAATATGCAAATAATGTAATCCTGTATCTACAAATAACTGTGTAATCGCATATACTGACACAAAGAATGTAATCGCCACTTTTGCTGCAATTGCAGGCACTCTTTTTGTTAGATATCCCATAAAGATAATTGTGAAAATAGGAACATTGAAGAAACCATTAATGGTTTGTAAGTAATCAAACAATCCATCAGGCGCATTTAAAATTAATGGTGCTACAAACATTGAAATCAACGCTACCACCAAAGCAAATATTTTACCCGCTTTGATTAGGTGTGCATCATCAACAGCTCCCTTCTTCGCTGGCTTATACACATTTAATGCGAATAATGTTGATGATGAGTTTAACACAGAGTTAAATGTACTCAAAATAGCTCCCATCATTGCAGCTGCAAAGAATCCAGCAATCGGTCCTGGTAATACTTCACTCACTAATCGAGGGTACACAGTGTCTACATTTGTGATATCTGAACCAAAGATTTGAAATGCCATAATTCCTGGAATAATTACCATTAAAGGTGTTAATACTTTTAAAAACCCTGCATATATAACTCCACGTTGTCCCTCTTTTAAGTTTTTTGCACCTAATGCACGTTGAATAATTGATTGATCTGTCCCCCAATAATATAAATTCACTAATACAAGACCTGTGAACATCGTTGAAATTGGTAAATAGCTGTCCTCTGATCCAATGGCATTAAACTTTTCAGGTGAACTTGTTAAGAACGTCTCAAACCCTACCCCAATATCACCTGACCCTAAAACCAACAAAGCAAACACAGGTACTAATAATCCACCAATCACTAATGCAATTCCGTTAATCGAGTCTGAAATCGCAACTGCTTTCAACCCTCCAAATATTGCATAAATTGCTCCAATGATTCCAATTACCCATACCATCAACCAGATACCTTGTACTTCCGAAATCCCAAATACTGCAGATACATCGAAGATTTGTCCCATAGCGATAGCTCCAGAATATAAAGTTATCGGTAATAAATTCACAATATAGCTTACTAAAAATAAAATCGTGATGAATTTTCTTGTTCCTCCATCAAATCTCGATTGAATAAAATCAGGAATAGTAGTTATCCCCTGTTTTAAGTAACGCGGGACCAAAAATAATGCGACTAGTATTAAAGTAATACCAGAACCAACTTCCCATCCCATAACCGCCATATTTTGGTTGTATGCTTGCCCAGACATACCCACAAAACTTGCAGCACTTAAATTCGTTAATAATAATGAACCAGCAATTACACCACCTGTTAAGCTTCTCCCTCCTAAAAAATATCCTTCACTTGTACTAAGCTTATCATTTCTTGTTTTTAAATACGTAATCAAACCTACTGCTCCTGAAAATACAATAAATGAAATTAATAATGTTTCCATACATTCTTATCGTATGGTAGATACCTACCATACACCCCTTTCTTCTTTGTGCATACCTTGTAAACGCGTGTTTATGAAATTGGAATAAAAAACTCTAATTACTTAGAATTTTTTACTGTAGCTTTTTCTACTAGTATTGGTTTATGCAAAATATGTTTCGCTTCTGCACTTAATAATAATTTTACACTTGATTTTGCGATATCTTTTAATGAAAACTCAAAGGTAGTTAGTTTTAAGTTATTCCAACTCGCTGCTTTTAAGTTATCAAACCCAATCACAGATATATCTTCAGGCACCCTGAATCCATGCTCTTCAATGGCACGAATAGCCCCTAATGACATAATGTCATTCGCTGCAAAAACGGCACTCACTTGATTTTCCTTCAAGAACTCATACATTTGCTCGTAAGCAACATTCTCTTTATACTTACCGCAAATAACATGTGTTTGTAACCCATCTTTTTCATTTATTGCATGAGAGTATCCAATTTTACGTGTTATCGATGACAATCGATCATCTCCCGAAATATGTAAAATATTCGTATGCCCTTTTTCTAACAAGTATTTTGTCGCTTCATATCCACCATGTAAGTTATCACAATTCACGATTTTAATGTGTGTATTCTTATCATCAATTTCAGAAAACTGATCTATGAATACAGCATTAAACTGTTTTGCGATATTTGTTAATTCTTCCACCTTATATGGGAAACCTGCAAAGATACCTCCACAAATCATTTTGCCCTTAAACATCTCTTCCAGATCCGCAAATTCTTTCGAATCCGTTATAATGTTGACCAAAGCAATATAGCCTTCATCTTTTAATAAACGTATTAAATTTGAAAGCAACTCCATATTATATGGAGAGTTAATCCCAATCCATTCATCTGGACTGTTTGTATCATTAATATCAGCGATGAAAATCCCAACAATATTTGGTGCTGCTCCAGCCAAACTTCTTGCAAAGTGATTTGGAGTATACCCATACTCATCTATAACAGCTTGTACCTTTTGCCTAGTTTTTTCAGGCACATTTCCATAGTTATTTAAAACTCTTGAAACTGTACTTCTCGACACTTTTGCAAGTTTTGCGATTTCTGTAGTATTAATAAATGTACTCCTCCTTTTGTAAACGCGTGTTTATCACACCACTATAATAGCATACACACGTATGTGTGTCCACTATTTTTGGTAGCGTTTTCTTTATTTTTCTACCAATGCGATTCGTTGTCTATAGTCAGGCATATAGTTTTCAATAATATAGTAGAATTTTTTACTATGGTTAGGTTGCATAAAATGTACTAACTCATGCAATACCACGTATTCTAAGAAACGTATATCATAATGAATCATGCGACTATTTAAAGTAATTTGATGTTTACTTGGTATACAACTTCCCCAACGTGTCTTCATTTCTCTTATCTTTAATTGCGGCACTTCTAAGCGGTATGCATCTAATAATGTACACATATTTTGTACCACTTGTGTAAATATTGATTCACATTGGTTTCTTAAAAATTGACGAATCATTGTATCTATGTCTTCTTCTTTTCGAAAATGTACCAGTAGATTGTGATCCTCAACGCATACAAAACGTTGATTACTTTTTATACAAACAATCGTATATGTATTTCCTAGGTAATATAACTGGTTAGAGGATTTTACACTTACAAATAACTTATTTATTTTTTCAACCATTTTCTTCTGTTTTTGTATTATCCACTGTATTTTTTCCACAACAAAAGCATCCACTTTTTCTTTCGGTACATACGGATTGGCACTTACTACAATACGATTGTTTTCCTGAATTTTCAAAGTCACATTCTTTACTCTTTTATAATGTATTTCATATACTATTTGAACACCATTTATTTCAATCTTTCTTTTTTCTATATTCATATTCACTACTTTAATAGATATACTACAAAAATGCAATCTTTTATGATACTATAGTACTCATGAAAAACAGAAATCCTTTCCCCTATTCTTTGGATAACAAACGTTATCACACATGGAATTATTACTTGCGTAATACCTTTCATTCAAAAGTATTTAAAGTTTCTTTAAATGCTAATTTTTCGTGCCCAAATCGAGATGGGACTTGCGGCGTAGGAGGCTGTACTTTTTGTGGTAGTTTGGGAAGTGGCGAATATGCGGGTGATATCCATCTGGATTTACAATCACAATACCAAACGATTAAAGCAAATATGCTGAAAAAATGGCCTCAAGGTAAACCAATGGCATACTTCCAAGCATATACAAATACATATGCCCCACTCAATACACTAAAAGAAGTATTTACCCCATTCATAGAAAATAAAGAGATAGTAGGCCTTGCACTTGCTACGCGAGCGGATTGCTTAGAAGATGAAAAAATTCAGTATTTACAACAACTTACCCAAGAAAAAGAAATATGGGTGGAATTAGGTTTACAAAGCATTCACGATGCAAGTGCTAAAGCTTGCAATCGTGGGCACGATTACGATTGTTTTTTAGATTGTATACAACGTTTGTCCAAAACAAACATTAAAGTGTGCGTGCATCTAATCAACTCCCTACCCAATGAAAGCGAAGCAATGATGATTGAGAGTGCAAAAGTGGTTGGTTCCTTGCCCATTCACGCACTGAAAATTCATATGCTGCACGTTTGCCATGGAACACAAATGGCATCGGCATACACTCATCAACCATTCCCATTATTATCACTAGAAGAATATGTACAACTTGTTGTAAAACAACTTGAATATATAAACCCTAACATTGTAATACAACGATTGACTGGTGATGGTGTTGCAAGTGAATTGATTGCACCACTTTGGACTTTAAACAAAACCAATGTACTAAATTGTATCGATAAAGAAATGCGTCTTTTGGACACTTGGCAAGGAAAGCTTTACAACAAAGACTGAATATAAAAAAATGAACACAATTTATGTTCATTTTTTATTTACCCTCCATCAACATTTCAACTAGCCCATTTGCAATATATGGGTTATTTTTTATATCCTCAACCATTTTTTCATAGGGATATTTGAAAGTATGTAATTCACATACAATTTGATCATCCATATCCACAATGATATACGTAGGATCACAACTACCTGCCTTAGGTTTTCCACAAGAACCCGGATTTATACAAAGACTTTGTCCAACCTGCTTAATAAATGGAACATGTGTATGCCCGAACACTAGAATCGATACCTCCTCTTGTTTCACTATTGTTTGCAAAGATTCACTATCTTCATACACATATTCATCAATTCGTTCAAAACTTCCATGACATACTTTTAATATATGTGCATTGTGTTTTACTGTATACGTTTTTGGTAGTTGTTGTAAATATTCTTTACTTTTTTGTTTTAGTACATGCGTTGTATACACAATAGATGCACTTTTTTGTACTGTTTGTATATCTAATTTTTTAAACTCTTCCTTTGTAATTTCGTTTTGTTTCAATACATTTTCGTCATGATTCCCTAAAACACAGTGTACATTATATTTTTGTAGTAAAGCAATGACTTCGTTAGGATACATCATGTACCCAACAACATCGCCGGTACACAATATGCAATCTACTTTTTTCTTTACTATACTTTCTAACGCCGATTGTAATGCGTACATATTTGCATGGATATCACCAATAATAGCTATTCTCATAAACATCCTCTTTTCTGACCCTCATAGTATAAAAAGTAACACCAACAATGTCAAGACAATAACTTCCAATATGCGCCTTACCTTATACTATCGTATTCTCATAAAAAAGTACGTCGACTCTTTGTCAACGCACTCTATTTTATATACTTGCTAATAATATTTGTTCTGCTTCGCTATTCCACAATCCATTGTGTTTTGCACAAGCTTCATGTAATTTTTTAAATAACGGATTACTTTCACCTAATTTTTCGAAATCATCAATTGCCGTTAAAGGCATATCTACATGTGTATAAATTAATTTTTTACCACCTGGGATCGTTGGTAAATTCGCTGTTGTGTCAATTACACTATCCATACCACCGATATGTGTAATCATAACTGCTGTTTTAATCAATCCTTTTGCATCCTTTTCAATAGCTTCCTTCATATCATCAATAGTACCACCTGTACTACCTAAAATACGTGTTCTTGAATAATGAGAGTTGTATAAATTCATACTTGCTTTGAAGTTTGGATCTGTTGGACCTGCGAATAACGATAAGTTTCCATCGTACGCTAAAATTGCATCTCCTAATTCACAAACATTTTGGTATGCAACATACACAAATACATCATCATATCCTTTATTATCCGTTAACTCCATCAATCCTGCTTTTTCATCATCCATCTTAGCAGTATTCACATAGTGTAACTCAACTCCATGTGCAGCTGCTTCTTCCACTGAAATCACCTGTTTTGCGCGTTCAATTCTCTCATCACTTATATCAGTCACAACAAGACGCTTTGGTTTGTTTTCATATGTTAATGCATAAGAAATAGCTCCTAACCCCATTGGTCCACATCCACCTAAGATGATTACATTTCCACCTGTTTTAGTCCCCATAATGTGCTCATAGCTATTTGGAACAGTATGGTAGTTTGTGTGGTATCCACTAATTACACAACACATTGGTTCCGCAACACTTGCTGCAAAGTAGCTATCTCCTTCATACGTCCATAGACAACCTGCTTCAATAATATCATTAGGAAAGATGCAATAAGTCGTACTTCCTCCACACCACTTGTAAGAATACCCTGGTGATTCCATTTGACCTGGAATTGCAGGTTGTTGCGCAAACTTTTGACCTACTTTAAACTGGTCCTTCCATTTTTCTCCAACTTCCACAATATCTCCAGCAAATTCATGACCAATAATGATTGGATTATCATATACATCATTTGGTACACGCTTATGATCTTTACCTTGTTTTAACGTTTTCCATGTAGACATACAAATACTATCCGATACAACCTTCACTAAAATTTCATCATCTTTAATTTTAGGTAATTCAAATTCATCTAGACGAATATCATCTACTCCATATAATCTAACCGCTCTTGTTTTCATCACTATATCTCCTTTATTACGACTTTTTGTTTTAACTCTTCAATTCTCTCCATACTTGCTGGTTGGGTACCTTTTGTTTCCACCGCACCTGCGCTACACGCTACACTTAATGTAATTAAATCCTCTACACTATAATTGTGGTTTAGTGCATATGCTAAAGCAGCTACCATTGCATCTCCAGCTCCAACACTAGAATGTGCATTTACCTTTAGCCCTTGTACAAAATATGTGCATTCTTTACATAAGAAATAAGCACCCTCTTTCCCCATAGAAATGACTACGTACTCAATTCCTTGATCTATAAAGCTTCTTGTTAATGCTAATAATGCTTTGTCCTCAATACTTTCATTTACATCAAAATACTGACACAATTCATATTTATTTGGTTTAATCAAAGTTGGAGTCGCTTTCACACCTTCTTTAAATAAATCTTTATCCGCATCCAATAAAACCCTTGCCCCTTTTTCAACAATCGCCTTCGTAATTGTTTCATAAATATTTATAGGAACGCCTTTAGGAGCACTTCCACTAATTACTACAATATCTTCTTTCTGCACAATATCATCCAACACCGTCATTAAATCATCCATATTCTTAGATGTAACAGCTTGTCCGACCTCATTCAACTCTGTAAGTTCCATTTGTGCATCCAATACTTTTAAGTTTACTCGTGTTTCCCCTTCCACTTCAACCATGTTATGTGTAATCGACAATTCTTCTAATGTTTGTTTGATGAAATTCCCATTATTCCCTCCAACAAATCCACACGCTACACTATCCTCATGCATTGCCTTCAATGTTTTAGAAACATTAATACCTTTACCACCAACTTGTACTAACACATTTTCTAATCGATTCAAACCATTCACTTGAATCGCATCTAATTGCGCCGTCTTATCAATCGCTGGATTTAAAGTGATTGTGATAATCATATTTATTCCTCCGTTAAAATCTTGTATACACTCTCTACATCGCTAGCATTTACAACTTCTTCTACCGTCTCAATTTCGCATAGTTTCATCGCGATGTTTGATAAAATTTCCATATGTTCTTCCCCTTGTGAAGCAATTCCGATAACAACCTTAGCAACTTCTCCATGCCAATCAATTCCATCTGGATAAATCATAACAGCCAAAGAAGTGTTTTTAACATACTTTTTCACTTCGTACTCACCATGTGGTATCGCAATATGATTTCCAATATATGTCGTTACATTGTGATCACGATTCAACATCCCTTGGATGTATTCCTCTTCTATATTCCCAGCTTCTAATAACACATTCCCAATTGCAACGATTGCTTCATCACTCGTTGTACTAGTACAGTTTAATTTGATATTTTTTAAATCTAATATTTGATTGTTCATTTTGTTCTCCTATAATACTGTTTGTAAGTATTGTTTTAACTTTAATTCTAATTGTTTTTTTATATCATCTTCACTACCATACTTCATACTCATCAAAAACATTTCATCTTCTATCAGAGCTGATGAGATTGTACTCATCATCTTTGAAGTATGTGTTTGGGAATGATTTGGAATAAACATACACAACGCAAAGTGAATTGGATCATGAGTTTGAATTCGTATTAACTTTAATATACTTTGACTCAACACATCACTTTTACAATGGATCAATGCAAAGCGTAAATCTTCATACACCATCGATTGTATTTGCTCTCGTTTTACTAATGTGTCTAGCAGCACTTGTTTTATTTCTTTATCCGCTTCTAAGATTTCTACACTATATAAAAGCAAGTCGCTGACATCCTGCATACTATCTTTATAAAACACTTCAAATTGATTCGTGATATACAACATTTCACTAGTAATTTCTTGTATTTGCCTAATTCCTTGATTTGTAGATACCTCTGTTGTTTTTTTAGACATACGTACTTCATCGATTTTCAACAATATTTTTTGAATATCCTCTTGCTTCAATAGTGGATGTACTTGAATGTAGTCATCAATATATTTTGAAACATCAAAGGTAGAAACAACAAAATCTATTTTTTCCTCTTGTATTGCCTCTTGTACTCCATATGTCTCTATATAGACAAATGGATCGACAACAGATTTCAGCTTAGCACTTAATAGTGCACTAACACCAATTCCTGAAGCACACACAACACCAATGTCTACAACTCTTCGGCTCACTCTCTTATTTTTATTACGCTCTATAGCAGCTCCAAAATGCATGGTAATAAACCCAACCTCATCTTCACTAAGTTTAATATTATATTTATTTTCTAATACGAAACATGCATTTTTAGTTCTAACAAATATCTGCTCATAACTCTTCTTTATCTCTTTTAACATTGTGTTAAATATAGGCATTTCATATCGAATCCTTGTAATCGCTGGCTTTAAGTGCACCAATAATCCATTCACTAACTCTTTATCACTACTCAATGTAATATCAAATGCCTCTATCATATCCAGAATTGTCCCCATCAATTCTTTTTCATATTCTAAATCATCAAAATCATCTTTCACATTAACCTTAGCACCTTGTATATGCATAGCTATATATGCAATTTCCTGTTCTGGAATTTCTATATCAAATGCAATTTCTAAATATCCTGCTAATTGTTTCGCTTGTTCATAACTCGTTTTATTATTCATCAATTCACCAGTTAATTTACTAGCGACAATTTCTTTTTTCTTTAAAATACGATCAATTGCTAATGTTAAATGTATCAATAACCCAATATATGCATTTTGTGCATATTTATCTAACTGAAGAGGTACTTGATATTCTTCAAACACCCCTACAACCTTCACTAAAACTTCTTTATTCAATAAATTCATTATGCTTTCTTCTTGATTATTCATAATTTGTGAAAGCACATCATCTGCTTGATATCGATTCTTGTTTATCTCATTATGATGTAAGTTTGTTTCAATCAACAAAGCCAACGCTTTACGATAGCTTCGTTCATCCTTCACCAACTCGATACTACTACCTGGTCTTCTAAGTAGTTGCAAATTGCGTGCCTCTAGCCATTCTTCCACCACATCTAAATCCTTACTAATCGTCGCTTCACTCACTTGATATTTATTAGCATAATAATAAATTTTTTCCATCTTTCGATTTTTCAATATCTCATAAATCAATAAAGTTTGCCGATCTTCTCTGCTCAAATACTGCACCTTATTTTGAAGCATTTCTTTTTCAAAACGCTGTAAATCTGCAGAATTTCCAAGAATTTGAATCTCTTTTTTTGTTTGGATAGTTAAATTATATACTTTCAATAAGCTTTCCAATTCTTTTAATTCCCTAAAAACAGTTCTTGTACTAGTTTTTAGGGAATCTGCTAAAGATTGTACAGTGATACTATCATTTAAAAAATAAAGCTCTATTATTTTTTGTAATCGTGATGATAGTATCATATAAATCTCCTATTGCATTTCTTTAATTTTTTCAATAATTTCGTCGTATTCTTTTCCTCCCAAGAAGTTTTGGATTGGGAAAATAGTTGCTTCTGGCAATCGATCGCGAACGCGTTGTGCCAAAGAATGTTGTGTAACTACACACTTCGTATCTTTAGGTAAATCATCAATTGCACAATGCCCTACGCTAATATCTAAACCTGCTGCCTGCATTTTCTTTCGTAAAGACGATGCACCCATTGCACTTGACCCCATTCCAGCATCACAAGCAAATGTAATACTTGTAATTTTTTCTTCTATCTTTGGTGTAGTCGTTTTCATTTCTTTCATTTTATTTTGTGCTTCTTCTAGTGTAGCACCATCATCCTTTTGCGTAAATCTTAAAATGAACATTGAAACAACAAACGATACTGCAGTAGCTGCTGCAACACTTAAGATAACACCTAAATAACTAGATTGTTCACACATACTTAATATTGCAATTATACTACCTGGACTAGCTGGTGCAACCAAACCTGCATCAAAGATTACATTAACGAATACTCCTGTGGCTCCCCCTGCAATTAATGCAAGTAGTGTTAAAGGGTTCATCAATACGAATGGGAAGTACATTTCATGAATCCCACCAAAGAAGTGAATAATAGCTGCCCCACCTGCACTTGATTTTGTAGCTCCTTTACCAAATACCATATATGCTAATAGTAATCCAAGCCCTGGCCCAGGATTTGCTTCAATTAAATAGAAAATTGATTTCCCCGTCTCTAATGCTTGTTCTGTACCTAACGGTGTGAATACACCATGATTAATTGCATTATTCAAGAATAAAACTTTTGCTGGCTCTACTAAGATTGAAGTCAATGGAAGCAATCCATTATCAACTAATACTTCTACTCCTGTACCTAATATATCCGTTAATGCAATACAAATTGGACCAATGAAGTATGACCCCGCTACTGCTAAAATACACCCTATAATACCTGATGAGAAGTTATTCACTAACATTTCAAACCCCGAAGGTATTTTTTCTTTAAACACTTTGTCAAACAATTTGATTAAGTAACCACCTAAAGGCCCCATAATCATTGCACCAATAAACATTGGAATTCCTGCTCCTACTATAACTCCAATCGATCCGATTGCTCCTACAACTGCACCTCTTTTTTCATATATCATATACCCCCCAGTATATGCTACCAAAATAGGTAGTAAATAATTTAATGCTGGACCTACCAATTCAGCTAACTGCTCATTTGGAAAAAATCCATCTGGGATAAATAATGCGGTGATAATTCCCCAAGCTATAAAACCACCGATGTTTGGCATAATCATTCCACTAAGGAAGCGCCCAAATCTTTGTACTGACTCTTTCATACATATCTCCTTTTCTTTACGATTCCATTATAATACTCTTTGCAAGCGTATACAATCACTTGAAATTTCACTTTGGCACACACCTTTGTGACAAAAAGAAAAAGAAGCAGTGTTTACTACTTCTTCCTCATTTTATCCTTTTATCTTACGTCTTGACGCTAACGCAATACCCATTGCTGCTAACATCAATCCTAGCCATGTCATCGTATTTGTAGTATCTCCTGTTGATGGAGCTACTGACACTTTTGTGTATTTCGCATATAGCGTAATACTATTTGCTGGCATTGGTGTATTGAAATCATATTTCATTGTAAGCTCTGCATCGATATACCATCCTTCAAAAGTATATCCTGCTTTACTTGGTGTAGGTATTGTGTGATCTTCTTGTGCTTGATATGTATTTGGTGCACTTGCATCCGCTACATTAGAATAGTTACCTGCTACATCTTTAAAGGTAATCACTTCTTCAATATCTGCATTAGAACGAATAATCCATTGTAGATTTTGTAGATTACTTTTGTTTGATACTTATCTGGGATTCCATCTCCTGGTGTTTCAGGGTCTGTATCTTCATCCTCATCCACTAATGTATCTACTTCAAAGATTGGATATAAATTTGCATACGCTTGTA
>CAYJJS010000027.1:0-25806 GCA_964370645.1 uncultured Erysipelotrichaceae bacterium | reverse complement strand
TTTTTTTTGTTTACTTGTAATTTGTTCTCGTGTATAATGTATATGTCAAGACAGGGGTGCTTCGGCTGAGATGTGAAAACAATCCCTTATGACCTGATCTAGTTAGTACTAGCGGAGGGAGTCTTATCTATTTGATGACGCCTGCGCCAACGGAGGTGTTTTTTTATGAATAATAAAACTAGAAGTATTGTATATTTATCTATGTATTGTGCGTTTGCAATTGTGTTGGATTATGTAAATCAATTCATACCTTTTTTACAAATGCCTTATGGGGGCTCTATCAATTTATCAGTAATTCCATTAATGGTAGCATCTTATCATTTTGGATGGGGTAAAGGAGCTTTTTGCGGATTAGTGTATTGGCTAATTGGATTGACATTAGGTTTAAATAATTATATTGTCACTCCATTACAAACAATTTTGGATTACGTACTACCAGCGGTTATTGTGGGGATGCCAGCTTTGTTTCCTAAGATATGTAAAGTTAACAACGTTATTGTTGGTGTTTCAGGCGTTATGCTTATTAAATATCTCTCACATGTTATCGCTGGTGCATACTATTGGTTTCCTGAAGGGGAAGCTGCAGGAAGTGGTGTAGCATGGGTCTTCTCACTTAATTATAATGTATGGTATAATTTGGTCACAATGATTATTGCCATCATTGTTGTTCCTATTATAATTAGACGACTAAATTCAAGTACAAAATTTAAGTTTAATTATGTTAAAAAATAGCAAATAATGCTATTTTTTTTATATTTTAGAAGCATATCATATTGTCGAAAAATATTTAAAAAAGTGCTTGCATCCCCTATTTGTATATGATAGAATATCTTTACGACCGCATGGACGTGCGAGGTTGCTGACACACTGAAAACCGTTGTCATGAGTGTGTTAGGGAATTCGCATCGAGCGAGTCTATAAATCATTATAGATGAAAGGAGATTTATCATGGCAAAAAACAGTGTACGCATTCGATTAAAAGCGTATGAACACAGAACTTTAGATGCATCTGCAGAAAAGATCGTGGAATCAGCACAAGCTCACGGTGCTAAAAAAATTGTTGGTCCAGTACCATTACCAACTGAAAAGCAAGTAGTAACTATCTTGCGTGCGGTACACAAATACAAGGATTCTCGTGAACAATTTGAAATTAGAACGCACAAGCGTTTAATCGAAATTGTTGCACCTAGTAAAGAAACAATCGATGCATTAAGTCGTTTGGAACTTCCAAGTGGTGTTGACATCGAGATTAAATTATAGGAGGTGTCGAGATGAAAGGAATTTTAGGACGTAAAATTGGGATGACTCAAGTATTTACTGAGGATGGAGTATTAATTCCGGTAACTGTAGTTGAGGCAACACCTAACACGGTATTACAAGTGAAGACAGTTGAAAACGATGGGTATGAAGCGATTCAACTAGGATTTGAAGATGTAAAAGAACAAAGAGCTACAAAAGCGATTAAAGGGCATGCTGCTAAGGCGAACACTGCTCCTAAAAAATTCGCTAGAGAAATCCGAGGGAACGAATTAAACGTTAACTTAGGTGATCAAGTGAAAGTGGATATCTTTGCTGCTGGAGACATGGTAGATGTTAGCGGTACTAGTAAAGGTAAAGGATTTATGGGAACAATCGTTAGAAATAACGCGAAAATGGGACCTGCTTCACATGGTTCTATGCACCATAGACACATTGGATCTTTAGCGACAATCGGGATTACTTCGAGAGCTGGTAAGATTTCTAAAGGAACAGTTATGGCTGGTCAAGAAGGTGGATACACAACAACTAACCAAAACTTAGAGGTCATCAAAGTAGATCTTGAAAACAATTACTTATTAATTAAAGGAAACATTCCTGGACCTAGAAAAGGTTTAGTTATGGTTAAATCAGCAGTTAAAATGACATCAGCTAAAGGTGGAGCGAAAACATTAGTTGATTACACTGCTACAGCAGAGGAGGAATAAGAATGGCTACTATTACAGTTATTAACCAAGCGGGACAAGCTTTAAATGAAATTTCAATTAAAGATGAAATCTTCGCAATTGAGCCAAACCAACAATGTATCTTTGATGCAATTGTTATGCAAAGAGCCTCTTTGCGTCAAGGTAATCACGATACTAAAACTCGTACTGAAGTACGTGGTGGGGGTCGTAAACCATTTAGACAAAAAGGTACAGGTCGTGCACGTCAAGGGTCTATTAGAGCTACTCAATGGCGTGGAGGAGGGGTTGTATTTGGACCAACTCCAAGAAGCTACAAATATTCTTTAAACAAAAAAGTTAGAAGATTAGCTTTAAAATCTGTATTATCTGAAAAAGTATTAACAAATGACATGATTGTTGTTGATAAATTTGAATTAGCAGCGCCTAAAACAAAAGAATTCAAAACAATTATCGAAAACATTCAAGCGACTAAGAAAACATTGTTTGTAGTTGCTCCAGAAGAAAATTTTGAAAATGCATTCTTATCAGTTAGAAACATCCCAACAATGAAAATGTTGTTAGCGGACGAAATTAACGTTTACGATATTGTTAATGCAAATAAGATTGTATTCACACAAGATGCTGTGAAAGTGGTTGAGGAGGTATTTGGATAATGTATAACCCTAGAGATATAATCATCCGTCCAATTATCACTGAGAAATCAATGAAAATTATGGATGCTGATAACAAAATCACATTCGAAGTAGCTAAAGGGTCTAATAAGACACAAGTTAAACAAGCAATTGAAACAATTTTCAATGTTAAAGTTGAAAAAGTAAATGTTGTTAACTGCAAACCTAAAACGAAAAGAATGGGTAAATATGTTGGTAAAACAAACGCTGTCCGTAAAGCTTACGTTAAGTTAGCACAAGGGCAAGAAATAAATCTATTCGGAGCTGAATAGTCGAGGAGAGTCACGCTATTTCTCGTAAAATGCGTTAGGAGGAAAAAAGAAGATGGGTATTAAAAAGTATAAACCAACCACGCCTGGTCGTCGTGGTATGAGTACTTTAACATTCGATGAGATTACTGTTTCAAAACCTGAACGTTCTCTTACTGAATCGTTGAACAAACATGCAGGTCGTAATAATCATGGACATATTACAACTCGCCACAAAGGTGGAGGACACAAGCGTCTTTACCGTGTAATCGACTTTAAAAGAAACAAAGATGGTATTCCTGCAACAGTTGCAACAATTGAATACGATCCAAATAGAAGTGCTAATATTGCACTATTAAACTATGCAGATGGAGAGAAAAGATACATTATCGCTCCAAAAGGGTTGACTGTAGGTACAAAAGTTGAATCTGGTACACAAGCAGATATTAAACCTGGAAACTGTTTAGAAATGAGAGATATTCCTGAGGGGACATTCATTCATAATGTAGAATTAAGACCTGGTAAAGGTGGACAAATGGCTAGAAGTGCTGGATGTTCAGCGCAAATCCTAGGGATTGAAGAGAAATATGTAACATTACGTTTATCAAGTGGTGAGGTTAGAAAAGTATTAGCTAACTGTCGTGCAACAATTGGTGTTGTTGGAAATGAAGATCACAACTTAGTAAACGTAGGGAAAGCCGGAAGAAGTCGTTGGAAAGGAATTAGACCAACGGTTCGTGGATCGGTAATGAACCCGAATGATCACCCACATGGGGGAGGGGAAGGGCGTACAGCAATTGGACGTAAATCACCGATGACTCCTTGGGGTAAAAAAGCTATGGGTGTAATTACTCGTAAGAAGAAAAAAGCGTCTGACAAATTGATCGTTCGTCGTCGTAATAGTAAATAAGGCAAAGGAGGAAAAGTAAATGAGTCGTAGTCTTAAAAAAGGACCTTTCTGTGATGAGCACTTAATGAAAAAAGTGGAAGCAGTTAATGAGTCTGGGAAAAAAGCAGTGATCAAAACTTGGTCACGTCGTTCAACTATATATCCACAATTTGTGGAACATACTTTTGCCGTTTACAATGGTAAAGAACACTTACCTGTTTATGTAACAGAAGATATGGTAGGACACAAACTTGGAGAATTCGCTCCAACACGTAAATACACTGGTCACGGAAGTGATGATAAGAAAGCTAAGCGATAGGAGGTATTACTGATGGAAATTAAAGCAACAGCAAAAACATTACGTATCCCACCTAGAAAAGCTAGAATAGTAATCGATTTAATTCGTGGGAAAGACATTGAAGAAGCAGCAGCTATCTTAAGATTTACACCTAACTTTGCAGCCAATGCAATTGCAAAAGTGTTAAATTCAGCAGTAGCTAATGCAGTAAACAATAATGATTTAAATGAAGAAAAATTATACGTAAGCAAATGTTACGTAGATGAAGGTGTTACACTTAAGCGTTTTATGCCTAGAGCAAAAGGAAATGCAAGTGCTATTCACAAAAGAACGTCTCACATCACTGTATGTGTAGCGGAAAGAGATTAGGAGGTAGCTCATGGGTCAAAAAGTAAGTCCAATAGGATTGAGAGTTGGTGTTATTCGTGATTGGGAATCAAGATGGTTCGCTGATAAAGAATACGGAAACTTCTTATTAGAAGATGTTAAAATTCGTGAATTTTTATTCAAAGAATTAAAAGCTGCTTCTGTATCAAGAATTGAAATTGAACGTGCTAACAACAAGGTTGATGTAATCATTAGAACTGCAAGACCAGGTATGGTAATCGGTGCTAACGGAGGAGAAGTTGTTGAAGGTTTAAAGAAAAAGTTAGTTAAAATGACTGGTGGAAAAAATGTTTTCGTTAAAGTTATTGAAATTGCTAACCCTGATTTAGATGCTAAACTAGTAGCTAGAAGCATCGCTGATCAATTAGAAAATCGTGCATCTTTTAGAACTGCACAAAAGAAAGCTATTCAAAGAACTATGCGTGCTGGAGCAAAAGGGATTAAAACTGCTGTTTCTGGACGTTTAGGTGGAGCAGATATGGCTCGTACTGAAGGATATTCTGAAGGGAATGTTCCTTTACATACATTACGTGCAGATATCGATTACGCTTGGGAAGAAGCTGCAACAACATATGGTCGTTTAGGAGTTAAAGTTTGGATTTGCCGTGGTGAAGTATTACCAGGACAAATGGTTAAAGAACCTGAAGCACCTAAAAACAATATGAACGATAGAAGACGTAGAAGACCTGGTGGAGATCGTCCAAGACGCCAAAACACTGGAAAACCTTCTGCAAAGAGTGAAGGAGGTAACTAATTATGTTAATGCCAAAAAGAACAAAATATAGAAGACCTCACCGTTTGAGTTATGAAGGGCGTTCAAAAGCTGGACGTGAAGTTGCATTTGGTGAATATGGGTTAATGGCTGATACTGGTAACTATGTAAGTAACCGTCAAATTGAATCAGCTCGTATTGCGATGACTCGTTATATGAAACGTGGTGGAAAAGTTTGGATTAAAATTTTCCCACATATGGCTAGAACAGCAAAACCATTAGAAGTACGTATGGGATCTGGAAAAGGGGCACCTGAAGGTTGGGTAGCAGTAGTTAAACCAGGTCGTATTATGTTTGAAGTTGCTGGGGTACCAGAAGAGGTAGCACGTGAAGCATTCCGTTTAGCATCACACAAGTTACCAGTAAAATGTAAATTCGTGAAGAAAGGAGAAAAGTAATTTATGTTAGCAAAAGAAATCAGAGAAAGAAGTAATGAAGAACTACTAAAAGATATCGAAACATTAAAAGAAGAACTTTTCAACCTACGCTTCCAACAAGCAACAGGGCAATTAGAAAATACAGCTCGTATGAGAACTGTTAAGAAAACTATTGCACGTATTAAAACTGTGATTACTGAGCGCGAGCTTGGTAATAAGGAATAGGAGGATCATATAGAATGGAAAGATCTAACCGTAAAGTATATCGTGGAACAGTTGTTTCAGATAAAATGGATAAAACAATAACTGTAATTGTTGAAACTAAAAAGACTCACCCATTATATGGGAAACGCGTTAAATATTCTAAGAAATTTAAAGCACATGATGAAATGAATGAAGCTAAAGTTGGAGATAAAGTGGTAATTATGGAAACTCGTCCATTAAGTGCTACAAAAAGATTCCGCTTAGTTGAAATTACTGAAAAAGCAGTAATTCTTTAGGACAGGGAGGTAATATTATGATTCAAAATGAAAGTAGATTACGTGTTGCCGACAATACTGGGGCTAAAGAAGTATTGGTTATTCGTGGACTTGGTGGAAGTAGACGTAGATCTTCGAACATCGGTGATATCGTTGTTTGTACTGTAAAACAGGCAGCTCCAGGTGGGGCGGTTAAGAAAGGTGACGTTGTAAAAGCCGTTATCGTTCGTACTGTGTATGGAGTAAGAAGAGAAAATGGAACTTACATTAAATTCGACGATAATGCAGTCGTAATTATTAAAGATGATAACACGCCACGTGGAACTCGTATTTTCGGTCCTGTGGCAAGAGAACTTCGTGAAAAAGACTTTATGAAAATTGTGTCTTTAGCACCAGAAGTATTATAAAGGAGGTATCTTTGTGAAAATCAAAAAAGGTGATAAAGTTCAAGTTATTACAGGTGCTGACAAAGGTACTGTAGCTGAAGTAATTAAAGCAATTCCTTCAAAAGATATGGTAGTTGTTGAAGGGGTTAACATGAAGAAAAAACACATGAAACCAACACAACAAAATCCTGAGGGTGGAAAGATTGAGTTTGAAGCTCCTATCCACGTGTCAAATGTAATGGCTTATGATTCGAAAGCAAAAAAAGCAAGTAAAATCGGGTATAAAGAAGAAAACGGTAAGAAAGTACGCGTCTATACAAAAACTGGCGCTACTGTTAAATAGGGAGGTATTATAGATGAACCGCCTAAATGAAAAATTTGTTAAAGAAATAACACCAAGATTGGTTGAAAAATTCAACTATTCTTCAGTAATGCAAGTTCCAAAGGTTGAAAAAATCGTATTAAATATTGGACTTGGAGAAGCTGTTGCTAATCCTAAAGTATTAGACGAAGCAATCGCTGAATTAACACAAATTACTGGTCAAAAACCAGTAGTTACAAAAGCTAAAAAATCAATTGCAAACTTTAAATTAAGACAAGGTATGCCAATTGGTTGTAAAGTAACTTTAAGAGGAGAAAAAATGTATGAATTCCTTGATAAGTTAGTTTCAATCACATTACCACGTGTAAGAGATTTCCGTGGTGTGAGCACAACATCTTTCGATGGACGTGGAAACTATACTTTAGGGATTAAAGAGCAAATTATCTTCCCTGAAATTAACTATGATAAAGTTAATAAATTACGCGGTATGGACATTGTAATTGTTACTACTGCAAACACAAACGAAGAGGCTAAAGAACTATTAAGTGAAATGGGAATGCCTTTCAAAAAAGGAGGACAATAACAGATGGCTAAAAAAGCGATGATAAACAAGCAACAGAAAAAACAAAAATTTGCTGTGCGTGAGTATACTCGTTGTGAGCGTTGTGGACGTCCTCACTCAGTATTACGCAAATTCAAACTATGTCGTGTTTGCTTCAGAGAATTGGCTTATAAAGGGCAAATTCCTGGAGTGAAAAAGGCTAGTTGGTAAGAAGGAGGATAATTCATGATGATTATGACAGATCCAATTGCAGATATGCTTACTAGAGTTCGTAACGCGCTTCAAGCACGTCACGAAGCAGTAGAAATGCCTGCAAGTAAAGAAAAAGTTGAAATTGCTAAAATTTTAAAAGAAGAAGGGTTCATTAATAACTTTGAAGTTAGTGGAGATGTGAAAAAAACTATCTCTATTAATTTAAAATATGGACCAAACAATGAGAAAGTAGTAAGTGGTTTAAAAAGAATTTCTACTCCTGGGTTAAGAGTTTACGCAAAAGCGGAAAAACTACCTAGAGTATTAAATGGATTAGGAATTGCTATTATTTCTACTTCTCAAGGATTAATGACAGATAAAGATGCTAGAGCTAAAAATGTTGGTGGCGAAGTAGTCGCTTACGTTTGGTAATACGCATATAACGGAGGTAAATCAATGTCACGTATCGGGAATAAACTGATTACCATTCCTGCTGGTGTAGAGTTCAACTGCTCAGCAAGCAATGAGGTGACTGTTAAAGGTCCAAAAGGAACTTTAACTCGTCAATTCTCTCCATTAATGAATATTAATGTTGAGGAAAACACTATTACGGTAGTACGTCAAAATGAGCAAAAACATACAAAACAATTACACGGAACAACTCGTGCTTTATTAAACAATATGATTATCGGAGTTAATGAAGGGTATGTTAAAGAATTAGAATTAGTGGGAATTGGGTTCCGTGCAGCAATGACTGGAACAAAATTAACATTAACGGTTGGTTACTCTCACCAAGTTGAAATCGATGTAGAGGCTGGGGTTACATGTGAATGTGTATCAACAACTGAAATCAAAGTATCTGGAATCGATAAACAACGCGTTGGAGAAGTAGCTGCTAATATTAGAGCTGTTAGAAAACCTGAACCTTACAAAGGAAAAGGTATTCGCTATAAAGGTGAATACATCCGTCGTAAAGAAGGTAAAACAGCTGGTAAGAAATAGGCGAAAGGAGTTAAATTATGCTTAAAAAAGTTGCTAAAAATACAGAACGTAAGCGTCGTCACGCACGTGTTCGTACTAAAATAAGTGGAACTCCTGAATGTCCTCGTTTAAACGTGTTCCGTTCAAACTCGCACATTCATGCGCAAATTATTGACGATGTAAATGGGAAAACACTTGCTTCTGCAAGTACTATCTCTTTAAAAATTGAAAATGGTGGTAATGTAGAAGCTGCTACTAAAGTTGGTACTGCAGTTGCTGAAGCTGCTAAAACAGCTGGAATTACTACTGTTAAATTTGATCGTGGTGGATACGTTTACCATGGTCGTGTTAAGGCGTTAGCTGAAGCTGCACGTGCTGCAGGCTTAGAATTTTAAAAGGAGGTCACTATGGAAAATTTAGAAACACAAACGACTCCAGTTGTTGAACAAACGACTACGGAAAAGAAACCAGTGGCTAAAAAGTCAATGGATAGAAAAAATAACGACAGAAGACCTAGAAGAGATCGCCAAGAAAAAGAATTTGAAGAACGCGTTGTTGCAATTAACCGTGTTACAAAAGTAGTTAAAGGGGGACGTCGTTTCCGTTTCGCTGCTTTAGTTGTTATCGGTGATGGTAAAGGTCGTGTTGGATTTGGAACTGGAAAAGCTAACGAGGTCCCAGATGCAATTAAAAAAGCCGTTGAAGATGCTAAGAAAAATGTATTCGCTGTACCAACTGTAGGAAGTACAATTCCTCATGCAATTACTGGAAACTATGGAGCTGGTTCTGTATTCTTAAGACCCGCATCTGAAGGGACAGGGGTAATTGCTGGTGGTGCTGTTCGTGATGTATTAGAGGTTGCAGGAATCAAAGATGTTTTATCAAAATGTTTAGGTTCTCGTACTCCAATCAACATGATTCGTGCAACAATTACAGCTTTAAGAGAGTTAAAAACTGTTGAACAAATTGCGAAACTTCGTGGGAAAAACCCAGAAGATCTACGTGGTTAGGAGGAATTGCAATGAAATTACATGAAATGAAATTTACTGAGGGTGCTAGAAAAAATAAAAAACGTATTGGACGTGGGCATGCTTCAGGAACTGGAAAAACTGCTGGTAAAGGACACAAAGGACAAAATGCTCGCTCTGGTGGTGGAGTTCGTTTAGGATTCGAGGGAGGGCAAACGCCTATTGCTAGACGTTTACCTAAACGTGGATTTACAAACTTCACTCGCAAAGAATATGCAATTGTTAATGTTGAATCTTTAAATAGATTTGAATCTGGAATCGAAGTTACTCCTGAATTACTAATCGAAACTGGATTAGTAAGAAAAGTATTGGATGGTATTAAAATCTTAGGTCAAGGTGATTTAGATACGGCTTTAACTGTAAAAGCTAATAAATTCTCTAAATCTGCTGTTGCAGCAATTGAAAAAGCAGGCGGAAAAGTAGAGGTAATCTAGAATGTTCACTACACTATCTAGCGTTTTCAAAAATAAAGAAGTATTAAATAGAATATTGTTTACACTGGCAATGCTATTTATCTACAGATTAGGTGCACAGATTCCTGTCCCTAATATTAATGTAGACGCAATAAGTAGTAGTACAGAAGGAATAATTGGTATGATGAATTTACTAGGTGGGGGAGCGTTGCAAAATGCATCGATCTTCGCACTTGGTATAACACCATATATTACTGCTTCGATAATTATTCAATTATTATCGATGGAGGTAATTCCACATTTAACTGAATTAAGTAAATCTGGGCAAGTTGGAAGAAAAAAATTAGATAAATACACACGTTATTTAGCCTTAATATTTTGTTTTGTCCAAGCATATACATTAACTCTAACATTACAAACAACTAATAATGTATCATTACTAGTAAATTCTGATGTTTCAGGTTTCTTATATGTTTCTACGGTGTTTACTGCTGGAACTATGTTCCTATTGTGGTTGGCTGATAGAATTAGTGCTCATGGAATAGGGAATGGGATTTCAATGATTATTTTCGCAGGTATTGTTGCTACAATTCCTCATGAATTTTCTGAGGCATTTCGTTCTTTAACTGTTGGATTAAGCGGAAGCGCGTTCTTCAGTGGGGTATTAACATTTGCAGGATATATTTTAATTTACTTAATTATTATTGTATTGGTTGTGTTTTTACAGACAGCAGTTCGTAAGATTCCAATTCAATATACATCGAGCACAGTGCAAACTAAAAACAAAGAAATGACATACTTGCCATTAAAGATTAATTCGGCGAGTGTAATTCCAGTAATTTTCGCTTCTGCGATTATGATGGCTCCGGTTCAAATTATTCAAATATGTGTATATTTTGGATGGATGACAGGGAGTTCAACTACTGAAGCAATTACAAATTTCTTAAGTTTGAACTCTATTGAAAGTTTAAGTGTTTATGTAGTCTTAATTATACTTTTTACATTCTTTTATACAAAGATGGTTGTAGATCCAGAAAAAATTAGTGAAAATTTATCTAAATCAGGAACGTATATTCCTGGAATTAGACCGGGGAAAGAAACAAAGTCGTACATTAATAAGGTATTAAGTCGTATTACGGTATTAGGGGCTGTTTATTTAGCATTCATCGCAGTGTTACCGTTAATTTTACCTATTCTTGTACCTGCGCTTCCTTCTTCATTGCAACTGGGTGGTACAGGTTTAATCATTGTTGTAGGAGTTGCGATGGAAACATCTTCTCAAATTAAAGGGAAGGTCGCAGCGAAATCGTATAACAGCTTCTTTAGAAGTGGGAGATAATTAAATGAATATATTAATTATGGGTGGACCTGGTGCTGGAAAAGGTACTGTGTCAGCCAAAATAGTTGAAAAATACAATGTATCTCATATTTCAACCGGAGATATATTTAGAAGTGAAATAGCTAAGCAGACAGAACTTGGTTTGTCTGCTAAAAGCTATATCGATCAAGGGTTATTGGTCCCAGATGAAGTGACTAATGCAATGGTTAAAAGTTATCTAGAAACACAATCATTGGAAAATGGGTATTTATTAGATGGATATCCAAGAACCTTAGATCAAGCTAAAGCATTTGATGAATTGGTCAAAGGAAGTTCATTAGAAATACAAAAAGTATTGATTATGGAGATTCCATTCGATGTTTTAGCACAACGAATAACAGGAAGACAATTATGTAAAAAATGTGGTAAAATTTATCACAAAACAAATAGTCCTTCTAAGATTGAGAATATTTGTGATGAATGTGGGGCCGAGTTATATCAACGTAAAGATGATACACTTGAGAGCTTAACCGTTCGATTAGAAGAATATTCTAAAAATGCTGACCCGATTGTAAATTACTACAATGAAAAAGGGTTAGTGTCAAGTATCAATGCAAATCAATCTATGGATAGTGTTTGGAATGATACGGTTGAAATTTTAGGGGTTGCTAAGTAATGATTACTTGCAAATCTCCTAGAGAAATTAAACTAATGGAGAAAGCAGGTGAGATAGTTGCCTTGGCGCATAAAGCGGCAGCAAATGCTATTAAGCCTGGTTTATCCACATTAGAATTAGATGCAATTTGTGAAAATGCAATTCTTGAAAATGGAGGTACTCCTTCTTTTAAAGGATTATATGGATTCCCAAATGCATGCTGTATATCTGTGAATAATGTATTAGTACATGGGATTCCAAGTAGTGAACATATTTTGAAAAATGGTGACATTGTTTCAGTAGATATAGGGGCGTGTTATCATGGGTACCATGGTGATTCTGCCTGGACATATGCAGTCGGAGAAATTGATGATGAACAAAAAAGGCTATTGATAGCCACAGAAGAATCGTTGTATGAAGGATTAAAAATGGCTAAAGCGGGTAATCGTTTAACCGATATTTCTTCAGCAATTGAAACACATGTGCGAAAATATGGATTTTCTATTCCGCAAGACTATGCGGGACATGGAATAGGCACATCTGTTCATGAAGATCCAACTGTACCTAATTTTGGAAAACCAGGAAAAGGTGTATTACTGAAAGAGGGGATGTGTTTAGCAATTGAACCTATGGTTCATGCAGGCAAACCACAGACCAAGGTATTAGCAGATAATTGGACAGTAGTTACAAAAGACAAGAGTCTTGCTGCTCATTTTGAGCACTCAGTAGTAATTACGAAAGAAGGTTGTCGTATACTAACCAAAATACATGATAAGGAGGAATCTCAATAATGGCAAAACAGGACGTTATTGAAATTGATGGAATTGTAGTAGATACACTTCCAAATGCACAATTTAAAGTGAAACTAGAGAATGGACATGAGATCATTGCTCACGTTTCTGGTAAAATCCGTATGCACTACATTCGCATTTTACCGGGTGATCGTGTCACTCTAGAAATATCACCATATGATTTAACACGTGGGCGTATAACATTCCGCCATAAGTAAGCGGATTAGGAGGAAAACACATGAAAGTAAGACCATCAGTCAAACCAATTTGTGATAAATGCCGAATCATTAAAAGAAAAGGCCGTGTTATGGTTATTTGTGAAAACCCTAAACACAAACAAAGACAAGGATAAGAGAGGTGTAATTTAAATGGCTCGTATAGCAGGAGTAGACATTCCACGTGACAAACGTGTAGTAGTGTCATTAACTTATGTATATGGAATTGGACGTACAACGTCTTCAAAAGTATTAGCAGCTGCGGGAGTTGACGAAAACATCCGTGTAAAAGATTTAACTGAAGAACAGTTAAATGCAATCCGTAAAGAAATCGACAATGTTAAAGTTGAAGGGGATTTACGTAGAGAAGTACAATTAAACATCAAACGTTTAATGGAAATCGCTTCTTATAGAGGAATCCGTCACAGACGTGGATTACCTGTAAGAGGACAAAGAACAAAAACAAATGCTCGTACGCGTAAAGGTCCAGTACGTACAGTAGCAGGGAAAAAGAAATAGGACGATAGGAGGAAATTAATATGGCAAAAGCAAAAAAAGTTACTCGTAAGCGTCGTGTAAAAAAGAATATAGTTAAAGGTTGGGCACATGTTCATTCTACATTCAACAACACAATCGTAACAATTACTGATGAAGCTGGAAATGCAATCGCTTGGTCGAGTGCTGGTGCATTAGGATTCAAAGGTTCTAGAAAATCAACACCATTTGCTGCTCAAATGGCTGGTGAAGCTGCTGCGAAAGCTGCAGTAGATCACGGTATGAAAACGGTAGCAGTAAGTGTAAAAGGACCAGGTCCAGGGCGTGAGGCAGCAGTAAGAGCTTTACAAATCGCAGGATTAGATATCTCATTAATTAATGATGTGACTCCTATTCCTCACAACGGTTGTCGTCCACCAAAACGACCACGTGGTTAATATAACCCTATAAATGAGGAAGGTAATAGACATGCAAAAATTTGAGCGCGCACAATTTGAAGTAAAAGAATATATTGAATCTGAGAATTACGGTAAGTTTGTTATCGAACCACTTGAAAGAGGATTTGGTACTACCATTGGTAATGCATTAAGAAGAGTTTTATTATCTTCATTACCTGGTGGAGCAGTTTTTTCAATTAAAGTTGAAGGAGTTTATCATGAATTCACTTCGATTAAAGGAATTAAAGAAGATGTAACTGCAATGATATTAAATATTAAGAACATTGTATTAGATATCGACAATGATGAAATACACACTTTAAGAATTTCAAAAACTGGTCCAGGAGTTGTGACAGCACAAGATATTATTTGTCCTGATGGCGTTGAAGTTTTAAATACAGACTTATACATTTGTAATCTTGAAGAAGATGGTGTATTAGAAATGGAACTGCAAGCACGTAACGGTAGAGGATACGTTAATGCAATTGAAAATAAACGTCAACAGCAATCACAAAACCAACCTTTAGGAATTATTTATACTGATTCTATTCATACTCCAATTGAAAAAGTATCATATAATGTTGAGCCAACTCGTGTTGGTCAATCAGCAAGTTATGATAAAATTGTAATGGAAATATGGACGAATGGTTCAATTACACCTCAAGAATCAATTGCATTATCTTCGAAAATATTAATTGATTATTTCTCTTTATTAACAAATGTTCATGAAGCAGTTAATGAGATGGAATCAATCATGAAAGAAGTGCAAGGGGAAGTAGTAAACAAAGGATTAGTAATGATGATTGAAGATTTAGATTTATCAGTACGTTCATACAACTGTTTAAAACGTGCAGGAATTCAAACTGTTGAAGAATTGACAATGAAAACAGAAGATGAAATGATGAGAGTAAGAAATTTAGGTAAGAAATCGTTAAAAGAAGTTAAAGATAAGATATATGATTTAGGTCTTAACTTTAAATCATACGAATAGAAGTAAAGGAGGATTTAACTATGTGGAATCGTAAATTAGGTCGTACAGCGGATCACCGTAAAGCGATGCTTCGTAACTTAGCAACTTCAGTGATTATGAATGGAACGCTTGAAACTACAGAAATGAAAGCAAAAGAAGTTAGTTCAGTAGTTGAAAAGTTAATCACTTTAGGGAAACGTGGAGATTTACATGCTCGCCGTCAAGCGGCAGCTTATGTAAGAGGAAACGAAGCAGTGAAAAAACTATTTGATGAAGTAGCTCCTGTATATGCTGACCGTACTGGTGGATATACTAGAGTTGTTAAAACTAGAAACCGCCGTGGAGATAATGCTCCAATGGCAATCGTTCAATTAGTAAAATAACTTAGAAAAAAGCAGCAATTATGAATCATTATAAAGTAGTGTATTTTACACAGTTTATGATTGAATCATTTAAATGCTGCTTTTTATATTGGTTCTATAAAATAGTGGTTGTAAGAGAAAATTAAAGCAATCATAAGGATATATGAACGGATTGCAATCGAAAATTGTAAACTTCTTTTATAGATGGGATTGTTGGTTAAGTAATAACTATGTTTTGAGATGGAAAGAATATTAATTCAAATATGGTTATTTGATTACTTCAATTAAATTTCTTTTCCCTTCATTCCCTCTGCGATATACTAATAAATAAGAATAATCCTACACACTACACATTTCATACAGCGTGTAATTGATTGAGCCGAAAGATATCGGTAAATATCATATGATAGAGCAGTTGAAAAGAAGTTATTAACTTATGTATAAGAATAGAAAGATATCGATACATTCAGCATTGTTAAATGTTTATCGATCATGCGATAAACATCTACAGTTGCGTTTTATTTATTTTTGTTTCTATAGTTCCTTTTTCATAACATAAATCATTGTTTAGTTGTCAGAAAAATACACTAAATTTGCAAGTGTTAGTAGTAGTGCTGGGACAAGTATTCAGTCAATTGCATATAAGAGAAATATATGTCAATGGCAATGAATCATATATACTAAAGTCTAATGAGTCTTTAGTATATTAAAAAAGTCAATAACGGAGTATATTTTTTAAACATTGGAGCCACTTTATAATATTCAATATAAAATATTTCCAAGGAAATAGTTACATGTAGATTGCCATATCTTCAATTTCAATTACCTCTTCATTACGTGTGATAAATTGAGTCGGGGTCATTCCATATTTTTTCTTAAATAATTTTGAAAAATAATTTCCAGAAGAAATTCCGACAGCCTGAGCACTATCATCTATAGAAAAACCATTTTGTATTAAAAAAGCTTTTGACTTTTCTAGCTTAACGTTTATTAGGTATGAATTTGGGGTAATCCCTATATCTTTCTTTACAGTCCTGATTAGGTGTTCTGTAGTAACCCCTAAAATGGAAGAGACATCACCTACTCCACGAATATAAGCATAGTTTTTCTCTACGTGTGTAATATATTTATTTGTTAAACTAGAATATTTTATAATCATATAGCTCACCATCAATATTTTACCCTAAATATCAATATGATATTTATAGTATCAATATCTTACCCTTGTAAGTGCTATCATACACTGTTATCATGTAATTAGCAACAGCTTAGGAGGAATATATGGCAAAAGTAACATTAAAAGATATAAAAAAAGTATATGAAGGAAATGTAACAGCAGTACACGAATTCAATTTGGATATTGAAGATAAAGAATTTATAATATTAGTAGGTCCATCAGGTTGTGGTAAATCTACTACTTTAAGAATGATAGCTGGATTGGAAGAAATAACGAGTGGTGAATTGAGAATTGGTGATCGCTTGGTGAATGATGTTTCAGCAAAAGATCGTGACATAACAATGGTTTTCCAAAACTACGCATTATATCCACACATGACAGTGTATAAAAATATGGAGTTTGGACTGAAACTAAGAAAGATGCCGAAGGATGAAATTGATAAGAAAGTACGAGAAGCAGCTAAAATATTAGATATCGAACACCTATTAGAAAGAAAGCCAAAGGCTTTGTCAGGAGGTCAACGTCAACGTGTAGCATTAGGTAGAGCAATGGTTAGAAATCCAAAGGTATTCTTATTGGATGAACCATTAAGTAACTTAGATGCTAAGTTACGAAATCAGATGCGCGCTGAGATTACAAAGCTTCATAAAAAATTAGAAACTACATTCATTTATGTAACTCATGATCAAGTGGAAGCGATGACTATGGGAGATAGAATTGTAGTTATGAAAGATGGGTACATTCAGCAGGTGGATAACCCTCAAAATTTATACGATAACCCTATTAACTTATTCGTTGCTGGATTCATAGGATCACCACAGATGAATTTCATACACTCAGTAATAACGAAAGAAGGAAACGCTCATTTTGCAACATTCCAAAACTTTAAAATTGAGTTACCTATTGGAATGTATACGGAGGACAAGTTAGATAGTTATTTAGGTAAAGAAATTATCTTAGGAATTAGACCAGAAGATTTCCATAGAGACCCTATTTTTAAAGATACATTTAATAATTGTACGATTGAAGCTGAGGTTGAGTTAACTGAAATGATGGGTTCAGAAGTGCATATGCATCTATTATGCGGTACACAAAAATTGATTATTAAAGCCCCGTCTAGAGACCAAGCTAAAGACGGAGAAGTGATTTCACTTTCAATCGATATGAATAAGGTACATTTATTTGATAAAAAGAGCGAGCAAGTAATAAAAAAATAAAGATATTCATCACTGAATATCTTTTCTTTTATCTATAATAGGTAGGTTAAGCTTCGATATGGTCGAATAAGTATCGCTAGTAATCAATAATCCATATGCATCTCCATACATTAACTTAATTCTATCATTCACATTGAATATCCCCACATTATCTACAGTATGGTCATTGCTGTAAGCTAAAACTTTTAGTTTAGATTGAATTTGAAGAAGTCTTTCATTGCTAATCGGTATACCATCATTTTCAATGATGATACTAAGTGTACTATTAACAAGTAATGTTCTAATGGTAAGCTTTACGCATTTATCTGCGTTTTCAATACCATGAACGATCGCATTTTCGACTAGAGGTTGTAAAATCATCTTTGGTACATGACATTCAAGTGTGTCGTTCTCGATGCTATATTCAACACAAAACCTATTTTCAAATCGTAAAAGTTGAATATCGATATAAGATTTAATTGTGTTTAATTCTTCACTTAACGCGACTTCTGCTTTTCCTTTAACACTATATTTAAATATGGTAGAAAGTGCTTTTGTGAATTTAACCATTTTTTTGTCATTACTTTCTAATGCTAAACCTTTTAAAGATTCTAAAGTATTATACAAAAAATGTGGATTAATTTGACTTCGTAGATATCTATACTGGGCTTTCTCTTTTGCCAACTCAGTCTCGTATAAATCTGTTGTGGTTTGAACTAGCTGATTCGTTAATGTATTAATCTGATCAAGCATTTGATTAAATTCTACTCCAATAACTTCAATTTCCTTATAACCTTCTAGATGTAGTTGTTTCGATAAAATTTCTAATGGTTCATTTTCCTCATTACTAATGAAATGCGTTAATTTATTTAAGGGATTACTCACTTTGGAAATGAATATATTCCATATAAAACCTATAAGCAACATTAATAAGATTAATATTGTGATAAATCGTAAGTGAATATTATATAGACTTGTTAGAGAAGTATCCTCAGTATAAATTGCTTTTATTTGAAAATTTAAATCCTCGACATCCATTGTAATGATTTGTGAAGGGTCTAATGCTTCTAAATCAGCACTACTTCTTTCACTATTTTTCCAAAAACATTGTCCACTTGAATTATACAGAAATATTTCTGTAGGATCTTCATTAAAACTTTTGCTTGCACCAGCACTGAATGCATCTAATGTTATAAACATATGTAGAAATCCAATTGTCTCATGCATACTAGTGTTTTGATGATGACTTTTGATTGGTGTAGATAAGACAAAATAACCGTATTGAGAATCTCCAAAACTCGTGTTTAGCTGAATCGAAGAGGATTCAAGATTTAATTCAGGTAATTCATAATTACTCCCAGCTACGCGAAAATCACTACCAGATAGATCTTCTACAACGAAGTTAGATATGTTCATGTTGATTGACATTAAACTAGTTAATTGACTGTGTAGTTCTTGAAACAAATCATATTTAATAGAAACATCCTCTTCTAACAAAAAGTTTTGCAGCTCATCTGTATTTGCAGTATATGATACAATATTAATTAGGTGATCATAGTTATTATAAATGGAATCAGAAAATTGGGTGGCAACTTCTTCTGCAAATGCAATATTGGTTTGTTCGAATGCTTCATCTGTTTCAGAAACATATAGTAAAACAAATGGTATAATTAGCACACTACTTATCCCAAGTATGATTAAAATTTGCTTTTTTAAAGATAATGATTTAAAATTGAATTGCATAGGCGTTGCCTCCATATGAATAAGTTTACCTAATATCTTAAAATAAAGCAATATAGTAAGAGGTTTGATATGAAAAAGAAAATAATCTTAATTTTTATAGTTATTGCATTGTTCGCGATGACTATTTTATTTGTCTCAACTAATTTTGAATCGAACCAAACAGTAAAAAAGAAAGTATCATCTTATACAGATGTTACTCTTGGCGTTTGGGGGGCGGATTCTCTTTTGTATGATGATTCATTAAAGGTTAGCATTGAAGAAAAATTTAATATTAAATTTACACCCTTAGACATTAATTATTCAAACTGGATGAATGAATTTGAAAAAATGAGCGCCTTCTCTAATCTTCCTGATGTAATATCTCACAATATCTATGGAACAAGTACATATGAACTATGGAGGGAAGAAGGGTTAATTCGTGAAATTAAAATAGATAAAAGTGCTTATCCAAATTTGTATGCTTATTTGGAAAATGAAAATTATGAACAATTTTTTTCTAGTTCGGATACATTATTTTGTATTCCGAGGGAATCTTATGAAGAAGAATTAAGTTGGGCTTTAGATAGAGCCATCATCGTGAGGAAAGATTGGCGAGAATCATTGGGGATAGAAACAATACAGAGTCAAGAGGAGCTAGAACAGTTATCTTCTGCGTTTATGCAAGCAGATTTAGATGGTGATGGTGCTATAAACACCAAAGGTATAGAAATTAATAATATGTATAAACTAGATGCATTATTTTTGAGTGATTATCCAGAGTTATCCAATATCGAAAGAGGCTGGATACAAGAAAATGATATATGGATACCTGCTTATGAATCAAACCAAATGGGAGAAGCACTTGATTATGTCCAATCACTATATAGAAAAGGAATAATAAGTGAAGAATTCTTCTTTCAAAACTCAGAAGATCCGTTTCATTCTTTTTTAGAAGAAGAATCAGGCATATTAATTGCAGATTTTCCTAAGTTAGCAATGCAATGGCATGCTAAATATCCAGATAGGGATATAGAAGATTATCTAGAGGTTGTTAGACCTTGGCCATCACACGATGGCAATACCTACCGATTCACTACTCCAATATATTGGTCAGAACTTTATATAAGTGCTAATGTTAGTGATGAAAAGTTAGATAAAATTTTATCGTTATTCGATTATCTTTTATCAGACTCATTTATGAATACGATTGCGGAGGAGAAGTATAAAAGTTCAAAATCAAGTAATTTTTTCTTTGAACTAGTTAGTTGGAACAAGGACTCATTTTATGATAATTCAGGATTGTTACAAGGGCATTTTCCAGAGGAAACAAATAAGTACTTTATAGAAGAATTATCCTGGTATGAAGAGGAGAGTATACCATATCCATTTCAATGGTATCCTTCGATTGATGGAAATGTAAGTGAGGGGAATAGTCCAAATATAGATGTCATTTTCAATTTAATGTCGCAATGTATTTTGTCGAGTAACAAGGCAAGCGATGTATGGGAGCAGGAATATAAAATACTACGTGAAGAATTACAAATGGATGAGGTAATAGCAGAAGCAAATATAAAAGGGGAATAATATGGCGTATTCAGTAATGGTTATTGATGATGAAAGATTAGTTATAAATAGTTTGATTCTTGGTTTTGAGTGGGAGGAAACCGCTTTTCGAGTACTTAAAAGTTATATGGACAGTGAACAAGCATTACAAGAAATAGAAAAGGTGCGTCCTGATGTCATTTTCTGTGATATGAAAATGCCTAAATTAAATGGAATCGAATTGATGAGTGAAGTTAAAAAAATACTGCCCTTTATTAAATTTGTGTTTATTTCAGGTCACTCAGAATTTGAGCTTGTTCAAAAAGCAATTCGATTGGGTGCATACGATTATATATTGAAACCAATTGAAGATGATGAGTTATTAAATACATTAAATCGCTTAGAGAAGGTGATTCAAGATGAACGTACATTAATTTCAACCCTGGTAGAACAATCTCTTGAAGATGAGCTAGGTAAAATGGATAATCAATTACAACGTGCAGTACAGGATTTTTTAATGATTCACACATCCTTCTATTTTGCAATGAGTATTCAATCTATTTCGACGGAATTGGATGGGTATGTAAACTATTATGAATTGCATTTAAGCGGAGACTTATATGTGTACTTTATTTTGGATGATACTCAATTCTTAAGAAGTTCTGGTTTTCAACAACGTATTACGCAATTAATACATAGGAAAGGAACGCGAGATTTTGTATTTAAGCAGATTGGCGATATGAAAGAGTTAAGCAAATATTCTAGAATGCTTTATAGTAATATTCATATACATTTCATGAATGAGCAATTTGTTCGTGAAGAATTTGAAATTATACAATATAAGAAACTCGAAAGAAAACAAGCACTTAAATGTTTCAGTATTGAAGAGGAAACTATAAATACGCAAGATTTAATGAAAATTATTCATAATTACAAAAAATATTTAAATGATGAAAATATAAGTTTAGAGACTATCTTAGAATTATATAATTTTTCCATAAGTAAGATATATCAGCAACAAAATCTTATATTCGTGAACCGATGTTCTAGTGTAAAACAATTATTAGATAAATTTCAAAAAGTAGATGAGATGATGACATATTTATTAGAATCTTACAGCACTCAAAATTTACAGGTAGAATATATTAGCATTAGAACTTTAAAAAATGCAACTTTCAAGGAAATTGTGCGAGAAGTTAATTTAAGGTATACTGAAAACCTTAGCTTCACTCAATTGTGTGAGGATCATAATATGAATCCAAGTTATGTCTCACAAATATTTAAAAAGGAGTTAGGAACTAGTTTTACTCAATACTTAACAGATCTACGAATAAATTATGCAAAAAAACTACTAACTACTACTGGGGATACAATTTTTGAGATTAGTAGTGAAGTTGGGTATGAACAAGATTACTATTTTTCTAAACGATTTAAAATTGAAACAGGATTAACTCCTAGACAATATAGAAATAAATATACAAAGATGTAGATTCTAAATACACAAAATGAAAGAAGAGAAGAAGCTCTTCTTTTTTTAATTCAATTAGTTCTGATATACTACCAATACACTAGTTAAGCGTTTACATTACTGAAATTATGGAAATTTGCTTTCTGATTAGTTAATTCCTACTTTTTTGATACCGCTATCATTATAGTGCAGAAACATATAATTTAGAGGCCTTTTTAATTGCTGAATATAGCTATATAATGTAATCATACGGAGGGAAGTATATGAAAAAATTGTATAAGGGATTAGCGGCATCTATGGTGCTGGCAACAGCTTTGACTGGATGTTCTAGTGGAGGCTCAGAAGGAAGTGAAGAATCAAAAGAGTTAGTATATTGGTCAATGTGGGAGGCAGCAGAGCCTCAAGGAATCGTAATTCAAGAAGCGGTTGATGCTTTCAATGAAGATTCTGATGTTAAGATTAAAGTAGAGTTTAAGGGGAGAAATGGGATTCGTAATGGTTTAGAAGCTGCGTTAGATGCAGGGCAACAAATCGATATTTATGATGAATCAGATGAAAGAATTTTAGGTCCATGGGAAAAATATAATTTGGACTTAGAAGAATTGGTAGCAGATGGTTATGAAGATACAGCAACACCAGCGTTAATGGAAAGTTTTAGAGATCTATCAGAGGATGGAACACTGAAAGCAATTCCATATCAACCTAATGTGACTGCAATTTTCTATAACAAAGATATTTTTGAAGAAGCTGGTGTAGAAGCAGTACCAACAACTTGGGATGAATTCTTAGATGCTTGTGCAAAAATTAAGGATGCAGGATACATTCCTTTAACTACAGATGATGCTTACGCAATGGTTAACTTTGGTACGCATTTAACAAGATATGTTGGGGAAGAGAAAACAATTGAAATCGTTACTGACGGATTATGGGATGATCCAGCAGTAAAAAAAGTTGCTGAAGATTATGCTGAATTAGCTGACTTAGGATATATTTCTGAAGCAGTAAGTTCAAATGCGTACCCAGCTGGACAAAGAGAAGTTTCAGTTGGTGAAGTAGCAATGTACTTAAATGGATCTTGGTTACCTAACGAAGAAAAAGCGAACACTGGAGATGACTTCAACTGGGGAAGTTTTGCATACCCAGCAGTTGAAGATGGAGTTACAGGAACAGAAGCAGTATCATTTGGTGCACAAGCATTAGCAATCAACAAAGATACAGAAAATGCTGAAGCAGCATTCGCATTCATCGAAATGTTAACAACTGGTGAATACGATGCAAAATTAGCTGAAGAAACAGCAGGAATCCCTGCATCTACAGCAACTGAAGAATGGCCAGCTGAATTAGCAGATGTTAAAGTAATCTTTGAAAACACAACTACGAAGTTAGGTTGGGCTGCTGGAGGAGAAGCAAACACAGATGCAACTCCAGTAATTAAAGAAAACTTTATTAAAATTATGGGTGGAAGCATTACACCAGATGAATTTGTAACTAATTTAGGACAATAAAATGTATAAAATCATTGGATAGCGCGCTTTGCTGCTATCCAATTTTTAGAAAGGGAGGTTAGTATGAAGAAGGATATGAAAATGATAATTGCCTTTTTAGCACCGGCAGTTATAATATTTGCAAGTATATTTATTTATCCAATAATTAGAACATTCGCAATGAGTTTCTTTAGTATTGGTAGTGTTACTGCAGACATTGGAAGTTGGGAATTTGCTGGAATCGACAACTATATTAAGATTTTTAATACACCATTATTCATTGATTCATTAGTGAATTTATTTAAAATTTGGGCAATCGGTGGAATAATTGTAATGACATTTGGGTTATTCTTCGCCGTCGTCTTATCAAGTGGTGTTAGGGGGAAAAAAATATTTCGAGCAATTATTTATTTACCAAATATAATAAGCGCAGTTGCATTAGGGACAATGTGGATACATGGTGTATTTAATACAGATGTGGGGATGTTAAATACCTTTTTCGATGCAATTGGATTGGATGCATTCGCGAAGACGCAGTGGCTAAGTAGTGATTTAAAATTCACAGCATTGTTAATTGCCTATAGTTTTGGATCCATTGGATATCACATGTTAATTTTCTTAAGTGGAATAGAACGAATTGGTAAAGAATATTATGAAGCTGCAACAATTGATGGAGCAAATAAGATAAAACAATTTAGATATGTAACTTTACCACTATTAAAAGGTGTGTTTAGAACGAATTTAATAATGTGGTCAATTAGTTCAGTAGGTTTCTTTATTTGGTCTCAACTATTTTCACCGGTAGGAGCAGATCGTAGTACAATCACACCTATGGTTTATATGTATACAGAAATTTTTGGTACTCAAACAACAGCGGTAGTAGAGCGCGATGCGGGAGTAGGGGCTACAGTTGGTGTTATCTTATGTATTATTGTTATTTTAGTATTCTGGATACTAAATAAAACACTAAAAGATAAAGATATTGAATTTTAGAAAGGAGTTAACTTATGGCTAAAAAAGTAAAAGAAAAGTGGAATTGGAAAAAAGAAATAGGATTGGCTCCTGCCTATGCAAGTTTGATTTTATGGAGTTTAATAACGATTATATTAATTGGATGGGTATTCGCAGCTAGTTTATCTACTCCACTTGAAATCTTCGGTGGTACTTTATTTGATTTCGAAACTGGATTTCACTTTGAAAATTATGTAAACGCATGGAATTCAGGAAATGTTTCAGTGTATTTTATGAACTCATTAATTTATGCTTCTACATCTTGTGTATTAATAATCTTAATCGCAGCGCCAGCAGCATATGTATTATCGAGATTTAAGTTTGCTGGAAATAAAATATTTCAATCTGGACTAGTAAGTGCTATGGGGGTACCGGTAGTAATGGTAATTCTGCCATTATTTGCAGTTATTGCTGGATTGAATTTATTAGACAATCAAAACTCGATTCGTTTTGTAATGATTTATTTATATGTTGGTATAAATATCCCATATACAATCATATTCTTGATGACATTCTTTGCAAATATTTCTAAATCGTTTGAAGAAGCAGCAGCAATTGATGGATGTACACCAATGAAAACTTTTTGGAAAGTAATGTTGCCAATGGCACAACCAGGAATTATTACGGTTACAATTTTCAATTTTATTGCAATTTGGAATGAATATTTCTTATCATTAATATTTGCGAATTCAAATGACACACGTTCAGTAGCGGTTGGTTTATTTTCTATGATTGATGCAATGAAGTTTACAGGAGACTGGGGAGGTCTATTTGCAGCTGTAATTATAGTATTTTTACCTACATTTGTTATTTATATTTTCTTATCAGAGAAAATCATTGCTGGAGTAACAGGTGGAGGAGTAAAAGGTTAATAGGGGAAAAGGAGAAAGAATATGAAGATTAAATCAAAAGTAGTCGCATTAACTTTGGTTAGTTTATTAGGGGTTAATTCATTAACAAATTATATGCCGATGCAAGGGGTTTCGGTTTATGCAGCACAAGAAGATGTGGATGC
>CAYJJS010000026.1:0-25984 GCA_964370645.1 uncultured Erysipelotrichaceae bacterium | reverse complement strand
AGGGATATCAAGCAAAAGAAATGTTTTTGTTCGATTTATTCCCAAACACTTTTCATATCGAGAGTATCGTGTTATTACAACGTTCATAATAGTCCTTTTCTATTTTAAATTTTTGTTCATGTCAATGTTATTATTTTGCAATTGTAGTATAAAAAAATGCTGTTGTCATATAACTTAGAATGTAGACTGTTTCAATATTGTCGAATAAGGCATATTTGTAAAATGTATTTACTTTCACGCTATAAATGTGTTATATTGTTTATGTAGCAAGAAGTATAAATCGGAGGACCATAGCCTGAGTTGGAACTACTAAATCGGAGAACCATAGCCTAAGTTGGATGAAACAGACTACAAAACAGGGTTGATCCTTATATCATCCCTGTTTTTTACATGTACTTAAGGAGGAAACTAAATGAGATTCTATAAACCAAATCCAAAGTATTTAGAGTATATACATAATTTAGATAATCATGTTATAAATACTAGTAATATGATTGGAATAGTTATACGTTTGAATGAAATGATTTATTTTTTGCCCGTTGATTCTGTAAGTAGCGCAGATTATGATGAAAATAATAAATTGCGTAAAACAACACCTACTATTTTAAGGATGATCGATTCTAAAACAGGAGATTATCTTGGAAAGTGCTTGTTTTCTAATATGTTTCCGATTCCTTATAAAGATTTAATTCCTTTTGAGATAAATGAATTTAAAAAAGGTGAATCATCAGTTGTAGAGAAAAAATTAGAATATCTACGTTTTCAAATGGATAGGATTTCAAAGGCGGCTGAAAGATTGTATAAACAAAAAGAAAGAAAGTATAATCAAGTATACTTAAATGCAACAATTGATTTCAAAAAGATAGAATTAGCTGCTAATCGTTGGGAATTAGAGCAGTATGACAAGCATTATAATAGATTTCCAGATTCTCAGTATTTTTTGACTAATCCAAATACAAAAGGAAAAACTGAGTATGTTTTAATGAATAAGAATACAGAAGTAGCGAAGATAAAATTTGATAATGAAAATCAGAGGGTGGTAGATATAGTAGAAATATATAATCTCGAATATGCTCCGCTGGAATGTTTAAAAAATGAAGTTATTACCCCTGTTACAGTTACAGAGTGGTTTAGGGGAAGAGGCATACCATCATGGAGAGATGGTATAGATGACTTTTTAGATAATATGGGTATTAAAAATAAAGATATTTTATTAAATAAGGCTTTTGGATTATCTTTGTCTGATCAATATTGGATGAACCCTATGAATATGCCTATGAATTGGGAAGACATTAATTTTTTCGAACATGATTTTAATAGTTCTAATTATCGATCGGCTATTTTCGAAAATAAAATTACTGATACTAAAAAGATTGACTTTTATTCTCCAAATAATACTTCAGATGGTATGTTGAAAAAAACATGGATTGTTGGAAGTGATAGAAAGAGATATATGTTAAAAGGTTCATATAAGGAAAAAGGGATGGAACCGTTCAATGAAGTATTGGCGAGTATGATATGCGATGTGTTGAAATTAGAGCATGTAGAATATTCTTTAGAAGTATTAAATGGAAAAGTGTTATCTAAGTGTGAATGTTTCATTGATAAAAACACAGAATTATTGTCTGCTTATTCGATTTTAAAGTATAACAAAATAGATATGACAATTGAAAACAAGGATGTTTATGAAGCATACATGGAAATCTTGAAATCAAATGGATTGGAAAATGTAGAAGTAACCATTGCAAAAATGTTTGTATTAGATTATATCATTGCGAATGTGGATAGACATCTAGGTAATTTTGGTGTAATTAGAAATGTAGAAACATTAAAATGGGAAAAGATAGCACCAAATTATGATAGCGGTCAGGCGCTATGTTCCCAAAAGAAAGTATATGAAATGAATTTTAACAATGTTGCAGGGAGTTTTTTCAACGAAAAAGATGTAGACTTTGATACAATTTTTCAAAAGGTTTCAGACAAAATAAATTTCGAAATAGATTTTGATGGATTAAATGATGTATCAAATAAATGGAAAGAGTTATTAATGTCAAATCAAAGAGTGTCTGACATAAGTACTGAAAGAATTGATGTTGTATTCAATGGAATAAGAGAAAGAATTAAAAAGTTGAAAGAAAAAATTAATAATCAACGTTTATAAAAAAATAATATAATTTCATGTTATGTGAAGTAGTATTAGTAAACAATCATCACAGTATAAGTGATGATAGATGATATGTTATTCTATAATTATACTAGATGGCGCTCACCTGGTATTTATAGTAATACAACACACATCGAAAGTATCGTGTTATTACAACGCAAATAATGTCTCAAAGGACCTTTATTCATAGGTGAAGATATATTAAATCAAGTTTTAGCTTGTGTAAACAAAAAAGCAACAAGAAGTAAATCCTTAAATGATACAACTGCTAAACATAAAACACTTGAAAATCAGATGATGAAAAATTTTATTAGTCGCAGAATAGAGATGAATGCTAGTATTAAGCTGTAGTGAAGGACGGGTACATAAGAATATAGCCAAAGACAAATAGCTTTAAACTGTAAAACTCAGCCCGTGCTTTTAAATAGGTTAAAAATGATGATAAATCATAGTAAAATAAAGTGGATGAAATAGAAAGTTATAGTAAAAGAGGTACAATGTGCAAAAGATGAATGAACAAGATATGGACTATATGCTTGCTAATATGGCAATGGAAAATGAAAAATATATTGCCAAAGTGTGGGCGGTTGTGATGAGGATGAATAGCAGTAAAGAAAGTGCTTTAAACAATAAATATTGCTATTTAGGGTTAACACAAAATGCTATCAATATTGTTATGATTAACTCATTTAATGTTAAATCTATTGAAAATCAGATTATTGTTCCTATAAATACAATTACCAAGGTAACAGTGAAGAAAAGTTTTATTCCTAAAAGAAGGATAATTATTGTTGAAGCAGATAGCTATAAAATGAAAATATCAGTTATGCTAAACAGTATAGGTGCGGATCTTCCAAAACAGAAAGAACATGCAGAACTTTTATTTGAGAAACTGCTAAATATCAATAGCTAAAGACAATAGGTAGGGTGAAATTAAACCCTTTAAGTGAAAGAAAAAGAATCATATAGAATATACTGGTGGAATGGTTGAAGATTTTCAAAAGTGTATCAAAGATGATTCTTTTTATTCTTTAGGTGATAGATGTTATGATTGGTAGTAGAAATTTAGAATAATGCTTTGCTAATCAGTTGTAATACGAAAAGGATCTGTTTGGGATAATGTGACGATTAAAGAATATATAGATCCTTTTAAGGATGGTAAGTAATGGTTACAGTTGGTAGTCGCCTTAAAAAACTCCTTATAGCTACCGTAAGTAAGATGCCCTTTATAGGGCAAAAATAAATCCATACGTTTTACGTGTGGATATTAACTTAAACAATATGTATTCATCGAAGTGGTACAAAATACTTTATATATTTTATTGCATACTTTGCACTTAAATAGTATGATATAGAAAATGTTAATATTTGTATAATATTATGAAGACAAAGAATACAGTAGGTGGGGGTACATATGAATATGATGAAGAGAAGAATGAGCGTGTTGATGCTCGCGGTTTTATTAGTGGTAAGTGCTTTTTTTCCACGAAATATTTTCGCTACACAAGAAGTGCAGGCGGATTATGAAGTAGTAGAAAATACAGATGATTTAGCGGATGATGAAAAAGATAGTTCGATGGTTGGCGTAGAAGAAGAATTCGGTGTAACGAATGCACAACAAGAAACAGAACGCGTTGAGAGTCACGGAATTGATGCCTTGAGTATGGATGGGGGTGAGCAGATAGCTTCGTTACCTCCTGCAGGAACCACTCCAGAGAATCCAATTGTTGTGGAAGCGGGTAAAACGATTTCATTTGTAGAGGAACAGCAAGGTGGAATTTTTAGTCGTTACGAGTGGAAATATCCCACACAAGTAATGCTTGAGGATGAAAATACCTTTAGGGCGTTACAGGCAGGGAATCTGATTGAAATACAATATTATAGAACTTCAGTTATTTCTGGCTCACAAACTTTACTCAAAACGTATTATGTTAAGATTGTGGAATTAAAGCCCTCAACTTTATTGCGTCCAGATAATCCAGCGGCAGATGGTGTATTAGAACCCGGAGAAATTTCAGCTTTTAAAGATGCACAGTGGGTATCTACAAAAGAAGGTGAGTATATAGCTGAAATTAGTTTTGATTTAAAAGGAATTGAAATTGAAGAAGGATCTGATGTGATTATTGTGTTAGACAACTCTGGAAGTATGATTGTAGATAATCGATATCGATATGCAAGAGATGCTGTAAAAGTGTTTGCGAATGGTCTATTTGCAAATGGGAATGAAGACAATAATCGTGTTGCGTTTGTTGAATTTGAAAGTAATGTATGTGATGCATTTAATTTTGTGAATAATGAATCAGACTTTAATATGTTTTTTGAGGAAGCAATTACTTCAGGACAGACTAGTTCAGGTAAAGCTCCGGGATATCCTTTTGGAGGAACAAATTATACGCAAGCATTACAAAGAGTTGAATCTTTAATGAGCACGATTTCTGAAGATTCGCGTCCTAAACATGTAATTTTTATCTCTGATGGTGCACCAGGTGCAACAAATGGGGATGGAAAAGATGATGTGAACTGGAATGGGCTTTTACAAGCAAATGCACTGCGCGATAGTGAGGTATATATTCACACTATTGGTATTGATATGCGTAATCAAGAACCCGATGCGTTACGCCAAATTTGCTCTGGTCATTCCTATTATGATGTACGTGATGTGAGTACAGAATTAGCGCCAGTGCTTGAGGATATTTCAAATGATATTCGCTATGCTGCTACAAATGCTATAGTAAGTGATGTTGTATCAGATTCTTTTGAACTTGTAGACTCTACGCTATATCCCTTACCAGAAGAGGCAATCGTAAGTGGACAATCGATAGAAATTCCCGTAGGCACGATTACTAGCACGACAGAAACAATTTCTTTCTATGTACGCTATGTTGGTAGTGGTGGAGATGTGTATGCAGAAACAAATGATGAAGCACTTTTGGAGTATGTTGATATTAATGGTGAAGAAAGTGAGAAATTTTCCGATAAAGATAGAGGAGAACCCGTTCTTGAAGGGGATGAACGTTATACAGGGTTGGATTCTCCATTACTTCCAATTCCACCAAATGGAATGATTAATATGGTGTATTATTATGAACATGAAGATGGATTTGTTTCAAAAGCAGACCCTAGTATTGGGTGTGTAGATAAAGCGTTTGCTAAAACACAACGTAGTGTATATGAAGAAAATGGATTGAGTATATTTATGATTCATGATGAGGGTGTGTTAAAACACGTTGAAGGGATTGCACCAGAGGGGTATGAAATAGTTAGTACTACAATTCAAGGACAATTGTATCAAACTAGTTATGATGTCGTATTAAGTGAAGAAAATATGAGCCCTACAGTAGAATTTGTTTTACGTAAAATAGAGCAACCACCTATAGTAGATACGGTTAAAGGGTCTATACAAATAGTCTACTATTACGAAGGCGAAGAAGGATTTGTTTTAGAGGCAGATACAAGCCAATCAACTAATGATGTTGCACTTGCAAAAAAGGACGTATATGTGTATACGGAAGATGGTATGAGTGAGTTTGTGGTTGATGAAAATGGTCTTTTGAAATTTATACAGGGGTATGCACCAGATGGATATGAGGTTATAGAGACAACCATGTTCGATGTGTTGTATCAAACACAGTATGATGTGAAATTAACGCTAGATAATCCTATACAAACAGTTTCATTCGTATTGCGGAAAGTAGAAAATGATGTAGTAGTCCAAGAAGAAAAGCCTATTACACCTGCTACAAGAGATACAAGTAATACAGTGATTTATTGGTTATTGTTGATGGTTGCTACATTGGGATTAAATGTATGGCATAGAAATAAAGGGAGTCGAACATAGCGTAATCAGCGTTAGGAGGACATAATGAAATTTCTTGAGCAGTATAAGCAATCAAATTATTCAGCAAGAAGATCCTCTTGCATAGATTGCTAAAAAAACACAAAATCAAAAAGTGTATACTAAAATATCAAACACAAATAAAGCAGTAATAATGAATGAAACGTATGTAAAAAAAGGTTCTTTATCGCATAAGTTAATTATTATAATGAGTTTTATAACGTGTCTTGGTTTAATGGTATTAATAGGGATGCTATAATGTATAAAAGCCAATAGTTTGAAACTATTGGCTTTTATTATACTGTGATTTCTACTAAATTTCCTTCAGGGTCTGTGACACAACTTTCGTAATAACCATCACCAGTAGTGCGTGGTCTACTAGTCACTTCATATCCAGCTTTTTCAATAGTGTTTGTAAGTTCTCTTACTTTTTCTTCACTTCCAACACTAAATGCTAAGTGGATGAAACCAGTACGTTTATGGTTTTCACTTTTTTGTTCAAGTGTTTCTAAATTCATGATTTCCAGTCTTGCTCCAGTATCGAAGGATAAGAAGTATGATCGAAAACCTGTGGTTTTGTTGTGATACAACTCATTGCATGTAGCATTAAAATACGTTTCATAGTAAGCTTTTGTTTTTTCTAAATCATTTACATATACTGCAATATGTTCAATTTTCATTTTGTTTACCTATCTTTCTGTAATTGTTTAATTACTTTATGGTATAATTATGTCACTGTAGAGTGCAGAAATCTATGAATTTATAGCTTAAAAATATAACGATTTCGCCAAAAGGAGTGTTATGGAAGAATTGCAATGCCAAATTGTATTGGATGAAAAAAACAAAGAGTTGAATGCACAAGGGAGTTTTCGCTTTCCCCTTGCAATCTATAATGATTTACTACATATAGAGAGTGTGCCAATGCATTGGCATGATGAAATGGAATTGATTGTGGTTGTAGAGGGTGCGATGGAGTTGTGGGTAGAATTAGAGAAGTATACACTTGAAGCAGGAAGTGGTGTATTTATCAATGCTGGAAGATTGCATGCGTGTTCGTGTGTACAAAACACGAAGTGCGAAATTAAATCGTTTGTATTTCACCCAAGATTCATATTTGGAGATGTAAGTAGTGTTTTGTATGAGGAGTATCTTTTTTTGTTGCAACAAGAAAGTTCTGTGAATGTACATAAGCTATCAACACAGAGCGTGGATGAGATTGTAGAGTCGTATGACTTGTTTTTGAAGAAGGAGTTTGCATATGAGTTTGTAGTACGAGAAAAAATATCTAGGGTACTTATAGAAGTGATGCAATGTAATGTAACAAAACAGGTTGTGCAAACGCAGAAGATAAGACAAGTAAAAAGGTGTAAACAAATGATGTCTTTTATCCATGAAAGCTATATGAAGCAGATTACTTTAACACAAATTGCACAGAGTGCAGCGATTAAGGAAAGCGAGGCATTGCGTTGTTTTCGTGCTGTTTTGCAAGTATCACCGATACAATATCTGAAGATATATCGCCTTTTGCAAGCGGCTGCAGTACTAAAGGTTAGTGAGGTATCCATTATTGAGATTGCGCTTAGTAATGGATTTAATGAGGTAAGTTATTTTTCAAAATGTTTCAGAGAACATTTTGGGTGCAGTCCAACCCAGTATAGAAGAAAAAATAGAGCAACTATGTAGCAGAAATTTATTTTTTATAGAATATAGCATAAAATAAAGGTAGAAAATAAAATACGTATATCTTCTTTGAAAAAGAAGGTCGTCAAGTAATAAAATCGCATTATTGGCTATTGTTGATGACATGTTTGCTTGCAGCATTTGTAGGTAGTGAATTTAGTGATGCACTAACAATTATAAAGGTAGAACCAAATTCTTTTGGTGAATGGATTCATTTACCAAACCAAATAGTAGAAGGCACACAGCAAGTGTTTTCAACAAGTAGAGGGGTATTTGCTAGTGTTATAAATAGTGTAGCGTCTGGAACTTTATTTGATGCAATATTAAGTGCGATTTTTTCACTTATAGGATCTGAGATGATTTCTGTGATTATTTTTATTTTGTTGTGTTTGGTTGTTGTTATTGCATTTTGGTTGTTTTTCGCAAATATTTATAGTGTGATTTCACGAAGAATATTTATACTTTGTAAAGCGTTGGAGACACGTATCATGGGTTATGTTTGTACGTTATGGATTGAATGCATTGTGGTATTGTGTATTTATTGTAGGTGGAGTGATTAAACGTTATTCGTATTTTTTAGTGCCTCATATTATTGCTGAAAATCCTAATATTAAAGCAAAAGATGCAATCAATTTATCACGAAAAATGATGTATGGACATAAGTGGGAATGTTTTGTTTTAGAAATGTCTTTCATAGGTTGGTTCTTGTTGAAAGTAATTACGCTAGGACTATCTGGTTTATTTTATTCCAATGCATATCAAATAGCTGCATATACTGCGTATTATGTGCGTTTAAGAGATTTAGCGAAACAATCCAATGTGCAGGGAAGTGCATTGTTGAATGATACATATTTGTATGAAGTAGCTGATGCGACATTATTAAAGGAGCGATATGAGGATGTCGTTTCGATATTAAATACACCGAAAACAGAAATAGAGGCACCTAGAAATGCATTTGAAAAGGTCCTGCGTTTTTTTGGAATTGCATTGTCTCGTAATGAAAAGCATAGTGCTAGAGAAGTGGAAGAAATAAAAGAAGCAAGTGCCTTAGCGTATGAAACGGTTTTACATGGGGAAGAGTATCCTATGCGATTATTTAGCTTACCAGAAAGAATGAAGGAATCAAAAGGTGAAGCGACAAATTATATGATGCGCTATACAATTCCTACACTAGTTTTAATGTTTTTTATTTTTTCATTTATCGGATGGACTTGGGAAGTGGTATTACATTTGATTGATGATGGTAAATTTGTGAATAGAGGGACAATGCATGGGCCTTGGTTACCTATTTATGGTAGTGGAGGGTTATTGATCATAACTATGTTGTATTCTTTACGTAAAAGGCCAATTCTTCATTTTGCAGCAGCAGTAGTACTTTGTGGTATTGTTGAGTATTTTACTGCCTACTATTTAGAATTTGTCCATAATGGTCAAAAATGGTGGGATTACACTGGGTATTTTTTAAATTTACATGGTCGTATTTGTGGAGAAGGATTACTTGTATTTGGCCTTGGAGGAGCAGCAGTTGTATATGTGTTAGCACCAATACTAGCGAAATATATTTCTAAAATGAAACAAAATGTATTGTTGATTATTACGTGCATCTTAGTGATTTTTTTCATAATCGATGCATTTTATACAAAACAACACCCAAATGCTGGGGAAGGAATCACATCTTATCGTATTGTTGAGCAAACATATACTACATCATTCCTAGCTTCTTAATATTATTACAATCTGATGAAAGAAGGTTAACAAAGCCTTCTTTTTTTATGTTATAATGAAGTCCGAAAAGAGTGATATTATGATTTATGAATTAGTAAAAGAACTAGGAATGTCTACGTATGAAATGGAATATTTCAAGCATTCTAAATTAGTGAAACAACCCGTTTTTCACAAAAAAACCAATCAATTGGAATTGGCATTAGAAATACAGCAAACGTTACCTTTTGCTGTATTTGATGTGTTTAAGTCTAAAATGTTGTGTTATTTTATGAGTGATATACAGTTTTCTTTTGCTGTGGTTGAGCCTAGTTATGATGTTGTAGAAATTAATAAATATGTAAAACATTTGTTTGAACAAAATAATAAATTCCATGTTTTTATGAAGGCCTTTCCATCTTTACAACAAAGTTCTTTAGTGTATCGATTTGCAAATGAAATAGATGTGATGAATGCACAAGAGTTTTCACATGCATTACATAAAGCGTTGTCTAACTATGGGATGTCTTTAGAAATTTTATGTGAAGAGTTGCCAAAAGCACAAGAAGTAAAGGTGGTAAAGGCGAGCGCACTACCAACTAGTACGAAAGTGGTTGAGACATATCAACAGGAGAAAAAAAGTTTCACTCGTAAAAAAATAAGCGATTATACAATGACTAAGATTGAAGATGTCGAAGACCAAATGCGAGAAATTAAAGTTGAAGGAATTGTGTTTCAACGTGAGAATGATGAGATGGCAAATGGAAATATGCGTCAAACACTATATATATCTGATTATGAACGTGCAATCATTGTGCAACGCTATGAGGGTGGAAATTTAACACGTGAAGTGTTGAATGAAATTAATAAAGGCGATAAAGTGTTGGTTTATGGACACGTGCAATTTAGTACTTACTTTAAAGAAAATGTGATTAAGCCAGTTCGTATTGATAAGTTAAGAGTGACATCACGTAGTGATGAAGAAGAAGTGAAACGTGTTGAATTGCATGTGCATACTAAGTTTTCTGAAATGGATGGAATTAGTGATATTGCACAATACATTACACAAGCTGATGCTTGGGGACATGATGCGATTGCGATAACAGATCATAATGTTGTACAAGCATATCCACAAGCACAACATACAGTTAGTCGCATTAATAAGGCACGTGGAGAAGGTAAAACACCATTTAAAATGATTTATGGGATTGAAATGACAATGTTTGATCCAAAGTTGAATATTGTGCGTAATGTGAAAGATGTTGTGTTAGAAGATGCGCAGTATTGCATTTTCGATTTAGAAACAACAGGTTTGTCTTGTAAGTATGATCATATTATCGAGTTTGGAGCACAAATTGTAGATCAAAGAAGTGTTGTGGGGAGTAAACAGATGTTTATTAAACCGCCCGTTCCGCTTTCGTTGTTTACATCGGAACTAACAGGTATACAAGAGGATGATGTGCAAAATGCTTTACCTATAGAAGAGTGTATTGATGAAATCTTAGAATTTATTGGAGATCGTATTTTGGTTGCGCATAATGCGGAATTTGATGTACCTTTTTTAAATGAAGTATTAATGCGTTTAGGAAGAGAACCATTAAATAATCCAGTGATAGATACTTTAGATTTAGATCGTAGTTTACATAGAGAACGTAAAGCACACCGTTTAGGAAATGTTGCTAGGTTATATGGAATTAAATATGATGAAGGTGGAGCACACCGTGCAGATTATGATGCGAATGTTTTGGTTGAAGTGTTTTTGCGCATGTTGAATGACATGCCAGAAGTGAAAACATTGCATGATTTAGCGAATTTTTATGATGATGGATGTATGCACAAGGTGCGTCCAAAGCATGTTACCTTGTTGGCGTTAAATGCAGCGGGGATGAAAGAAATTTTTGAATTGGTTAGTTTAAGCCATATTAAATATTTGGCGCAAAAAGGTAAGAGTGGAAGTACCGTTGTTGCAGAAGCGCGCATACCAAGACATGAAATTGAACGAGTACGTCAAAATGGGAATATTTTAATTGGAAGTAGTTGTCAAAATAGCGAAGTGTTTGAGATGGCACAAAATCGTGGTGATGATATATTACTAGAGGTTATGAAATTTTATGATTACATTGAAATTCAACCCCTTGATTGTTATATGAACTTAGTGTATCGTCAAGCAATTCCAGATGTTTCAAGATTAAAAGAAATTGTTAGACGTATTGTAGATTGTGCTAGACAATTGGATAAGTTGATTATCGCTAGTGGAGATGTGCATTATAACGAACCAGTACAAAAGCGATTGCGAGATGTATATATTAGTGCGCAAGCAACAGGAGGAATACGTCATCCATTGTTTAGTTTTCGCAAGAGCGCAAATCAGCAAGCTCCAAATCAACATTTTAAGACAACTCGTGAAATGTTGGATGATTTTACATATCTTGGTGAGCAAGAAGCGTATGAGTTTGTGGTAGAAAACACAAATAAGATTAAAGATATGGTAGAAGTGATGTATCCGATTAAGGATTCTTTATATCCACCTCATATTGATGGTTGTGCAGAAAAGTTATCCACATTATGTTATGATAATGCGCATAAAAAATATGGGGAAGTACTACCTGAGATAGTTGAAAAGCGATTGAAGAAAGAACTGGATAGTATTATTGGAAATGGGTTTGAGGTTGTCTACTATGTATCCCATTTACTTGTAAAGAAATCGCTAGATGATGGATACCTAGTTGGGTCTAGGGGGTCTGTTGGTTCTAGTTTTGCGGCAACGATGTCAGAGATTACAGAGGTGAATCCACTTTCTCCACATTATGTTTGTCCAGTATGTAAGTTTAGCGAATTTTTTACAGATGGAAGTGTTGCTAGTGGTTATGATTTGCCGGATAAACCTTGTCCAAAATGTGGAGCAAATATGGATGTGGATGGACAAGATATTCCATTTGAGACGTTTTTGGGGTTTGAAGGAGATAAAGTGCCAGATATCGATTTGAACTTCTCAGGAGATTATCAACCAACTGCACATGCATATACAAAGGAAGTGTTTGGAGAGAAGTATGTTTATCGTGCCGGAACGATTGGTACGGTTGCTGAAAAAACAGCATATGGATATGTGAAGGGATATTACGAAGGTCGTGAAATGGAAGATGTTTCCGATTCGCAAGTACGCTTCTTAGCAGAAGGGTGCGCAGGGGTGAAAAGAGGAAGTGGACAGCATCCAGGAGGAATTCTAGTAATTCCAGAGGATATGGATGTTCATGATTTTACACCGGTGCAATATCCAGCTAATGATGCGACTAGTGAATGGAAAACGACGCATTTGGATTTCCACAGTATTCATGATAATGTGTTGAAGTTTGATATATTGGGACATGTAGACCCTACGGCGATGAAAATGCTAGAAAAACTAAGTGGTATAGATGTACGAAAAATACCGATGAATGATCCTTCAACTATGTCTATTTTTGGTGGTGTAGATGCGCTGGATATAGACACAAGTAAAAACTCACAAAAAACAGGAGCTGCAGGAATACCTGAGTTTGGTACTTCCTTTGTACGAGGTATTTTAGAGTTAACTAGACCAACAACCTTTGATGAACTTGTGAAAATATCAGGGTTATCACATGGTACAGATGTTTGGCTAAATAACGCGAAAGATTTAGTTGATGCTGGAATTTGTACGTTGAAGCAAGTAATTGGATGTCGTGATGACATTATGGTTTACTTGATGCACAAAGGGTTAGAGCCAAAACTTGCCTTTACCATCATGGAGAGTGTGCGTAAGGGAAAAGGACTGATTGAAGAGTGGGAAAATGCGATGTCAGCAAATGGGGTGGAACCTTATTATATTGAATCTTGTAAAAAGATTAAATATATGTTCCCTAAAGCACATGCCGTTGCCTATGTAACAATGGCAGTACGTATTGCTTATTTCAAAGTACATATGCCTATTTATTACTATTGTATGTTTTTCTCTTTACGTTGCGATGCTTATGATATCGCAAGCATGATTAAAGGAGAAAATGCAATACGAGCGCGATTAAGTGAAATTCAAATGAAGATGAATGGGGCGAAGCATGAGGTGACGAAAAAAGACTTGGATACGTATTCCACTTTAGAAGTAGCCTTAGAAATGGTATTGAGAGGATATCGTTTCTCAAACATTGATGTAATGCGTTCCGACGCTACAGCATTTATACCAGATCCACTAGATGAAAAGAAAATCATTCCTCCTTTCACTAGTATAGATGGATTGGGAGAAAATGTTGCTTATAGTGTTCTTAAGGCAAGGGAACATGGTGGGTTTATATCAAAACAAGATTTAAGTCAAAGAACTTCTTTGAATGGAACGAATATTAAAAAATTAGAAGAATTGCAAGTACTAAAAGATTTGCAAGATGAAAATCAGTTGTCATTATTTTAATGTCCTTACGAAATGTAAGGGCATTTTTTTGTCGTTTTTTATGGTTTTTTACTAATTTGGTAAACATTGATTGTCAAAATAAAAAACATAGAAAATTATGTACAAAAGTAGCTAAAAATTATATAATAGTGGGGTAAAGTAGCAAAAAGTGGTGGAAAGTGGGTGAAAATATGTCAGATTTAGCAATGTCGTTTACTTTGATTGGTGAATATCAAAATAATATTGATAAAAAAGGACGTATTATCATTCCAGCCACATTTCGAAATGTATATGAAAAAGAGCTGATTGTAGCAAAGGGATTAGATGGATGTTTAACGTTGTATACACTACAACAATGGCAAACTTTAATGGAACAAGTGAGTAAATTGCCAAGTACAAAAAAAGAGACACGATTGTATAAACGTAACTTGACGGCTAAGGCTAGTCGTTGTGAGTTAGATGCATCGGGTAGGATTTTGATTCCAGCTAGTTTAGTGAGTGTTGCACAATTAGAGAAGGAATGTATTATCGTAGGAACAGGGTCTATGGTTGAAATTTGGTCAAAAGAAAGATGGGATTCATACAATGATGAACACGAAGGAGAGTTTGAAGAAGTGGCAGAAGCGTTAACGGAGTTTTTATACTAATGGAACATTATAGTGTGTTATTGGATGAGTGTATTTCTTATCTACAAATTAAATCAGATGGTATTTATGTAGATGGAACACTTGGAAGAGCGGGACATTCCTCACAAATTTTAAAACGTTTAGATAGCGGCCATTTATATTCCTTCGACAAAGACCAACAAGCCATTGCAATATGTAATGAAAAACTACAAAATATATCTTCTAACTTTACATTAATACATAGTGATTTCTCAATGATGAAACAACAACTACAAACACGTGGTGTGGATAAGGTAGATGGTGTTTTATTAGACTTAGGTGTTTCTTCACCACAATTTGATGAAGGAGAGAGAGGGTTTAGCTATCGTTATGATGCGCGCTTAGATATGCGTATGGACCAAAGCCAACCACTTAGTGCATTTGAAGTCATCAATGAGTATACATATGAACAATTGGTACGCATTTTATTTCAATATGGTGAAGAGAAATTTGCGAAACAAATTGCAAGAAAAATAGAAAAACAAAGAGAAGTGAAAGCGATTGAAACAACCTTTGAATTGGTAGAAGTGATCAAATCGGCTTTGCCTTCTAAGGTGTTAAATAAAAAAGGACATCCAGCTAAGAAGGTGTTTCAAGCAATACGTATTGAAGTGAACAACGAGTTAGCGGCTGTAAAGAAAACACTTGAAGAAATGATTCCACTTTTGCAAGTGAATGGTCGAATATGCGTAATTTCATTTCACTCATTAGAAGATCGTATTGTGAAGGATATATTTGCATCTTTCACAAAACAGGAAAAAGTGGATAAGAGATTGATCGTAATGCCAGATCAAATTGAAGAAAAGCCATATCGTTTAGTAGAAAGAAAACCAATTGTAGCTAGTGAGCATGAATTGGAAGAAAACAAGAGATCGCATTCAGCGAAATTACGAGTGATAGAAAGGGTACGTTAAAATGAAAAAAAGAAACAAAAAGAAAATTAGAATGACAGGATTCGTAACAATATTATTTTTAGTATCCTTTTTAGGATATGTTGGTTCAATGGTTATCGTGAAAGCATATAATCGTGAATTAGCACTTACAGAATCTGCATTAAGTAGTGATATAGTGAAAATAAGTAATGATGTTGCAAACTTAGAGTTACAAGTAAAGCAATTGGATAATCGTGAAAGAATTTTAGATGTTGCAGAGGGGCAAGGCTTGAAGGTAAATCAAACGAGTATTGTTTCTGTAGTAGTGGATAATGATGCAAACTAAAAGAAAAGTCATTCGCAAAAAGAGTAAAATAGCCATAGTAAATATGCGAATGCTTATCATGATTCTTATTTTAGGAGCACTTGTGACATTGGTTGTCACAAATGTTCTTTTTACTATGGTTACAGGTGTACATTTTCGAAGTGGTCAGACGATTGTGAGTGAAGATGCTGAAAAAGGATTGATTAAAAGTACCGTTTATGCAGAACGTGGAAACATTTTTGATCGCAATAGAGAAATCATTGCACAAAATATTGACTCTTATAATTTAATTGTGATTTTGGACCAAGATCGTAAATATGGAAATGAAATCGCTCATGTGGCTGTAGATAAAATGGAAGAAACGGCTGAGGCTCTTGCCCCTATATTAGAGTGTGAGGCAGAAAATTTATTGCAGTATATGACTAGTGCAATAGAAACAAATCCGGATGTATATCAAACAGAATTAGGGAATTATGGTAAAGAGTTAAGTGCGCAGCAAAAGGCGGACATTGAGGCTTTAGATCTACCTGGTTTAGAGTTTGAAGAAACGGTGAGTAGAGTATATCCTGTATCCCATTTTGCTTCACAACTAATTGGGTATGCACAATACAATGAAGAGGATGGTAGAATCAGTGGTGTAAATGGTTTGGAACAATACTATGATGAATATTTAAAGGGTATTGATGGAGAGATTATTTATAAGAACGATGGAAACGGAACGTTGATTCCTAATTCTACCGTACAAACAAAGAGTGCAGAAAATGGAAGTGATGTATATTTAACAATTGATAAAAATGTACAATTAGCCGTCGAAGAAGCATTGAATGACACTATGACATCAAATGATGCAACTGCTGCTTGGTGTATTGTTATGGAGGCGGATACAGGTAAAGTATTGGCCCAAGCAGGGTATCCAAGTTTTGATTTGAATGAGCGTGATGAAATCACGCAGCATTTGAATATACCTGCACAATACACGTTTGAGCCTGGTTCTGTATTGAAACCATTCATATATGCCGCAGCGATGAATGAGGGCGTATACGATGAAAATGTGTTGTATAGTACAAATCCAGTGGCTTTAGGGTATGACATAAATGGGAACCTTGCAGAGGTATATGCGAATTCTTCTAATCATATACGAACAATTGGTAATGCAGAAGGAAAGACGTATGGGAACATAACTTTTGATGAAGGGTTGATTCGTTCTACGAATACAACAACAGTGCATTTGGTAATGGATTATTTAACACCGGAATTAGCGGTTGACTATTTAAAACGATTTAATTTAGATGAACCAGTTGAGATGGAAGGTATACATTTAGCAGCTGGGGTTATGAATGTTACAAATCCATTAGATTTATATAGTGCTATTTTTGGACAGAGTATTACTGTGAACTCTTATCAATTGATTCGTGCAGCAAGTGCGCTATTTACGGATGGTAGAATGGTAGAGCCTTATATTGTGGAAAAGATAGTCAATCCAAATACAGATGAAGTGGAATATCAGGCAGAAGAGAAAAAGTCTGAACAAGTCATTAGTGAGGAAGCGGCCCAACAAATTCAAGATTTAATGACTGAAGTCGTTGAATTGGATTATGGTACAGCAAATTCGTATCAAATGAGTGATGTTACCTTGATGGGAAAAACGGGAACTGGTGAAATTGCAGTAGAAGGTGGATACTCTAGTGAAATCTTTACCTCTTCTATGTTGGCTGCAGCACCTGCAGACAATCCTGAAATTATTATTTATTACGCATTTCAAAGTAGTAATATAAAAACATACAACCGTGAATATTTTCAAGATATTGTAAGAGAAGCATTGATGGCGGTGGATATGTATAATGAGGTAAATGAACAAACGACAAATGAGAGTGATGCAAATACAATTTATAGTGTGTATACAATGCCTGAATTAGTGAATCATACTTTCTCGTATATTGAAAGTAAGTTAAATCCACATACACAAAACATTCATTATATAGGAGATGGAACAAGTATCATTGCTCAATTTCCAAGTGCAAATGAAGAGGTAGTAAGCACGCAAAAAGTATTCTTATTAACAAATGGTACAAGTATAAGTATGCCAGATATGAGTGGTTGGAATCGAACCGATGTCACTGTATTTTGTGATATGGTTGGTTTACAGCTAAGTATTGAGGGTGATGGAAGTGTGCAATCACAAAGCATTCAAGCAGGAAGTAGTATACAGGAAGGCCAAACACTCGTTACTGTTTTGAAAAATGAAGAGCAGTTAGCAGCAGAGGCGCAAGAGAAAGAAAAAGAAGAAACCCCATAAAGATAAAGTAAAATGCTTTATCTTTTTTTATTCTAATTTATTTTATTTAGCATATCGTATAAGTGAGGGATAGAATGCTAAAAATAGAAAATAAGAAGAGAATGAAGTTTATGTATACAGGGTTTGTTTTTGTGTTTGTGGCAATATTGTCTAAGTTATTTTATGAACAAGTAATCAACCAAGCCAATATGCAAGAGAAGGCTGAAAACCTTTGGGAGAGAACGTTTCAAATTAGTGGACAAAGAGGAAGCATTCTAGATCGCAATCAGGAGCCTTTGGCATATGATGTGGCTAGCACATCTTTAGTAGTTGTACCTGCATTGATTGAAAATCCTGAGGAAGTGGCACAGAAGTTTGTAGAAATATTAGGTGGTAATTATGAAGATATGTATGAACAGCTAATAAAGAAAGTAAGTACACAAAAAATATTGCCCGAAGGGAAACAATTGGATGCTAGTCAAAGTAGTGCTATCGAGGCGCTCAATTATGAAGGGGTATATATTATCCAAGATACTTTAAGATACTATCCGTATGATAATTATTTAGCACAAACATTAGGTTTTTGTGGTGTGGATAATCAAGGATTATCTGGTTTGGAATTGCAATACGATTCCTATTTACGTGCTGAAAATGGTAGTTTGAATATTGGTTTTGATGCAAAAGGTAATGAGATTGAAGGGTATGAAGAGGTATATACGCAAAGTGGACAAGGAAATGATTTGGTGTTGACTATTGATGCAAATATACAAAGTATAGTGGAGAGGGAAATGAATTTGCTGATGGAGAGATATGAGCCCAAGCAGGCGTTAGCATTGGCAATGGATCCAAATACAGGAGAGATTTTAGCAATGGTGTCGAAGCCAGATTTCAATCCAAATGAATATCAATTGTATTCCCAAGAGTTGATCAATCGAAATTTGCCAATTTGGATGAGTTTTGAGCCAGGTTCAACTTTTAAAGCATTAACTTTTGCTTCAGCATTAGATCAAGAACTATTCGATATGCATGAGGATACGTATATGGATAATGGGTATGAAATAGTCGAGGGTGCACGAATTAAATCATGGCGTGTAGGTGGTCATGGGGAACAAACGTATTTAGAAGTGCTTGAAAATTCAAGTAATCCTGGATTTGTAGATATTCAAAGAAAACTTGGATTGGATCTACAATATGAATATTTAGAGGCGTTTGGGATAGGTAGTAAAACAGGGATTGATTTGCCTGGAGAGAGTAGTGGAATCATGTTTTCAAAAGAGGCAATGGGCCCTGTAGAACAAGCGTGTGTAGCTTTTGGACAAGGAGTTAGTGTAACACCAATACAGTTAGTCAGTGCCTTTAGCGCAATCATAAATGGGGGGTATTTGTATGAACCATATATAGTGGATAGTATTATTCACCCTTCCACAAGAGATGTTTTGTATACGCAAGAACCTATTTTAGTAGATCAAGTTATCTCGGAACAAACTAGTGAACAAATGCGCTACGCACTGGAGAGTGTCGTTGCTAGTGGTGGTGGAGGGAATGCATTTATTGAAGGGTATCGCGTTGGTGGAAAAACAGGAACCGCACAAAAAGTAGAGGATGGACAATACTTAAGTAATGAATATATATTAAGTATGATAGGTGCTGTTCCAATGGATGATCCTCAAATTGTATTGTATATAGCAGTAGATGCACCAAATAACGATGTTCAATACGGTGGTACTGTAGTATCGCCAGTTGTGAAGAGTTGTTTTGAAGATATTATACAGTACTTAGGGATTGAAAAAAGAGAGGGGCAAATCGAAAAGGAGACGACGTATTTAGATCCTATTGTGTATACTGTGGAAAATTATATTGGGAAAAGCAAGGATGAGATCATAGATAATCACTTCACATATATATTTGAGGGAGAGGGGAATATCATTGTCGATCAATTTCCAAAAGAGGGTGTAGTGCAAGAGGAACAAAGTGAGGTGCGATTATATCTAAATGATTAAGTATGAACAAATAAAACATATTGTGGATTTACCAATTATGGATGATTATGAAATTCATGGTATTGTAGATCATCATGCCTACGTGCAAAAAGGGTATTTGTACATTGCAAGAAAGGGAAATCATTACAATCCTTTCGAAACAACATTGCCAAAGCAATGTCTAGTTTTACACGAACAAAAAGACATTACTGATGGTGTATATGTAGAGAACATGATGGAAAAAGTAAAACGCATCTTAGATGTGTATTATCGAAACATAAATGATGGATTGTGTTTGGTTGGAGTGTGTGGTACAAATGGTAAGAGTAGTGTAGTGACACTTTTATATCATTGTTTGAAAGAGGAAGCTATGTGTATTACTTCAGATTGTATACAATATGCGAAAACTCAACTTGAAAATGAGAATACAACACCTAATGAAATATTGTTGTTGCATCTACTAGATTTAGCAAAGCGAGAAGGCTGTAAATATGTAATTATGGAAGTAAGTTCACAAGGTATTGATTTAGGAAGAGTAGCACGTCTTTACTTTGATTATATTGTATATACTAGTATTAGCCAAGATCATTTAGACCATCATAAGACGCTAGTTCATTATCGTTATACAAAATATAAGTTAGTAAAACAATTGAAGCCAAATGGAACTGTTCTTGCTTGTGTAGATGAGTTGTATTATCAACAGTTGAAGGTGTTGCACAAAGAAATATATACGTATGGATTTCAAAGTTCACATTTTCAAATCAATGATATGAAAATCCATGAATATGGTAGTACCTTTATGATTAATAACTATACGTTTCAAACGCACTTAGTAGGAAAAGAGAATGTATTAAATTGCACTGCTTGTATTGGTGTGTTACGTTTTCTTCAAATTTCATATGAAAATATACAAACGAAGCTTACCTTGTTAAGAAATATACAAGGAAGAATGGAACTTGTATATGATCAAAGTTTTCAAATATATATTGATTACGCACATACACGAGATGCTTTTGCTAAAAGTTTATATTATTTACAGAGTATAAAAAAGAATCGTGTTATTGTGGTTGTTGGGTGTGGAGGTCAACGAGAGGTACAAAAAAGAGCACAAATAGGAAGTCTAGCGAGTCATTATAGTGATATATGTATTTTTAGTGAAGATAATACACGCAATGAATCATTGGACGCAATTTTACAAGATATGTGTAAAAAGGTGCAAAAACCTGTAGTGATAATAAAAAATAGAGAAGAAGCAATAAGATATGCTATTACTAATGCACAAAAAAATGATATAATATTGCTTAGTGGAAAAGGGAATGAGACGTATCTTTTGAGAAATAATGAAAAAGTTCCTTTTTTTGAGAAAAAAATTATAAAAAAAATAGTAGGGAGTTAAATATGGAAATGAAGATGTTGATTGCATTTGGAATAAGTTTGTTGGTAACTATGATTGTTTTACCAAAATTCTTTATTCCTTATTTACATAAATTAAAATTTGGACAAGTACAAAGAGAAGAGGGACTTGCATCACATAAGAAAAAGCAGGGAACACCTACAATGGGTGGAATTGTTTTCGTGCTTGTACCTTTGCTTGTATGTTTGGTGTTACATCCACAAATGTTTAGTGATACTCGTGTATTAGTCGTGGTGCTTGCATATGTTGGATATGCGTGTATCGGTTTAATTGATGATGCTTTAATTGTTGTAAAAAAATCAAATGATGGATTAAAACCTATTGTGAAATTACTTTTACAACTTATTTTAGCGAGTGTATTTTATTTTATGTATGAAAGTGTGAGTAGTACAGATATATGGATACCGATTATCGATGTTAGTATAGATTTAGGGTATTTCTACTTCTTCTTTATTATCGTAATGTTTTTGGGAGAAAGCAATGCGGTTAATTTTAGCGATGGAGTAGATGGGTTGTGTGCTGGATTGATGGTCATAGCATTAGCACCTTTTGTTTTATTTACATATATGTCAGGTAGTCAGGATTTAACTTTGTTATTAGTTTGTGTCATTGGTTCATTGCTTGGTTATTTACGTTATAATACCTATCCAGCAAAAATATTCATGGGAGACACAGGATCTTTAGCATTAGGTGGTTTATTTGCTGCGATTGCAATGATTGAAAAAAAGGAATTATTAATTTTAATTATTGGTGGTGTATTTTTGATTGAAATGTTATCTGTAGTCATTCAGGTCTTAGTGTTTAAAAAGACAAGAAGACGTGTATTTTTAATGGCTCCTTTACATCATCATTATGAAAGAAAAGGGTTAAGAGAAACGCAAGTTGTCCTTAAATTTTATAGCTGGGGATTTATTTTAGCCATTATTGGATTCATTATTGGAGTGATATAAGATGAAAAAAGTACTAGTGGTTGGTGCTGCTCGCAGTGGTAGTGCGGTTTGTAAATTATTAATAAAACATGGATATGATGTATATTTAACAGATATGGGTGTTGTATCTAACAAAGAAGAATTGAGCGCATTAGGGGTTCAAGTTTATGAACAAGGACATCCTGAAGCATTAAAACACATTCCCTATGCATTTATTGTGAAAAACCCTGGGATTCCTTACCATGCACCTTTTATTGCATACTTTGTACAGCAAAATATGCAGATTTATACGGAAATAGAGGTGGCTTCGTGGTTTGCGAAAAAATTCAATTATGGTGCAATCAGTGGGACAAATGGGAAAACAACAATTACAACTATGTTGTATGAATTATTAGCGTGTAATGACAAAGCGATTGTCGCAGGCAATATTGGAATTCCTTTGAGTGAATGTGTATTATCGTATGGTGAAGAAGAGAAAGATGTTGCTTTAGAGTTGAGTAATTTTCAGCTTTTGGGGATGGAGTCATTTGCACCAATGGTGAGTGTGATTTGTAATTTATCTGCAGATCATTTAGACTATATGAAAAGTGAAGAAGCTTATTATATTTCAAAGATGAGAATTTATAAAAATCAAAGTAGTACACAATATTTTTTACGCAATATAGATGATGCAAAGATTATGCAATATGCTAAGGATATACCAGCGCGTGTAATTGATTTTTCATTGTATTGCCAAGATGTTGACTTATATTTAAAAGATTCTTTAGTATATTATCAAGGCACTGTCTTATTTGATTGTACGCAGTTAAAGGTCGTGGGTATGCATAATATAAGTAATGCAATGATTGCTTGTTGTATGGCATATTTGATGGGTGTAAGTATAGAGGATATACAACGTACTATTTATACTTTTACACCAGTAGAACATCGTTTAGAATTTGTTGTTGAAAAAGATGGGGTATCTTACTATAATGATTCGAAGGCAACAAACCCAGAAGCAGTAGTACCTGCTTTAGGAGCGTTTGAGAGCAATATTATTTTATTGGCTGGTGGTTCAAATAAAGGACTGTCGTTTGATATATTAAAACAGTATGATTCACGTATAAAAAAATGCTTCAGCTTTGGTGAAACAAAAGAAGCATTTACAACTATTTTTTCAAATGTACAAACTTGTGAGAATATGGAAGAAGCATTGGCTTATGCCAATGCATTGGCACAACCTGGTGATGTTATTTTACTTTCACCGGCTTGTGCAAGTTATGATCAGTTTACATCTTATGAACATCGAGGAACATATTTTAAACAACTGGTGAGAGGAGAATAGTATGTGGGAATATTTTGTAAGTATATTGTTAGGAATCGTACAAGGGATTAGTGAATGGCTTCCGATTAGTAGTACAGGTCACTTAATTTTATTTGAACAAGTATTTTCAATGAATAATCCAGCCTTTTTTGAAGTGTTTAAAGTAGTCATTCAGTTTGGATCTATATTGGCTGTTGTTGTGCTTTATTATCGTAAACTAAATCCATGGGCTTCCTCGAAGAGTAAAATAGAAACAAAACAATCGATTGTTTTGTGGAAGAAAATCATTGTAGGTAGCCTACCATTAGCGATTGCATTTGTGCTAGATGATATTGTAGAAGGGTATTTGTCTACTCCACAAGTAATTGCAATCGCATTAATTGTATATGGTATTGCATTTATCATTTTAGAAAATCAAAAACGCAGTACGCCTATCAATACATTAGAAAAAGTGGATTACAAAACGGCTTTTAAAATTGGTATGTTTCAAGTGTTGGCGATTGTACCTGGTACATCGCGTTCTGGTTCTACAATATTAGGAGCAAGTATTGTTGGTTGTTCTAGGAAAGTAGCGAGTGAATTTTCTTTTTTCTTAGCTATACCAGCAATGGTTGGAGCAAGTGGTTTAAAGCTTGTTAAACATTTTATGGACTTTGGATTTTTTACAATGAATGAATTAGGAATTTTATTTGTAGGAACATTAGTTTCTTTTATTGTTTCTGTATTTGCGATACGATTCTTATTATCATACATTCGTAAGCACGACTTTAAGGTGTTTGGATATTATCGTATTGTTTTAGGAATTATTGTATTGTTAGTATTTCTAGTATTATAAAAAGCTGTCTCTCGTTATGAAACAGCTTTTTTTTAAAATATTTGTAATCCAAGTTTTTTTCTTACTTTATACATTTTTTTACGTGCGACATGACTTGCTTTTGTTGCACCTTCTTCTAGTATTTGTTCGATGATTTTACTTTTCACAATGGCATTGTATTTTTCTTGTAGTTCTACTAAAAATGTATATACACTTTCTGATACGTAGGCCTTGAAGTCTCCATATCCTTTTCCTTCAAACATTGCAACAATTTCTTCGATACTTTGTCCAGATAACGCGCTTTGAATGGTAAGTAAGTTTGCAATACCTGGTTGGTTTTCTTCATCATATTGTACGATTCCAATACTGTCTGTAACAGCACTTTTGATTTTTTTTCTCGCAATTGCTGGATCGTCTAATAAAGCTATACTTCCTTTAGGGTTGTCTTCTGATTTTGACATCTTTTTCGTTGGGTTTTGTAGGTCCATAATTTTTGCACCGATTTTAGGTGTAATTGGTGTAGGACTCACAAAAGTTTCACCATACGCATTATTGAAGCGATGCACTAAATCGCGGCACAGTTCAACATGTTGCTTTTGATCTACTCCAACTGGGACTACATCCGCATCGTACATAATGATGTCTCCAGCCATTAAAGATGGATATGTAAATAATCCAGCAGTAATGTTAGTTTCTTGTTTTGCAATTTTATCTTTATACTGTGTCATTCGATTTAGCTCGCCCATATAAGAATGACAAGTTAATATCCAACCTAATTCAGCATGTTCTTTTACATCACTTTGTAAGAATAAGGTAACACGTTGTGGATCTAGTCCACAAGCAAGGTATAGTGCAATTAAGTCCTTAGTATTTTGCTTTAATTCTTTTGCATTTTGAGGTGTTGTAATCGCATGTAAATTAGCAATAAAGATAAACATGTCATATTCATCTTGTAATTTTACAAATTGTGAGATTGCCCCAATATAGTTACCTAAGGTTAATTTTCCTGTAGGTTTAATTCCACTTAAACATCTTTTCATTTTATTCCTCCATAATATGCTATTTCACATCCTACATTATAGCACAATATTTTGACTCTTAAACAAAATCAAGATAAAATCATACATTTTTATTCGATATGATGTATAATAGAAGTAGGAGATGGGAAGGAGGAGTTGAATTGATTATTTTGTATACTTCGCCAGGTTGTGCTTCCTGCAGGAAAGCAAAGCAATGGTTAAAAGAACATGATTTAGCATTCGTAGAAAAAAATATATTTTCTACAATACTAAACAAAGATGAGATTAAGTATTTATTGAATAGAAGTGAGAACGGAACAGAAGATTTAATTAGTACGCGATCAAAGGCTTTTAAACAACTCGGGGAAGATGTAGATAGTCTTTCAATCAATAGTTTGATTAGCTTTGTCCAACAAAATCCATCCGTATTAAAACGTCCTATTTTAATTGATGATAAGAGTATGGTAATTGGATATGATGACGATGAAATTACATCTTTTATTCCAAGTGAAGCAAGAAATGTTTTAAAAGATGCATGTAATGAAAGGTGTCCAAGTTATAAGTATTGTGGTGCCGTTCGCAGACTAGAAAGATAGCCTCTACATAATAAGAA
>CAYJJS010000025.1:0-26281 GCA_964370645.1 uncultured Erysipelotrichaceae bacterium | reverse complement strand
TTGTTGAGGCATACATTAGTGGAAGTTACCACAAATTATGGCAAGCAATTACATTGTCAAAAACAGTACCAAGTGCTAAAGTTGCAAAATTAATTTTGGATGACCTAATTGAAGCAAACAAAGACTTCTGGCCAGTATTAAAGTAAGAAATTATGTTTTTTAAATTGAACGATTCACAAGAAATAAGTAGCCCCTTTTGTGGGAAGTGGATTGATTTATGTGACGTTCAAGATTCTTTATTCTCATCGAAAGAGATGGGAGACGGTTTTGCGGTAGCGTTATCGAGTGGAGATATAGTCTCTCCAGTCGATGGCACTATCGCATTATCTTTTCCTAGCAACCATGTATATGGTGTACTTGATAAATATGGGACAAAGTATTTCATTCACATTGGTTTACATAGTGTCGTATTAGAGGGGAAGGGTTTTTCCTCTTATGTGAAAGAAGGGGATGTTGTTAAACAAGGCCAGCTTCTATGTCGCGTTGATTTAGCGTATTTAAAACAATGTGATGTGAGTAATGTTTCTGTATTGCTGATTGAAAATAAGAGTATTCGTGAAATTCGAAAAGTTGAACATGTAGATCATTCTACAAAAAACATTATAAAGGTGAAAAAAAGTTATGAAGACTAAAGATATAATGATTATGTTTATTGGAGTATGCATCATTGGTGTAGGTATTGCAGGATATCGATTGAGTGGATTTGGTGCAGATCCCTTCACTTCCATGAATCTAGCTATTTCGCACGCCATAGGATGGAGTTTTGGTACTTGGCAATTACTATTGAATGCCATTATATTGTTGATCGTGTTTAAATTACTACGCCACAATATTGGGATTGGAACAGTTGTGAATATGGTATTGTGTGGATATGTTTCTGATTTTTTATGTTGGATTGTATTACAACAATTGCAAGTGGATATCACAATGCTACATAAAATCGCGTTCTTGTTGATGGGGATTGTCGTTTTACCTCTAGGTTGCAGCATGTATATGTTGGTAAAATTAGGGTATGCACCATATGATAATATTGCATTTATATTTATGGATAAGATAAAATGCTTAAAGGAATTCGCAAGGGCGAGAGTAGTTAGTGATGTTGGTGTTGTATGTATTGCATTGTTTGTATGTTTGTTCGCAAAAATTCCAATATTATCTGTAATAGGGCTAGGAACAATTGTAAATGCTTTATTGAATGGACCGTTGGTACAGTTTTATAATCATAAATTAACATCCTTATTGTTGGATGAAACAGCACAAATGAAATTTGTATAAACAAAGTAAATGCGATTGTGTATTTACTTTTTTATTTTGAGATAGACATAGTAGATTGATTAGATATACAATAGTATACATAAAGGTGAGGTTGCTTATGCAAATAGAAGAATTAGTTAGTAAGGTATATTCGCAGTTAAGTGAAAATGATTTATATATTTGGAAATTTATTTCAAAAAATAAATCTTTGTGCACACAAATTTCTATAGATGAATTGGCGAAGCGATGTCATGTTTCTAGAACAAGTGTGTTACGATTTGCAAAGCGTTTAGGATTGAGTGGTTTTTCAGAGTTAAAAATAATGTTGAAAATGCAAAGTAATAATGGAAAAGACTTTTCTCAAACGATCGACTTGATGAATGATAACTACACAAAGTACATAGAATATTTAAAAAATCGTGATTGGATGAAGATGATTTCTTTAATAGAAGCAGGAACTCATGTGTATGTATATGGAAGAGGTACTATTCAAAAAAATGTAGTTGATGAAATTTATCGTTCTTTTTTGCACCTAGGTAAAGTCGTTTCTCGTATTACTACAGAAGGGGAAACTGACCCTTATGAATACAATATAAAATCTGAGGATACAGTGATTTTAGTTTCGAAACATGGTGTTTCTGATGAAACACAAGGATTTGTACGCAAACTAAAGATGAAGGGAACAAAAACTATAGCTATCTGTACAATGAAAGAAAATCCATTGTTGCATATGGTTGATGAGGGTATTTATATAAATCCAATGCAATTTCATAGTGATGTGTTTGGTAATTATTTGGGTATGAGTGAGTATTTTATATTTTTGAATGTGTTTTTTATTAAGTATCTTGCATATTTAGAGGAACAAGGAGGACAGCATAATGAATATTGATCAATTGATTGAGCACTGTTACCCTACTTTAAATGAACAGGATTTATATATATGGCAATACATACGTCATCATAGAAGACAGTGTAGTACTATGGCTATTTTAGATTTGGCGAATGCTTGCAATGTATCAAAAACTAGTATTATTCGTTTTGCACAAAAATTGGGACTATCAGGTTATAGTGAATTAAAAGTACGTGTGAAGATAAGTGCAAGTGAAAAGAATGAATTGGATGCAACTTCTATGTATACGGCTATGCAAGAACAAAAAGATTTTATTGAACGCATTGAACAAATGGATTTTAAAAATATTATGGATTTGATTTATGCTGCCGATCGTGTGTTTGTTTATGCGACTGGAGAGGTGCAGGCATTCGTTGCACAAGAGTTACGTCGATTGTTTCTATTTGCAAAAAAAATCATGCACGTAATTGAAAGTGATTCAGAATTAGATCCAATACTTCGTGCGGTATCTGCAAAGGATGTATTTATTATGATTAGCTTTGGTGGGAATAATGTAAGTATGATTACGTTAGCTAAATTATTGCGTGTAAAAGGAACTCGTATTGTATGTATAACACAAAATGGAAAAAGTGCGATTCATGCATTAAGTGATGAAAGTATTTCTTTTCATTCTACAGCCTTTCAAACCGGATTTAGCACAGCTCCTTATTCAATCAGTACACAATATTATTTCTTATGTAATATGTTAGTCATTCGTTATTTTGAATATGTAGATATGATGAAGAAAGAATCTATAGAACTTAACGTGTAGCAGTAATGTTTTATAGTATGACAAAGTAGAACTTCTTTTAATGGAGTGATAATACTTTGTCTTTTTTTACTTTTATAAAAAGTAGTATTGGTTTATATTTCCATTATTTTGATAAGCATTTGAGTTACGTTTTCACTTTCACGATAGTATAATATAAAAGAGGTGATGAATATGAATGATAGAATTGATAACTTAGTAACGATGATTGATGGATATGCTGAAAGTGGTGGTCACCACTTAAACGTGAATGTGTTTGATAGAGAGACTTTATTAGATGCACAAGCGCACCCAGAGAAATATCCACAACTTACCATTCGTGTGTCTGGATATGCAGTGAATTTTAATAAACTAACAAAAGAACAACAGGATGATGTAATAAACAGAACAATGCACGATGAGATGTAGAAACAGGAGAGTTAATATTTATTAAGAATTATTCTTAATAAGTGTTGACTCTTTCTTGTTTTTGGTATATACTAAGAATAGTTCTTAACAAGGAGAAGGTTATGCAATATCGTCAGTCGAAACAAAGAGATATGATTTATGATTTTATGCAAGGTATACATGGGCATGTAAGTGCTGAAGATGTATATGCAGGGATCAATGAAACAAAAGAAATCTCGCTAGCTACTGTATATCGTAATTTGAATATATTGGTAGATATGGAAAAAATAAAAAAAATACCTTTGTTGGATGGATTTGTATATGATAAAACATGTAATCCACACTATCATTTTTATTGTGAGAATTGTGATACGTTATATGATATACATGATCGATATGATGAGACACTTCATCACATGATTGGTGAAGACAATATAGTAGGAAATATTGATATGCATGACATTATCTTCAAAGGAACATGTAAAAAATGTTTGTTGAAACAGGAGGGTAACTAAAATGGAATTAAAAGGAAGTAAAACAGAACAAAATTTATTAGCAGCATTCGCAGGAGAATCTCAAGCAAGAAATAAGTACACATATTTTGCTCAAAAAGCACAACAAGAAGGGTATAACCAAATTGCTGAAGTATTCTTAGAAACAGCACGTAATGAACAAGAACATGCAAAATTATGGTTTACAGCATTACAAGGTGGAGAAATCGCTTCTACATACGATAATTTAGTAGCTGCTGCAGCTGGTGAAAACTTTGAGTGGACAGATATGTATGCTGAAATGGCTAAAACAGCTAAAGAAGAAGGGTTTAACCGTATCGCATTTTTAATGGAACAAGTAGGGATCATTGAAAAAAGACATGAAGAAAGATACTTAGAATTAGCTAAAAATGTTAAAGAAGAATCTGTATTTGTAAAAGAAGATGCACAAGAGTGGATTTGTGAAGTGTGTGGACACGTACACACTGGACCACAAGCACCAGGTGCTTGTGCAGTTTGTGGATACACAAAAGCAAACTTTTCATTACACAACGAAAAATTCTAAAATACCAAACCATATACGATCTTGTATATGGTTTTTTTCATGTTCGACAACGATTGTATATTAGGTTATAATTAGGTACATAAAAGGAGAGTTCTTATGCTTAAATTTGCGATTGTAGATACAGAAAAAAATGCTAAACAAATTGTATTTGAATTCATAAGAGTATTTAAGGCAGAGGTTACATTTGTATATTTTGGAAAAATTAGTGAGCTAATTAAATATGATAGACTAGATGATTTCGATGTATTTGTATTGAGTGAAGCCTACAATAACTTACGTGTGTCGAGAGCGATTGATTTGTATCGAAGTGGAACATGTGTTGTGTATTGTGGTGAGGATGTTCGTGAGAGTTTATACAATACCTATTCAAAAGTTTTCTATTTGAGTATGCATGCGTTAAGTAATGATATGAATAATATTTATAATCATTTAGAAAAGGGATTAAAACGTAATAAAAAGTATCGCATTTCATATGGTGGTATCGATGTGAATGTGCGTATGAATGATATTTACTATGTAACAAAGGAAGATAAATTTGTAATTTTTCATACGAAGTTAGGAGAGTTCAACAAACGTACAAACATCGCAGATGTCGCAGAAGAGCTACAAAGTTATGACTTTATACGCATTAATAAAGCAATCATAGTAAACTTTGAATATATTTATAAGATTGATGGAGATTGTGTGGAGTTGCATAATAAAGTTTCCCTACCAATTGCGAAAAAACGAAAATTTAGTGTAGTTAAAGAGATTCGTAAAAGAGTATATAATAGTTAGGCATAGTGTGTGTATTGGGTTTGTTGTAATCTTCGATACGTAAAGATTCGTGTAAGGGGGAATCGCATGTGCAAAAAAAGTGGATATATATTGTTTTAATACTTCTTTTGTTGTTGTGTGCTATTTGCATTTTCAGATGGGAGATAAAAGAGATACCTGTAAAGCAAGGGACACAGTATAGAATCGTAAATTATAATTTAAAGTATGCAGATCCATCAAGTAGTACTTTTAAGGGTAGAAAAGAATTGATGGTAGAACAACTGCTTAGTTACGATGCGGATATCATTACATTACAAGAAGCAAATTATGGTTGGATGTATGAAGATGACACGTTGGTAAGTATGCTAAATGGGTACAGTTATGTTGGAGTAGGTCGAGAAGATGGTGAGACACAAGGGGAATTTGTTCCTATATTCTATTTAAGTGATGTATTTGAAGTCATAGAAGAAGATACAATATGGTTATCTGAAACGCCAAATGAAGTGTCGATCGGTTGGGATGCTTCAACCTATCGTATAATGAGTAGTGTTACCTTGCAAAATAAAGAAACAGGCGAAAAAATTACGGTGCACAATACACATTTAGATCATGAGGGAGGCGAAGCACGCTCACAATCGATACATTTGATTTTAGAGACAATCGGAAAGGGGGAGAATCCTTATTTTTTGGTTGGTGATATGAACTTTCCTAGTTTTTTTTCTGAGTATTTTGCGATTGTGACAAACATGGATGATACGAAAAGCATTGCCAAAAGCAGTATGAAGCATGGAACACTGAATTATAATACAACAAATAAATTGTTTCATTTTCTCAGAATTGACTATATCTTTGCAAGTAAAAATGACTTTGTTATTTCTAGTTATCGAGTAGATCCTAGCTATGTATATATGGGCCAGCCAATCAGTGATCATTTTCCCATTATCGTTGATTTTACTTGCAAGTGAGAAAAAAATAAAAATTACTTGCAAATTGAAAAAACTACAGTATAATAAATGCAGAGCTAAGAAAAGAAGTAGTATTAAATGGAATTAAGCATAGTGAGCTGATGGTTGGTGTAAATCAGTGTTAAACATTTAAGAACGTGTCTGGGAGCTAGACTTTCGAAAGTGTGAGGGAGTCTCGTATAAACTGCGTTAAAGTGATGAGAGCTATCATTATAAAATGATGGAATTAAGGTGGTACCGCGTAATATACGTCCTTTTGTGTTAGACACGAAAGGACGTTTTTTTAGGAAAAGGAGAATATATGAGAAGTATTAATTTAGGTAATTTAAGTGAATGGTGGTTATTTATACTTGAAGGTTTGGGGGTAACTATAACGATATCATTAATATCTGCATTGGTTGGTGTAAGTGTTGGGCTTATTTGTGCGTTTTTGAAACGCAAGCCATTTATAGGTCGTATTATTGGAGCATATATTGATATTTTCCGTGGAACACCGGTATTTTTCCAGTTGTATTTTGTACATTATGCAATTCCTTATTTGTTTTATTCAACACCAAATATTTGGGTGAGTGCTATATTTGTGTTTGGTTTAAATTCTGGGGCATACTTAGCTGAAATTTTGAGAGCAGGTATTGAAGGAATTGATCGAGGACAAGTAGAGGCAGCGAAGGCATTAGGGGTGAAAAGTGGAGTGATTATGAAGGATATCATTATTCCACAAGCAGTACGAAAAGTACTTCCTGCACTAGTGAATGAATTTATTACATTAACAAAAGAAACATCGGTTGTAAGTGCAATTGGGATGTCGGATATGCTAAAGAGGTATACGTTTGTTGTAGCACAGACATATTCACCGATTGAACCACTTTTGGTCATTGGGATTGCTTATTATTTATTGAATAAAGTATTGAGTTTTGCTGGTAGAAAACTGGAAAGGAAATTAAGTTATGATTAGAGTTGAAGGATTGTGTAAAGACTATAGTGACACAATTAAAGTGTTAAAAAACATTGATTTCACTTTTGAAGCGGGTAAGACATATGCCATTATTGGGAGTAGTGGTGGTGGTAAATCTACATTTATACGTTGTTTAAATTGTTTAGAAGAACCAACTGGTGGGTCCGTATACTTTAAAGATATACGTGTAAATGATCCAAGCACGGATTTAAATGCAGTGAGAGAAAAGGTTGGAATGGTATTTCAAAACTTTAACTTATTTGAACATATGAATGCAAAGCGCAATGTTATGTATGCACTAATTAAGGTGAAAAAAATGAGTGAAGAAGATGCAGAAGCAAAGGCTTTACAATTGCTAGATAAAGTAGGGATGTCTCATCGTGTAGATGCGTATCCTCACCGCTTGTCCGGTGGAGAAAAGCAACGTGTGGCAATTGCAAGAGCACTAGCTATGGATCCAGAGGTATTACTTTGTGATGAACCAACAAGTGCACTAGATCCAGAGATGACAAGTGAAGTATTAAAAGTACTACAAAGTTTAAGTCACACAGGACTTACGATGATTGTAGTTACGCATGAGATGAACTTTGCAAAAGAGGTTGCTGATTATATATTGTATATGGATGCAGGTAATATTGCAGAATGTTCAACACCAGAAGAATTTTTTACAAATGCGAAAACAGAAAGAGCGAGAGCGTTTATCGCAAACATGCTATAGGAGGAAAAGGGAAATGAAAAAAGTAGCAAAAGTATTAAGTGCAGTATTAGTATTAGGAATGATGTTAACAGGGTGTACATCAGAAGAGAAAAAAGAAGATGAAAAAGTATTAACAATCGCGACATCAGCACCGTATGAACCATATGAAATGGTGAATGCCGATGGAGAGTTAGAAGGGTTTGATATTGACTTTGGAAATGCGGTAGCAGAAGAATTAGGTTATACAGTAGAGTGGAAAAACTTAGACTTTGATGCAGCATTGTTGGAAGTACAGTCTGGAGTAACAGATATGATGATTGCTGGAGTATCTCCAACTGAAGAAAGAAAAGAAGCAGTAGATTTTAGTGATGTATATTTTGCTGGAGAAGCAGCAAATGTTGTTGTGACTTTAAAAGATAAAGGGTATGAAGATGCAGATGATTTAAAAGGATTGAGTGCTGGGGTACAAAATGCAACGTTACAACACCAAACAGTAGAAAGTATCGCTGATGAATATGATTTAACAGTGGAAGTAAGAAAACAATATGCAGATATCGTTTTAGAAATTATGAATGGAAGTATTGGATTTATGGTTTGTGAAGAAGCGGTAGCTAAAAACTTTGTAGAAACATATCCTGAATTAGTTTCTTTTCCTTTAGGAGTAGGTGAAGAATCTGCAGGGAACGCAGTGGCTTTTGAAAAAGGAAGCGATTTAGTAGAAGATGTGAATGCGGCAATTAAAAAATTACAAGATAATGGAACGATTGACGAATTAGTAGAAAAGTGGTTTAACTAAAAATTGAACTGTATCAGCATGCTGGTACAGTTTTTTTCATTTAAGTAAATTTTGTTAGGGTAATTTATTATTTTTAGGTTTAGTTTTTAATGTGATTTTGGTATAATTATAAAACAGTGAGGATGATACAATTGCAACATTATGAGAAAGCATTTATAGATGCATTAGAGATACATGGAATTCAATTACATGAGAAACAGTTACAACAATTCAAAGACTATGCAGATTTATTGATTGAGTGGAATCAAAAGATGAATTTAACTGCAATCACACAGTATGATGAAATTTATACGAAACATTTTTTAGATTGTATTCGTCCTTCTTTTCATGTCGCATTACAAGGTCATATGTGTGATGTTGGTGCAGGTGCTGGTTTTCCTAGTATCCCTTTAAAGATCATCTATCCAGATTTGATGGTCACAATTTGTGAGCCTTTGCAAAAACGTTGTGTGTTTTTGAATGCTCTTGTGCAAGCACTAAACTTACAAGGTGTATACATAAAAAATGAGAGAGCTGAGGATTTTGCGAAAATAAAACGTGAATCTTTTGATATAGTGAGTGCGAGAGCAGTCGCAAATTTAACTATGCTTAGTGAACTGTGTATTCCTTTAGTTAAAAAAGAGGGTATCTTTTTAGCTATGAAAGGGAGCAGTGCGCGAGAAGAACTGCAACAAGCAAAGTATGCGATACAAACGTTAGGGTGTACATTACTACAAGAAGAAGAATATGAGATAGAAGAAGCAACTAGAATTAACTTTGTGTTTAAAAAAGAAAAATTGACACCTAAAAAATATCCTAGAATGTTTTCAAAAATAAAAAAAGAACCATTAGTGAGGAAATAGAATGAAGCAATTAATAACGATTAATATAAAAGATGTAGTGGCAAATCCATATCAACCACGTGTCCATTTCAATGAACAGGCAATTGAAGAATTAGCAAACTCAATTAAAGAAAATGGATTGATTCAACCAATTAGTGTACGCAAGAAAAATAATAAGTATGAGATTGTTGTTGGAGAAAGACGTTTTAGAGCCTTATGTAAACTAGGGTATGAGAACATTGAAGTGTATGAAATTGATGAAGATGAGTCAACAATCATGAATCAAGCGTTAATTGAAAATATACAAAGAGAAAATTTAAGTGCAATTGAAGAAGCGAAAGCATATGTTAAAATTATGCAATACCAACGCATTACGCAAAGTGAATTAGCGAAGGCGGTTGGAAAATCTCAACCAAGTGTAGCGAATAAAATCCGTTTATTAAACCTAAGTGATGAAGTCCAAGAAGCAGTAGAAGCAAAAAAAATTAGTGAGCGCCACGCTCGCGCTATGCTTTCTTTAGATGCAAATGCACAAGTAGAAATGCTTCAAAAGATTACTAAAGAAGGATTGAATGTTGAACAAACAGAAAAGAAAATTAAACAAAAGGATGAAAAGCCAAAAAATATAAAGAAAGGATATTCAAGAAATATCCAAATTGCGATTAATACGGTAAAGCAGGCAGTCACAATGATTGAAAGAAGTGGAATAAAAGCACAAATGCAAGAACGAGAAGATGATGAGTATGTGACAATTGAAGTGCGTATTAAAAAATAAGGAGGAATTATGGGGAAAATCATAGCAGTATGTAACCAGAAGGGTGGCGTTGGAAAAACGACCACAAGTATTAATTTAGCAGCTGGTTTAGCATATTTAAAACAAAGAGTATTATTGGTTGACTTCGATCCTCAAGGAAATACGACACAAGGAGTCGGTGCGGATAAGCGAAATAATCGTACAGTTTACAACTTAGTGATGGAAGATTATGAGGTAGAGGATGTAGTTAAGAAATTGCAGTCTCCTCCATTAGATATCATTCCTGCAAATATTTCACTATCTGGTGCAGATTTACAAATGATTCGCTATGAAAGTGGAAAAGAAGAATTATTGAAAAGTAAATTGGATCGTGTACGCGATCAGTATGATTATATTATCATCGATTGTCCTCCATCACTTGGGTTGTTGAATACGAATGCATTGACAGCAGCGGATTCAGTAATTATCCCAGTTCAATGTGAATATTATGCATTAGAAGGAGTTTTACAGTTATTATTAACAATTCGCTTAGTACAACAATTATTTAATAAAGATTTAGAAATTGAAGGTGTCGTATTAACAATGTTCGATGCACGTACTAAGTTATCTTTGGAAGTGCAACAAGAAGTGCGCAAGCATTTTAAAGGAAAAGTATACAAGCATTATATACCTAGAAATATACGTTTGAGTGAAGCACCATCTAGAGGGATGTCTATTTTTGAATATGATGTTCGTTGCGAAGGTGCGAAAGCATATGCCGGTTTATCAAATGAAGTATTAAAGTACAATTCAAAATAGGAGGAAACAGATGGCAAAACGATTAGGAAAAGGGTTGCAAGACTTTGAAGGTTTATCAGCAATTTTTGGAGAAGATGTAGGGGATGTGTTAGATGATATTCAAAGTGGTCATAAAAAAATAGAGGGCGTAAGTGAAGCAACAAGCATCGCTTTAAGTCAGATTAAGCCAAATCCATATCAACCAAGAACAAATTTCGATGCGCAAGCATTAGAAGAGTTGAAAGAATCTATTGCACTTCATGGGGTTTTTACACCTGTATTGCTAAAAAAATCAGTTAAAGGGTATGAATTAATTGCAGGAGAACGTCGTGTTCGCGCTAGTAAGATGGCAGGATTAGAAGAAATACCAGCAATGATTGTAGATTTCAATGATCAACAGATGATGGAAGTTGCCTTATTGGAAAATATTCAAAGAGAAGATTTGAATGCAATAGAAGAGGCGAAAGCATTATTCAAAATGATAGAAAAATTATCACTTACACAAGATGAAGTTGCGCAACGTATTGGGAAAAGTAGAGCTTACGTAACAAATGTGTTACGATTATTAAAGTTACCAACGAAAATACAAGAGCACATTCGTGAAGATCGTCTAAGCATGGGACATGCAAAAGTCCTGTTAAGTGTAGAGAGTGATGAAGATAAAGAACTTTTAGCAAAGAAAGTAATTCAAGAGGGATTGAGTGTTCGTGCATTAGAAGGGTTAGTGAAACAAAGTACACAACCTAAAGTAATCGCAAAGGAAAAAGAAACAACGACATATAATGAAGTTGAAAAAACAATGGAATCAAAATTTCAAACAAAAGTAAAAATTGACGATAAAAAAATCACTATTACCTACAATGGTGTTAGTGACTTAAATAGAATTTTAGAAATCATGGATTGCTTAGAACAAGAATAGGACCTTTCGGTCCTATTTTTTAATATAATTGTTTCCCAGCGTCAGGGTTTCCACCTTGGTTGAAAATTTTATCGATTTCACAAGTCCAAATCGCAGCGATTGGGCTATTTAGGAATGCAAATTTAGATGTCAGTTGTTCATAAATTGCATCATCTGTATGACGAGTAGGTTGGATTGCATTCACAAGGTATGATTCTGACCCTTTTTCAGCTAAAATAGCGATTTTTCCAGTATCTGCTAGATTTTTAGATGTTTTTTTCATCATTACCTCAGCAAAAGCTAACGTATCTTCATCCAAAACCACAACCGTTCCAGCAACAATTGCGTGTAGTTCACCTTGCGCTGAAAGGGTCGAGATTATTTTAGCCGCGGATGGATCCATAAACAATGCTTTGACTTGTTCTAAATTTTTCATTTTTTTCTCCTAATGTAATTAACCTTTCTTATTGACTAAGTTTTTCTTAGTTGGTAAATTTCTAACATAAGGAAAAAAGATATACAATATCGCATTTTTTTATTAGGAGATAAGGAAAATATGAGTGAATGTGAAAAAGATGTGTGCCCGTGTGATAAAATATGTCCACTGCAAAGTAGTTTAAAATTGATTGGTGGAAAGTGGAAAATACCAATTTTATGTGTGTTAGCACTTCACGATGGCGCAAGGTATAGTTATATACTAAAAAAGGTACATGGTATCACGGATACCATGCTGTCTGCTTCTTTGAGAGATATGGAACGTAATGCATTGATACAACGTATTCAATACAATGAAATGCCAATACGTGTAGAATATTTTTTGAGTGAAAAGGCAAAAGCAATCATCCCTATTTTAAAACAATTAGCAATTTGGGGACAAACATATCAAGAAAAGGAACAAATTTAAGTGTTTGTTCCTTTTATGTAAGTATTACGTATATAGTGAAGTGTTTTATCAATCCCATGGTCTTTTAGGTAAGTAAGTAATTGTTGTAATAACTGTTCTGTTTTTGGATGCATAAGTGTATGTGATTTCCCACGCAAAAAATATTGTAATGCACAATCGTCTGTATACTTGTCTTTCATGTATATTTCAGAGGCCGCCACACGATCACAAAACATTTCAATTACAAATGGTATAGGCATTTCTAAAGGAGCTACGCCACCTTCCTTACAATTATCTATCCAGTATTCCCAATGATGTTTATTACGTCCTTTATGATGTAACCAACCTTTAGAATAGCCTAATATTTCCTTTTCCTTGTCGATAGGACTTCTATTTCCTTGGAAATATTTCACACCAGAAGAAAACTCAATCCAACTATATTTAGATAAGTCATGAAGGATCCCGCGCTTATATAAACCACAGCGAAAACATAGAGCGCTTACTCGTAGTTTATGCTTTGTGATGGTGGATAAGTGTCCATAGAATTTTTTCATAAGCATATTATATCACGTTTGAATCATTTTTAATTCCAAAAATTATATAAAAAAATAGGATTTGTGATAGAATAAAAGTAGAAAGAGAGGGAAATATGAACTATCTACAATTAGACAATATGAAAGCATCACAACTAGTGTTTGGATGTATGCGAATTAGTGAAATGAGTGTTGAGGGGTTAGAGGCACTTGTGAAAGAAGCACTACAGCAAGGGGTTAATTTTTTCGATCATGCCGATATTTATGGTGGAGGAAAAAGTGAAGAATTGTTTGGAGAGGTATTAAAGCGTAATCCGCAGTTACGTAAAGAGATGATTATTCAAAGTAAATGTGCAATCCGTAGAGGGGAAAACATCAATTACTATGACTTTAGTAAGGAGTATATTTTATCCAGTGTGGAGCAAAGTTTAAAACGCCTACACACGGATTATTTAGATGTATTATTATTACATAGACCAGATACTTTGATGGATCCAAAAGAAGTAGCAGAAGCGTTTAATGAATTGTATCAATCCGGTAAGGTAAAGTATTTTGGGGTATCGAATATGAATTCTATGCAAATGGAATTATTAGGGAAATATTTGGATGTTCGCATTATGTTTAACCAATTACAACTATCACCTGTTCATTCAGGAATGCTAGTAAGTGGAATATATGCAAATATGAAAGAAGCACCATCTATTGATCATGATGGTAGTGTACTTGAATATTGCCGATTACAAGATATCACGATTCAGGCGTGGTCAATTATGCAGGCAAGCTGGGAAGAAGGAAGTTTCATGGATCATCCTGACTATCCTGAATTGAATGAGGCGTTGCAGAAGTATGCAGACAAATATGGGGTTAGTAAAAATGCGATAGTAATTGCTTGGATTAATAGACATCCAGCAAATATACAACCAATTTTTGGAACGACTAGTATTAAGCATCTTCAAGAAATGTGTGAAGGGTGCAAAGTGAAGTTAACACATGAAGAATATTACCATATTCTAGCAAGTGGAATTAAAGCGAAATTACTACCATAATAAAAAGCTATATGCTACGTATTAAGAAAACTAAGACTATGTCAATGAACATAGTCTTTTTTACTTTCTATAAAGTCATATTTTAGATAACATATAAACTTGAAGATAAATGCGAATTAGTACAATGGATACGATGAACGCATAGTAAGTTTCTTTGTATAGAAAAGAGAATAATTATTTAAAAATATAGTATACTAAGTTCTTGTAGCATATAAAAACTGCCAACGTGTAATTGAAACTCTAGTTTGTGTGAAAAAGATTTTTTTATTTACGATCATAGATGATTTTACACGTGTGCAAGCACAGCAATAGAAAAAAAGAGAGGAATAAAACACATGAAATAGATACGTATAAATCGTAGTCTACATTTAGTGTAATGGCGAAGTGTTCTTTAATTTGTAAGATTGCTTCTTTTGGGTACACTATTGCACATTTTTCTAAAATGTCTTGCGTGAATACTTGTCGCATAAGCGTTGTTAGTTGTGTGAAAGGGAAATGTTTAAAGATAGATTGAATTGCACTAGGATACATAGCGAAAGGGATATATACTCCATTCACAAAACCAATACATACACTAAACAAGTTGGATATGCTTGCGAAAGCACTAAAACTATAGATGAAGATAGCGATAGAAAATAATAAGATAGTGGAGAAACTACTATTCATGCTTAATAGTAAAAGTATGTTTGTATATTGTGATGCAGTGAAGTGAAAGTCATATGCGTAATGGAAGTATACTTGGATACATAAGAATGATAAGAGTGAAATAAATAGCGAACACAATATTGATGCAATCACATAAGAGGTTAAAATTGTTGTGCTTGATGTAGGAGAAATATAAAAGTCACGATCGATACCTTTGTTTTTGTCTTGTATATAAATACTAAGTACACTCAGTATGGAAGTGGCATTGACTACTAGTAACAAACCTGCGAACATGATGCAATCGACAAGATGTGCATCATATTCTTTTATCCCATAATCATTTAAAGCAATAATCATAAAGTCTTTGATAAATAAGAAGTATAGAGCCAAGATAATACAAGCACTCATGCAAGTGATCACTAAAGCAAATGGAGAGGAACGAAATAAGTGAATGTGTCTATTTACTAGATGTATGAGTGACTTCATTGTTTCACCACCCTCATAAAAATATCATCTATCGTTGGCTCATAGTATGCGAAGGAGTGCAAGTTATTAGTGCTCTTTACAATTTGTAATGCAGTGTGTGCATTTTTAATGGGGTTAGGGTATACTTCGTCATTTATTTTCAATATTCTTTCATTATGAGAAAGAAATGTTTGTAATGGTTGTTGCAATAAAACTTGTCCTTTGTGCACAATACAAATGTGGTCTGCATGGTATGCTTCTTCCATGTAATGCGATGAAAAAAAGATAGTCATACCCTTTTCTGCTTTTAATTTATGCAACACTTCCCATATACGTTTTCGTATATGCACATCTAAGCCAGTCGTTGGTTCATCTAAAATAAGTAGCTTAGGATTTGATACAATAGCCCTAGCGATACAAGCCAGTCGACGTTCTCCACCACTGCATATTGCAACCTTTTTGTGTAATAGAGGTTGTAATTCAAGTAGTGTAATGACTTCTTGAATTGCCTTGTTTCGTAACTTTTTATTTGCATAATATAAGGCGCTACGATATTTTAAATTTTGTAAGATTGTAAGTTGTTCATCTAATACATTTTCTTGAAAAACAATGCCTATGCTAGCCTTTGTTTGTTTTGTGTATGCATTTTCTTCGAAAAATAAGTGTCCGCTGCTTTGTTGCTTAAGCGCAGAGATAATATTCATGGTAGTGCTTTTTCCAGCTCCATTTATGCCTAAGAATGCGAAAATTTTTCCTTTTTCTACAGAGAAAGAAATATCCTTTAAGATATTTTGTTTTTGTATTTGTTTTGTTATATTTTGTAGTTGCAGTAGTTTCATAATTCAGTATACGCAAAAAAAACAGTCGTATGACTGTTATAAAGTATGAATGAACTTTTTAAATGCTTGTCTACCCTTTTCATCACATTTGTATACACCAGCATTTTCTAAAACGTGTGTAAAGACAATACCAACCTCTTCTTCTAAAATGGATTGTATCGTATCTGCATGAAAGGTAGTGTATTTTTGTTTGATACTCTCTATCCAATCTTTGTGTTTATCGAGTTCACTAATGTACGTATAATCACTGTTATTCACTAAACAATCTGCAATCAGCTGTAATTCTGTTTTTAAACGAGCTGGCAAGATTGCAAGTCCCATTACTTCAATCAATCCAATGTTTTCCTTTTTAATATTATGATATTGCGCATGAGGGTGGAAAATTCCGTCCGGATATTGCTCGCTTGTTCGATTGTTACGTAATACTAGGTCTAATTCATAATCATCGTTCACACGGCGAGCAATCGGTGTGATGGTGTTATGTGGAGTCGTGTTTGTGAAGGCAATGATATCCGCATCATTATCGCTATACATGCGCCATGAATCTAGGATATGAGTTGCACAGGCAACTAGTCGCTTGTCATCTTTGCAACGTATACGAATCACAGACATCGGCCACTTCACAATACCTGCTTCTACATCTTCAAAAGAAGGGATGTTGAAGCTTTGTTCAATGTCAGCGCTTTGCATAGCAAAGGTATAATTACCACCTTGATAATGATCATGGCTTAGTATAGAACCTCCTACAATCGGTAAGTCTGCATTAGAACCTAAGAAGTAATGTGGAAATAGTTTCGTGAAATCGATTAATTTTTCAAAAGTTGCTTGTTCTATTTTCATCGGTTGATGTTGTTTGCTAAACACAATGCAATGCTCATTGTAATATACATAGGGAGAGTATTGTAGACCCCATTCGCTGTTGTGCATAATAATAGGTATAATACGATGATTCACACGTCCAGGGTGTGTTACATGCCCTGCATATCCTTCGTTTTCAGCACAAAGCAAACAAGCTGGATAGTTTGTAGATACAGCATTCTTTGCAGCAGCAATGGCCTTAGGGTCTTTTTCTGGTTTTGATAAGTTAATAGAAATATCAATATCTCCATAGTTGGTGTGGGCTACCCATTTCATATCCTTTTTCACTCTACTAGTACGAATGTAATCGCTCTTTTTACTCAAATCATAGTAATAATTTGTTGCAGCTATAGGATCTTTTTCGTATAAGTGATTGAATTTTGCCTGTATTGTTGCTGGTCTAGGCATGATACAGTTCATTAACTTTGTATCAAATAAATCTTTATAAACAATGCTATCTTCAATGATATTTCTTTGTACTGCTTCCTCTAGTAAAGCATCTAAAATATCTTGTAAAGCTAAATCTTCATTACAACAAGAAGATTCATAATTCGTTTCATGAAATAAGTCCAATAATAAGTTGCGAGCATAAAATACTTCACATGCATCCAATAGTTGTGTACGTAATCCATATTGGATTAAGGCATCAATATTTTTATATAGCATATTATCACCTAGTCTTCATATCCGTTTGGATGATTTTTATGCCAATTCCAAGCAGAAGCAATGATTTCCTCTAAGTCATCATGCACTAAAGTCCATCCCAACACTTCTTTCGCTTTTGTATTTGAGGCAATTAATGTAGCAGGGTCTCCTGCTCTACGTGCTTCACATACCGCTTTGATTTCGTGTCCAGTTACTTTTCTAGCACTTTCAATAACTTCTTTTACACTGTATCCAATACCATTTCCTAAGTTGAATATATTACTCTCATTTCCAGCTAATAGGTACTTCACTGCTTGAATGTGTGCTCTAGCTAAATCCGTTACGTGAATATAGTCACGTATGCAAGTTCCATCCTTCGTATCATAATCATCACCATAGATAGAAATATGTGTGCGTTTATTGTTTGGTACTTGTAGGATTAAAGGAATCAAGTGTGTTTCTGGATTGTGTGCTTCTCCAATGTTTCCACTTTTATGTGCACCACAAGCATTGAAATATCGTAAAGATACATACTTAATACCATGTGCTACATCACACCACTTGAACATCTTTTCCATTGCTAACTTTGTTTCTCCATAACAATTTGTTGGTTGTGTATGATCATTTTCTAAAATTGGCATTGTTTTTGCTTCTCCATAGGTTGCAGCAGTGGATGAAAATACAATCTTATTGATATTGTGTTCAATTAAAGAAGATAATAGTACTTTTGTTCCTAATACATTATTGTCGTAGTATTTTAATGGATTACTCATACTCTCACCGACTAATGAATTTGCAGCAAAGTGTATCACTGCATCGATATCTGTTTCTTTATCTAATACACTATCAACAAATGCTTTGTCACGTAAATCCCCTTCATAGAAAGTAGCTTGTGGATGTACTGCTTGTTTGAATCCGGTTTCTAAGTTATCGATGATAAGTACTTCATCGCCATTTTCAATTAATTCATAAACTGTATGTGAGCCAATATAACCAGCTCCCCCTAATACTAAAATTTTCATGCTTTATGTCTCCTTTGGCAATGCATATGATTGCTTATTACTTCTTAATCATATACAATATGTGTATATATCACAATTATTTTTTGTATTATATAACAGTCATTTTGTTGCAAGGAGATATTTATGGAAGCGTATAAAAATTCATATAAATCACAAGATCAGAATCTCATTTCATTATCCATACAAAACACAGGATATCAAAAGTGCTTGCCTGGACATAGTTGGGGACCAGCTATTCGTGATCATTATTTATTACATCACGTTGTGTGTGGGAAGGGGTACTATAAAGTAAATGGAAAGTGGATACCACTAGAGGCAGGAGATACCTTTTTAATTTATCCTTTCGTGGAAGTTTCTTATTATGCGGATGAACAAAATCCATGGGAATATGCTTGGGTAGGTTTTCGTGGGACAGATGTACACACAATTTTGAAAGCATCAGGGTTTTCCAAACAAAATGTTGTTATGCATCAAAATGAAATGAGTACGACTATTAGACGTAGATTACTACAAATATATAAGGCAAGGGGGAATGATATTCAACATGCTTTACAAATGACGGGGGAGTTGTACAAATTGTTTTCTTTATTTATGAAGGAAGATAAAGAAGTGACATTTTCCAGTTATCAAGTGTATACCAATAAAGCAATTCATTATATACAAGCCAATTACTCCTATCCAATACGTGTGGAGGATGTAGCACAATATGTGGGTATTAGTCGAAGTCATCTATTTAGAGCGTTTCAAGAGAGTATGCAAACATCTGTGAAAGAGTATTTAACAATGTTACGTATACAACATGCAAAACAGTTATTAAGGCAAGGACACTTATCTATGCAAGGAGTGGCTTACTCGGTTGGTTATGAAGATAGTGTGAATTTTGCGAAACGCTTTCATAAGGCGACTGGTATGTCGCCAAGTGCCTATGTGAAAAGTAAAAATAGTAGTGAAAGTACAATTGACAGCCTGGATGAAAGGTATATATAATTAAAATAAAAGGGGGAATTGAAATGAGTAATATATTAAAATGTCCTGCTAAATATGTGCAGGGACCAGGCGCGTTACATGAAATTGATCAGCATCTAGTGGAAGGAATGGGTAAGAGGTTATTTGCTATTATTGATCCAGCAGTGTTTGATGTGGTGAAACCAATCTTAGAAAAGTGTGCAAAAGATAATGAGTTATTTGTGCATTGTGAGTCATTTTATGGAGAATGTTCTAGAAATACAGTGAATCGTTATATGGAAGTTGCAAAAGAAAAACAATCGACTGTAATTTTAGGTATTGGTGGAGGTAAAACGATGGACAGTGCTAAAGCGATTGCACATCTTTTACATATGCAAATGGTTATTGTACCTACTGCTGCGTCAACCGATGCGCCTTGTAGTTCTACAAGTGTGTTGTATCATGATGATGGTGAGTTTGATGATTGGTTGTTTTTAGAAGCCAATCCTAATTTGGTGCTTGTAGATACGGATATCATTATTAAAGCACCAGTTAAATTGTTAGTAGCAGGTATGGGAGATGCAATGTCTACTTTCTTTGAGGCGAGAGTTTGTAGAGCCTCAGGAAAAAATAATCAAGTGAAAGGGACTCCAACGATTGCAGGAACTGCGATGGCTAGTAAGTGTTGGGAGATCCTTCAAAGAGATGGAGTACGTGCAAAAATCGCTGCTGAAGCCGGTGTGATTACACCAGCATTCGAATCTATTGTTGAGGTAAATACTTTGTTATCGAGTATTGGATTTGAAAGTGGAGGACTTGGTGCAGCACATGCTATACAGAAGGGCTTCACGTTAATTCCAGAACTACATAAGGCTTATCATGGAAACATTGTTGCTTTCTGTACCATTGTTCAATTAGTGATGGAGAATGTAGAAGATGCAGAATTAAATGCAGTATTAAAATTTTGTATAGATGTAGGATTGCCAATTTGTTTTGATGATTTTGGATATCAAGAGATAGATAAAGAGATGCTATGGGAAGTGGCAGATAAGACAAATAAAGTAGGAAGAACAGTACATAATTTACCATTTGAAGTAACTACTAAATTAATTTATGAAGGATTGTTAGCTGCGGATGCAATTGGTAAGGATTTTCACAAAAAATATTCATAAATCGTAAGTGATGTTTATAACACATCACTTTTTTAATATAAGTAGTAGGTTATTATAAATATCGATATTTCATTCGTATTATGATAAGATAGGATAATGGAGTATACAAAAGAGGTGTAATATGTTATATGATAGTATCGCAGCAATTTCAACTGCTTTGAGTGAAGGTGCAATTAGTATTGTTCGTGTCAGTGGAAATGATGCAATTGAAATAGTGGATAAGATTTGTACTATTGATTTAAAAAGTAAAAAAGGAAATACAATTCACTATGCAAATATTATAGATCCAACATCAAATCAAGTTATAGATGAGGTTTTGATTAGTGTGTTTTTGGATAAAAAAAGTTTCACAGGAGAGAATGTGGTGGAAATCAATTGTCATGGTGGAATTTATGTGACTAAAAAAATATTAGTGCTTTGCTTAGAAAACGGTGCACGTTTAGCGCGTAATGGAGAGTTTATGCAAAGGGCATTCTTACATGGGAAAATCGATTTGACGCAAGCAGAAGCTATTCAAGATATGATTCAGTCAAGCGATGAAAATGCATCGCAAGTTGCAATTCAAGCAATAAAAGGAAGTGTATCTGCTTTGTTGAATCCATTTATTGAAGAATTATTAGATATGATTGCACATATAGAGGTGAATATTGATTATCCAGAATATGATGATGTAGAGCAATTGAGTAAAGATGTGTTATTGCCTAAAGTATGTGAGTGGTTAATTAAGATGGATGCAATCTTAGCACAAGCACAAAGTGGTAAAATTATGCGAGAAGGAATCAAAACAACAATTGTTGGAAAACCGAATGTGGGTAAATCCAGTTTATTAAATGCTTTATTGGAAGAAGATAAGGCAATTGTAACGAATATTGCTGGTACTACTCGTGATATTGTAGAAGGAAGTGTGCGTTTACAACATGTGACCTTACATGTAATTGATACAGCAGGTATTCGTGAGAGCGAGGATGTAGTAGAACGCATAGGGATTGAAAAGAGTATACAAGCAATTGAGGATGCCCAACTAGTAATCGTGTTACTAGATGGTAGTAAACCGCTTGAAGCAGAAGATTACGAATTGTTAGAGCGTACGAAAGATAAAGTACGTTTAGTTGTATATAATAAAAAAGATCAATCTACAACAGTAGATGATCAAATATGGATCAGTGCTAAACAACAAGATGTTCATATGTTAATTGAAGCAATTAATATGTTGTATGAGCAACATACTATTGCATTAACACAGGCGACTTTGAATAATGAAAGACAGATCGCTTTGATGCGTGAGGCGAAACAAAACATGGTGGATGCCAAACAAGCATTAAAGTTGGAAATGCAATTAGACTTAGTTGCTATTGATTTACAAAATGCGTATACGCATTTGAAAGAGATATTAGGTGAAGTGAACCGTGATGATTTATTGGATACGCTATTCTCTAATTTCTGTTTGGGTAAATAAGAGGTCTGCAAGACTTCTTATTTTTCATTATATGATTAAAAATGTATATTTGGTGAATACTATAAATATACTAGAAAGGTAAGTTATTAAAATGGGAGTGATAGATACACACGCACATATTACATGTGATAAGATGTATGGACAAATTGAAGAAGTGATACAAAATGCAAAACAACAAGGTATAGAAAAGGTTATGATTGTATGTACCAATCAAATAGAGTTTGAAAGAGCGAAGTTAGTGCAAGAAAAAGATCCTAACTACTTTGATGTTATGTATGGATTTCATCCTTGCGATATTAATGATGTCACAGAAGAAGATTATGTGTATTTGGAAACATGTATAAAAAATAAAGAAATTGTTGCATTGGGAGAAATTGGACTTGATTACTATTGGGACAATGTGGAGCGTGCAATACAAAAAGAAGCATTTATAAGACAAATAGCATTAGCGAATACGTATGATATACCTATTGTTGTACATATGCGTGATGCTACACAGGATACCTTAGAGATATTAGAAAAACACTGTAAGGTTGATTTCTTAATGCATTGCTTTAGTGCGAGCAAAGAAGTGGCTCAACGCATTATGAAGATGGGAGGATATATTTCTTTTGCAGGTCCGTTAACGTTTAAAAATGCGAAAAATTTACAAGAAGTACCTAGTGTTTGCGAGAAGGATAAAATATTTGTTGAGACAGATTGTCCATATTTAACCCCCCATCCATTTCGCGGTAAAGCGAATGAGGTAAAGTATGTGCAATATACATTTGATATGCTTTGTGAATTATTGAAAGTAGACGCAGAAGAAATGGAAAAAACCATGTCAAATACATATAAAAAGCTATTTAATAACAGAAAATAGACGATTGGCACGATTTTTTCAAAATAAGAGTATAGTCTTTTAAACATTATGTGATTTTGAATGTTGAGAATGTAATATAGGCCAGTAAAAGCACTGAAATTTGCAAAAAATAAGGCAAGTGATAGAATTATGTTGTTTGTTTTGAAAAGCAAATATAGTTTTAAATTAGAAAAAACAGGAGGAATTATTGTGAAAAATAAAATATTTTACGTAATTACACATGAATTGTTTCTAGTCGTTTGTTTAGTGTTCTCATTATTAGGTTTAACGTTAAGTGTTGATGCTTCACAAAGTGTAGAGGCAGAAGTAGCACAAATTGAAATGCCAGTAAATGAAGTGAAGGCAGTAGAAGTAGTAGAAGTAGAAAAGGAAACTCTAAAAGCAAGTACAGTGTTGCAACAAGTACAAGTAGCAACAACGCAACCAGAATATAAAGAAGTAGAAAAAACATTGTTGAATGCTGATGTAGCAGTACCTGCTAAAATCACAACGTATGGTACAGATTGTAGCGGTTGTGTAAATTCAAATGGGTATGGATATACAGCGTCAGGGATTTCATTATCTTTTGACGGAGTACAACAATCTAATGGAGTGTGGCAAGATGGTATTACATTCAATGGGTATTATATTGTTGCAACAGGAGGAAGTATTCCATTTGGAACAATCATTGAAGTAAGTAATCATGGATTCTCAGGAAAAGGATTAACACCTGGTGTACCTTTTCAAGCAATTGTTTTGGATCGTGGAGCAATGACATTAAATCACTTAGACTTATTTGTAGGTAGTCAAGTATCTAGTGGAATTAGCATTGATTATTCAAAGCAACCGATGATGAAATTGATTCGTTATGGATATTAGAGTACGCACGTACTCTTTTTTTTGTGCTATAATACGTGTATGAAAGTGAAAGAAATTATAGTTGTAGAAGGAAAAAATGATACGAATAAGTTATTGCAGTGTGTGGAGTGTGATACGATTGAAACAAGTGGTACACATTTATCAAAGCAGAAGATAAAGTTGTTGAAGCAATTGCAACAAACTCGTGGTATTATAGTTTTTACGGATCCAGATTATCCTGGTAATAAAATACGTAGTCTTATCAATGAACAAATACCAGGAGTAAAACATGCATTTATTCAAAGAGAGAAGGCAAAAACATCACGTAAGGTAGGAATAGAACATGCCAACAAGGAAGATATTATTGAGGCCTTGCAACACGTTTTAACTTATGAAGAACAGTTCACGCAAAGTATTTCCTTACAAGATTTAATGGAATTAGGAATGAGCGGTAATAGCAATAGTGCAAAATTACGAGAACAAGTAGGTAATGCATTATTTATAGGAAAATGTAATGTGAAAACATTATGGAAAAGATTAAATTTATTACAAATAAATAGACAACAATTACATGCATTGTTAGAGGAGATATATGAAGCAGATCATTGCAACACCAAGTAAAACAAAAGAGATATTAGATAAGTATGGATTATATGCAAAAAAGAATTATGGCCAAAACTTTTTAGTGGAAAGTCAAATTGTAGAGAAGATAGCGTCTTCAGCAATGTCAAATAGAGATACCATTGCATTTGAAATTGGACCTGGTATTGGTGCTTTAACACAATACTTAAGTCAATATGCGAAAAAAGTTGTTTCTTTTGAAATTGATGATCGTTTGTTAGAGGTATTAGCAGATACATTGCAAGATTGTGACAATGTAGAAATAGTGCATAAGGATTTTCTACAAGTAGATTTAAACGAATGGGTAAATCGATATAAAGAGGAAGACTGTGATATTGTGGTAGCTGCAAATTTGCCTTACTATATTACAACTCCTATTTTGTTTAAAATTTTTGAAAGTAACAGTGAAATCAAGCAAATCACTGTTATGATGCAAAAAGAAGTGGCTGACCGTTTTAGTGCACAAGTGAATACAAAAGATTATAATGCATTGAGTGTTATCACACAATTTCGTTGTGATGTGAAAAATGTAATGAAGATTTCAAAACATGTGTTTAATCCAAAACCAAATGTGGACAGTGCAGTTGTGCAGTTTCAATTTAATAAAAAATATGATTTAGAAGATGAATCCGTATTTTATGAGTTGGTTAAAGCTTGCTTTAAGCAACGTAGAAAGACAATCTTGAATAATTTTGGGTTATTTTGCGAGAATAAAGAGATCGCGAAACAGTTGTTACAACAAGCGAATATAGCAGAGTCAACTAGAGCAGAATCCTTAGCGCTAGAAAGTTTTGTGCGTTTGTATGAGGTGTATTATGCGAGTAGAAGCAAATGCGAAAATTAATTTAACGTTAGATGTTGTTTGTCGTCGTAAAGATGGGTATCACGAATTGGATATGATTATGCTCCCATTAGAGATTCATGATGTTTTAGAAGTAAGTCTTGCTAGTGAGGATTGTATTCGATGTGAAGCACTAAACTTTCCTCTTCATGAAAGTAATACTATATACAAAGCAATTCAACTGATGCGTAAGCAGTTTTCATTGACACAGCATTTTCATGTGAAGGTGGAGAAAAACATTCCTATGCAGGCAGGCTTGGCCGGAGGTAGTGCAGATGCTGCAGCTATGTTGAAAGCTATTGTATCTTTATGCAACTTACAAGTAAGTGAGTCGCAAATGGTTTCCATTGCGAAGCAAATTGGTGCAGACGTGCCTTTTTGTTACTACAATAGAGCGGCGCGTGTAAAAGGGATTGGAGAGCAACTGCAATGTATAGAAGGCAAAGACTCTTTTCATATTTTACTTGTAAAGGATGAGGCTGGAGTGAGTACGAAAGAGGCTTTTGAAGGTATCGACTTTACAACATGTAAACACCCAAATGTAGAAGAATGCGCAAGTGCATTTATAATGGGTGATTATAAGAAGATGTGTAATAGTGCTGGAAATACCTTGGAGGATAGCTCCTTTGTCATTACGCCTATAATTGCTACAATTAAAAAACAACTACAACAGGATGGTTTTGATTGTGTATTGATGTCGGGGAGTGGGAGTACTGTTTTTGCACTAACCAAAGACAAAAAACTCGCGCAAGAAATGCAAAAAAAATACGCAAAGATGTATGCGTATTGTGTATTAACTAAAAGTAAAAGCCACCAATAGGTGGCTTTTGTTATTTT
>CAYJJS010000024.1:0-26718 GCA_964370645.1 uncultured Erysipelotrichaceae bacterium | reverse complement strand
AGAGCTTAGTGTAAGTGAAGTTGTGACATTTGAAAAAGATGGAAACCCATCTAATAATGCAGATGCAAGTGCAACATACACAACACCAACAAGTACTGGTAACACTGGATACGATAGTGGAAGATGGACAAGTACAACACCAACAGGAAGCCTAATGTACACAGAAGATGAAGTGACATTCACATACACGTATGTAGCAAATACATACGAAGTAGTATTTGATGCAAATACAGGTGAAGGAAATATGCCAAATCAAGAAATGGTATATGATACAGCGGAAAACTTAGATACAAATACATTCACAAACACAGACCATATGTTCATGGGATGGTCAGCCGATCCAACTGGAGAAGTAATATACACAGATGCGCAATCGGTAATGAACTTAACTACAGAAAATGGTGGAGAAGTGACTTTATACGCAATTTGGGAATACGATGTATTAGTGGATCCAAATGAAGATACAGATCCTGAAACACCAGGAGATAATGTACCAGATAAGTATCAAACAAAAGTAATCTACAAAATCTACAATGGACAATGGATTATTCGTTCTAATGCAGATATTGAAGAAGTGATTACCTTTAAAGATGCAGCAGGTAACTACTCTAATGCGGCAGATGCAAGTGCACCATTAGTAATGACACCACTTGGGGGAACACCAGATGTTGGATATGAAGATGGAGCATGGGATGAAATTCCACCTGCAACGTTGTTGTATACACCAGAAATTATGGTATATGAATATAGACACCCAATTATTCGAGTGACTATAACATATCCAAGTGTTGGAGAAAAAGTAGAAGGAGAATTACCAGAAGATTCATTTACAGTAGATTATGGAACAGATATTACTGTAGATAATACGAATGGAAGTGAACCAAATACATATCCAGCACAAGAAGATCACACAATACCTACACCAAGTAAAGAAGGATATACATTTGAAGGATATGAATACGATGCAGAAACAAATACATTGACTGCAACGTGGTCAAATACAATTTATGATGTATACTTTGAAGAGAATGGTGGAAGTAGTGTAGCCGATCAAAAGGTAGCATACAAAGATTTAGTTATGATGCCAACAGCACCAACAAAAGCAGGATATACTTTTGAAGGATGGTATATTGATGCAGAGCTTACGATGAAGTATGACTTCAATACGCCAATGCCTGCACAAGATGTAACCTTGTATGCAAACTACAAAAAACAATCTTTAGCGCCAGGAACAGGGGATTATACAAATACTTTATCTTTGTTTAGTTTACTAATCTTATCTGGTTTAGCGATTATATTGTTAAGAAAACAAAAAAATTAGATTTAGTTAAGAGTGCATAATGCACTCTTTTTCTGTATATAAATTTGCTATTATATGTTTTATTAGGTTGACATAATCACTCTATCCCCTTATGATATTCAAGATAGTTTGAAATTCAAACTAATTAATTTAGGAGGAGAATATGGAATATATTACACTTATTGGGGTATTTATTATTGTTGTTGGTTTTATTCTTAAAATCGATGTTTTGGCAGTTGTATTAATATCTGGAATTGTAACGGGTTTAGTTGCAGGCATTGATTTTATCGAAATTCTAAGCATTTTAGGTGAATCGTTTGTAAATAATCGATTAATGTCGATTTTCTTAATTATGTTTCCGGTAATTGCAATTATCGAAAGATACGGTTTAAAAGAGAGAGCTGCTGTTTTAATTGGAAATATTAAAAATGCATCAGCTGGAAAGGTATTATCTATTTACATGGTAATTCGTTCACTTGCAGCTGCTTTTAATGTGCGTATTGGTGGGCATGTTCAATTTGTACGTCCATTAATTTTACCAATGGCGCAGGGGGCTGGACAAGCTAGTAAACATGCAGAACTAAGTGATGCAGAAGATGAAGCAGTACGTGGAAATAGTGCTGCAGTAGAAAACTTTGGAAATTTCTTCGCACAAAACTGTTTTCCAGCAGCTAGTGGAGTCGTTTTAATTCAAGGTACATTAGCTACACTTGGTTATGAAGTGAGCTTACAATCGATTGCAACTGCTGCTATACCAGTTGCAGTAATTGTTGTACTATTAACAATGGTCCAAGTATTTATGTTGGATTTAAAAATCAAAGGAGGTAAAAAATAATGGGTGATTTTTTAACTTATATCGCACCTGAAATAATTTATACTCTGTGTGGTTTGGTAAGTTTAGATTGTGCAATTCGTGCACTTAAAAATGATAAAGCAAAAATTGGTACATTTTTGTTTTGGGCAATTTTAGGTGTCATTTATATTGGTGGTAAACATATACCATCAAGTGTTATTGGTGCATTATTGTTAGTTATGGGTACATTAACCATTACGAAACAAGTGCAAATGGGTAAATTTAATGAAGTAAGTGAAAAAGAGCGTAGCGAAAATAACAAAAAAATCGGTAGTTTTATTTTCATTCCTGCCGTATTAATTGGATTATTAGCCTTCTTATTATCCTTTGTGAAGTATACAATTAGTGAAGATGGTGTAGAGATTACTCGTGCACTGGATGGAGCTGTAATGGTTGGAGTTGCTTGTTTAATCGCTTTACTTGTGGCAGTTGTTTTATGTAAACCAAAAGTTTCAGAAACAAGAGCAGATTCAAGTAAACTGTTAATGAGTGTTGGAGCAACAAGTTTACTTCCACAATTATTAGGAGCTTTAGGAACCTTGTTTTCTCAAGCTGGTGTGGGGAATGTAATTTCGGAAATTATTTCTACGATTGTACCTGATGGAAATATCCTTATTGGTGTGGTAATATATTGTGTAGGGATGGCTTTATTCACCATGATTATGGGGAATGGATTTGCTGCTTTTTCCGTAATTACAGCTGGGATTGGAGTTCCTTTTGTAATTATGCAAGGAGGAGATCCAGCAGTTGTTGGTGCACTAGGTTTAACGGCAGGATTTTGTGGTACTTTACTTACACCAATGGCAGCAAACTTCAATGTTGTCCCAGCAGCCGTGTTAGAAACACGTAATAAGTGGACAGTCATTAAAACACAATTGCCAATGGCAATACTTGTTTTAGCAATCCACATTGTATTAATGCTAGTATTGGCATTTTAAGGAGAGTAAATGAAAATAGTCGTAACGGGTTTTGATCCATTTGGTGGAGAACGTATCAACCCAGCCATTGAGTCGGTAAAATGTTTACCCGATACGATAGCTGGAGCGAAAATCATTAAATTGGAAATACCCACTGTTTGTCATAAATCATTACAAGTGATTCGTGAAGCAATTGTACTACATAATCCCGATGTGGTATTGTCGATTGGACAAGCAGGTGGTAGAAGTGATATTACAGTAGAAAGAATTGGAATTAATATTGACGATTGTAGAATACCTGACAATGAGGGTAATCAAATTATTGATGAACCTATTTTTGCACAAGGCCCAGCAGCCTACTTTGTGAATTTGCCAATTAAGGCGATGGTACAACAAATACAATCGTATGGCATACCAGCATCCATATCGAATACAGCTGGTACCTTTGTTTGTAATCATGTCACATATGGAGTACGTCACATGATGGAAACGGAATTTTCAAATAAAAAAAGTGGATTCATTCATATTCCATTTTTACCACAACAAGTTGTGGATAAAAGAAATATGCCAAGTATGTCATTAGAAATGATTACACAAGGTTTGATTGCAGCTATTGAGGCGATTGTCACAAATGATGTAGATTTAAAAATTGAAGGTGGGGCAACCCATTAAAAAATATGAGAGAACCTAATTGGTTGTCTCATATTTTTTTTGTAATTTACGATTCAATTGTTTTACCTTTTTACGCTCTATGCAATAAAACACAATATAGATCAACACGTAAATGCATATGAATTGTGTTAAAACGATGATTGTGTACGGACGATATAGCATATATACATTGAAAAGGGTGATGCTCAAGCAAATACAAAAATGTATACAACTGCTCGGCAGTGTTCCAATAGACTCACATGAGAAGATATAACTAGCAGCTCCATACACAAGTGAAGCAACGAGCCATGCAAGTAGTTGTATGCTAAATTCATTTAAACCGATTGCATAAATAAAGCAGGCCGTAGTGATAACAAAACCGATTGCCAAGCCAGTAATCATATATTGTAGTAGTTTCATCTTTTATCCCTCCATAATTACTTTTCTAAAATGTTTCATATAAAATCTAGAAACCATAAGTTTAGTATGATTGTCTAGTGTTACGATATAGTTCCCACTAAATTCTGCTTCCAGCGATTGTACATGGTGAATGTTCACCAATATACTTTTACCAATTTGACATACTCCTTGCTGTTTGAATATTGTCTGTATTTGGGATAATGTATATTTTGTTGTATACTCATGTTTACTAGTATAGACGTATGTTTTACGCTGTGTGACTTCAAAGTATAAAATATCTTTAATGGACAGTATGATTTCTTTTTGTGCGTCAAATACAATTAACTTTGTGTTCAATGCATTTTCTTTCAATAGTGTAATAATGGTTTGGACACGTTCATCGCTTAAGTTACCGCGTATGATAATTTCTAATTGTTCACTGTTTTGATCTTCTAATGTAATTTTCATAAGTACTCCTTTCTATGACTTTATTATAAAGTAAATAGTAATAGATTTCTTCTGTTTCTGTTTCTGTGGTCTTATATACTGTCTAAGCGGTATAAATTATGATATCATTGACATTGAAGGGGGATTATAATGCAAATACAACTACAAAATTTATGTGATGAACACTTAGATAACTATTTTGATCTGAATAAGCCATCGAGAATATGGCATACTTTGAATGGTCCATATTATCCAAAAGAGAGTGAACAAGAATTAAGGCAACGCATAGAAAGTATGCGTGAATTATTGCGAGAACACAAGCAGCTACCAAATAAAAAGATGATCGTAGATATACATACAAATACCTTACTTGGTGAGGTTAGTTGGTATTGGAAATCCATTGAAACGAATTGGATGGAAGTTGGTATTGTCATTTTTGATGAAATGCAATGGGGTAAGGGAATTGCAACTATCGCCCTAACAAAGTGGGTGGATTACCTATTTAATGAGAAAGCCGATCTTGTTCGTTTAGGACTTACGACTTTTTCAGCTAATACAGGTATGATGTGTGTGTCTGAAAAAATAGGGATGCAATGTGAAGCAAGATATCGTAAAGCTAGGATTGTGAATGGGGAGTATTATGATTCAATAAGTTATGGAGTATTACGTGAAGAATGGAAAAAAAGCAAGGAAGCTTAAAACCTTGCTTTTTATATGTATTGCTTATTCTTTTTAAATAAATAGATGAGTAGTGCAATATCGATCCCTAATAGAACACCTATTTTCACAATAGAAAACGAATGTAATAAAAATTGGTTTCCCATAATAAGATCAAAGATGGATACATAGCTAATTTCCTGTACATTAAAGTTAAACAATAAGAATGGAAACAGAAATAGTAAAATACAAAGTAAGAGTGCATAAATACTTTTCTTATTTATATGTGATATAAATAATGTACATATCCCTAATGAAATCACGCCAAATAAACGAACCAACAACAAACATATATAATATGCGTAGATAGGCATATTGTTTGATAGTGGGGCACTTAGTTGAATGTTGCTATCCATTGGTAGAATGGAAGCAAATGGTGCGTCAAATGTATGCATAGGGTAGTTTGCTTTAAAAAATAGAAGTTCCAACCCACTATATAAAAATGTAATCAAGATGGCACTAATACATACAATTTGAATATTTTTAATAAGACGTTTTGTAGTCCCTTTTGTAGTTAGTATATATAGATGATTTTGATGGTCTTTGTAATCACTACTGTATACGCCGAAAAATAATAGAATCATACAAATCATTAGAAATAGTGCACTTCGCATTTCTCTTGTATTTGTATTGATTGAGAAGATTGCCTGATATCCTTTAGGATATACGAAATACTCTTGTCCATTATACTTTGTATATACTTGTTGAAACAATGCACGTTGTGCAGCATCTTGGTGGTATTCATCAAATCCTTTCAAGTACTCTTCATAAGAAATTTCTTTACGAGCATATTGATTTTGAAGAGTTTCAAAATCATCATTACTTTGTGTGTAAAGAGTATGTGTTTGTTGTAAGGTTTGTATTTTTTCTTCGTTCATCTTACCACCATACAAATCATACACTTCGCTTATTTGCTGTTCATATGCGTGTGTGGTTGGACTTAACTGTGAAGAAGACACAAAATAAACTTGTATACAAAACAATATGGAAACAATGAGTAATAGACGCTTACTTATCCAAGTACGTAAGATTTCATGAAATAGTAAACATGTGTGTTTATATAGGAAAGCGAAGGACACACGCAAGTTACATTTTTTTAGTGCATATGTTTTCGAAGAAAAATAGAAACTTACAAACAATGAAAGGACTAGAATGCACCCTATGAATATACTTAAAATCCACCAAATAGGTAAATATGTAAAAATAGTAAAACCTTTATATATACCTATATATGGAGTCGCCATAAATAGTGTAAACATATTAATATATTTAAATATATTAAGACTATCTAGTGGCTGAATGTTTAAGTATAGTAATATTTGAATCATTGCGATACAGACAAAAATTGTTAATGCGATCGCTTTCGATTTGCATAATTTCACCAGCCCAATGAAGAAAATGCTAGTTGTAATCATTGCGATACAACGTATCGCAATACTTAATGCAATTGCTTGGAAAATGGATAATGTATAGGGAGCAGTATGTAGGCTAGGTATGCTTTGTATTGGTGCAAATACATCGACCATGCCATACATAGCTTGATACATGTATAAGGTAGAAAGACTACATATTATTTGTAAAACACAAGATATGGAAATTACGCATATCATTTTTGCAGCTAATGTTGGTGCACCACCTTTTTTTGTGATGTGGATTAGATGATGTGCTTCACTATGTTCATCCACATAAAATACATTCAAGCATAAGAAAATTGTGATGAATACAAAAATAAGTGCCGATGAAATATCATTCATAAATAATTCTATACTTATATAATTCACTTCATAAGGATGTGTATTCGCAAGATGGGTATATAGTTGTTGTTCCATCTGTAAGGTTTGTAGCTTTTCATTAGACAAAGTACTAGATAAAAAACCGTGTTGATACTGCATGCTTTTATCTACTATATCTTGACGAAGTGTTTCATAGTTTAAAATCGAATCGTAATAGGAGTATACATCTCTGGATACTTGGTTGTATATTTGGAAATCATCATACTCTTCACTTTCAATATAACTTTGATATGCCTGCATAAAAGAATCATCATAAGTAACAACTTGTTCTTCTTCACTTAACAGTATCTTTTCAATTTCAATTACCTGATCATAAAAAGCGATGCGTTCCTGCAAATCATCTATTTGCTCAATCGGGTATTTGGTTTTGATGGTTTCATAAATTGTGTGGTTTTGAATAGCTGACTGTTGGTTTTGGCTAATTTGTAAAAAGGAAAAGAGTAAATTGATTGCAATAAAACCAATACATAAAGAAATAAAATGGCTTTGTGTAAACAATTTACGAAATTCATAGCATAAGATTTTCATAGTTACACCATGTAGTATAAATATACATCTTCTAAATTGGGATGCAGTTCACTAGTTGTTTCCTCTTCATCTATATAACGTATAAGTAATTGATCATCAAGTCGAGATACTTTACTTATTTTATAGTGTGATGCATATTCTTCCAATTGTTGTGGAGGGATCAAAGTCTCGATTATTTTTCCTGCAATCGAGTGGATGATGGTGTTTCCACTGCCTTGAAATAAGACATTTCCTTCTTTTAATAAAATGATTTCTTTCGCAATCGATTCCACATCTTGCATCACATGTGTTGCGATAATGACAATTTTATCTTGCGCCAATTCACTAATTAAATTACGTAGTCGAATTCTTTCAAATGGATCTAAACCAGCAGTAGGTTCATCTAAAATAACAATCTTTGGATCATTTAACATTGCTTGAATAAACATTAATCGCTGTCTCATTCCACCTGAAAAAGCTTTTAATTTCAAATCTTGGTACTCCTGTAAACCAACACGATGAAGTAAAGTATGTATTTCTTCACTCGCTTGTTGTTTACTCATTCCTTTTAATGTAGCCATATAATACAAAAACTGTATCGCTGTAAACTGTTCATATCCTTTTTGTGTTTGTGGCATTAATCCAATACTTATACAGTATTCTTTTTTTAATTTCTTAATATCTTGATTGTTGTATAGGATTTGCCCCTTTGTTTGTTTTTCTAATGTACATAATATTTTAATTAGTGTACTTTTACCTGCACCATTGGGACCAATAAGACCATATATTCCATTACTTAAGGTGATACATACATCGTGTAGTACTTCTTTGTTTCCATATTGTTTGTGTATATTTTGAATGGTAAGTGTTTGTTTCATACGCACACCTACTCAAATTCAACTTTTTCATGCTTTTGCAAAATATTATCTTTAATAGCAATCGTGTAATGGGTTAAAGCATAGTCTTCGCTAATTGAAAAATGTAAGACATCATCAATGACTCCAGAAAGATATAAGTTCGCGTCGACTTCATGTTCACTCAATAGTTCACCATCACGAGTGATGATAGAAATGGTAGTTGTATTCGTTTCATAATCTACGATATCAAAGATATAGACATCGTTATAGACTAAAACATTTGGACTATATCCATGAAACAATGTTTGCTTGTTTGTATCTTCAAAAGATTGAAAATAGGTAATCGCTTCACCATCCACTCTGTCAAGTCCGATAAATCCACCGCGATCTACAAAAGCAATTGCAACATTACTTACTAACAATGTAGTTTCCAATGTATTTAGATCCATTTTCAAAAGTGCATTCTGGTATAAGATATCATCTTGAATATACGAATCGATAGTTAGATAGGCAGTGTCATCGTATAAGTAGACAGCGCTAATCATAGCCTCTTCATTAAATGTGATAGAGTTTAATTCTTGTGTTTGTAAATTATATTGGTAAAACAAATGATTAAATGTTGTATAAAACATATCTTTATGGAAGTGATGTGTTTTCATTGCTGTCAAACTTCCATTTACTGCATAGTCTTCTGCATTATATGGAAACTGCATGACTTCTTTACGATTGCTTCCATCAAGGTCACAGGAAAACAGCGATTGGTATGTTGTTTCATTTTCATAGTTTATACGAGTCATTATGTAATACAATTGATCCTTGTAAAAAGAAATATTACTTGGTGTATCAGCACCCTCAAAATAACTTGTACAACCAGTCGGATTATCAAATTCACAAGTAGCACTAGGATCACTATTCACAATTTCAACGTATCCTTCATGATAAAATATGAGATACGTACCAGTATCAGATGCTTCATTTGTTTCATTTTTTAATAGATAATTCTGACTCAATAAGCTACCCTGTTCAATTTCAATGGTGTTACGCATAAGGCTGTGTGTATTTTGAGCAATATTATAATACATAGTATCACTCAATTGTTTATCTGCATATTTTGGTGTGTCTTGTGAAGTTTCATCAACATGCGGTGTCGTATTTGATGAACATCCAGCTAAAAGTATTAAACATAATCCGATCCAATTCTTTTTCATATAGAATCCCCCTTATTTTATCTTTATTATATCATATATACTAAGTATGTGAATGTATTAGTAATCATATCTAGATGCTTATTGTATTTAATTATACTTTAGTCTTATGACTATAATAATAAATTAGATTTCATTAATTGTGCTTGATCTCATTTTATTTCTTAGGTATTGTTTAGTGTGATGAATTTGAGTTCGTACCATAATTGGCTATTTTTCATAAAATTAGTATGAGAGTAAATACGTATTACAGCAACATTATTCCTTAATTTACCACGAATGATTTCTTTACTTAAAGGCAAAATGAACGTATAATAGTATCCGTATGCATTTATCATATTTGATGAAATAGGGGGAACCATGAATAAAAAACTTAGAATATATTCAGTACTACTTATAGCAAGTTGTTTTTTTGTTAGTACGTTACACGCTTTGACTTTGAATACAAGCACAATTTATAATTTGAATTCAGATCACATTGCATTAATTAATAGTGATATAAATGTTCCAAAGGAGGATATTCCAACATCATTTGAAGATTCAATGGCTCAATTAGATGAAGAAATAATTGGTGATGTTACTGGTGTTGGTGAAACATATATTTACTTTGATGAAAATAATCCAAATGATGCAAATGAAAATATTGTGAAAGTAGATTTGGATTTTGCTGGAAATGTATTACCTAGTCCAACGAATGTAGAATTTATAATGGATCAATCGGGTTCAATGAATATGGCTTCTGAACGAGAAAGTTATGGAAAAAACACATCAGCGTGTATGAATCCAAATCATTATTATCGATTGATTATGCAAGCAAATTATACGGATACGAGTGGTGTTTATAAAACACAGTATTTTATATATTATTTAAACCCACAAGTAGAAGGGATAACAGAGTCATGGGGCTCTACTACAACAACTACAAATATTCCCATTGTCGCAAAGAAACATGCGGTTGCGGAAGGCTTAATCCCTTCGGATAGTGTGGTTAAGGATATCACAGCATATACGACTAGTGAAAATCCTGAGGATATTCATTATTCTATTAATGACACATCACAAAATGAAAGTGTTAAAAAAACATATGCTTATGTAGCAGCTAGTGGAACTACACCTTCCAATCGTGCAAATCCAACACAAGAAGAGCTTGCTGTTTTCACGAAAATTGATTTAGGACATTTGCATGATGATGGTAGTTCAGAAGTATATATGTCACCAGATGAATTGTATGAAGATAGTGTGCGCTATCCACAATATACAGATGTAGTAGATTATCGTGAGGTTGGTTCACAGGCATATTTTGATTATTTGTTGGAAAATAATTTGTGTTTTGATCGTATGATGGTTTCTAAGGCGATTTTTTATGAATTATCAAATATCGCATTGGCAGGAAATCCTGATAATACATTTGGTTATATAAATTTTGCAATGAATGCACATGGAAGCAGAACGCTACTTTCACAAAACTTAGATCCAACATTTGAATATGAAAAATTCACATATTCAAAAGGGTACGGAGGAACAAATTACTCTTTAGGTATTAGCGAAGCAACAAAAGCGTTTGAAGAAGTAAGTTATGTAAATTCAGGACAAAATATTACGATTTTTGTAACCGATGGTGCACCTTATGGTGGGCTTAGTGGAGATGCCTTAGAAGGTCAAGTAAGTACGTTTGTAGATACACATAATGTAATAATGTATTATGTGGGAATTGACCTGGACCCAAGTGTATTCTCGAAATATGAGAGTATCTTATCTACGGATAATGCTAGTGGAGAACCACAAGCATTTAATGGAGAAACGTTAGCGGAGTTAATGGTCATTCGTGATGAACTAGAAAAAGTATTAACATCGACGACTTCAATCACAACAAATTTAGGAGAACTGTTTACATTAAAGTTAGATGATACACATGGCTTAGAGATCACTTATGTGCTTGGGAAGAACACAGAACCAGTAGTTAAAAAAGTAAATTCTATTGATGAACTAGAAGAATTAGGAATTATATATAATGAAGAAACTGGATCTCTAGTTTGGACAATGGGGCAAGTTGGAATTACACATGCACGTATTAGCTTTTATCAACAAGTAGATGAATCAAAAATTGATTGGGAAGTGATTGAAGGCGGTGGTGAACAGTCTGGAAGTTCATTGGAAGAAACGATTATCGATTTCATTGATTATACTGGGACTCCAGCGATTGTAGAGTTGGATAAAACAACACAAGCAATGATCAAAAACTATAGTAAACTTACGATTGAAAATACAACGAGTACACAAGAAAAAGTAGCAGTTGGAGAAGACATTCATTACACGATTACAGTGAAAAATGAAGGAAATATTACAGCTGAAAATTTAATTGTTAGACAGGTGGTACCAGAAAATACGGTGTTTAAATCTAGTGATAAAGCAATTTATGATGCAAGTGAGAATGAATTGACGTATACAATAGATGCACTAGAAGCAGGACAAAGTACTAGTTTCACATACATTGCTACAGCAAATGTAGAAAATAGTGTCATCCATTCAAGTGCACAACTAGGAGTAGCCAATAAAGCACATACACTTGATGCGCAAGGTAATCCAATTTTATCAGCGGTGGTGTTGACACATTATACAACTAGTCAGGCAGTGGTGGATCCAGAAGATTCAATCATACCACCAAGTACAAGTGATACAAGCAATCGTGGTTGGTATTATATTCTTATCGCCATTTCAAGCATTGCATTTATAAGTAGACGAAAATTACAATAAAGGAGCACTGCTCCTTTTTGTTTTGTAGTTAGGAGAAAGGAGTAGCAAGATTTATAAGTAGTTTGGCAATTTATAAGGTAATATGTTTTCACTTTTATTGTTATATTATAGGTAATGAAAGAGGAAATACAATGAAAGAAATATATAATAAAATACAGAGTGAACAATCTTTAGAACTTGATGATGTAATAAAGATGTTGGAGGTAGAGGTATTAAGCGAAGAGTATTATAAACTTATTCAATTTGCGAATGCTTATGCAAGAAGAACGTTCAATAATCAGGGTGTAATCTTTGCACAAATAGGTGTTGATGCGGCGCCTTGCTCAATAAATTGTAAGTTTTGTATGCTTGCTGCGGATCATTTTAAAGAGAAAAATAGAAGTCACTTAGAATTAGAAAGTGTAAAACATCGCGCAAAATCATTGGTAAAAGCAAATGCCAGTGAAGTGTTTATTATGTCTACAGCCGAATATGAGCCAGATATGTTTTTGCGAATAGGACAAGAAGTTCGTAAATGTATTGGTGATGATGTGCGAATGGTAGCCAATACTGGTGATTTTGATTTGTCTTATGCACAAAAGCTAGTTGCTGCTGGTTTTAGTGGAGTGTATCATATTTGCCGCTTACAAGAAGGGGTAGACACACAAGCAAGTGTAGAGGAACGATTACAGACGTTAGATGCTATCCAAGAGGCTGGCTTAGAACTATATTATTGTGTGGAACCAATTGGTCCAGAACATACAAATGAACAAATCGCAGAAGAGATTTTAAGAGCAAAAAATAGAAATGTAAATGTGATGGCAGTGATGCGTAGAGTGAATTTTGAGGAAAGTCCTATGGTGCATTTAGGTGAAATATCTGCTGTTAGGATGGCACTTATTTGTGCAGTATCTGTTTTATGTGTTCGACCTAAAAGAGCCATGGGAGTACATGAACCTGAGATTGTTTCGCTACTTGCAGGAGCTAACCAATTGTATGCAGAGAGTGGAAACAATCCAAGAGATGTTTTTGAGAATACGGAAGAACATAGGGGGTTTAGTGTGTTTGATGCTAAAAAAATGTTAAAAGAAGCAGGGTGGGACGCTTAGTAAATTATGTGAATTATAAGAAAACGATTTACAAAATTGCATATTTTATGTATGATTACCAATGAATATTACTTATCAATGCAAATTTAAAATGGGGGAAAATATATGAAAAAAATAATTGGAATCGTATTAACTGTGGTTTTTTCTTTAAGTATAATTACTAGCTTGGTACAGGCATTAACAATGCAAACAAGCACAATTTATACATTAAAAGAAGATCACATTTCACTTTTAAATACCGATTTGAGTGTCGATGAGGGGGATGTGCCCGTGACATTTGAGGATTCCATGAGTGATTTAGATAAGTTATTAGGTGGAGATGTTACAGGAGCTGGGGATACGTTTATTTATTTTGATGAAAATAACCCAAATGATGCAAGCGAAAATATAATTCGAGTAGATTTGGATTTTGCTGGTAATGTATTACCAAGTCCTACGAATGTTGAGTTTATTATGGATCAATCTGGTTCTATGAATATGGCTTCTGCTGCTTCAAACAATGGAGGTTATGCATCACCTTGTATGAATCCGAATCATTATTATCGTTTAATTATGCAAGCGGACTACGCTGATGCAGCGGGTCTAAATGTAAGACAATACTTCATTTTCTATTTAAACCCACAACTTGATGCAGTTACTGAAACATGGGGTTCAGCTACTTCAAAGGCGAAAATTCCTGTAGTCGCAAAAAACTATGCAGTGGCAGAGGGGTTAATACCAGAAACTAGTACGGTTAAAAACATTACTAACTTTTATTCTAATGAAAACCCTGAGGTGATTCATTACTCAATCAATGATGTAAATGCGAATACAACTGCACAGAAAACATTTGCGTATGTACCACCAACGGATACAGAACTTTCTAGTAGATGGATACCTACTGCCGAAGAATTAGCGATCTATACAAAGATAGATTTAGGGCATTTGATGGTTAATACACAAGCATCTACATACATGTCACCAGATGAAATGTATGGGGATATTGTTACATATCCACAATATGCAGATGTTCCAGATTATCGCGAAGTTGGATCAAAGGCGTACTTTGATTATTTGTTAGCAAACAATTTATGTTTTGATCGAATGATGGTCTCTAAGGCGATTTTTTATGAATTATCAAATATCGCTTTAGCGGGTAATCCAGATAATACATTTGGTTATGTAAACTTTGCTTCTGCACAACATGGAAGTAGAGCTTTATTGTCACAAGCATTGGATCCAACTTTCGAATATGAAATGTTTACTTATTCAAAAGGACATGGTGGAACAAGTTATTCGTTAGGATTGCAAGAAGCAAGTGATGCTTTTACAGATATAACTCATGTAAATAGTGGTCAAAATATTACAATTTTTGTAACAGATGGGGAACCCAATAGTGGATCAACAGGTAGTGCATTAGAATCACTAGTAAATAATTTTATAAATACACACAATGCGATTATGTATTATGTGGGTATTGACTTGGATGAAAATATATTTGCGAAATATGCAAGTGCATTATCTACAGATAATGCACAAGGAGAACCACAAGCATTCAATGGAGAAACATTAGAAGATTTAATGGTTATTCGTGATGAATTAGAAAAAGTACTTACTTCAACAACGCAAATCAAAGCAACGATGGGTGAATTATTTACATTAAAACTAGATGATACACACGCATTAGAGATTACATATGTAATGGGAAGTAGCCAAGAAAAGTTTGTAGAAAAAGTGAATTCAATTGAACAATTAGAAGCACTAGGAATCACATACGATTCGCAAACTGGTGAAGTGATTTGGACAATGGATCAAGTTGGAATTACGCATGCACGTATTAGCTTTTACCAACAAGTGGATGAATCAAAAATTGATTGGGAAGCAGTTGAGGGTGGAGGAGTACAGGAAGGCAACTCATTAGAAGCATCTATTGTAGACTATATTGATTATACAGGAACGGCGGATCGTGTTATTTTAGATGAATCTGCACAAGCAATGATTCATAACAGTAGTAAGTTGACGATTGAAAATACAACGAGTACACAAGAAAAAGTAGCAGTTGGAGAAGACATTCATTACACGATTACAGTGAAAAATGAAGGAAATATTACAGCTGAAAATTTAATTGTTAGACAGGTGGTACCAGAAAATACGGTGTTTAAATCTAGTGATAAAGCAATTTATGATGCAAGTGAGAATGAATTGACGTATACAATAGATGCACTAGAAGCAGGACAAAGTACTAGTTTCACATACATTGCTACAGCAAATGTAGAAAATAGTGTCATCCATTCAAGTGCACAACTAGGAGTAGCCAATAAAGCACATACACTTGATGCGCAAGGTAATCCAATTTTATCAGCGGTGGTGTTGACACATTATACAACTAGTCAGGCAGTGGTGGATCCAGAAGATTCAATCATACCACCAAGTACAAGTGATACAAGCAATCGTGGTTGGTATTATATTCTTATCGCCATTTCAAGCATTGCATTTATAAGTAGACGAAAATTACAATAAAGGAGCACTGCTCCTTTTTTAGTATCATCAGTGATACTAGTATCAAAAATAATCGTACTTGTATAGCTAAGTGTAAATGAATAAAATATAACTAGGAAAAGAGGTATATATGGAAACAAAAGATGCAATTATAAAAAGAAGGAGTGTACGTAATTTTTCAAATGTGAAAGTAAGTTATGATTTAATAAAAGAAATCATTGAAGTCACAAGATATTATCCATCTTGGAAAAATACGCAAATAGCTAGATTTCACATCGTAGAAAATAGTGGTATAAAAGAAGCCATTGCGACACAAGCAACTTTTGAAAAAAGTAATAATTGTAAGGTAATAACGGAGTGCCCAACTTTGCTTGTACTTACGATTAAAAAAGGGTATTCAGGTACAGATTTAAAAGGAAACTATATTACTTCTAAAGGTGCAGAGTGGGAAATGTTTGATGCTGGGATTGCTGCACAAACGTTTAGCTTAGTTGCTTTTGATAAAGGGGTGAGTAGTGTGATTTTAGGTTTGTTTCATGAAGAGGTTGTTGCATCTTTATGTAATTTACCAAAGGATGAACAGGTAGCAGCTCTTATCCCAATTGGTTACCCTAGTGAACCAATAATAAGAGAAGGAGTACGTAAACCGCTTGAAGAAGTATTGTTCTTTATATAACACATAAAGAGGTTAAGGAGGTATATTATGAATATAAAAGATATATATGAAACATTTGATGCAGTAGGTTGTTTATCATTTACAACAGTCAATGAAGAAGGTATACCAGAATCGCGCATTGCACATTTACGTGCATATGATGAAGAAGGAATGTATTTTATGACTATGTATACAAAGGATTTTTATACGCAGTTAAAAAAGAATGCTGTTGTATCCATTTGTGGTATGAACGCATCAACACAAGTAACACACGACGAAAAGGGAATGCCAGTATTTGAAGGTGGGTATTCTGTGAGAATGAGTGGAAAGGTAAAGGAAGTAAGTATAGCAGACATCAAAGCAAAACAAAATCCAATGTTTGATGTTTGTATTAAGGATCAACAACAGTATGAAGCAATGGTTGTATTTTGCATTTATGAAGGATATGGAGATGTATTTGATTATGATTTTGAAAAAATACAACGCGATCATAAATTAGAGCGTACCTACTTTGCATATAATGGAGCAGAAAAGAAATATAAAGGATTACATATTGATACAAATACCTGTATAAAGTGTGGTGTTTGTAAGAAAAAGTGTTCATTTTCGGCCATTGAAGTAAAAATGAATGAGTATTCAATTTGTACAAATCGTTGTGATGAATGTGGTGATTGTTTTATCCATTGTCCTGTCAAAGCAATTCATTATAGAGGTGAATACAATTAGATTTAATACGAAACAATGGAAGTGTTATTGCACTTCTTTTTTTTAAAATGGACAATTGATTTTCCATTCGTATTTGGTAGAATGTATGTATAGGAGATTTTTATGAAAACATTTAACAACCCCATAATTCCTGGATTTTATCCAGATCCTTCCATTATACGTGTGGAAGATGACTATTACATGGTCAGCTCATCTTTTGAGTTTTTTCCCGCAATTCCCGTGTGGCATAGTAAGGATTTAGTGCATTGGACACAAATTGCAAATGCGATTGATAAAGAGGAACAAGGTTTACATTTACAGGATGTAAATGTATCAGGTGGAGTACAAGCATGTACCATTCGTTATCATAAAGGGATGTTTTATATTACTTCCACAAATGTAGGTAAAGTATGGCCTAGTAACGATTATAATTTTATAATTTGTGCAAAAAATCCAGCTGGTCCTTATTCAAAACTGCATTATTTAGAAGATGCACCCGGTATCGATAGTTCCTTGTTTTTTGATGAGGATGGAAAAGCATATTTTCATGCGAATCGTGAAAAAGATAACGGTCGACTTGGTGATGCAGAAATTTGGATACAAGAAATTGATTTAGAAAGTATGAAACTAGTTGGCGATAAGCATGTTTTATGGGATGGATGTGGAGGTATTTATCCAGAAAGCCCACATATCTATAAGCGTAATGGATATTATTACTTAATGATTGCAGAAGGTGGTACAGGATTTGAGCATACTGTGACTATGGCAAGGTCTACACATATATTTGGTCCATATGAATCGAGTGTACGTAATCCATTACTAACGCATAAGCATTTACGACTTGATTATCCTATACAGTGTGTAGGTCATGGAGATTTAGTTGAAACACAAAAAGGTGAATGGTTTATGGTTTGTCTAGGGTGTAGAGTAATTGAGGATCCAAAGGATACAGCAATTTTAAAAACGATGTACAACCCACTTGGAAGAGAAACATTTTTAGTACCCTTAACTTGGTACGATGATATTTCTCCAAGTGTTTCTCCAAATAGTGGACGAGTTGAATTTCAATTTGATTTCCCAAATTTAGAAGTACATGCGATACAAGAAAGAAAAGATACTATGGATTTGTTTGCTTTAGAGTATAGAAGTTTGAAAGCCAGTCCAAGTGCATTTTTGTATAAAAAGGATGCACAGTATTTCTTAAAAGCTAGTGCATTTGCTTTGGATGCAGATCATGCGAAAAGTGTGTTGCTTCGCTCGATATGTGCACATAACTTTGAGACGACTTTGCAATTTGAAGCGAACATGCAACAAGAAGACGAATTTGGGCTTTGTTTATATTATAATCATTTTTCATTTATTCGCTTTTACATTAGTCAGCAAGCAGATACATATATTTTGCAAGTAGTGAAACATTTTAAAGAGGAAATAGAGTGTATCGCTAGTAGTGTTATATCAAAGCCAAAGATTAGATTAAAAATTGTAAGTGAAAAACATCAGTATTCTTTTTACTACAATGAGGATGTATGGGTTGAGTTAGCACAAGGTGTAAACGGATTGTTTTTAAGTGCTGCTGCCAGTGGTGGGCATACAGGTGCTTTTGTGGGTATTTATGGTGTTAGTCCACATTTTAGTGAGATGCATATTCAAAACTTTACCATGGTCGAAAAACAAGATGAATATTCAAACATATAAACAAATAGAAGCCTATATGCAATTGTGTATGAAAGATAGTGCTCATGATACACAACATGTATATCGTGTACTGCACATTGCGCTACAAATTGCTAAAGACGAACAAAATGTGGATTATGATGTATTAATTAGTGCTTGCTTACTACATGATATAGCTCGTTTACAACAACATGAAAAGAGTGTTTGTCATGCGCTGGAGGGAGCATCAAGAGCATTCGTGTTTTTGTTGAAACACGGACATACACCACAGTTTTGTGAAAGGGTGAGTGCGTGTATTGCACAACACCGATTTCGTACAGCATGCAAGCCAAGCAGCATAGAATCTAAAATTTTATTTGATGCAGACAAGGTAGATGTTTGTGGAGTAATTGGAGTTGCGAGAACTTTGTTGTATATGGGGAAGGAAAACGCACCTTTGTATGATAATGGAAAAAAGGATGCAAAAGGTACGTATTTTCATGAATATAAGAAGAAATTACAAAAAATACATAAAATCATGTATACTAAAAAAGGAAAGGAACTTGCAAAACAACGAAGAAAGCATGCAAAACAATTTCATAAAGCATTGTGTGAAGAAATTAAGCAATCTCAGGATGCTACTTGTTTTGAACGTTTTAATTTGTTAGCAAAGTAGTACATCGATATGATCAAAAAAAGTGTAGAATTGATTGTGTTTTTTAGTGCAATTGCATTAATCGTTTTTTGGTTTTTAGATATACGTAATTTGTTTTACTATATTAGTATAACAATTAATATTGCGTATTTACTTACACAAGGTGTTTATTGGATATATAAGAAGATACAAAAATAGACTTATGAGGAGTACATGTATTATGAATATTGAGCTATGTAAATTTAGAGTGAAAAAGGGGAAAGAGAAGAAAGCAAGGGAATGGATGGAATTTCTTCGTAATAATCGAGATGCGATAATTCTTACGTTAGATGATGAAAAAATGTATGTAGAATCTATCTTTGAGGAAGAAGATGGGGAATACCTGTTTTTGTATTGGTATTCTGTGCAAGGGGATGGTGGACATGCTGTTGAGCAAAGTAATCATGAGGTGGATTTAGTGCATATCTCATATTGGAAAGAGTGCATCGATGAAAGCTTTGAGGGAGTAAAAATAAAACACCACATCAGTATGATACCAGAAAGGATAGTACAGAGTTTTTGTACAAATATGGCATTGGATAGATAAGGGAAATGGAATATCAGGTAGGTATATTTCATTAATCAAAAAAAGGTTTGACATACATTACCTTATTGCATATACTTATCTATGGTAAATCTTTTAAAAGTGTCCAGTGAGGCATAAAAGGGTAAGATATAGATATGATTTTTCTTTATACTCTAGGCCTTTTTTATGAGGTTTAGAGTTTTTTTAAAAGGAGAAATTATATGAAGTTTAATGGAAAAACACTAGCGAGAAAAATGCTAGTAGCGATGAGTTTAGGGATCATTGTAGGAGTGGGGTTCTTGTTACTAAGAGAACACTTAATGGATTCCAATCAAGCAAGTACTTGGAATACAATTAATAGTATTTTATTTCAAGATATAACGGCTGAAGGTGGAGAACAAGCAATTGGGTTATTTTACTTAGTTGGTCAACTGTTTGTGAATTGTTTACAGGTGATTATTGTACCAATGGTATTTACATCGATTGCATTAGCGATTTGTCATATTTCAGATACAAAGAAATTAGGAAGAATTTCGTATAAAACAATCTTAACATTTTTCATTACATCTACGGTTGCTTTAATTGTAGCTGGGATTATTGGTGGAATTGTGTATTCTACAGGTGCATTTGATGCAGTTAGTGGAGGCATTGAGATTGCTTCAGGTTCTACGGCTAGTAATCCTTTAGGGATTATCATTGATGCTGTACCAAATAATATTATGAATGTATTATCTGTAAATAATAAAGTATTGGGTGTTGTATTTATTGCAGTGGCAATTGGATTAGCAATGAATAAATTACAAGATAAAGTAAGTGTATTAAAGAAACTATTTCAAGAAATCAACGATATTATTACTTTATTCTTAAACTATGTAATTCACTTTTGTGCACCAATTGGAGTATTTGCATTATTGAGTAGAACCTTCGCTATTTATGGTGTAGATTATTTATTACCTGCTTTAGCGTATGTAGTAACTGCGATTTTTGCATTATTATTCTTTTTAGTATTTGGGTATGCAACAAGTATTCGTGTATTAGGTGGTTTGAATCCAATTCCATTCTTAAAGAAAATTGGACGAGTAGCCGTATTTGGTTTTTCAACATCATCAAGTGCTGCAACATTGCCATTAACTCGTAAAACAGTCGTTGAAGAGTTGGGTGTAAAAGAAGATATCGCAAGTTTTGTTTTACCATTAGGAATGACAATCAACATGGATGGAACAGCAATCATGCAAGTGGTAGCAGCTATTTTCATTGCTGCTAGTGCAGGTTATGACATTACGATATTCAATGTTGCAATCATTGCAATCCTAGCGTTAGTGGCTTCTATTGGAACTCCAGCAGCACCGGGTGCAGGGGCAATCATCCTATTTACAGTACTAACAGGAATGGGATATACAAATGAGTTAGCACTTACAGCGTATAGTTTGATTTTAGCAATTAATAGACCAATTGAAATGGTTGTTACTTCTTTAAATGTAGTAGGAGATGCAGCAACTTCAGTAATCGTTGCTAAATCTGAAAATGCATTAGATGAAGAAGTATATCACAAAGTAAAATAGACAATGAACACTCTGAAAAATCAGAGTGTTTTTATGTGGAAGTTTAAAAGAAAGAGGATAAAAAATATGTATATACAAAGAGAATTGTTAAATATGGTAGTAATGTAAAACGAATGTAATGTTTAAATTTATTGTATTTCATAACTTGTATTATTTGATAATCAAAGCAAATTGCATTGATTTGTAAGGGCTTAAATGCTATTCTTATAGAGGTAAGATTTGAGTAAAATGACACTTTTGTGTCATTTTACTTTATTAATGATTAGATGGGAGATTTTATGAAATGTTTTAAGAAAGTATGTATCTGTCTGTTAGTTGCAATAATATGTATAAGTGTTTTAGATATGCAATCTATATATAATGTTCTAGCAGAACAAACAATTACGAAAGAAGTGCAAGTTCAATTCGATTCTACTGTAGATAAGCAGGGGACACAAGAGCGAGTACAAATGCAAACAGAAGCAACTGAGGGGGTTACAATAGAATATATTTTGCTACCTGATGGTAGTATAGTTTATGAACAAAATGCTTCATTTACTAGTTACATGAATCAGGAAGTAGAGTTTAAAATAGTATATTCTAAGCAATTTGTTGAAAATGGCGTTGAAAAAAAAGAAACATACACTCAAAAAGAGGTGTATGCTTTTACTAAAGTTATAGATCAAAATGTAACAGTGCTAAATGAGATTAGCACAAGTTCACTTGATTTATCTACAACCATTACAATCGAAGATTATGATGGGGTAGGTTGGGAAAATGACACGATTAAAATAGTGAAAGTACGCGCTGATTTTCCAGAAAGCAGTGATGAAGTAAAAAAAATAGAAATCACGCTTGCAGAAGGTATGGAGTTTTACTCAATTGAGGTTCCAAGTGACTATGTACCAGTCAGTGGAGTAGATCCGCTGATTTTGAGTTATTTAGAGGAGGGTATTCAAAATACCTCTATCTACTCAATTGATGTGCCGACTAAAGAAAGTAGGACATATCGTCCATCTACATTTGGAACACTTACTTATACTTTGGAGCCAGCTACAGATTATATTACTTTCGAAGTTGCAGTTGCCGTAGATCCTACAAGATATTATGCGCCACATATTATTGAGGATGCAATTATGTCAAGAGTATTTTATGGGAACCAATATGTTGAAGAAAAAGAATCGGTTGTAGCTAGTGGTGAAGTTGTATTAGCTCATGGATCAGATCATAGCGATGTATCAAAAATATTTCGTGATTTCGGATGGGAATCTCCATTTACTAGCGAAGTAGTAGCTAGTGAAGGGGATTATGTTGGTATGGGAAGTACTCGTAGATATTTTTCTACTTATGACATTACCTCTTCAAATGGTACTTTTATTCCTGCAAGTACAGCAATTACCTTGTATTATCCGATTGGTATGGAGTTACATTCAGTAGTGTATGACAAAACATATACTAGAGAAATGATTGATACAAATAGTGGGATTGCTAATAATATAACAATCGAGTACAACGATGAGGCAGGAAGTATGACATTAACAAATAGCGCTCCATCAACGAGCTATGTTTATGTTAAATATATAATTCCAGAAGGAACGTTGCCAGGGGTTTACACAGCAACAAGTTTAGCTAGTTTAGATTTTGTTACATATGATGGAATGGTTTATGAAGATGTAGAGCCACGTGTATATTCATCTTCTAGTGACACTTTATTATCTATTGATGAAGTGGAAGTGAAAACGATTGCGGATTTAGGTGATGTATTTAGTTTTAATGCACATACTACGTATGTAGATGTCGATTCGGAATTTTTTTATGCAGGAAGAATTTCTGATCAAAATTTAAGTGTAATCACTAGTGAGGAAAAAACAATACAGATTGAAATGGGAGAAGGTTTTTTAGCGAAACAAATTCGTATTCCAGCTCAAAATTTGGATAATGTAGAAAACATTGAGGTTATTACTAATACAGGAAGAATCATCCCTGTAAATAAGAGTGATGTCACATTTAGTTCATATCGTATAATTATAGATGCTAATGCGATTGGTTTAGAGCAAAATGAATACTTACTCAGTGCGAAAGCAGATGTGGGAGCGTTTAATAGTGGATATCGAACAAGTAACAGCGGAGGAAATACTGCTTATTTATTAGCGTATGGTAAATTGTCTGAAGGGTATACGAGTGCATCCATAAATATTCATGTTGATGCAACCAATGAGGATAGTGATATAGCAGTAAGTAAGGTTTCTGAAATCAAATATACGGATACGAAAACTACGGTTAGTGATATGAATCCAACATATACCGTGGATTCAGAAAGTGTGTCATTTGTAAAAGCAGGAAGTGCTTTTACATTGAATATGGAGAATATTCGAATTTATAATTATCCATATGGAACAAAAATGTCGATATATGAACCATATATATACCTACGTGAATCAAAAGGATATAGTATTGATTTTTCAACATTAAAAGTTAGAGATGGCTCTTCTACTAATTGGGATACGCCATTAACAATTAATAAAATACAAGAATTTAATTATGTGAATACACAAGGCGAGAGTGAAACTGTGCATGTGTATCAAGTACAGGATTTCACTATTGCAAATCGAACAGATTATCCTATTGAAACAACTACATTAGATGTTAAAGTGGATATGATCAGTGATATCACACTGAATGAAAATGTGCGATATGCAGTAAATGATATGGTAGGTATCGGACAAGATCAGTTGACTGCATCGAATACTGGTTTTAGTGCTTTCTTTGAAGAAAATGGTGTGGATTTAAATGGGAATACAACAACAAATGATAAAATCCCTTCTCTTTGGAATGCAAACAATAAAACCATTGAGATTCAAAAAAATAACACCGTTGTTGTAGAAACGTTCTTATCCATACAAGGGGAGGATAATCCAGTAGAACCATATAACCCTGCAAACCCGAATACAGTAGTGAATTTCACCCCAGGAACAAGTGCAGATTATACAATTAATCTTTCTAATTTATCTACTGTTTCAGCTGATAATTTTATTATGTACATCCCTATTCCAAAAGAAGGACAAAATTTTGGTGTAAACTTTCAAGATGATGTGTTTGCGTGGAATATGAAGTTAACAAGTGAAATAGCAGGATTGGATAGTAAATATCAAATTACTTACACAAGTGGTGCAAATGAAACAAACTATAGTGATGAAAATATTTATGGACCTTTGAGTGATGTGTTACAAGCGGATGATGTAAATATGGTCCGCATTGAGGTAAGTAATGATACTGGGGGCACATTGGCACCTGGTGAGAAGGCAACAATTAAAGTTCCATTACAAGTGGATGAAGTCTCAGGAAGTGTTGAAACAGAGGCACGAATTGGAACAAAAAATATTTATAACCCATATTATTATGTAGCTAGTGATGTAGCAGCAGGTTCTTTACCTGCTACAAGAGTGGCGACTGAATTAATCATTGCCGAGATATCAGGTATTGCATTTGAAGATGCAAATAGAAATGGATTGTATGAAGTTGGAGAACCTTTGTTAGAAAATCAAAGAGTGGAATTATATCGCAAAGATGATACAGGAACGTATCAACTTTATACAAAGAAAGATGCAAGCGATCACATTCTTACAAAATCAGATGGTAGTTATTCATTTGATGAATCTTGGGGATTAACTTATGGGACTTATAAAGTAGTTATTGAGACATTAGACACGCATCAATTTGTACCAGCTAATATCGGAAATAACGATGATATCGATAGTGATGTTACTTTGGATGGGAGTGTAGAAAACTTAGATCCAACAAAGTTAGTTTCTAGAAAAGTTTATGCGGGTAGTATTGCGTATCCAGAAAACTATTTGCAAGCGAATGTGAATCTAATACAGATGGATGAAGGGAGTAGCTCTTTATTAAATGTATCTAAAGCGGATGTATTGAATATACTTACAAGTAGTGTTTCACCTTCTCATTTTGATTTGATTAAACACACTTCAACGCCATACACATGGAGTATTGCTGACACAAATGTAGCAAGTATTCAATCGGTATCTAATGAAACAGGTAGTGTTACTTTTCAAGCAAATGCCATTACAAACAAGGCTGCAACAGCAACTACGTATACACTACGAGTGGAAGATATTTATGGGAGTGTAGATAGTGATAGTGCACCACTTATTGTATACGATGCCTTAGCTCAACATATGAATAGCGCAACTCATGTTATTGCTGCAATACCATTTACAATCACGTATGATGAAGCAGTAGCTTTTAGTGAAACTAGTGCTAAGACAAATGCAAAGGTTGCTGCATATGTATTTGATAGTACTAGTATTGAAGCGGCGACGACAATTGTTGTGAATAGTGATGATCTTCTTGCGATTAACGAGGTAAGCAGAATGGGGGCAACATTGCCACTGACATTTTCTATAGATGGTTTATCGGTTGAAGTAGATGTTACAATCACTTCAAATATGCTACCAACGTTTAGTGGACTGAGTGATATCACAATTCCACAAGGAGGTAGTGCAAATATACAAGTTGGTGTAAGTGCAAGTGATTATGAAGACGATGATGTAAGCGCAAGTATCGTATATCCAACAACGGATTTAACAAGCTTAAGTGTAGGAACGCATACGATTACATACATAGTGAGTGATTCACATGCAAATACAACAACACAACAACGTAATGTAATTGTATTGGCAAATACAGCACCAGTCATCACTGGGGTAAGTGATGAAGTGGTTGCGTATGAAGATGTGGAAGACTACAACTACCTAGAGGGAGTTAGTGTAAGTGACGATCATACAACATTGACTACAGCAGATATTACAGTGAGTGGAAGTATAAGTGTACCAAGTGCAGGAACACAAACACAATCTGTGATAACTTATCGTGTAGAAGATGCACAAGGAAATGACACAGAAGTAAGTAAGACAATTACTGTGACAAACTATGTTCCTGAATTTAGTGGACTGAGTGA
>CAYJJS010000023.1:0-27266 GCA_964370645.1 uncultured Erysipelotrichaceae bacterium | reverse complement strand
TTTTTGTTTATTCTATTCATTAACTCAAAAAATAAGGTCGTTCGTATTCTTCACGTAATTTATTACCTACATATTTAACAACGTCTGCTTTTACATCATCCATATTCATTTCATTGTCTTTTTGTAAAGCAACTTCATCTCCTGCAATCTCTGAACTAACAATTTTCACATCGATTACAGATTCGAAACTATACATTAATGATTGCATATCAATATTCTTCTTTTTTGCTAAATCGACAATTTCATTTACGAGGCGATCACCAATCAGTTGAATCATCTTTTCTCGTTTCATATACATACTCCTTCCCTACTTGTTTTTCAAATGAAAGCCACATCGTTGGCATAATGGATGTGAGACTTTACGCTCTTGAAAACCTTTTTTTAATGTTTGGAATGGATCACTAAGAATTATTGCATCTAAATCATCATTAAAAATATTCCCTAAAGTTATAATCCCATCACCGTCTAAACAGCATGGAACTATATCACCGTTGCTTAAAATCGCAATGTGTGTTTTCAATGCGAAACAAAAATGTGTTTCACTAACAATTTCACTTGTTAAAGCAGGCCAAATAAACTGAGAACTCTTATCTAAATAAACATTTTCTTTTATCCTTGTATTTTGCATCTTCATTATAGCATCCATTCCAACATCATCTATACTATAATGCTTTTTAATTTCATCAAGGATAAACAAAGAAGTTTTATCAAAGCAATTATTTTGTAAAGTCCATAAACGGTATACTACTACTTTATTCGATAGTAACTCTACACTCTCAAATACATCTTTATAGTAGTTAGAATTAGTATGTTCACAATGTATAGAAATATGCAATTTTTTTACGACTCTACTCTTCTGTATACTATGCACATACTTCTTTAAAAGTGTAGCATTTGTTGTAATGTGAATAGAAAAAGGATAGTTTTCGCAAAGCTTTAAAAATTGTTCAAACTGTGTATGAGCAAGTGGCTCCCCCTTAACATGTAAATACAATATTTTCGTATAAGGGATCAATTTTTGTAAGATTTCTTCAAATTGAGTGAGTGATAGTTCTTTCAACTCTCTTTTTGTTGGACTACAAAAAGAACACTGCAAATTACAACGATTCGTGATTTCTATATATACTTTATTAAACTTCATTTTAAATTCCTCATAATATGACTTATTTTACCATATTTTTTTGATTTGTGAATATCCTATAGTAGGTGATTCTATGAAAAAAAACATATTGTACATACTTTTAATCTTTTTATTTACTATATTTATCCACGCACAACAAAGTATTGATGCTAGTAAAGCTGCTATCACATTGTGGAGTACACACTTAGTTCCTTCTTTTTTAATTCCTTTTATACTTGTTCGAATACTCAGTAAATATGAAGTGATTACTCCAATTTTAAAACCTCTTACACCAATGATAAACAAACTATTCAATATTGATATTCATGTATTTGAGTCAATCGTATATGCATTATTACTTGGATTTCCTTCTTCCACAATTTTTTTATCGAATCTCTACCCAAAACTCACTAGAAGTGCATACAATCGCTTAATTGGATGTGTATTCATGTGCTCTCCTACGTTCATTTTACTATCTTTAAAAAGCATTTATGGAACTCACACAGCTTCACTCCTACTTTGTCAAATCACTAGTGTATTCCTATTGTTATTTGCTTCTCGTAAATACAAAATACTATCAACACAAACAAAACAACATATGAGCATGAAAATTGCACTACAAGAAGCAATCGAACAAAGCATTCAGGTCTTATTATTCATTTTGGTATACATCTGTATGAGTTTCATAGTCATTCAAATACTTTCTTTGTATGTAAGTGAACAAATAAAAATACCACTTTCCTTACTCATTGAGTTTTCAAGCGGTATTTTTCACTTACAAGAATTACACTTGCCACAGTCTATGAATCTACTCATTTGCACCCTTATATTATCCTATGGTGGGCTATGCGTTCATATGCAAATAATCACTAGTGCACAAAATACATTTAAATACAGTACATTTTTGAAGTATCGCATTATGCATTTAATGTTCGCTAGTATTCTTGTATATCTAATGTGTTGTCGATGAATAAGCAACATCTAAAGTAATTACAGTTTCTATTGGCAACCCATTTTCTGCCTTTGGCATATTTACATTAATGATCCGGATTAATTCATCCCTTTTCATTGGGAATTGAATAGGGACTTCTACATCAAAAATCACATTATTGTGTGTTACGCCTTTAACTACACGAAAGTCGTGTAAATGTAACCTAGAATCAATTTCAAATAGTACTTGTTTGGTCTGTTTAAACAAGGTGTTTGTCATTGGATCATTTGTATGGATTGGATCCAAATGAATGACTAAGTCTACATCGTAATTTTTCTTTACATCTTTTTCTATGTTATCTATTAAATCGTGTGAAATTAATATATCCACTTCTCCATCCACCTCTGCGTGAACAGTCATAAATTTCTTATATGTTCCATAAGAATGAACAACAATGTCATGCACACCTAAAATCCCATCATAGCCCTTTACTACATCGCTCATTTTCGCAATAAAGGCAGGATCCGGTTTTTCTCCAACTAACTTATTCAAACAATCACGCAAAATTTCAATCCCAGCACGAGCAACCAAAATCGATACAAGTATACCTAGATAACCATCTAAAGCAAATCCTGTAATGCTCGATATTATTAAAGCAACTAATACTGCACTAGTGGCAATTACATCACTTAATGAGTCCGTAGCTGCAGCTTGCATAATTTCACTTTTTATTCGTTTCCCATAAATATGATTATAAGAGTACATATATAATTTAATCAAAATAGAAGCGACCATTACTACAATCATCGGCACGCTAAAATGTAAGGAAGTAGGATTTAAAATCGATGTGAATCCAGTTTGAAATAAATCAATTGCGAAAAATAGAATTACAAATGCAACAAACATACTAGCTACATATTCAAAACGTTCATGTCCATAAGGATGTTCTTCATCAGCTGGCTTACTAGAATAAATAAAACTAACTAATGAGACAACACTACTTCCTGCATCACTTAAATTATTTATCGCATCTGCTGCTATTGCAACACTATTTGACAAGGTTGCGATTACAATTTTAATCGCAAACAACAATACATTTAATACAATTGAAACGACACTGCTCACCTTACCATAAGCAGCACGAACTTGTTTTGATTCCATGTTTTTATAATCTTTAATAAATCTCTTAAAAATCCACTTCATTCAATCACTTCCTTTATGTGTTATAGTATATCAAAATAATATGTTGAGAAATAGTAGAAAGTGTAAATTGTTTATCTTTTTGTGTATTGTTTTTATCTAAACTAACAAGTTGTTAGACTTCATAAATACATCATATTATAATACAATCAAAGGAGAATTAATTATGAACAAAAATCCATTAATCAAATTAGTAGAAAAACAAAAAGAAGGAAAAGCCATCGGAATTTATAGTGCCTGTAGCGCAAACAAATATGTAATCAAAGCAGCTTTACTTAGAGGTAAACAAGATGATTCTTGTGTACTAATTGAGGCAACCGCAAATCAATGTGATCAATACGGTGGGTATACTGGTATGACTCCACTTGATTTTAGAAATTTCGTATTGTCGATTGCTAAAGAAGTTGGTTTTAACACTAGTAAACTATTCCTAGGTGGAGATCATTTAGGTCCTCTAACATTCGCTCACCTAGACGAAGAGCAAGCAATGAATGAAGCCAAAACTTTAGTTCACGAATATGTGAAAGCCGGTTTTACAAAAATTCATATCGATACGAGTATGAAAGTAGCAAGTGATCCAAGCGATATCCGCTTAAGCGATGCAATTATCGCCAAGCGTGGTGCTTGCCTAGCAAAAGTTGCGCAAGAAGCTTATAGGCAATTGTTGCAAGAAGACAGCACTGCGATTATGCCAGTTTACATGGTAGGAAGTGAAGTTCCTATTCCTGGAGGAAGTACTAGTGCAGTAGATGAAGGTGTTCAAGTTACAAAAGTAGAGGATATGAAAGCAACCGTTGCTGCTTTCAAGTCTGCCTTTGAAGAAGCTAAGATTACAGAAGCGTGGTCTCAAGTGATTGCTGTAGTTGTACAGCCTGGTGTAGAAGAAAAAGATGCAGGTTGTACAGAATACAATCGCAGTAAGGCTGTAGATTTAATGGCCGCAATCAAAACTTTTGATGATATTATTTATGAAGGTCATTCTACAGATTATCAAACAAAAATCAAATTAAAAGAATTGGTTGAAGATGGTGTAGGAATTTTAAAAGTCGGTCCTGGTTTAACATTTGCAATGCGTGAAGCTTTATTTGCACTAGCATATATTGAAAAAGAATATTTACACGATAACAAACAACAACAAAGCATGTTTATAGAAGTGCTAGAGGCAAAAATGTTAGAAGAGCCAAAATATTGGCAAAAACACTACCATGGTAATGCAAGTGAGTTATACATCAAACGTAAATACTCATTCTCAGATCGTTCTCGTTACTATATGCCTATGGATGTAGTAAATGAAGCGATTGAAAAAATGATTTTCAATTTAAAAGATGGTATACCACTAAACTTATTAAGTCAATTTATGCCAATACAATACACTAAAGTTCGTGAAGGAGTCATTGAAAACAAACCAGAATGTTTAATTATTGATCGAATCATTAATACGATTGACGAATACCTATATGCAACAAACCAAAAAGATTTATTCTAAAATACAAAAGAGCAAAACACATTTATTGTGCTTTGCTCTTTTTTACATTATTGTGCTTGGTATGCTTTTAATGCACAAGCAATTTGGTCAGGACAAGAAGTGGATCTTGCATTACATGTTAATCCTTCAAAAGCACTAACTACTTCTTCAATACTCTTTCCTGTCATTAAACTTGAAATACCTTTCAAATTACCATTACAACCACCTACAACATTGATGCTTTTAATGATATTTCCTTCTACTTCAAATTGTGCTTCACTTGCACAAACACCTCTAAACTTATAATTAAATGTACTCATATTACTCTCCCTCAACGCTAACATAATACTAGAAACAAAATGATTTGTAAATATAGACTTGCAAATATAAACAAAAATTATAATCTAGTCATATACATACATATACTTGCAGCAATTGCCACATTTAAGGATTCAAAAGCACTCATCTCGATATATACCTTTTGATTACATAAAGATAAGATTGAAGGACTAACACCTTTTCCTTCATTACCAAAGACAAAGGAAATATTGTTCGATGGAAATACATAGGATGACAATGGTTTTGCACCTTGTAAACAAGTTGCATATACTTGATGTCCTGAATTTATTTTTTCAGATACCACAGAGTCAATATCACACTCAATAATTGGAATATGAAACAAAGCACCTTGTGTGGAACGAATACACTTTTCATTATATGCATCTACACATCCTTTTGATAAGTAAACAGCATCAAAACCAAAACTATATGCACTGCGAATAATTGTTCCCACATTACCAGGATCTTGCACATTATCCAAAAAAATACAACGTGAATAACTTTGTGCAGCGTAGTTTGCTTTATTCGCTACACCAATATAGTTTACAGAAGACACATTTAAAGATAGTCTTTTAAGCACCTCATCACTCACAAAATATGTATTTTCAAAATCAAAAGGTACTGCTTCTCCCTCTCGCACAAATAAAATATCTAGTAATTGAGCAACGTGTGCTTCCTGTAATAAATGAAGTTCCTCAATTAAGAATTTTCCCTCTTGATCACGATATTTTCTCTTATGTAATTTACATATTTTTTTAATAAGCGCATTATTACTTGATACAATTTGTTTCATAATTAAGAATTTAAAACAGGTAAATCAAATTGTACCAATTCTTCATCACTCACTTTTTCTTTACTAAAAGTAGTTTGGTTTGTTCTGAATTTTCTTACTACTGAAACAATAGACAATCGATAATTAATCGCAAATAATGCAACTCCAAACCCTAGTGTCATAACAATTGAATACCCAAGCATTAAATATAATACAACCATAAAAATAGTAACCATTATAATTTGCATCATAATCATACGTTTTTTAATTTTTGCTGTAATGTCATCAATAAAATTAGTTTCTAGCGTTACAATTTCCTTTATAGATTCAGGTAAAGTAGTTTCTACAAAAGTTAACGCCAAGTGTTTTTTGCGCTTTCCATTTTGTGCATCTAATACATCTCGCATACGGATATGACAAAATCTTTGTGCATCTGGATTTTCTTCATGCGCATACTTTTGTGCATATGCATACATCACCCATAAATATGTATCACTATCTAAATAATCCATTGAATTGCTTGCAATTTGTTGTGCAACCTGAAAAGTTTCTTCTCTATGTTCATAAGCATTCTTTGTAAAGTCTTCCTTAAAAGATGCGAACATTGTTTGAATTTCTTCATCTGTATAACTAGTTTCCTCTACATCTATGGTTTCTAACTCTTCTAGTTCTACAACATCTTCATTTGTATCTACAACTTCTGCATCAATTATTTCTAGTTCTTTATTTTCGTTCATCATGACCTCCTATAAGTCAAAGTGGATTTCTTCCACACTTACTTTATCTTCTTGGCTATTTTGTTCAAACGCAACAACATCTACTCGCTGAATTTGCTTGATAATATAATAAGGATCCTCTAATTTCACACTATTTGAGAAAGTTGCATCACGTTTCATAATTGCAATATCTTTAGCCACTATACTTTGTAATTCATTTGTAAACAATTGAATTTCATCATTTACCTTCATAATTTTAGTAAACACAATATAATTTGGATTACTCTTCACTTTCTTATGAATTAAATTTCCTTTCACTGGTCTACCTAAGATTGGGATATCCTCAATACGAATACGCTTCATACTTCCCTGTTCACTAATAATTAATAAACATTCATTTTCTTGTTTCCCTACTTGTACACTTGCAATAGAATCTTCTACCAAATTCATGGCTTTAACACCCTTTGCTTTACTTGCACTTGTTGGAATTAAAGAAATTGGATATCGACTCGCATACCCTTGGCGAGAAGTCAAAATAACTTCATCATTCTCATAAGCCACTAAAGTAGCAATCATTTCATCATTGTCTTGTATATTCATACAAGACATTGTTTTGTTGTTTCTAGACACTTCAAAGTTTTTCACAACACTTTTCTTAATCATTCCATTTTTACTTACACTGATAAAATAAGCGCCCGTGTTAAAGCTAGATACTATAAAGGCATTGATAATCTTTTCATCTGGGGTCATTTTCATCTTTGAATTGATGTGTGTTCCAACATCCTTCCATTTACCTTCGTGGATTTCATAAATTGGTAAATATCCATATGTTGCTTTATTTGTAAAAAAGACTAAGTGATCTAGTGTACTCACTTCTTGATAACCAATAAGTGCATCCCCTTCTTTTACACCCGTAAAATTCTTTTCACTCGCTTGATACGAACGTAAAGAAACTCGCTTAATGTATCCATCTTTTGAAACCGTTACCATGACTTGTTCATTCGCAATCATAGCTAATTTATCGATTTTAATTTCTTCTACTTCTTGTTCAATGCGACTCAAACGCGCACTTGGAAATTGTTTTTTTACTTCTTGAAGTTCTTTCACAATAACTTTTTTCAACATTTTAGGATTATTAATGATTTCTTGCAATGTTTCAATATCATTTACTAATTGCGCAAACTCATCTTGCAATGCGCGGATATCTGTATTCGACAAACGATATAGGCGTAAAGTAACGATTGCTTCTGCTTGCAATTCACTAAATTGAAAAGCATCCATAATTTTTTGTTTTGACTCCGCTTTATCTTTACTTGCACGAATCATTGCAATAATTTCATCTACAACAGAAACACTGCGAATCAACCCTTCCAAAATATGACAACGTTTATCCTTCTTTTCTAAATCAAAATGACTTCTTTGTATAACCACTTCTTTACGATGTGCTATAAAAGCATCCAACATTTCTAACAACCCAAGTTGTACTGGTCTTTTATTCACAATCGCAACAACATTATAATTAAATGAAACTTGCAAATCTGTATGCTTATAAAAATAATTCAAAACAAGTTGTTCATTTACATCTTTTTTCAAATCTATAACTATGCGTAAACCACTACGATCACTCTCATCACGAACATCAACAATCCCATCAATATCTTTATTAATACGTATTTCATCCATCTTCTTCACTAAATTACATTTAACTACCTCATAAGGTATTTCAGTAATTATTATTTGTTTAATTGTTTTTGTTGATTCAAAACTTGATTTAGCACGAATAATAACTCTTCCCTTACCGGTTTCAAAAGCTTCACGTATTCCTTCATACCCTTGCACAATACCACCCGTTGGAAAATCTGGACCTTGTACAAATTGCATAATATCATCCAAATTACTATTTTCATGCTGGACACGATATACTGTCGCATCCAAAACCTCATTTAAATTGTGCGGTGCAATATTGGTTGCATAACCACTCGCAATCCCACTAATTCCATTTACTAATAAATTTGGGTAACGTGCTGGTAACACAGTTGGTTCAAATTCACTATCATCAAAATTTGGAGAAAATAACACAGTATTTTTTTCAATATCTTTCAACATCATTTGTGCTATTGGAGCTAGTCTAGCTTCTGTATAACGCATTGCTGCAGCAGGATCATCATCAATACTACCATTGTTTCCTTGCATATCAATTAAAGGAATACGGCTTTTCCAATCTTGTGATAAACGCACCATAGCATCATAAATAGAGCTATCACCATGAGGGTGATAATTCCCCATAATAATCCCTACTGACTTTGCACTTTTACGATATTTATGTTCATGTGTATTACCTTCAACATGCATTCCATACAGAATTCTTCTCTGTACTGGCTTTAATCCATCACGTACATCCGGCAAAGCACGTTCTTGAATAATATACTTAGAATATCTAGCAAAGCGATCTCCCATAATATCTTCAAGTGGAGAAACGATAATCTTTGACTTATCTTCAACTACTTTTTTAGCCATTATTTATTTCCTCCAATCTCAAAACTATCTTCCATTGTGAAAGAAACATTTTCTTCTAACCATTCACGACGTAGAGATGCTTTATCTCCCATCAATACACCAACTCTTTTTTCAGCAATCATTGCATCTTCAATACTTACTTGGATCAAAGTGCGTGTCATTGGATCCATTGTTGTTTCCCATAGCTGATCTGCGTTCATCTCTCCAAGTCCTTTGTAACGTTGTAGCGAATAGTTTTTATTATTTTTACGTAACGTTTGCAATTCATCTTCTGTCCATGCATATGCAACATCTTTTCCTCTCTCTAATTTATATAAAGGAGGCAAAGCGATATACACATGGCCATTCTCAATCAAGCTACGCATATAACGATAAAAGAAAGTAAGTAATAAAACTTGAATATGTGCTCCATCTGTATCCGCATCCGTCATAATAACAACTTTATTATAAGAAATATCATCCACACTAAAATTAGCACCTACACCTGCTCCGATTGCATGTATTATCGTATTTAACTCTTCATTTTTCTCAACACTTGCAATACTTGCTTTTTCAGTATTTAACACCTTACCACGAAGAGGCAAAATAGCTTGATACTTTGAATCACGCCCTTGTTTTGCACTACCACCAGCAGAATCTCCCTCGACTAAATACAATTCTTTTTTACGAGCATCTTTGCTTTGTGCACTAGCTAATTTACCAGATAAGATTTTCTCATTGCGTCCTTTATTTTTACCATTTCTGGCGTCATTTCTTGCTTTTCTTGCAGCTTCTCTAGCAAGTGCAGCTTTCTGCATCTTTTTTATTAGTGTAGTCGCCAACTCTTTGTTTTCTTCTAGATAATACGTCAAACGATCACTTACAATAGATTCCACTACATTACGAGCCTCAGGAGTACCCAATTTCCCCTTTGTTTGTCCTTCAAATTGCAACAGTGATTCAGGTATACCTAAAGATATGATAATGGATAATCCTTCTCGAACATCGTTCCCTTCAAAATTCTTATCTTTCTCTTTGATTAAATTATATTTACGAGCATACTCATTAAATACTTTTGTAAACGCAGTACGTGCTCCAACCTCATGTGTTCCACCATCTTTTGTACGAACCATATTCACAAAAGAGAAAATATTCTCTTGATACTCATCAATGTATTGAAAAGCACAATCCACACTAATTCCATTACTCTCTGCTTTAAAAGAATAAGGTTTATGAAATACTTCCTTATCTTCATGCAAATAATTCATGAATGCTTGTAAACCTTCTTCATAGTAAAACTCTTCTTGTTTCACTTCTTCTTTACGCGCATCCACAACGACCATGTGAATTCCATTCAACAAGAAGGCACTTTCTCTAGCACGTTCGCATATTTGTGTAAACGAATATTTTGTTGTTGAAAAAATAGTATCATCCGCTTTGAAAGTAACTTTACTTCCTCTGCGAGTTGTTTTTTTACCTTCTATTAGCTTACCAATCTTTTTACCACCATTTTCAAAGCGCATAGAATATTGTTTTCCATCACGACATACTTCTACTTCACAATAGCTACTAAGCGCATTTACGACACTGGCACCTACTCCATGCAATCCTCCACTTGTTTTATATCCACCACTTTCAGAAAATTTACCCCCTGCATGTAGTACTGTAAAAATAACTTCTAAAGCACTTTTACCATTTTTAGCTACATCAATCGGCATCCCTCTACCTTCATCCTCAACACTAATAACACCATCTTTCAATAGTGTAATTATAATTTTATTTCCATGTCCATTTAAGGCTTCATCTATGGAATTGTCAACAATCTCCCATACTAAGTGATGCAAACCTCTTCCATCTGTAGAACCAATATACATCCCCGGTCTTTTACGAACCGCTTCTAAGCCTTCTAATATTTGTATCGAATCGGCATTATAATCCTTATTCGCCATCATTTCACTTCCTTTTTTAACTCTTCCATTATAGCAAATTCCAATACTTTTACAATCAATTATCCAGTTTATTTGCGCAATTTATATGCACCATAACCACTTCACAAAAAATAGTTGCCTCCTTTAATAGAGGCAACTATAATTTTACTTCACTACATAATTTAAACTTTATTTTTACGAGTATTAAGATAAATCAGTGCACCACTGACACATAACATCAACAACGAATAAATTGTATTTGTTGTATCTGCTGTTTCAGGTGTTGTACTTACGCTTTGCTTCACTACATCTACTACTATATGAAGCTCTACGAATCCTTTATCAATATCACTTTGTGTAATGGTAAACGCATGTTCTCCAATCACATATCCATCCGCATCATACACTTTAAAAGTATGATCTCCAATTGGAATGTTTGCCAACTCGAAATATCCAGAAGCATTACTTACTCCATACACTGGATTTGAGAATATGGCGATATTTGTATGTGGCATCATTACCCCATCTTGATCCACCAAAGTCCCTTTTACAGTTGTTGTATTTACAACATGAACTTGCAATGCTTCACGAGCACTTCGTAACGCATTACCTGCCTGATCTATTTGTTGTTGTGTGACAGAATTCATCCCCATAATTTCTATTGCGTAATTAAGAGCACTCTTAAATGCGATTACATTTGGATCATTTGCATCCATTGTAGTCATATCCACACTGTTAGCTAGTGCAATCTCTGCTGTTAATGTATCTTTATTTACTTGAATCACTTCATAAATTGCTTCAATAGACACTTCACTCTTTGGCATGATAAATGATGTAGAGCTAGCTCTAACATCTTCTAAGTCAACTACACCCTCTAAAACACTCCAGTATGCAAATCGTTTTCCATCCATTTCATGTGCACTTATTTCAACTAGGGCACCCTCTTCATATGCATTACTTCCGCTTCCATGAATCACTTCAACTTGATATGCATCCACAGCATGCGAGATTGTGTATGTAGCTTGTTGTACTTCACTATCTAACATTCCCTCTTTTACAGCAATCGCTTTAATAGTAGTATTTGCATCAATGATGAATGAACCATTGTACATTGTACTACTTGTACTAGGCTCACTACCATCCGTTGTATAATAAATAAGTGCCTCTTCTGTTACAGAAGATAGTTTTACTTCTACTTCATCGATATAGCTACCAGATGCTGGCATAAATGTAACCGGTTGAACTTGTTCTTTTTCTTCATACGAATAATTAAATGTATATACTTTTTGATTTGATACTTTTCCATCTTCCCCATCCACAATGATCTTGCTACTACCATGTGCATCTATTGCAGAAACGACTGTTACTGCAGCATTATTCGTTGCATCAACAGTAAATGTAGGAATTTCTTCAGAATCTAAAGCAATATTATATGTGTACACATTTTCATCAAATTGCATATCTAATCCATCTAATGAAATTGTAGTTTCAAAACTACTATGAGGAGTCACTTCTTTTTCAAATATTTGTAACTCTGTAATGGCTGTAGAGAAACCGCTTTGATGTGTTAAGATTACTCGGATTGCATAAGTGTGAACACGATCAAATGTAATTTCATTCATCATGGCACCAGTTAAGTGTGTATCGCTCACATTTGTTACAGTTGTCCAATTCGCATCATTGTTTAGCACATGATCTATTCCTAAAGTTTCCATGTGTGGACGTTGTGCACTACTCATTAACGTTGGAATTTCATCCCCTGTATAGTATTGCACTTCAATGTTAGCAGGAACTTTAGTCCCACTATCTTCAAATAAACCTAATGTAATATTATCAACATACTTTTTCGAAATACTTCCACCTTCTGCAAATAAAATTCCTACATAATCACCACTGCGAGGTGAAGATTGCCAGTTGGTCCAGCGATTTGATCCTTCACTCAAATGAATAATATTATCATTTAAAGAAGTAACACGATCATTTGAATCTGGTCCATCATTTGTAAAAGATGCAAAAGCTGCAGGTAATTCTGAACCTGTCCATTGTCTTGCAATATTATCACCTAAACTAGTATCACTAGAAACACGAACTTGTGCTTTCGCTTTCACATCAGTTCCTTCAATGCTTCCTAAAACAATAACGATTTCTTCATTTGAGAAGTGACTAGCATCTAATGCACTAACTGCTTCCCCATTCACTACATTCCATAAAACCTCAGCTTTTTGCTGTGTTCCATTTGCATAATAAACGTCAACTACGTCAACTAAATCTGGAACTTGCAGTAATGGTGTTGTTGTGGAAATCGTTTGCGCAGCAATAATAGAGTTAATTTCTACATGTGCAATTACCTTAGCACTTTGTCCTTGTACATTTCCAATCACATTAAAATTACCATATTTTCCATACTTGTCTTCACTAATATCCTCCCAAACTACATTGACATAACGTGAGAAACCATTATCATAGTTTGCCAACACCTCGCTTGGTAATACTGGAGCAACACCTAAATCTGAAGTCACTTCTACCATATTATAAGAAGTAATTTGTGAGGTAGGTGTTTGTACTTGTACATCAATAGTTTGCACTTCCGAAGTAACACTGTCACCTTTATAAGTAACCGTTGCTGAAATCGAAATAACCCCACTCTCATATGCCCAAACTTGTGTGTCAGAAACAATGGCAGGTCCACTAACTTGATATACAACCTCTATTTCATCACTATCTATAACTTGACCATCTTGAGTAGAGGCAACAACTTCTAAATCAATAATAGTATCTTGTAAAATGCTAGTTTGTTCAACCACTACATCAACTTGAGATAGTGTTGGTGCTTCTCTTTGTAGTTGTATTGTGTATATGCTACTATTACTTCCATCTTGAGAAGTAACACGAATAATAGCACTACTCTCATCATCAAATGCTTGAATAACAAAAATGTTAGCACCATTCGCTGAAGAAGCCTGTACCTGAGGTAATGTCTCATTATAAGCAAGCGTATATGTGTAGCTTGTTTGTTGTGAATCAAAACCTTCAATCGTAGTTCCATTGATTGTAATATCATCTAGTGTGGCTTCACTATTCGCCACAACCTGCGGTCCATACAAATATAATTCTGATATTCCCACTGGTTTATTTTCTCTACTTGTCAGTGCCAAACGAACATATTTAGCTTGTACAGCATCAAATGTCACATCATGACCATTTGCAATCGTATCATCTGGATTACTTAAATCTATTTCACTTTGATTTTCCACTGGTGTAAAATCAACTCCATCCACACTTGTTTCAATAACTAATTCAGATGGTTTTTTTGTATGTCCGTCTGTAAAGAAATGAATGGTAGCTTTACCTATTTGCGTTGCTTCCTCAAATTCGATACCTACATAACCAATTTCATGTGAAGCTGCTGCATTTTGCCAGTTATTCCAAGAAGGGCTAAACTGTGCAGTTCCATCATTAATTGCATTAGACATATTATGACTTACCACTGAATTTGTATCTTCATTATAATTTGCAAATGTTTTTGGGTATTCGTCTGAACCAGAACGTACAGAAACTACATCACTATAACTTACCTCATCTGAAGTAACAAGTTGTAAAATTGCTTTTTCATCATGTCCAGATACAGTCCCTTCGATTTCAACTATACCAGCTTGCGCTACATCCTGTGCAGTGATTTCTCTATCCCAACTAACACTAACAATTTCTTCACTAGCATCGCTGTAAATCAATTTTGCTTGTGGTGGCAACTGTGTAGGTATAACACCAACAGCGCTTACTATACTTTGTGTTTCTACTCCAATTACACCTTTCACAATTACTTTAATTTGAAGTGTTGTTGTAGTATTTTCAACGATTCCTTCTACTATAAAACTAGTAGCTTGTAACAATTGGTCTTGTGAAATTGAATCCCAACTTACATTCTTGTCCACTTTGCTACCGTCTCCTAAAATTGCAGATACTGTTGTTGGTAGTTTTGGTTGCTGTCCTACATTTGTTACAACACTTTGTTTATAGTCATACCCTAAAACGGTATCGTTAGACCCTTCACTGGAAGTTGTGTATCCAATCACACTATCACTAGTCAAACCTGCACTTGTCGCAGTCAAACTAAATTCCCCTTCTCCTTCTTTGGCCTGTACGATAACTAACGCTTTTCCGTTATAAGCTTCACGTGTCATCCCCTTATAACTTTCATGACTCACTGGGCGACCATTATCCACACCAACAATTTCAGCATTCCCTTCAATGCTAAATTGCACCAAGTTATTCGCAGTTGGAACTAGATTTCCTTCACTATCATTAATATCTACGCTAATATAAGAAAGTGAATACCCATCTCCAATTAATACTTGCTTATCTGCTTGCAACTCAATTTGCGAAGGAGTTGACGCGCTTTTCACTATGTCGCTCGCAATGATATCTCCCGATTCATTTTTTGCTATTGCTTTCAATTCTCCAGGTACATATTCTAGTCTCCACTCTAAATACAATTTACTCTCATCTACTGGGTTTACTTGCCATGAACCAGTTTCATTTTCTATTTTTTTGAATGTTTGCTCCCCTAGGGAAACATCATCTAAAAATAATTCGACACTGGCTGCATTAGAATATACACGAACAGGTACTTTACCGTCACTTGTATCTAAAGTTTCTAGCAAAGCATCGTCTTCCCAATTCCAGTGCGGCATAATATGTACCATAGGATCACTTTCAACGTCTAACCATTGACTTTGGTATAAATAATAGTCATCCTTCGCAAAACCTGCTGTATCAACAATACCAAAATAGGAACTCTTTGGTGGCCATTGATTGTGCCAAGGTGTAGCTTCACCAATATAGTCAAAACCTGTCCAAATAAATTGACCCAAAATATATTCACGATCACGATCTGGAATCCATGCATTAGTTGCCGTTTTTCCCCAACCAACATGATCATTATCATAGCTTGATTGCGTGTAGTCTGGATGCGCTGCTGCATCGTGTGAACCAACGCTATCTGCATGTGCATAGTCTCCACGACTCGCTGTTGCTGAAGATGTTTCAGAACCATAAATAATCCAATCTGGATGTTTTTCCTTAAGTGCATCATAGTTGTCTTCAGCGTAGTTAAAACCAACCACATCAACAATATCTCCTACTTGTTCATGAACCCCTTCTCCATTACCAAATCTAAATTTATCATCTCCTATTGTAGTATAACGAACGCTATCTACTTCTTTAATCCAATCCACTAAGTTTTGTGCAGTTTGAACTCCTTTAGTAGAACTAGTTGCCCCAACTTCATTACCGATTGACCACATAATGATTGCTGGAGAATTTTTACCACGCTCTACCATTTGCTTGATGTCATATTCTGCCCAAGTTTGACCACTTTGTGCTTCAGGATGTGTCGCTGCTTGTTCAAAGAAACGACCATAATCATAAGTCTTTTTCCCATCATACCAAGTGTCAAAAGCCTCATCAATAACCAACAAACCTAAGTCTTCACAAATTTCAAGCAATTCATCACTTGCAGGATTGTGAGTAACACGAATTGCATTCACTCCCATATCCTTCATAATTTGCATTTGTCGATAGATTGCATCATAACTTGCAACAGCACCTAGCGCTCCTTGATCATGATGCATACATACTCCATATAATTTTATATACTCACCATTAAAGAAAAATCCATCATTTACTGTTGCTTCAAAATAACTAAAACCAAAACGTGTTTCATAACTATCCACAACTACTCCATCTACTAAAACTTCACTAAGTACATAATAGAAATGTGCATCATGTATTTGCCATAACGTCGGATTTGAAACAGCAAGTGTTTGTGTAAACGTTTGTGTAGTAGAGCCAGCAATTTCCTGCGTTTCACTAACTACACTCTCTGTAACTGCTTCTTTTTCTTCATTTAAAATAGTTTGTCTTACATTTACAGTTGTGCTTACCTCACTATCATTATCCACCTCTGTATCAATATTTACTTGTACACTCCCTTGTTCTATTTCACTCTCAATATTTGGATATGTCACATGTGTACCATAAACACCAACATGAATTTGTTCACTCACAATCAATGTCACATCACGATAAATCCCCGAACCTGAGTACCATCGACTAGATGGTTGTTGGTTCACAACCTTCACTGCAATGACATTTTCTGTTGATCCATCACAGATTAGATAGTCCGTTAAGTCATATGAGAAAGGTGTATAACCATTTGGATAATTACCCACCATTTCACCATTTACATATACTGTACTATCCATATACACACCACCAAAATAAATACGAATTGACTTGTCATCCATACTTTCTGGTAATACAAAATCTTTACGATACCATCCCGTTCCACCATCTAAAAAACCCGCTTCTCCTAGTCCGGGTGAATATTGATTGAAATCCAATTCAATACTCCAATCGTGTGGTAAAGATAAATCGCGCCAACTACTGTCATCAAATCCACTTTGACTATAAGTAGCATTATCACTTAAACTAAACTTCCATCCATCATTAAAATCACTTTCCCTTTCTACACCACTATCTTGCAACAAAATATGATCTTCTTCTGCAGCATAAATTGGAAGATTCACAATCGAAACCATTGTGAAAATACAAAGTAAGCTAACCCCTATTCTTCTCCATACTTCTTTCATTTGCTTCCTCCTCTAGCATGTATGCAATTCCTAATTTAACCTCCTCTCCGTAATGTATACGCTTACAAATATTGTACTTGTTTTTCACCTCTATTTCAATAGGATATAAAAAATAGACCTCTATGATTGTATAAAAAATCATAAAAGTCTATTTAAAGTATTCTATTTTCACATATAATATAATCTAACTGTATATCGTGATTTTGTGGGAATACGCATTCATACTCTTGTGCACAAAAACCAACTCCAATTTTAATTGCATTTGATTGCGCTAATACTCGATCATAATACCCTTTTCCCATTCCTAGACGATATTTTTGTTTATCAAAGGCGACTAAAGGTACAATAAACACATCAATATTCTCAATCTCTACTGCATCTCCTTCATATTCCAAAATTTGGTAGCGGTTCAAAAAAGAATCATCACTTACTCGTGTAAACTCCAACTGCGTGTCATTTATAATTCTTGGTACACAAATATTAGAAAGCGAAGAAAAGATATAAGATACATCTACTTCATCATACATAGGCATATATAATGCTATGCAACAATCTTGTAAACATCTATCTACTAAGAAGGTGATTAGTTTTTGACTAATCACCTTACTATATTTTTCTCTTTCATACGATGGTATTTCTCTACGTTTAGATAATGCTATACAACGTAGTTCTTGTTTCATTATCCGATTGAACCTTCCATATCAAGCTTCAACAGTTGATTTAACTCCACCGCATATTCCATTGGCAATTCTTTTGTGAAAGGTTCAATAAACCCCATCACTATCATTTGTGTTGCCGCTTCTTCACTAAGCCCACGACTCATCAAATAAAATAACTGTTCTTCACTTATCTTAGAAACACTTGCTTCATGTTCAATCGTAGAAGTATCATTGCTTGATTGATTTGTTGGAATTGTATCAGAGCGAGAAATTGCATCTAAAATCAATGTATCACACTCTACCTTACTTCTTGCATAATCTGCATTTTTACCATGTAATACGATACCACGATAATTTACTTCTCCCCCAGTTCTTGCAACGGATTTAGAAATAATTGTACTAGAAGTGTGTGGCGCCAAATGAATCATCTTTGCTCCTGCATCTTGTTTTTGATTACGAGATGCAACCGCAATAGAAACACATGTCCCTTTTGCATATGGTTCAGCTAAAATACAAGCTGGGTATTTCATATTCGTTTTTGAACCAATATTTCCATCAATCCATTCCATATGAGCATTCTCATACACTTTAGTACGCTTTGTTACAAGGTTGATAATATTGTCACTCCAATTTTGAATCGTCGAATAACGACAATGTGCATTTTTATGAACATAGATTTCTACGACTGCAGCATGTAAACTCTCACTTGAATAATTTGGAGCTGTACATCCTTCTACATAATGAATATCTGCACCTTCATCTACAATAATTAAAGTACGTTCAAATTGTCCCATGCGCTCAGTGTTAATACGAAAATACGATTGTAGAGGTTTTTCAAGTTTAACCCCTTTTGGTACATAAATGAAACTACCTCCACTCCACACACAACTATTTAATGCAGCAAATTTATTATCACTTGCAGGGACAATTTTCGAAAAATACTGCTTAAATAATTCTGGATGTTGCTTAAGTGCACTATCCGTATCCAAAAAGATAACTCCTTTTTCTTCTACTTCTTCTAGCATGTTATGGTAAACAGCTTCACTATCGTATTGTGTGGTAACCCCAGCAAGAAACTCTTTTTCTGCTTCAGGTATTCCAAGCTTATCAAAAGTATCTTTGATCGTATCTGGTACATCTTCCCAACTTTTTTCTGTTTTTTCACTTGGTTTAATGTAGTAAATATATTCACTAAAATCAAGCTCTTCTAAAGATGGACCAAATTTTGGCATATCCATTTTCTGAAACGTTTCAAATGCTTTTAAACGATACTCTTTCATCCACTGTGGTTCCCCTTTAAGATTTGAAATATTCTCTACAACCTCGCGCGTCAACCCTTTACCAGTGTTATATATACTTGTATCTTCATCATGAAATCCATACTTATAGTCATCATTAAATTCTCTATTCATGACGTCCCTCACTCTCATCCATCAACATTTCCATCGCATCCCAACTAATTGTTGCACAATGTATTCGATTTGCTTGATTTCCTACATTTTGAAATGCTAAAGCCTCCTCTAACACTTCTTCATCATACTCTTTTTGATCAATCATCTTACGATATTCATTTATAATATAACGTGCTTCCTCTAGTGACTTACCTTTTAATAATTCACTCATTATGGATGTAGCACTCGTTGCAATGGTACAAGCTACACCATCAAAACAAACATCCTTTATAATGCCATCTTCAATCCATGTTTGTACATAAATATCATCGATACAAGATTCACTCGCCATATGCTTTTGAATATATTTAGGATCTTCACTCAATTTATGATTCTTAGGATATTTATAATGATCCATTATAATACTTCTCAAGATCATAGGATCTTTCATCATCTCATTCATAACTTACCTCCTAAAAATAAACATCTAATAATGTTTCTTCATTAATCATTTTACAAACCTCTACAAAACGATCCACTTCATCTTTTGTATTATAAAAATAAATACTCGCTCGCAGTGTACTACTCGTATTTAATTTATCCATCAATAACTTAGCACAGTGTTGTCCACTACGTAAGGAAATTCCATAATCACTAAAGAAAGTTGCAGCATCCTGTGAGAATATATTTTTAATATTGAAAGTAACAATACCACTATCACTTTCTGCATTATATATTTCAACAGTATCCAATTCTTGTAGCTTCTCAACAAAATAAGCTTTTAGTGCAAGTTCGTATTTATGAATTGCATCCATCCCTATTGCTTGCAAATAATCAATCGCTGCACCCATTCCTAAAACGGCTTCAATCGCAGGTGTTCCACTTTCAAATTTATACGGCGCATCCTTCAACAAGATATTTCCACACATATCAAAGCGTGCATTACTACCACCACCAAACAAAAACGGATCACTCATTTGTAGTAGTTCATACTTACCATATAACACACCCGTTCCTGTTGGTCCACATAGCTTATGCGCAGAAAATGCTAGGAAATCACAATCTAAATCTTGCACATCTACCGCTATATGTGGTATAGATTGCGCTGCATCCACAACCACTATTGCCCCATAAGAGTGCGCAATTTCACAAATTTCTTTAATTGGTACTAAATAGCCCAATACATTTGAAACATGTGCTAAAGCAACAACTTTTACTTTATCATTCATTTTTGCCTTAAAGGCATCTATATTGATTCTCCCTTGATCATCTAATTCAATAAACTCAAGAGTCGCTTTACTCATTTCACAAGCTTTCATCCAAGGTAATATATTAGATGCGTGTTCTGCCTCACTACTCAATACAATATCGCCTTCTTTTAAATATTTTTGTCCATAACCATACGCAACCAAATTCAAAGATTCACTTGCTCCACTAGTAAACACTATTTCTTTTTTGCTTTTCGCACGAATAAAATCAGCTACCTTTTGACGCGTATTCTCATAAATAGTATCGACTTGGTAACTCAATTCATAATCGCCACGATGCGCATTCACACTATATTTTGTATAATACGTAAGCACTGCATCAATCACACTTTGCGGTTTAAACGTAGTCGCTGCGCTATCAAAATAAATCAAATCGTGTCCCTTATTTGATTTGTTTTGAAGCATAGGAAAATCTTTACGTATTGTATCTACACAGAACATGTTAATCCCACCTTTGCTTCTATTTCTTTGAGTAAGTGTTCTTGCAACTCTTTGGCCCCATCTAATACTTTTAAAATTGGATAAAAATAAGATAAAGTAAGTAAGGCGATAGATTCCTGTTTATTCAACCCTCTACTTTGCAAATAGTACAGTTGATTTTCATCCATTTGTCCTACACTACATGCATGTGATGCCTCCACATCATTTTCATCAATCAATAAAAGTGGCGTTGCTTTCGTTGTTTGCTTTTTACTTGTTGTTAATACACGCGTACTTTGATGTGACTTCGAGCCAATTGCACCCTTTACAATTTTTCCACTTGCTTGCATTTCGTAATGTGCACCCTCATGCACAATCGCATAATGATCCATTTTAGAAGATGTATATTTTACCTGGTGTAGACATTCTACATCAAAAACTACCTCATCAAAGACATTTGTAGAACTTAGCATATGTACGCTAGCACCCGATTGTACTAATTCATATCTCAGCACATGCTTTGCTGCTACTCGTTCCAGATTGTAATAGGCAACTTGTAGTTTTGCATCTTTAGTAATACTTGTCTGTTCTACTATTTGCATCGCCTGTGTATATTTATATAAAACATTTATTTGCGCTGCTTCACTAACAATCATATTCACGTTCACATTTGTACACCCTTCAAAGTGTACAAGTAATGTTGCTTGTACTTCTTTATCCACTTGTATATGCAATCGTTCACATTGTTGTACTTGTAACACATATACATCATTTTGTGTAATTGTATATGTGATTTCATTAGCGCTTTTTACTTCGCGTAACATTACTTCTTCACTCCACAACTATCTAATGCAATGACTTTGCGTTTTTCTTTTTTAACTTCAATATTGTGTTTTTTCACAATCCATTCGTATCCTTGTGTATCAATTTGTTTCACAAGTTCATATCCACCTTCTTCTACAATAACTCCATCCATTAACACATGGGCATGTGTAGGTTGTAGTAAATCATAAAAGCGTTCATAGTGGGATACTATTAAAAGCGACATCTTCGTTTCTTCCTGTAACTTTAAAATCGCATCAGCGACAATTTTTAAAGCATCTACATCCAGACCTGAATCGATTTCATCTAACATACCTAAACTTGGTTGCAGTAACATCATTTGCACTATCTCATTACGTTTCTTCTCACCACCTGAAAACCCTTCATTCAAATAGCGATGTGCTAAATCTGGCTTCATTTCTAAAGTTTTAATTGCCTTATCCATTTCTTTAATAAATTTAAATAAAGAAATTGGTTCTTCTCTTCTCGCATTGATTGCTGCTCGCATGAAATCAGAGTTATTTACTCCATTAATTTCTTGTGGGTATTGCATTCCTAAGAACAAACCTACCTTACTACGTTCATCAACAGACATACTCAATACATCTTTTCCATCGAAAGTAATACTTCCCTGAACAATCGTAAATTTGGGATTCCCCATAATTGCGGCCAACAAAGTACTCTTCCCATTCCCATTTGGTCCCATTAATGCATGAATTTCATTCTCATTTATTGTTAAGTGAATCCCTTTTAGGATTTCTTTATCATCTACATTTACATATAAATCTTTAATAACTAATTGTGACATTTTAAACATCCTTTCTAACTAATACATTTTATCAAATTTACTACAACTTAACAATTGTATTGAACGATAAAAGCACATTTTTTTCTTGCAATTATTTATGGGAAATTATGGGTTTCATTTTACTAGTAGTATTTTTCTTCATTTTTTATTATAATAAGAAAGGTTATAGGAGGTTTTTATGAAAAAACAGAGTATAAAAATACTAAAAGACTATGGATTTGTAATCGTAGTTGGAATTGTATTTATTGGTATTGCTGTATATTTTGCATGGGATACAAATAAAGACAAAATACCAGGTAAAACCGTTGATGGAAAAGATGTAATTTTTTCTAGCAATGACTACAATTTCTTTGCTGATGATTACTACAACGCATTGTATGATGCACAAATGGAAACGGATGAAGGAACTGTGGACAGTGGAATTTCTGCAATTTATACATTATTCCAAACAAAAGTTTTAGAACAAGCCATTGAAACAACAGAGGAAATGGAAGAAGACGCAAACGAATTGGCACAACAATATGAGCAAACGTATGAAGCAACATATGGTGAAGCTTACGAATCATTAATTTTAGCACAATTGCGTCAAGTAGGTTACGACTCATTAGATGACTTCCCTACATACTTTGTAAACCAAAGTAAATACGTAAACTTAGTTTACGATTATGTAAAAGAAAACCCAACAACATGGGATACAATTTACGAAGAAGAGGCTCCACGTACTATTTCACAAATATATGTAGCAACAAGTGATCCTGCAAATATTTCTGAAGCAGAACAAGAAAAAATGGACACAATTCTTTCAGAATTGGATAGTGGACAATCATTTTCAAAAGTTGCACAACAATATTCAGATGATTCACTAAGTTCTGAATTAGGTGGAAACCTTGGTTTACAATTAAGTTCAGGTTCTTTAGCTGATGAATTAAAAGAAGTTGCTTTCGCATTAGAAGCTGGTCAAGTGAGTGAAGAATGGATTGCTTCAGGAAATGGGTATTACTTAGTTAAAGTTGACGAAAGTGATAAAACTAAATTGTTTGAAGATACAGACAACATGGAAGCTATTGCTAGTGCTGTAGTAAATGAAGATGTGAACGTATTCAATACTGCTTTATGGCAAGCAGCTGAAAAATTAGGTATTACTTTTGAAGATGAAGAAACAGAATCTAAATTAAAAGAATTCATGAAAGTGGAGGATAGCGAATAATGAAAAAATTATTAAGCGTAGCAACTCTTTCTACAATCATTTTATTAAGTGGATGTAGTGATGCTCAAACTACAATTTCAAATAGTGAAGAAGTCATTTTGAGTGTTGGTGATGCGAAAATCACTAATGGAGATGTGTATACTTCATTAAATGTATATGGAAACACAACGCCAATTGTTGATGCTATTAAAACGCAAATTGCTGAAAAATACATCGGTGAAACGGATGCAGTAAAAGAAGAAGCACAAGCAATTTATGATGCTGAAAAAGGTGAACAAAGTGACGAAGAATGGCAAGCCTATATAGAATCACTTGGTTACGAGGATGGAGATGCTTACTTAGAAGAAGAAATCATCCCTACTGTTATGAAAGATCAAATCACACCTTTATATGTTAGTAATAACTTTGACGACTTTAATGACTTATATGCGCCATTAAAGTTACAAGTGATTGCAACTACGGATGTAACACAAGCTGAAGAAGCTTTAAAAGCATTGGAAGAAGGAACTTCGTTTGAAGAAGTAATTACATACAATAGTGTAGAAACAAACACTACAGATGCAACAGTATATGCAAATACACAATTACCAGCATCTCTATTCTCTGCTGCAAAAGAGACTGAGGTTGGTTCTGTAATTTCTGAAGTTGCTACAAGTAGTGATGGGACAACATATTATGTTGCGCTACTAGTTGACAACAATGTAGAAGAGTACAAAGAAGAAGCGATTGATACCATTGCTAACTTATCTACTTTTAACGAAGAAGGATTAAGTGTGGCGGATGAAGCATTAGCCTATTATTTAAAAGAAATTAATTTTCAAATATTTGATGCAGAAGTATACTCGAACTTATTAAACACAAGTTCTATTTACGAAAGATAGTATGTGTATATTTTGTAAGATTGTAGATGGCTCTATTCCCTCTTCAAAACTATATGAAGATGAAAATATGATCATCCTGCTAGATATATCACAAGTTACTAAAGGACACGCCTTAGTGATTCCAAAAAAACACTATGACAGCTTTTTAGATTGTGATCAAGAGATCCTCAAAAAAATGATTTGCAAAGCACAAGACTTTGCAAACCACATGATGGACACCTTACAATGTAAAGGTATCAACCTATTAAGTAATGCAAATGAAGTTGCAGGACAAAGTGTACCACACTTTCATCTGCACTTAATTCCACGTTATAGTCAAGAGGATGCTATTAAAATTCAATTTAACGAAAGCGAACAACAAGATTTACAAGTATTATGCAATCAATTAAAAAGATGAAACCCTAAAAAGTTTCATCTTTTTTTATAGTATAAACCATTTCGAACCAACTAACACCACCGTGTTGTGAACCAGATAGACCAGTATTTATGAACCCTACCTTTTCATAAAAAGGTACTAGAGAAGCTTTGCAAGTTAGTACAATGCGCCTTCTCTTCTCCTTTGTCGCTTTCTTCATACAAGCTAGTAATAGGGCTTTTGCTACCCCTTGGTTTCGATATATCTTTAAAACACAAACACTAAATAAGAACTGTGTATCTCCTCCTACATCATGCATTGACACATCCGTATACATAGCATCTAATAAATGTTCTTGTGTGCTACATGCACCAGCAACATACCCAATCACTTTACCCGCTTGTTCATACACCAAAAAATATTCTGGATATGCTAAAAATCGGGCTTTAAGTACATCTTTGGATGCCCTTTCTTTTATATCAAAACATGCACATTCCACTTTATAAATTTGCTCAAAGTCCGTATCATTCGCTACACGAATCATATATTACCTCCAAAAAAAGCCGGCAACGCCGACTTATACATATAGTCCCAGGAGGAGATTTTCCCCTGTATATACAGGTGGGTATTCTGTGCACGAGTTTAGGATCCTTACATAAATGCAAGTATTCAACACCTTCGTACAACATCACAATTCCCTTATCTCAAAAGTGAGGAAAATAAATGGCTCCTGGTGTTTATATTATAGCAATAATTTATAAAAATTATACTCTTGAAATTATTTTTTTTTATGGTAATACAACAGATTATTTATTTATGCAAGTAAAACACTAATAACTTTATATAAAAGAAGATGTTAAAACACATCTTCTTTCTACATCTATATTTTTTTATACAATACTCTACACGCTATATAAGCACTACCTAATAATAACATCATATATACTGTCAGTGATGTTGTATCTCCAGTTGGAGGACTTATTGGGTTTTTATCTTCCACTATGTGGAAAGTAGCTTCTGCCACTCCAAATGTACTATATATTTGTATTGTATACGTACCTGGTTCAAGTGTATCTAAATACTCTTTGCGTACTGTAATTTTAGTTGGGTTTTCTTGAATAATTAAGAATCCAGGCTGTACTTCAACCCCTTGTATGAATACAAATTCATAGGAACCAGCAAGAAGGTTTGTTGTAAAGGTAGCACTGCTTCCTTTGTAAACTTGTTGCCCATCTCCTAGGATAACTTCAGGAGTTGCAACAAATTGAATTTCAAAATCTTTCGTGAATGTCTCACCAAGTGCTTTACCATGTTCTACACTAGCACGTACAACAACCACTCCTGGATTACTAGAATATAAAACTCCATCTACAAGCGTTGCACCCGTGTCTGCAGCGTCTACCAAAGTCCACACCAACTCGTTAAAAGTCGTAGTATCAGGCACAATCAGCCCTTCTAAGGCAACATTGTTACCTTCTAAGACTTTTGTATCATTCAACATTTCTATGTCTACAACAGGGATAAACGCATCGACAGTAATGGTGAATGTTTTTTCAAAATTTATACCAAATCCTAATCCATCACTAACCACCATTTTCACAATTACTTCACCTGCACTTGTTGCATGTAATACATTATTCGATAAAGTAGCTTCTGTATCATTTGGTTCAACAATTTCCCATACGATATTTTGTTTAGTAGGATTTTGTGGAGTAAAGTTTCCTTGCAAGTTTAACTCATATCCTTCATAAAAACGATCTTCTTGCAATGTGTAATCCATGATAGGAATAAACTCTAATACTTCTATTGTGAATTCTTCCTCATAATCACTACCTACT
>CAYJJS010000022.1:0-27649 GCA_964370645.1 uncultured Erysipelotrichaceae bacterium | reverse complement strand
CAGGTATATTTTTTAGTATGTTTTTCGATACTACAAATGCACCTTTTGGGTTACTCTTTTTATTAAAAAACATTATTTTTCCTCCCACTCTAAGCTTACTTGTTCTTGTGTTTCTCTATCATGCATCATCTCGGCATATTGTTTCTCCCAAAAAGGAACCATTGCATCAATCCACTCTTGTGTTCTACCTAAATCTTCAAATTTCTTTATACTCTGATTTACTGGTTTTGGAAGTTTAGCCTTTTCGCTTACACACTTTTCCACAAATTCACGGAAGCTATCTGCTATTTTTGCATTACGTCCTATTCTATCATGGTATTTAAAGAATATTTTACCTCTTTGTTCTCCCTCTATCCCAATGATAAAGAAGTCACCAGATGGTGTATCTGCAATCGCTAAATATCCTCTTTCTTTAAAGATGTCATACCACTCTGTTGTTTTGTGGCTATCAAAAGTTCTACCAACATCACCTATCCCAATAAAACAAGAAACATTCCTTTGTTTAATCATTGTATTAGGAGTATACCCTCCATTATATTTAATTAAAAAATTACGATAGTCACATGGCAGTGAAATTCCTTGTTCTTCTTCGAATTCTTTAACTAACTTTTCTATATCTTGTCTTTCATCTGTTTTAAATTTACATATTGATAACATGTCTTATTCCTCCTAGTTTGTCTTATTTAATATAGATTAAAGATATAAATTCATTAGTATTTCATCTGCATAGCAATCAGTGAATTTGAAAAATTTTTTGTATCTTCCAATTTCAACAAATCCAAATTTTTTATATAAATTAATAGCATTTACATTGTTTGAATTAACCCCTAAGTGAATGATTTCAGTTATATTGTTACCGTTCGCAAACCTTATTAATTCATTCATCATTACTGTGCCTATGCCCAACTTCCAATATTTCTTCTTTACGGAAATACTAATGTCAGCTTGATGTGCAATTCTCTTTCTTGGTGAAGACATTATACCACCTACAGATACTATTTCATCCCCTATTTTAGCTACAAACAAAGCCGATGTATCGCAATTTGATACTCTTTCAATAAATGACATTTCATCTTCAATCGACATATGAAATTCATTTTCACCAAATAGAAGATTGTCACTTTCTCCACCGATTAAATTAAGGTATTCAATAAGCATTTCAGCATCCTCTTTGATAGCCTGAGCAATTGTTATATTTAATCCATTTTTTAATTTCATTTCCTGTGTTTTTTTCATAATAGATTTCATCCCTTTTTATTTTCCTACTATAGCATATCCATTTATTTTACTCAATGGGATTCAATGACCGCCCTTTAAGATAATCCACATTTTATTGTTGTTGACTTAATAGAACTGTTTATACGAATACCTATCAATAAATCTCTTTTAATGATACAGAATACTATTTATATTTTTTCGCAATATCTACTGTAGACATTAATGCAGCTACTAAATAGAGTGTTTGTTTTTTTCTATTTCTAATGCGTGTAATATTTTAAGAAGAATTCATTCTTATTCTCTATTCATTAAATAAAGCTACAATAACAGCAATATGATTAGACAAAAAAAGAATCGATACTTTCATCGATTCCATATGTTTTGTTTGATGTTGTCAAGTAGAAATAGAGTCATTTGATTTCCTACTTTGCACTATATTTATTTTTTATGCAATCTTACTGTCATTATTATCGGGGTATGTTGTCCTTTAAAAGGAACTTCATAGAACCCATCAAGTATAAAGCCAGATTGGAAAGCTACATTAAGAATATCGCTTATAGAGCGATGATAGTAATTTTGTAGCATAGGTTGTCCTTCAATCGCGACCCCTTTATAAATACAGTTTGTAAAGTAATCATTATTTTCGTAAGTGAAACATGGGTGATGAGTTGCAAAAACAAATATACCATCGTGTTCAAGCATTTCATAAACAGCACTAAAAAGTGGAGAAATTTCAGATATATCCATTATTGCCATATTGGCAACAGCTTTAGTAAATGGTTTCGCACCTTTAAGCTGTAGTAAGTCCTCATACTTAGTTGCATCACAAACATGAAAACAGACCTTATCTAATATATCATTTCTTCGTCTAATAGCCAGTTCAATCATCTTAGAGCTATAATCAAAAGCAGTTACCTTTGCTCCTTGCTTTGCCATTCTTTGAGAGAAGTTACCATTACCACAAGCTATATCAAGAACAAAGTCATTCGCATTTATCTCAAGCAATGACTCTACATATGGTCTTACAATATCGCGATGAAAATAGTTTGATTCATCGCCCATCTGTTCATCCCAAAATTCTGCATTTTTCTGCCAAGCATCTAATCCGTTATCTATCATCTCCATCCTATACCTTTCTTTCACACAAATTATTCGTACTTATTTTTTGATTTATACATATCCTTGTATAGTATCGATTGTAATATGTCTATTACTTACGCATCGTCTCCATATCCAATAACAAATTCTAACCCAGTTAGTCTTTCAGCTTCATATTGCGTAAAATGATTACTGTCATGCGGATACATTACAAATTGTTCTCCATTGGCTAGATAGTAATATGCGATATCCCCTTCTTCAAACTCAAAATCATATACATCACCAGCTCCTTCAATATAGGCATCCGTAGTAAAGTCATAAGAAATCTCGTACACTACACCATCTACTCCAACAAATGTATAATGCCATTGATCCCCTTGCACATCAAATCCTTCACGAGATACTATTTCATACAAAGAACTAAAACTAATACCGTTATTGGCGATAATGTCATCATAATACAAAATAAGAGAATCTTCATAATCATCTTGCTCTAACTTTGTTCCTGTGTAAATTCCGATTTTTCCAAAATAACCTGTTAACGCTTCATCAATTTCTTCTTTTGAAAGTGAATTGATGGATTCATATCGATAATCAAGGTCGGTTTGAATCATTTTGTACTGCATTTCTTCATATGTAAAATCATGATCAGTGCGTCCACTGATATCACCACTAGTGTCGATATAATCAGGGATTGGATTACGCATAGGATGGTTGTATTCAAGCTCAAACCAGATACCCAATCCATCATAACCAAGTGTAGTAAAAGAGTCTTTTAACTCAATAAGTTCGTTATAACATGCTTCTAATTCTTCACTATTGCTGAAGGAACCTATAATATTTCCAACAAAACTACCTGAGTCGTCTTGTTGCGATACAAGCTCTAAATGCTCTACTTGTGTTAAATCTGCTTGAATATGGTTAAATACAGCAAAATCATAATCATTAATTAAGGAATTTACTGCCCTTTGTCCGCTCCAACGATGATCGTCAATTACATGAAAAACAATTTTATTATTCAAGTCCTGAATTGTCCACACCTCATCTTTATAGCCTTCCTCGTCTTCATAAATCTCAGGCTTAGAAGAAACAGTAAAATTTGTAATACCTAACACATTTCTTACATACTCTGAAATATCCTCTTTTTCGTAAGTTTCAGAACAACTTGAAAGCAATAGTGTGCAACATAAACATATAAATAAAAAAGAAAGCTTGTGTTTTAATATAATAATTTTTCTCATGATATAGTCCTTTCCAATACAATGTAAATTTAAAGAAGTTAATAAACTTCGACTTTCCTGATTATATCACACTGTATCTTGAAAATAAATAAGACTTAAACCACCACGCTATACTGTGTTCTTGAATCTAGATTCAGATTAGCAAAATATCACACTTGAAAGGTGTTCACATGCAAATAGTATGTACTTGCCTATAAGAGTGTGTTAGATTATATGAGTGTAAGAGGTATGTATTATGATAAAACTAGCAGCATTTGATATAGATGGGACTTTATTGAATTCAAATAAAGAAGTGTTACACTCATCAAGAGAAGCTATATTTGCTTTACAAAAACAAGGTATTATAGTTGTGATAGCCACAGGAAGAGCGTATACGTTTCTACCTGAACTGATAAAAAAAGAGTTAGCGTTTGATTATTTTATATGTAGTAATGGTAATGATATTAGAGATCAACATGGCAACTGCATCAAACACTCAAGTATCTTACAAGAAGATATAGAATCTCTAACAAATGATTTTGAAAATACACCGTATGCTTTATATTTTCAATTTTCAAATAGGAGTTATTCTTATGTAAACCATGATGTATGTATGAAGCATTTTATGAAGTTTGTGGGTGTAAAAGACCTTTTGAAAAATGGTACAGAACATAAAAATTACCACTATGATGATTTACCTTTGCAAGCTATTGCACATATGCCAAAAACTTTTGCTGAGAATTGTCGTAATAAATATCCTCAATACGATATTATTGCTTATTGTGAGGATGGATACGATATTGTTTTAAAAGGCATAAATAAAGCCGTTGGCTTGCAATCACTATGTAAATACCTTTCATTAAACATAGATGACACCATTGCATTTGGAGACCATTTAAACGATGTAGAGATGCTTAAAGTAGCAGGTGTTGGTATTGCCATGGATAACAGTATTCAAGATTTGAAAGACGTTGCAGACTTTGTTAGTACAAGTTGTGATGAGGATGGAATTTATAATGCATGTTTACATTACAATTTGATTTCGTTTAACTTATAAGATGGATGTGCAAGCAATATGAAAAAAGTAAATGCCTTTGTAGGTATCTACTTTTTTATTGATTCTATGGGTGAGCTTACATAAATAGTATGATATTTTTTAATACCTTAACCTAATTATCACTTTTATTCAGTAGGGCAGGAATGATAATATCATGATCTTTTGCATAAGAAATGAAGAAATTACGATAACAAGCAAGTAATTCCTTCAAGGGTTTACTTTGTTGTGACAATTCGTATTCTACTTTTTTAATATTTCCTTCGTGAATTGTCTTCACTAGGATTGTATTTTCTACTAGTTCATTAAGTTGTGTAAAAAGCACCTTCTCGCTAATATCAGGCATTTTAGTAAGCAATTTAGAAAAACGATTATCCCCATTATAAACGTGCCATAAGATTCTCATTTTCCACTTCCCTCCAAGCAAATCATTTCCCAGTAGAAATGCACAAGAGTATTCATTTTTCATTTTTGACATAGTTGTAATCTCCTTGTTTTAATCATACTACAAAAAAAGGGATGATTCTAGATAGACATCCCTTCATGCTGTTTATTCAACGATTGTATATTCTCCAACTTTATCTACTTTACCTTTAGGTTCACTCTTTGAGTAACCCACAGCAGCAACACCATACACCACATGATTTTGAGGAATACCTAACTTTGTAAGAATTGCTCGAAGTTGAGGTTCATAACTATGATCAAAAAATTGGTTAATCCAAACCGTTCCAATACCCATGCTATGTGCAGCTAATCCAATGTTTTGCATTGCACATGCATTATCGCATCTTCCCCACTTACTATCAGCTTCATTAGATGTAATAATTAAAGCTGGAGCTCCATAAAAGTTATAATTTTCTCTCTCCCAAATTGTACCTATAGCATTGGCTAATTCTTGGATTATATCTGCATTTAAAATCGCAGTGAATTTCCAAGTTTGTCTGTTAGCACCACTTGGCGCATAAATTGCAGCGTTTAATAAAACTTCCATCTCTTGAGCCGTTGGCTGTTTTTGTGAAAAATCGCGAATACTGCGTCGCGTTAATATATTTTCTATAACTTCATTCATATGGTTCTCCTCTCACAATGCTAAGATTGCTTCTATTCTTAGTATAATACAAGTTGAAATTAAGTCAATTACTTACATTTATGTAAGTAATTAGAGTAAATGTTTAAATCCTCCATGACTAGAAATTAATTGACCACTGATCCATTTGCCATATTTACTATGTAAAAACAAAACTATATCTGCACAATCATTGGGTGTTCCCCAACGTTTTGCAGGAAAAGCATTAGCAACTTCTTCGTATAGTTCTTTTGTTGCATATCCAGTGTCTGTTGGACCTGGGTCAATACAGTTTACGCGGATTTGTTGCTCTGCTAGTAGTTTTGCACTTGCTTTACATAGACTGATTGTGGCATCTTTGGATATGCTATAGGCCATCAAATTGGTTTCAATGTGCTTGTGTTGTCCACTACTAAATAATGTAATTGTTCGATTGCCTTTATTTTCTAATGCTTCAAAAGCTTGTATCATAAGCATCGCAGCACGTACATTGATTTGTAAATGCATATCAATGTGATGTGCACTCCAGCTACCAAGTTGATCTTCAACACTATATGCATGATTAAGAATCAAGTCACTCAAACCTCCAAGTATATTGTATGCATCCTCTATTATCTTTTCTGCATTACTAGCAATGCTCAAATCTGATTGCTCAAGTGCATAAACTTCATATCCTTCTTCTTGCAGTTGTTTCGCAATGTTTTGTGTCCCATCCTTTGTCGCGGTTGTTTTTGTACCAGATGTCAAATCGTAATGACTAAAGCCATGAATCACTACTCTAGCACCTGCTTGTGCAAATCGTCTTGCCAGTGTTGTACCGATTCCAATTTCCCTACTCACACCAGTGATAAGGACATTTCTTCCCTCTAAATTGAATCCTTCTTTCATATGTTCCCCTTTCTACTCACGAAAAAACTCGATATTTATCGAGTTAGTTATTATTCGAAACCATTCCAAAATCTGAAAATGGATATACTACAAACACATATTTACTAACGAAATCACTCGCTTCATAAGTTCCACCTTGTCGTGAATCGTACGATGCAGGGCGATTATCACCCATAATAAAGTATTCATCTTCACCCAATTGATAAGGCCCAAAGTCAGATGTAAATACATCGCCTTCATTGATTTGAGAATCAATGAAACTCGGGTCAAAAAACGGTTCGTCTACAGCCTTTCCATCAATGTATAAAACATCATCTTTGTATTCGATATGTTCCCCTGGTAAAGCAATAATTCTTTTCACTAATAATTTGTTTGCATCTGTTTTATCTTTTGCGATAACTACATCAAAACGTTCAAAATCACCTTGTAGTGCACCAAAAATATATGAGAACCCATAATCACCATCGTGCAAAGTTGGATACATACTAGAACCTTCAACACTAACTGGCTTTACAACAAATGCATTTAAAATAAATAAAACAAAGACACTAATTGCGATTGTACGTAAAACATCTGCACATTCAATGAAAAAAGAATCTTTTTTCGTTTTCGCAATAATATCCATTTGAAGGCTTGTTAATTCTTCATTTTTCTTCTTTTTAAAACGACTTTTTTCAACTTTTTTTTCGACTTGTTCAACTTCGTTATCTTCAACTATATTTATTGTAGCGTCAGTAGCAATACATACAACGTTTTCATCCGTTGATGTAGTATTTGAATCTACATTAAGTTGTTGTGTATTTGCACCTTCTTTTTCTGCTTCTTCTGTTAATGCTTCTGCTTCACTTGCTTGCACTTCAAGCTCTTCTGTTTTATTTTCCATCTCTAACCTCCATCTAAAACGGGTACACAACAAATAGATGTGTACTTAAAATTTGATCTTCTTGAAAAGGTCCTACATTTCTAGAGTCTTGTGAAACTAGACGATTATCACCTAATAAGAAATATTCATTGTCTTCTAACGTAATTGGACCAAAATCAGTCGTAAAATTCAAAGTCCCACCAAACGTTTTCTTATTCATATACTCCTCATCTAAAAACGGTTCTTCCATAGCTACCCCATTGATATACAAAACATCATCTTTATACTCAATCGTTTCATTGGGCAATGCAATAATACGTTTGATCCAAGGTTCTTTTGAATCTTCAACATCCACAATCACAACATCAAAGCGATTGTATTGGTCGATTAAAGAGTTAAAAACAAAACTGAAACCAAAATCCTTGTCATCTAATGTCGGATACATGCTTAGACCATCCACATGATAAGGTTTGAAAAGTAACTTAGTAAATAGAAAAACGACAACCGAGCTTACCACGATTGTACGTAAAACATATGCAATTTCATTTAAAATTTCATTATATTTCATTTCTATTTTCATGTATTTATTATACCAAAAAAGAAAAAAAAGGAAAGTCGCGATTGCTACTTTACCTCTTTTGCATCATAATTCACACATTTAATCCTGTATTTTATAAAAATAATTAAAAAAAGCCGCGATTGCGACTTTTTAAATTAACGAATTTCTTTAATACGAGCAGCTTTACCAGATAAACCACGTAAGTAACGTAATTTGTTTCTTCTAACTTTCCCTTTACGAACTACTTCAATTTTATCAATAATTGGTGAGTGTACTGGGAATGTTCTTTCTACTCCAATTTGGTTAGAAATTTTACGTACTGTGAAGTTTTCTGCGATTCCTCCACCCTTTTTAGCGATAACAACACCTTCGAATACCTGGATTCTTGATTTGTCACCCTCTTTAATCTTAACGTGAACTTTAACTGTACATCCACTTCTGAATTCAGGAATGTCTGTTCTTAATTGTGACTTAGTCACTTCATTTACTAAATTTAAATTCATTTCTTTACTCCTTTTCTTTCGTATTTCATATCGCTCATAAGATACACTCAGCGGAACATATGGCACATAGGCTTTATAATAATAACAAAACTACGCGTACTTGTCTATCATTTTTTTGTCTTTTTAAATAAATTCTTTGACATATTGCACCATAAATAATAAAATGATAGAGGTTATAATAAATTAAGTAGAGGCGCGATGATTAAGAGTAAAAAAAGGCACAGTTAGGTACTTACTTTTTTGAAAGGATGAATCGCCGAAAAATATGCATGACCTACATGTATATTTTGGGGTGTAATATAATATATTACACACTGTCACATGTGTGGAGTGCTACAATTATACTTTTGTATGATAAGTGTACTCGCTTATCTTTTTTTATTTTTATGACAAGAAAGAGGAATGTATGAACAAAAAAACAAAAAAAGTTGTGTTGCTTACCCTTGTAATTATGATTACAATGAGTTTCTTCACAATGGAAATCTTTGCAGAAGACACATTAGTCCACGCTACTAGTATGTATGGTAGTATTTACTCACTGGTTCCACCAGTTGTCGCTATTGTATTGGCATTACTGACAAAAGAAGTATATAGTTCTTTATTTGTTGGAATAGTGATGGGTGCTTTATTTTATTCTTCCTTCCATTTAGAAGGAGCAATGAATCATGTATTACATGGAGGTTTATTAACTTCCCTATCCGATCCATACAATGTTGGGATACTTGTGTTTCTAGTTATTTTAGGAACAATGGTGAGTCTTATGAACAAGGCAAAAGGGTCCATTGCATTTGGTAATTGGGCAAGCAACAAATTTAAAACAAGAGTTGGTGTTCAATTGGCTACTATGGGATTAGGAGTATTAATCTTTATTGATGATTACTTCAACTGTTTAACAGTTGGTAGTGTTATGCGACCAGTAACAGATAAACAGAAAGTGTCTAGAGCAAAACTAGCCTACTTAATTGATTCTACTGCTGCTCCTATTTGTATTATTGCACCAATTTCATCTTGGGCTGCAGCTGTAAGTGGGTTTGTAGAAGGTGAAGATGGATTCTCTATCTTTTTAAGAGCTATTCCTTATAATTTTTATGCGTTACTAACAATTATAATGGTCGTTAGTATCATTGTCTTACGCTTTGATTATGGAAGTATGAAAAAACATGAAGATAATGCCTTAGAAGGTGATTTGTTTACGAACGGAAAGCAAGTAGAGGTTCAAGATGAGGATCAAGATGGTGGAAAAGTTATTGATTTAATCTTCCCTATTATCGCATTAATTATCGGTTGTGTAATGGGAATGTTATACACAGGAGGTATCTTTAGTGGAAATGATATTATTACTGCATTCTCCAATGCAGATGCATCTGTGGGTCTAGTATTGGGAAGTTTTGGTGGTTATATTATTACTATTATATTTTACACAGTGCGTAAAGTATTGAGTTTTCAATCATGTATGGAATGTTTACCAGAAGGATTTAAGGCAATGGTCCCAGCTATCTTAATTTTAACTTTGGCATGGACGCTTAAAGCTATGACGGATTCTTTAGGTGCAACTTCTTTTGTTGAAGGCGTTATGTTATCACAGGCACAAGGTCTTATGAATTTCTTGCCAGCGATTATATTCTTAGTGGCAGTGTTCTTAGCATTTGCGACAGGAACTTCTTGGGGAACTTTTGGTATTTTAATTCCAATTGTTGTAGGTGTGTTTAGTGGTGTGAATGAGGAGCTAATGATTATTTCAATTTCAGCTTGTCTGGCAGGTGCTGTCTGTGGTGATCATTGTTCACCTATTTCAGATACAACAATTATGGCTAGTGCAGGAGCACAATGTAATCATGTAAATCATGTATCCACTCAATTACCATATGCTTTAACTGTAGCTGTTGTAAGTTTTATTACTTATATTATTGCAGGGTTTACACAAAGTGTGTATATTTCATTACCAATTGGTATTGTCTTAATGTTGTTGACCATCTTCACATTGTATAAATTTAGTAAAAAAAGTAGCGATTAACGCTACTTTTTATTTAACATTTTTCTTGCCATAAGCACACCCATCGTAGATGCCATCATTAGACCTCTAGTCCAACCGCTACTATCCCCTAAACAATATAGGTTTTCTATATTCGTGTGTAGTGTGTCATCCATCTTTACACGATTGCTATAAAATTTAATTTCTGGTGAATAAAGTAAAGTTTCATCGGATGCAAATCCTGGCACGATGTGATCCACTGCTTTTATAAATGCGATAATATTACTCATAGCACGATATGGCATTGCAGCCGTAATATCCCCTGCAATTGCATCTACTAAGGTTGCTTTCACATTGGTAGTAGAAAGTTCTTCCTGCCAAGTTCGTTTACCATCTAAAATATCACCAAAACGTTGTACTACAATTTGACCACCACCAAGCATATTCGTAAGTTCTGCAACTTTTTGTGCATATGCAATTGGTTGATTGAATGGTTCTATAAATTCATGAGAACATAAAATTGCTAAATTCGTATTGTTTGATTTCAATTCTTTATAAGAGTGTCCATTTACTACAGCTAAGTCATTATCATAATTTTCTTGGCTAACAAAACCACCAGGATTTTGACAAAATGTACGTACTTTATTTTTGAATGGTTTTGGATAACCAATTAATTTAGATTCATATAAGACATTATTAACTTGCTCCATTATTTCATTTCGCACCTCAACACGTACTCCAATATCGACACATCCAGGCATATGGGCAATATTGTGTTTTTCGCACAATTTCTCTAAAAAACTTGCTCCACGTCTACCACTTGCAATGATGACAGTATCTGCATAAATCGCGAACACTTCTTGCGTATTTCTGACCTGTACCCCAACACATTTGTCCTCTTGTATAATCAAATCTTCACAAGATGTAGAGAACAAGATTTCTACACCATGTTTTTGTAGGAATAATTCAATTGCATAATAAATCTCTTGTGCTTTCTCTGTTCCAAGGTGGCGAATTGGACAATCTACTAGCTTTAATCCGGCTTGAATTGCTTTTTTACGAATCTGCTTAACTTCCTCACTAACATTTACACCTTCTACTTTTGTATCAGCTCCAAAATCTAAGTAAATAGAATCTGTGTAATCAATAAGTTCTTGCGCATACTCACTACCAATCAAATCAGGTAGATCACCACCAACTTCATAACTTAGTGATAACTTCCCATCCGAAAAGGCACCAGCACCAGAAAAACCAGTCGTGATATGACAATTTGGTTTACAAGAAACACACTTGTTCGTATATTTTTTTGGACAACTTCGTTTGGCTATTGAAACTCCTTTTTCAACAATCACAATGGGCTTTGTATAGCCATTTTTAATCAATTCTAACGCTGTAAATATCCCAGCTGGACCTGCACCTACAATTACTGTTTTATCTTTCATATTACCCTCATTTCCATAAAAAAACTACAACCGACATAGACCAATGTTCGTTTGTACGAAAACATTGGAAACACTATAGTCAGTTGTAGGCAACTTGTAGAAACGTTCATCCATTGTATGAACATATATAATCATTTCCTTAATTAATTTATCATAAGCAACTCATGCAGTCAATAGGTATTTAAAAAGTCCTAATAACTAGGACTTTTTGTATGATTATCTTCTTTTTTTCAACTTTGAGACAAACTTCCCTTGTCCTTTGCTAGCACCTGGCATTCCACCCATGCCTTGCATAGCTGCCATATTAGGCATACGACCACTTTTTTGCATTTGCATCATTTGCTTCATCATAGTTTTTGTTTTATCATATTGATTAATCAATCGATTTACATCCGCGACTTTAGTACCACTTCCATTTGCAATACGATTTTTTCTACTTGCTCTTAAAATAGAAGGATCTTTACGTTCTTCTTTTGTCATACTTAAAATAATAGCCTCAGAGCGTTTCATTGTGTGATCCGCATCACTATCATTTATTTGCGAAGCCATATCTCCCATACCAGGTAGATGTTTCATAATTTTAGACAAAGAACCCATCTTTTTTACTTGTTGGAACTGCACAAGCATATCATCTAGAGTAAATTGTCCACTCATTAAACGATTTGCACTCTTCTCAGCAGTTTCGATATCCATTTTATCTTGTGCTTGTTCAATAAGAGTCATAATGTCTCCCATTCCCAAGATTCTTTCAGCCATACGATCAGGATAGAATATATCTAAATCTTCTATTTTTTCTCCTAAACCAGTAAATTTAACGGGTACTTGCGTAATCGCACGAACGGATAAAATACCTCCACCTCTAGAGTCACCATCTAGTTTCGTAAGTACTAGACCACTTACATTTAACAAGTCATGGAAAGTTTGAGCAACATTCACAATATCTTGTCCTGTCATAGCATCTACCGTTAATAGTATTTCTGAAGGTTGAACAACCTCTTTTATTTGTTTTAATTCATCCATTAATGCTTCATCAATGTGTAGACGACCAGCCGTATCGAAAATAACTGTATCGTATGCATTATCTTTAGCATAAGCCAATGCTTCGCTAGCAGTTTGTAGTGCGTTTACTTCCACTCCACGTGTGAACACTTCAACCCCTATTTGCTCTCCTAGGACTTGCAATTGTTCAATTGCAGCAGGACGAACAATGTCACAGGCTGCTAGTAACACTTTGCGGTTTTTCTTTTTTTGTAAAACATTTGCAATCTTAGCAGAAGCAGTAGTTTTACCTGTACCTTGTAAACCAACCATCATGATGGAAGTTACATCACTTTCTTTGAATAACACTTCGTGTTCACTTCCACCTAATAATTCAACCAATTCATCACGAACGACCTTGACAACCATTTGGCTTGGATTCAGTGAGTCCATAACTTCTACGCCAAGTGCTTTTTCTTTTACTCGTTCAACAAAATCTTTTACAACTTTGTAATTCACATCTGCTTCTAATAAAGACATGCGTACTTCACGCAGCATTTCATCCATATTCTTTTCAGATAATTTCCCTTTACCTGTAATATTTTTCATCGCTTTAGATAAGCGAGTTGTTAATGATTCAAACGCCATAATATTTTATCACTCCTATTTTTTACTATAAAATTATACCACAGTATATCTAAACTACAACCTAAATCCCGTTTTTTAACAGCTCAACAAACTGTTTTGCACTTCTAGGACTACGTCCATGATTACGAAGCGCATACGCCTCAGCTTTAGCATATAGCTGTTCTGTAGGACAATCGATTTCTTCTTGTTTTGCAAGATCTTCTACGATTTTCAAATATACATCTTTATTCGGTTTTTGAAAAGTTATTGTCAAAGCAAAGCGACTCGATAAACTCACAACTTCTTGCAATGTATCCTGTAAGTGTATTTCATCCCCTGCTCTAGCTTGGTGAGTTTCATTCACCATATGTCTACGATTGCTTGTTGCATAAATGCAAATATGGTTAGAAATTGCACTTACACTACCTTCTAAAATGGATTTTAAAGCAGCATAATTCTCATCACCAGCATGAAAACTTAAATCATCAATAAAGATAATAAATTTAAGTGGGTAAAAAGAAATACGTTCCAACAATTGTTTTAAATGAATCAGATCTTTCTTCTTTACTTCAATAAGTCTTAAACCTTCCTTGTAATATGCATTCGCTATCGCTTTTATAGTGCTCGACTTACCCGTTCCAGCATCCCCATACAACAATAGATTACTTGCTTTTTCTTTATATAATAAACTAAGTGTATTCTTAATAACAACATCACGTTCTCTTTGATATTCACTAAAGTGATGTAACTGTATAGGGTCGGGACATGTTAATGGTATTATTTCATTATCTTCAAATACGAACATATGGTAGTTTGCAAACATACCAACCCCTTCTTTATGTATGTTATTTATTTTTTGAAAATATGCACAATGTAAGTCAACATCACTCACAAACCATTCTCCTACTTCCATTCCCACTTCAAATACATCACTAGAAAGTGATGCGATTTCCTTTAATATGTCTAATTCTTTTCGTAGACGCTGTTCATAAATATTTGGTAATGGTTGATTTTTCATATATCTCATAATATATACATTTTCACTATTCAGCACGTGATTTAAAACCAATTCACTTAAATTGATGTTTTCTTCTAATAAGTATGTGTAAAAACTTTGATACGCTTTAACATATTCAATTGTTGGATAACCTTGACTTTTCTCTAACAAATATTGTAACCTTATAAATAATGGTTTCGTTAATAGACAGTGAAAGATACTCAGAGAGGCTAACTTCAATTGTAACGATTGTAATGGTTGCATAATATCACTCCTTTGGTCTATTATACACTATTCATTATAAAGTTAAAATGGGGGTTTATATGATTCAATTAGATAAAATATATCATGCAGCATATACATTAAAGGATGTTATACGTAAAACAGATGTTATTGAAGCAAAATCGCTTTGTAAATACAACAATGTTTTTTTAAAAACAGAAAACTTACAAATTACAGGAAGTTTTAAAGTGCGTGGTGCATACTATAAGATTTCACAATTAAGCACAGAGGAAAAACAAAAAGGAATCATAGCTTGTAGCGCTGGAAATCATGCACAAGGAGTAGCCTTAGCTGCAGCAAAAAACAATATTCCTTGTCGTATTTGTATGCCTGATGGTGCACCAATTTCAAAGGTAGAAGCAACAAAATCATATGGTGCAAAAGTAACACTAGTACCAAACACCTACGATGATGCTTATGCAAAAGCATTGCAAATTCAAAAAGAAGAAGGAGCTACCTTCATTCACCCTTTTGATGATGTTGATGTGATTGCTGGCCAAGGAACAATTGGTTTAGAGTTATTAGAACAGTTAGAACACATTGATGCTATTGTTTGTCCTATTGGTGGTGGTGGTTTAATTAGTGGGATTGCTACAGTCATTAAAGCATTGAAACCCGAGTGTAAAGTTATTGGAGTACAAGCACAGGGTGCTAGCAGTATGCATGATTCGATTCATCAAAATGAAATTTTAAAACTGGATCAAGTTGCAACTTTTGCGGATGGAATCGCGGTAAAACAACCTGGAGTGAATACGTTTGAATTGATTCAAAAATACGTAGATGAAATCGTTACGGTTAGTGATGATGAAATTTCAGCAGCCATTTTGGCATTGATGGAACAACATAAATTAGTGACAGAAGGTGCTGGTGCCGTTTCTGTAGCTGCACTTATGTTTAATAAGTTAAATATAAAAGATAAGAATGTTGTTTGTATTTTAAGTGGTGGAAATATTGATGTAAATATATTGAACCGTGTGATTACTAGAGGGTTAGTTATGTCTGGACGAAGAACAAATATGACCATTGCTCTACAAGATAAACCAGGACAATTGACGGGTGTAAGTGAGATTATTTCAAAATGTGGTGGAAATGTGATTGGGGTTCAATACGATAACGCTGATCCAATGATGGAAATTACTAGTTGCGTATTAAAAATTGATATGGAAACTAGAAACAAAGAACAAATTGAACTAATTTACAAAACACTTTGCGAAGAAGGATTTTATGTAAAAGAAATGAATCAATAATAATTAAAAGGAAGAGAGTCTCTTCCTTTTTTTCTAAGATAATAAACTTTTTAATCACTAGAACCAAGTGAAAGCAATCAATCTCAACCTACTAATGAATAGAAAAAAGTGGCTATTAACCACTTTTAAACATCACGATTTGTGAAATACTTTGACAAAGATGCAACAAGTAACTTACTATCCTGAAATTTGAACCCTAAGGATTTCGCAAGAGAGGTATCTAAAGCAAATCCATAATTTTTAAAATCATAAGGTTCTTTTTCACTACCATCCACTTGAAATAACGCTTTTTTGTAGTAATTTGGATTTATACTTAGCATTAATTCCTTAATGTATAATAATCCATCACTTTGCGCATGGATGCTCCCTACAAAAGATTGATCAGCAATGAAGGATAGAAACTTGCCTGCTTCAACGGATCCAATGACACAATACTTTGCTTCTATATCCTCAATGTTTAATGGCACTTCATTCGCAAAACATTGTACATATTTTTGGAAACGATTGGTGTAATCGTCTTCACCTATCACGTATGGAAAACGTACACATACGAAGTTTTGTGTTGCAAACTTCTGGTGTAATGTTGCTTCAACAAGTTGTTTTCCATGTGCATATGAGTCAACTTGTTCATAGGGAATGCATTTATAAGCAACTTGCTTTGCATCAAACACATCCTCTTGTAAAGTACCGCTAAAACCTTGATAGACAGCACTTGAACTTGTAACAACATAACGATCACAGCAAACTACACTTAATATATCTTCAACATCTTTTGAACTATATGCTAAATTATCTACGATTATGTCAAAGTGTTTCCCTTGTAAAGCACTTTGTAAACTACTTTTATCAAAACGATCTAACTGAATTCGAGTAACACGATCACCAAAGTCATCTGCTGTGTGTTGGCGTGTAGCGATACTTACTGCATACCCTTTTTCTAAAAAATCACGTACTGCGTGTTTTCCAAAAAAACGAGTACCACCTAACATTAATATTTTTTTCATAAATGGTATAGAAAAAAAGGCATCGCCTTTATTTCATTATGGCTCCTTTCGCAGCACTATCTACTAATTGTGAATAACGTTTTAACCAACCACCTTTAATAGAATGTTGTTTTATTGTCATTTCACCTTTTCGTTTTTCAAATTCATCCTCACTGACTTGTGCTGAAATAGTGTAATTAGGAATATCGATTGTAATCATATCTCCATCTTTTAAGTAAGCAATGTATCCACCAACAGCAGCCTCTGGACAAACATGACCTATAGAAGCTCCCCTACTCGCACCAGAAAAACGTCCATCCGTAATCAATGCCACACTCTTATCCAGTTTCATTCCAGCAAGTGCACTTGTTGGAGATAGCATCTCACGCATTCCTGGCCCACCTACAGGTCCTTCATAACGGATTACAACAACGTCTCCACTCTTTATTTTCGATGCGTAGATTGCTTCTATCGCACTCTCTTCACTATCAAACACTCTAGCAGGACCCGTGTGTGTCAACATTTCCTCAGCTACAGCACTACGTTTTACAACACAACCTTCTTGTGCAATATTTCCAAACAAGATTGCAATACCACCCGTTTCAGAAAAGGGAGACTCAATAGGACGAATCGTATTTGGGTTAGTGTTTAATTTGCCAGCAATATTTTGTGCCAAACTTTGTCCATTAGCACAAAGAACACTTGTATCAATCAATTGTTTTTTCGCCAATTCATTTTGTACAGCAGCAATTCCACCAGCATAATACAAGTCATGCATATGCGTTTTCCCTGCAGGAGCTAAATGACATAAATTTGGTACTTTCTCACTCATCTCATTAAACATATTTAAATCTAATGGAACACCTGCTTCTTGAGCAATTGCCAATAGATGTAAAACACTGTTTGATGAACATCCCAAAGCCATATCACAAGCTAATGCATTTTTGATAGCTACTTCATTCACAATATCACGTGCATTGATTTGCTTATCTACCAAGTTCATAATTGCCATTCCAGCCTGTTTTGCAAGTTGCATACGACCACTGTGGATTGCAGGAATACTACCATTTCCTTCCAAAGCAATTCCTAAAGCCTCACACAAACAATTCATAGAATTTGCTGTATACATACCTGAACATGATCCACAACCAGGACATGTATTTTTTTCATAATGTTCTAATTCCCCATCATCAATTAAATCCGCTTTTCTAGCACCCACAGCCTCAAACATTTTTGATAAAGATGTCTCTTCATTATTTACTAAACCACTCATCATAGGTCCACCACTACAAACAACTGTAGGAATGTTAATTCGCAATGCTCCCATCAACATACCAGGCACAATTTTATCACAATTAGGAACTAACACTAACCCATCAAAACAATGAGCGTTTGCCATTGTTTCAACACTATCCGCAATTAATTCACGACTCGCTAAAGAATAGCGCATACCAGTGTGTCCCATAGCAATACCATCACATACACCAATTGCAGGTACTTCAATTGGTGTACCTCCTGCCATTCTTATTCCAGCTTTAACAGCTTCTGCAACCTTATCCAAATGAATGTGACCAGGTACAATTTCACTATGCGCACTTACAACACCAATTAAAGGTCTATCTAACTCTTCTTTAGTATATCCCATTGCATAAAACAGACTACGCATTGGTGCTTTTTCAATACCTTGTGTAACATTTGCACTTCTCAGTTTACTTTTTTCTATCATATTGACTCTCCTATTACAAAGAAGGCTTTCGCCTCCTCATTTTTTTATTTTTTTAACCAACTCATCATTTTACGAAGCTCAGCACCTACTTTACATAATAAGTGTTCACTCTCTTTTTCACGAGTTGCTAAGAATTTAGCTTGACCACCAGCTCTAAATTCTTGAATAAATTCAGAAGCAAATGTTCCATCTTGAATTTCTTCTAATACTTTTTTCATTTCTTTACGTGTATCTTCTGTAATTAAACGCTTTCCAGTACGGTAATCTCCATACTCAGCAGTATTTGAAATTGAATAACGCATCATATCAAATCCACCACTATTGATTAAGTCAATGATTAACTTCATTTCGTGGATACATTCAAAATATGCCATCTCTGGTTCATACCCAGCTTCTACTAAAGTATCAAATCCTGCTTTCATAAGTTCACAAACTCCACCACAAAGAACGGCTTGTTCACCAAATAAATCTGTTTCAGTTTCTTCTTTGAATGTCGTTTCTAAAATTCCAGCACGACCTCCACCATTTGCACTTGCATAAGCCAATGCAAATTCTTTTGCTTTTCCACTTGCATCTTGGTGTACAGCAATTAAACTTGGTACCCCTTTTCCTTCAAGGTATTGTGTACGAACAGTGTGTCCTGGACCCTTAGGCGCAACCATAATTACATCTAAGTAAGCAGCTGGTTGAATTTGTTTATAAATAATATTGAATCCATGAGCAAACATTAATACATTACCTTCTACCATATGTGGAGCAACTTGTGTATTATAAATATCTGCAGCACTCTCATCTGGTACTAACATCATTACTAAGTCAGCTTTTTTTGCAGCTTCTTCTACACTTAATACACAAAGACCAGCTTCTTGAGCTTTTTTCACACTAGCGCTGCTTGAACGTAATCCTACAACTACATTAACACCACTGTCTTTTAAGTTCAATGCATGTGCATGACCTTGCGAACCATATCCAATAATCGCAACTGTTTTTCCATCTAACATTCCTACATTACAATCTACATCATAGTACTTTTTAATCATTTCATTTACCCTCTTTCTTAATAATCTTCTGATGACGTGTTACTTTCACGTGAAATACCTGTTACTCCCGTTCTACATGTTTCAATAATTTCATAACAATCTAACATTTCTAAAAAACCATCAATTTTTTCAGAAGCCCCTGTTAACTCAATAATCATACATGTTTTTGATAAGGAAATCACTTTTCCACGGTATATATCGACAATTTCTTTAATTGTTGATCGCGTTTCTTTGTCGCAAGCTATTTTTAATAATAATAGTTCACGATATAAACTTGTTTCTTTTTCTAACGTAAATATATCCTTTACGACTTCTAGTTTTCTAGTTTGTGTTAAGATTTGTGACAAAGATTGTGCATCTCCATTAAACACTACCGTAATTCTAGAAACCATTGGATCATCGGTTGCAGATACAGTCAACGAATCAATATTGAACCCTCTACGCCCAAACAAAGACGCTACTCTTGTTAATACATTCGATTGATTATCTACAAAAATACTAATTACTTCTTTCATAATACTTCCTCCTAATCAACGATTGCATCTTTAAGTGTACCACCGCTTGGAATCATTGGTAAGACACGTTCAAAACGAGATATCTTACAAGCAATCCATACAGGACCATTCACTTTTAATGCTTTTTGGAATACATCTTTAAATTCTTCAATTGTATTTGCTTCAAATCCAACAGCGCCAAACCCTTCCGCAAGCTTCACATAGTTTGTTTTACGCTCTAAAATGGTTTCTGAGTACTGTTTATTGTAAAACACAGTTTGCCACTGATACACCATACCAAGTACCTTGTTATCTAAAATAATAGTAATAATTGGTAAATTTTCACTGACTGCAGTACAACATTCATTTAAATTCATATGGAAACTACCATCCCCAGTAAAGTGGATAACACGTTTATCTGGACAAGCAAATTGAGCACCAATTGCAGCACCATAACCATATCCCATCGTACCCAAACCACCACTAGTTAAGAAGTTTTCAGCTTTTTTATGCTTTACATATTGTGCAGCCCACATTTGATGTTGTCCAACATCGGTTGCATAAATGGTATCTTTATCTGTTAAATCACAAGTTGCATAAAATAACTCTTTAGGAGCAATTCCTTCCCCAGCTGCCTTCACATCCACTTGTTTTTTCCAAGACATTGCTTCACTCACCCACTCAGTATGCTCTGCTTTATGTAATAAAGGTATTAATTCTTGTAGAACGACCTTAATATCTCCAACCAATTCACAGTTGATAGCAACATTTTTATTAATTTCACTCTCGTCAATGTCAATTTGTACAATTGCAGCATTTTGAGCAAAACGAGTTGGATTCAAAGCGACACGATCGGAAAAGCGAGTTCCTAAGGCAATGACTAAATCTGCATCGTTTGTGGCTCGATTTGCAGCCATAGAACCATGCATTCCAATCATTCCTAAATTGCGAGGGTCTTCAAAGTCTAAAATTCCAGCAGCCATAATTGTGTGTGTTGCAAGCGCATCAATTTTTTCAACAAATTGAATCAATTCTTCTTTTGCTTTGCTAGCAACGACTCCTCCACCAAAATATACGATTGGACGTTTCGCTTCATTAATTAATTCAGCTACTTTAACGACCTTATCAATTTGTAAAGAAGGCAATGCTTTCAATGGGTATGGTTGCATAGGTGTAAACTCACATAATGCATTTTCAGCAGTCACATCTTTAGTGATATCTACTAAAACAACCCCTTTACGTCCTTCACTAGCAATACGAAATGCGTTACGCAAAGTATCTGCCAAATCTTCAACACGATTTACAAAGTAGTTGTGTTTTGTAATAGGTAAAGTTACCCCAGTAATAGAAATTTCTTGAAAGGCATCACGACCAATCAACGAATCTACTACATTACAAGTAATTGCAACCATAGGTACACTATCCATGAACGCAGTTGCAATACCCGTTACTAAATTGGTTGCACCAGGACCACTTGTTGCAAATACGACCCCTGTTTTCCCACTTGCGCGAGCATAACCATCTGCAGCATGAGACGCACCTTGCTCATGTGCTGTTAATACATGCTTAATTTTATCACTATAATTGTATAGTGAATTGTATACATTTAATGCAGCACCCCCTGGATAACCAAAAACAGTGTCCACTTGATGCTCTAATAAAACTTCCATAATTATTTGAGAACCATTTAATTTCATACATTCCGTTTAGTAGAACGACAAGCATTCTACTACTCCTTTCCCACAATTCCATAAATTCTATGTAAGACTAATTATACTAAATATATTGTAAAAAATCTATAAGTATTTCATCAAAATATGAAAATTGTTTCAAAGGCTGAAACAACACCAGTGATTATATTTTTTCATATACATAAATTATAAAATCAAAGTCGCATTCAAGCTTTGGCAATGCAAATACTCGTTCAATCGCCTCAGGCTTAGTCTTGTAATAATATGGAGTCATTTTTAATAAATCCTGAATTTGTGAAGGCTGTAGCATTTGTCGTTCATGGATATGTATACAATCCTTCAAAGTAAAGTCTTTCATTTCTAATTGTAGTACTTCATTGAATGTAACTTCATCATATAATTGCTGTTTCAATTGTTGTAAATGATGCACATCTGGATCTACTTTTATGAAAATTCCTTTAGACTTCAATATACGTGAATATTCTTGTTTTGCTAATGGGGAGAAAATACTCAACACTGCATCAGCACTTTCGTCTGCAATTGGTAAATCGAAAATACTACTTAAAAAATATGGTACGTCTTTATTTTCTCTAGACGCGATCTTTAAAGCTTCTTTGGATAAATCAAAGCCAATGACTTGTGTATTCAGTTGTCTTTGAATTTGATTTGTATAATATCCCTCTCCACATCCTACATCGATCAAGCTTGCAACCGGATACGATTGGATTATACTTATTAGAGTATCTACTAAAAAATCATAGGCATGACTCTTTAAAAAATTCGTTCTGGCTTGGATCATTTCTTTATTATCACCACTACTTAAACTCGTTTTACGATATACATTACAATAACCTTGTTTCGCAATATCAAAGTTATGTTTATTTGCACAAATATAACTTCGCTCAACTTTATTTAATGTCTTTTTACATATTGGACAAACAATCATTACATCACCTCTGCTCTTAGTGTACCATATTAAAAAAGACAAAAGTTATTTACTTTCGTCTTTTTTGATTTTTTTCTTCTCTGATTCTTTATTTTTTATAATCTTTTTTTCTAGATGTGCACCAAGCTCGTTTCCAAGTTCAAACTGAAATATGTCTGCTTGCTTCGCATCTTCTTTATACAATCTATTTTTCTTCATATCACACCTCAATAGTAGTGTGTACAATGAAATTGTATTTATACTAAAATAAATCCTCTTCTTTTACACTTTCGTAATCCGGATAAACATTTTCAGAGCTCATATCCAGTAAACATTTCTCTATCTCACTTTTAAAATCGAATCGTGATTCATAATAGTTTGCCTTTTTACTTGTCGGTTTGGTTACTGGAGCTTTCGGTGTGAAGATTGTACAACAATCTTCAAAAGGTTGTATTGAAATCTCATATGTGTTAATTCTTTTCGCAATATCAATAATCTCTAATTTATCCATACAAACTACAGGACGCAATACAGGTATATTCACGACTTCATTAATGACATTCATACTCTCCAGTGTCTGCGAAGCGACTTGTCCTAAACTTTCACCATTTACAATGGCTAAACAACGCTGCTTTTCACATACCTTTTGAGCAATACGATACATCATTCGACGCATTATAGTAATTGCATAACTTTCGCTACATTCTTGATAAATTTTTAATTGTAAGTCCGTGAAAGGAACAGTGTGAACACGCACATGTCCTTGACATACTGCAATTTGACTAGCAAGTAACTTCACTTTCTCTAATGCTCTTTGTGAAGTATATGGAGGAGAAGCATAGTGAATACATTCAATTGCAACCCCACGCTTCATTGTTTCATAACAAGCCACTGGTGAATCTATACCACCAGATAGCATAACAAGTGCCTTACCATTGACACCAACAGGATAACCACCTGCCCCTTTAATTTTATTAGTCATAATGTATGTGAACAATTCACGTACCTCAATAGAAATACGTAAATCAGGCTTTTTCACATCTACCTTTAAATCTGTATGTATTAAAATTTCTGTCGCACAAGCACGATTGATTTCATCACTACTATTATAAAATCGCTTGAAATGACGACGTGTATCCATCTTAAATGTTTCACCTTCAAAATGTTGTGCAATTTGTAAAGAAACTTCTTTCATCTTCTCTAAGTCTGTATCTACTTTGATTGCTACTGAAAAAGAAGAAATTCCAAATACCATCTTCAATTTCTCACAAACCGCTTCTGGTTGTTGTCCATTTAGCATTACATACATGCGATCATGACTTTTTTCATAGGTAAGTTGTGTAAAATTACGTAAAGCATTCTTCAAGTTTTGGTATAATCGATTAATGAAGTCTTTTTTGTTTTTACCCTTAGTAGATAATTCACCATATCTTATTAAGATATGATCATACACTAACTCATTTTGTTTTGTATTCATTTGTAATCTCCTTTAACGCTAAGATAAAGCGTTCTAATTGTTTTATACTTGTGTGATGGGAAAAGGATACGCGAATGGCATTTTGTGCTAAATCTTGTAATCCTAGTGATTGTAATGTTCTGGATGGTTTTTTTGCACGCAAGGAACAAGTCGTTTGACTACTAACATAAATGTTTCTTGCATTCAACGCATTCATCATCACTTCACTTGTTATTTTTTCACATGCAAAATTAAAAATATATGGGCTCGTTGATGAATCACTAATAATGTGAATTCCCTCTATTTGTTGTAAAGCATTTCTTAGAAATATATGTAGTTCTTTTACATGAATATAATGTGCATCTAAACGCTCAAGTGCAAGTCGTAAGGTTTTAGCAAAAACAATACATGCTGGAGCATTGATTGTTCCTCCGCGCATTCCTTGTTCTTGGCTTCCTCCACTAATAAGTGGTAACAATTGTATATTGTTACGACAATAAAGAATCCCACAACCTTTCACTCCATACATCTTGTGAGAAGTGAAGGTTAATAAATCGATGCCCTGTAAACTAAATGGTATCTTACCCAAAGCCTGTACAGCATCTACATGAAACTTTACACTTGGATAAGATTGCACAACACGCGCAATTTCACTTACGGGTTGAATACTACCTATTTCATTATTAACAGCCATCACACTGATGAAAATCGTGTCTTTGCGAATTGCGGCTTGTACATCTTCTACACGAATCAATCCATCTCTACCAGGTTGAATATAGCTTACCTCAAAACCAAAGTGTTCCTCCAATTGTTTGAAACACTCATACACACTTGAGTGCTCTATCGTAGTTGTTATGATATGTTTACCCTTATGAGAATGTTTTAAACAATACCCTTTAATAGCCATATTATTTGCTTCACTTGCACCACTTGTAAAAAATATTTCATCACTCTTAACGTACAAGAAAGTCGCAATTTGCTTACGACTTTTTTCGAGTAATGTATGTACTTCAACACCACCATCATGTATACCTTCACTATTCATGTAGTACTTTTCTAGCAATGTCTCATATGTATTTAATATTTCAGGATCAATAGGTGTACTAGAAGCGTAATCTAAGTACAAATTCTCCATATTATGCCTCTTTTCCGTTTTCTAATAGACTTTCATACACCCCTGGATGTATTTTCTCAATAGCAGTAATTGCAATTTTTAGTGCTTTTGTGTATTGTCCGTTTGTAAAACATAACTCAGCACGTGTTAATTCCGCATCAATTTCAACATAATCATTACGATAACGATTTCCAAATACAATTGCACTTTCACTCATGGAAGCCATATTCACTAAGTTGTTTACCGTATTGTATAATGTATAAATATAGTCGATAGCATCTTGTAACTTTGCATTTAAACGTTCTACATCCAAAGGAACACTTTGTAGTAATTCCTTAATATCAATAATGTAGATATTCGCACTACGTAAATCGTCTTCATACTTTTCATCAACGGAAGGCAATTTAAATTGCACAATCTTCACGCGCATCTCATTTACTATCAATTGAAGCTTAACAAGTTGCTTTTTGGCACGTTCCTCATCACTTGTCGCATTCATTAATTTTTCATGAATATCTTTCGCTAATAACTCATTTTGAACAGTTTTTGAATCCAATTCTTCGAAACTGACTACAATCGTTGTAAAAGGAACTTCCAATACTTCTAAAGTATCGGATAACTTTATATGCATAGTATTCAAGTCATCTACAGAATCACTTAATGTTGAAATTTGAGATTGAAGCTGTTCAAAACCAAATTTTTCATTCACACGTACATATGTTTCTATGATTTTTTGTGTGTCCATGTTTAATTGTTTAATACGTTGAAACAATTCATTCCCTCTTGTATTTACAACATCATAACAAGCTTCCTCTTTTTGTAGTCCCGCTTGTAATGTTTTTAAAACTTGTTCACAGTTCATTAATGTCTCATCAACACCATCGAATCGACAATCACTTAGTGATACATTCACCTCGTTTATTTGATCTTGAATTGCATCAAACTTAGTTTGTACATCTAAATGCATTGTATAGATATTTCTTTGGTCTAAAGATTGATAAAACAAGACAACCTCTTCCAATAACATTGGTATAATCACACAAGACTTTTCATAACGAGTAGGAATCTCATTTAAAATAGTATCCAAACGTTTCAGTGTATCCGCAATCTCTTCATTTTTATCTTGCGCTTTATCGAATTCAGAAGCATACATCCACTCTTCAAAGACAGTAAACATTCCCTCAATATCAATCAATAGTGCATCAATCGTATCTACACTTTGACGATATGATTTCTTTGAACTTATATATGTTTTCTTTAATTCGCGAAATACAGACTTTAAAGCGTTGATATTTTCTCGCTGCATATTTTCTTGTTCAAGCACTTGATCTAACTTTGCATCTAAAGTAGATACTAAAGATTCACACTCGTGTAAGATAGGCATAAGACTAGCAATACTTTTATTTGCTTTTTTCACTTTGTTTGAATATACATAATCATCTGCCTCTTGCAAACAAACACTGCACTCCTTAAGTTTTAATGAAACATCATCAAACTCAATTTGTAATGTGCTAACAAATTCTTCAATCGTGTTATTCACTTTTGCTAGTTGATTTGCTTTATTCAATTTAAAAGACAAAGGTATCGTTTTTAGGGCTGTATATTTATGTTCAAGAATCTCAATTTCTTTCTTTGTTTTTTTCTTCTTTAAAGAAACAAGAACAATTGTTAAGACTAAAATTGCTATAAGGGCCCCTCCCCCATAAAGCATCATCTCAAATGTTACATTTTCTTTGATTGTATTAAAAAAGTTTTGCATATAAACACCTCTCTCAAATATTGTAACACAAATCTTTATTTTTTATATATGTTTTTGCGAACTTAGCAAAGTTTTTTTACAATAATATTTGACATTGTTAATATGTTTGATATAATTATTAAGCGTCAAAATGATAGCAGCATACAAAGTCATAGATTTTTGCGTTAATAACGCACAGCGGGATATTGCGTAACTCGGCTGCATAAGAGTGAAAATATCGTTTGTATTAACACATTTCAATGATGATTTGTACTGTTATTGTTTTACGAAAAGTGAAACAATAAGGAGGACATTTAATTATGGCAAGAATTACTAAACCAGTAACAAAAACTTCACGACGCCTTGGATTCTCAATCTTAGAAACAGGAAAAGAATTCGCTAAAGGTAAACAGCGTCAATACGCACCAGGACAACACGGTCCAACAAAAAGAGTTAAATTAACAAACTA
>CAYJJS010000021.1:0-27765 GCA_964370645.1 uncultured Erysipelotrichaceae bacterium | reverse complement strand
TAGATTAGATTAGTTTGGCATAATTTAGTATAGTTATAATAATTTCGTAAAATAAATATATTTCCCTTGTATCAATGCACTATTTAATTTACAAAAGAATACTATGATTATTCGCTATATGCAATATTAATTATTCCCGTCGTTAATTTGTATTGTGAATTTTCAATAATAAGTACCACATGAAGTGGTACTTATTTTACTTTAAGTGCATATCTTAAATTGTATATTTTACAAATATGCTTTATAATTATAACGTTTAATAAATGTATTTAGGAGTGAGATTATAAGTCCATTCACTAAGCAATACAATTAAACCAATTTAAGACGTTGCATCAAAAGAGCGACAGTGGAGGAAACATGAATAAAAAAACTAGAAGATTGGCATTTTTAACGCTGTTCATAGCGATTGAGGTGGTTATCAGCATCATCCCCTTTTTAGGTTTTATACCTTTAGGGTTTATGAATGTAACAACACTTCACATTCCTGTAATTATTGCTGGAATTTTATTAGGTAAAAAAGAAGGAGCGATAGTAGGTTTCGTATTCGGATTAATGAGTATGATAAACAACACAATAAAGCCATTAGCAACATCATTTCTTTTTTCACCCTTTATTTCGATTGGAGAAATCGATGGGAGTTGGCAATCTTTAATAATTGCCTTCATACCTAGAATTCTAATTGGGTACATTGCAGGGTATATCTATGAAAAACTGAAGAACAAAGGTTCACTAGCAATTGGAATTGCTGCTTTGGTTGGCGCATTGGTGAATACACTTCTTGTTATGAGTCTTGTTTATTTACTATTTGGCGAGGCATATGCAAGTGCTATTAATCAACCTTATGAAACAATTATATCTTTTATATTGCTTATCGTGGCAAGTAATGGTGTTGCTGAAGCAATTGCTGCGATTGTGCTATGTATTCCAATTTGTAAAGTGAGTAAGAAGGTAATCAAATGGTAAATAAAAAAACAATCATAGTTGGTGTAAGTAGTAGTATTGCTACTTTTAAGAGTGTTCAATTAGTGAGTGATTTATTAAAGTTAGGACATGATGTAGAAGTTATAATGAGTGAGAACGCAACACAATTTGTAACTCCTCTTACTTTTTCATCCTTAACTAAGCACAAGACTTATGTACATACTTTCGATCGAGAAATAGATTATAATGTGGAACACATTTCACTAGCCAAACGAGCGGATTTATTTATTTTAGTACCAGCGACTGCAAATATAATTGCGAAAGTTGCACATGGGATTTGTGATGATATGCTTAGCACAACTTTTTTAGCTGCTGCATGTCCAAAATTAATTGCTCCAGCAATGAATACACAGATGCTAAAAAATCCTATTACACAAGACAATATCAAACGTTGCGAACAATTTGGGATGACTATTATTCATAGCGAAGTCGGAAACCTTGCATGTGGAGATGTTGGAGATGGGAAATTAGCGAGCTTACCAACGATTTTAGAACACATAGAGCAAGCTCTATGTTCAGATAAGCCCTTGCTTGGAAAACGAGTTTTAATCAATGCTGGTGGCTGTATCGAAGCGATAGACCCTGTTCGATATATTACGAATAGTTCAAGTGGGAAAATGGGATATGCACTTGCTAGACATGCAAGAAATTTAGGCGCTGATGTTACATTAGTTAGTGCTAAGACTAGTTTATTTCGACCTTGTAATGTGAATATCATTGAAGTAGAAAGCACACAAAGTATGTTTGATGCTTGTTCACAGCACTTTGATACATGTGATTATTTTATTGCTGCTGCAGCTCCTTCTGACTTTTATGTTGTGAATGCAAAATCTTTAAAAATAAAGAAATGCGATTCACTTACTTTACAACTAGAAAAAAATATAGATATATTATCAACTTTATCAGCACGAAAAAAACACCAAATAATTTGTGGATTTGCTGCTGAAACAAATAATGTTTTGCAATATGCAAGAGAGAAATTCAATAGGAAAAATTGCGATATATTAATTGCCAATGATGTCAGTAAAAAAGACTCTGGCTTCCATAGTGATACAAACACAATTAGCATTTTAACAAAAGATGAAACAATACATTTCGAAAATATGCGAAAAGAAGATGTTGCTAAAAACATTTTCGATGCATTATTAAAGATATAGGAGAGCACATGTTATTAGTCATAGATATTGGAAATACAAATATAACAATAGGTATATACAAAGGGGATTCATTGATTGGAAATTATCGTTTAACTACTTGGTTTAAAAGAACAAGTGATGAATATGGTTTTATGATTACAAACTTCCTTGCTACCTCTATGGTGCAAATTGATGACATACAAGATGTTATCGTAGCCAGTGTAGTACCTAAAATTATGCATTCATTCACAAATTCAATACGCAAATATATTCATAAAGAACCAATTATAGTAGGGCCTGGAATTAAAACAGGAATATCTATCAAAGTGGATAATCCACGCGAAGTCGGAGCAGATCGAATTGTTGATGCGGTGGGAGCGCACTATGTATATGGTGGTGATGTCTTAGTCATCGACTTCGGTACCGCCACTACATTTGAATACATAAATGCAGCCGGTGAGTATCAAGGTGGATGTATTTGTGCAGGGGTAGAAATTACTGCGCAAGCATTAAGTGGGAAGACTGCTAAACTGCCAGAGATTGAAATCAAACCAACTACTAAAATATTGTGTTCAAACACAATTCATGGAATGCAAGCAGGTATTTTCTATGGGTATGTTGGGCACACTGAATACCTTGTAAAAAAGTTTAAAAAAGAAATAAAAAAAGAGATAAAAGTTATCGCAACCGGAGGGTTAGGGCGTATTATTGCAGAACATACAGATTGTATCGATGTTTATGACCCGGATTTAACATTCAAAGGATTACGTATATTATATGAATTACAAAATAAATAAAAGGAGAAATTATTATGACTAAAATTATTGCAGTAAACACAGGAAGTTCATCATTAAAGTTCAAATTATTTGAAATGGATAATGAATTTGTAATCACTTCTGGTGTAATCGAACGAATCGGATTAGAAAACAGTATTTTCACAATCCAATACAATGATAAAAAAGATGTTGCAATTCAAAACATTGAAAACCATCAGCAGGCAGTAAAATTATTGTTGGATACTTTGCTAGAAAAAGAGATTGTCCAATCTCTTGATGATATCAAAGGAATAGGACACCGTGTTGTTCAAGGTGGTTCTTACTATACAGATTCAGCAGTTATTAATGATAGTGTTGTTGCGCATATCGAAGAATTGATACCTTTAGCACCTTTACATAACCCTGCTCATTTAATTGGTTACAAAACATTAAACGAAGCCATACCTTCTGCGAAAGCGGTCGCTGTATTTGATACGGCTTTTCATCAAACTATGGATCCAAAGTGTTACATTTATCCAATTCCTTATAAGTATTATGAGGATTACAAAATACGTAAATATGGAGCACATGGAACATCACATAAATATGTATCAGCACGTGCAATTGACTTATTAGGAAATCCTGAACACAGTAAAATTATCGTGGCACATTTAGGAGCAGGTGGTTCTTTAACCGCAGTTAAAGATGGGAAATCAAAAAATACATCAATGGGGTTCACCCCACTTACTGGTATTATGATGGGAACTCGTTCTGGAGACATGGATCCTTCTATCATTAACTATTTACTACATCATACAGATATGGATATTGATGAAGTCATTAACGTGTTAAATAAAGAATCTGGTTTATTAGGTGTTTCTGGTGTATCTAGTGATTTCAGAGATGTAGAAAAGGCTGCTCGCGAAGGAAATGAAAGAGCACAGCTTGCATTAGACATTTTCTTTAGAAGAGTCATCGCTTATATTGGAAGATATTATGTTGCATTAGGAAAAGCAGATGCAATTGTGTTCACAGCAGGAATTGGTGAAAATTCTTATTACGCTAGAAAGTGTATCATCGATTTAATTAGTGAAGCATTTGATATTGTTATTGATGATGATGCTAACATAAATGGAAAAGGTGAACGTTTAATTACAAAACCAGAATCAAAAGTGAAGATATTTGTAATCCCTACGGATGAAGAATTGGTTATCGCTCGTGATACAAAGCGCTTATTGAGTTTATAGAAGGCTAACGCCTTCTTTTTTTATGAAAACAATCGAGTGCGAATACTCGATTATTTTTTACAGATCCAAAATTTAATTAAAGCAAATACTTCGCGAATATAATATTTTATTTGACCACATCCAATACTTCTTGCCCCTTGTGTTTGGACTTCATATCCTAAATATTTCGCAATACATGATGCCCTGAAAATATGAAAATCACAACTAATCAGCAATATGTCTTTCTTACTCACATAAGGTAGGGCATACTTAAGATTTTCATATGTCGAGGTAGATGTCTCTTCCATATAAATGCATTTCGAAGATATTCCCTCTTCTACAAGAAACTTCGCCATAGCGCTTGCCTCACTCACACTCTCACCCTTCCCTTGTCCTCCACACACAACAATTGGCACGGGATTTTTATTATACCATTTCTTAGCTAACACCAACCTTCTTTTTAAAGGTTCACTAAGTACATCTCCATATAATCCTGCTCCTAATACAACAATATAGAAATATGGTTTTTTCACCTTACAAAACCTTGCATATATAAATATAATGCATAATATACTAAACATATTTCACCTACTTTCTATATAAAAAAAGGCGTATGCCTTATTTTTTTATATACAATTTTAATTCTTCTATTCTTGCTGCTGTATCATCATACCCTAATTGAAACCATGCTTCTATCTTATCTTTATCGGTTGTATAGCGTGATAGTCCCATGCTTTTACTTGGACGAAGAATCAATGCTTTCCCTTGTTTTTCAAGATTTTTCACTATGTTCCATTGTCGTTCATAATTTTCATGACGCACTTTTAAGTCTTCAATAACATGCGGATATTTGCGATATTTTAATTTGGCTAACATTATTTGCCACTTTGGTGCTGGTTTTCTAGTGTATGTCCCCTCTTTCGTGGAAATGAAAATATGTTTATCATTTCCAGCACGTATACTTTGTTCCACTGGGATCATATCAATTAGTCCTGCATCCATGTATAACCCACCATTGAATTTATAAGGATTCACAATAATAGCTAATGCACATGCTGCTTTGATTAATACTTTTTCTTTGTCTACTCTTTCCTTTGGAAAGTATTCTATCTTTCCTGTATCCATATTGTACAAACCTACATCTAGTTTTGTCTCACTTTTATAAAAATTTTCGAAATCAAAAGGAGCATGCTTTTCAATAAAATTCACAGTTTCTTCAATCCCAAAAATAGACCCCTCTTTAAATAGCGGTCGTAAACCAACCGCCCCTTTATTGGTTGGGCTATCCACACCTGTTACACGCAACCTTTGTTTTTGCCTAGATACATATGGCAACAAGTTTTCGGCACCTGCGCTTATTCCAACTGCATATGGAAGGTAAATTTCATAATCCAGAAGTGCAAGTAATGCCCCTGCTGTATATGCTCCTTTTGTTCCTCCACCTTCACAAATTAAACCAACTTTTTCCATTCTTTCACCTCATTTATATTGATTACATTAATGGAGAGAATAAATTTAAGATAATACGTAATATTCTTTTACATATATGTATATGCTTAATATCTTCTCTCGTTACTAATTTTGACTTTTCAATTGTATCAAAATAATCTATTTTCATTTCATTAATTAATGAACTATTGTAGAACCAAACACCACATTCATAATGCAAGTAATAGCTACGATAATCCATATTTGTTGTTCCCACAATCGCAATTGCATCATCTGAAATAAATGTTTTGGAATGAATAAACCCTGGTGTATACTCATATACTTTAACACCTGCATGAATTAATGCTTCATAATTGTATCGAGTCAATTCAAACACTAATTTTTTATCTGGTATATGTGGTAAAATAATTCTTACATCTACTCCGTTTTGTGCTGCTAAAATTAAGCTAGACCTCATCTCATTATCTAATAATAAGTATGGTGTTGTGATATAAATATAATCATTTGCATTATTTATCATATTAATATGCGTGTTTTTACCAACATATTCATTATCTGTAGGTGAATCTGAATAAGGTTGTACATATCCATCATCTTCTATATTTTCAAAACATGTCGCTTGTTTTCTAAACGTTTCATAATCGTCTTTCTCTTCTTCATCATAATTCCAAAATTGTAGAAACATAACCGTAAAACTCCATGTCGCTAACCCTTCAATTAAACATCCACTATCTTTCCAATGTCCAAAACGAACCTTTTCATTAATGTATTCATCCGCAAGGTTAATTCCACCAGTCATGGCAATCAATCCATCTACAACAACGATTTTACGATGATCCCTATTGTTTAACTGTACTGCCAATCGTGTTCCTATTTTATTAAATACTTTTGTTTTAATACCTAACTTATTTAATTCGATATCATATCCTGAAGGCAACGTAGATAAACATCCAAATCCATCATACATCAATCTAACGTCAACACCTTCTTTTACTTTTTGTGTTAATATTTCAAGTAACTCATCCCACATTTTTCCTGTATCAATAATGAAGAATTCCATAAAGATGAATTCTTTCGCTTTAAGAAGTTGTTCCTTTAATATCTTAAATTGATCTTCTCCCAATTTGCAATACGTTGCTCTTGTCTTCTTATACAAAGGAAATTCACTAACTCTACTAATATAATTAGATTGTTTATGTGCATTTGCACTTTTTTCAGCCAATTCTGCAGAGATAATTTTATTTCTACTTAAATATTTTTTCATTGATTTCTGTAAGTCTTTATCCCTGATTCGCAACGCTTTTGGAACTTGTTTGGCACCAAAAAACAAATAAACTAATACCCCTAAGAACGGGCTAATTAGGATTAACATTATCCATGCTAGTCGATAGGTTGGATTAATATCTTTTGAGAATATGTACATTGCTAAAACGATAGAAAGCACTCTAATTACAACTTGAAAATACACACTAAACTCATATAAAATAAAGGTTGGTATAAAAATAACAACTACTTGTGCTAATAGCATCAAAGCGATTAGCATCTTTTTGCTTAATATTAACTTCCAAAGTCTATTCATCACACTCCTCCTAACTCACATATTGTGTCACTAAATTCGTTATTGTATCCAATACTTCCTCATTATATTGCACATCTCTATTTGATGCCGTTTTATAAACGACAATATCCTCTCCTACTATCTTTCCACTACTAATTGTAATTGCATCCTTTAAAAATGACATTGCTAGATTTGCAGCATTTTGCTCTTCAATCAAACAAACCCTTGCTTCACTATTTTTTTTCAGTGCATTTGCCATTTTTCGCATCCCTTTAGAATAACCAATTTGTACCGTATCTGATTGCCCAATACAGTGCAAAATAATTTTTTGATGCTGTTTATTTTTTGTTTTCAAATATAAATCTAATGCTTTTATTCCACGTAATCGCATGTTTGTAACATCAGTAAAAACAAATACAACATCCTTCTTTTTGTGCGTTGGAAGGTTATTCGCAATCTGCAATGCACTCGCAATTGCCGCATTATTTCTTGTAGCATTGTGTTTAGCGGGGAAACCTTTCCAAATAAAAATTGATAAAAATGCGAAATATAATGCTGTTATAAATAATGTTATCTCACTACTCACACCCAATATAGGTAAACCATAAATTAGTGCAAGCAACAACAAATAACACACAATGATAGGAACATAAGTAGGCCAGAAAGATTTTTTCAAAATCTTACTACCGTTTTGAGGATAATACTCATAATTACTCCAAAATACTCTTTGTGGAGTATCATAAGGAACAATAATCATATGTTTCGCACTCTTTATGTTTCCAATAATTATATTACGTACTCTTACAATACGATTCTTCACAAACATTTCTTCACCTTCATATCCTAATGTTTTAAAGTCTTCAATAATCGTATCTTTAAAATTTTCTTTTTGTTTATTATAGAAATACACAGGGTGTGTATTCACATATTTTTCAATCCATTTTTTGTTCATGTAATTTCTCCAATCAATATTCATTATACACTGAAATCATATTTTTTGAAAGAAGCATAGGATAGAAGAGCAATCTCTCCTAGCCTAATATAACATCCAATACCATCATAATAATAAATCCAATCATAAAGATAATACTCGTGTAATAACACTCCTTAATCGCTCTTGCTTGAGGAACTAACTCTTCTACCACCACATAGATCATACACCCTGCTGAAAAAGATAATAAAAAAGGCATCCAACCTTCTACCATACTAATAAGTACAGCCGCTGTTAGCGCAGCGATTGGCTCTACCATCCCTGAGGATACTCCCATCCAAAATGCTTTTCTTTTAGATATTCCTTGTGCTTTTAAAGGCAACGAAATCGCTGCACCTTCTGGAATATTTTGAATACCAATACCTATAGAAAGAGCAATTGCACCACTCAGATATATTGGATCCTGACTTTTCATATATAGACCATACAATAACCCTACAGACATTCCTTCAGGAATATTGTGCAATGTAATTGCCAAATATAAAAGACTTTTTTGTTGTGAGCGTACTTTACGAAGAATGAAATCTACTACAAATAGGAACAATCCACCAATAAAAAAACTTACACCAATAAATACGGCAGATATAGGATGATCCTCTATGCGAGAAAACGCGGGTAGGATCAATGAAAAAAAGGATGCACTAACCATTACTCCACCTGCAATTGAATAAAATGCACTCATTGTTACATTTGTGATTTTTTCCTTAAACAAAAAAACCATTGCAGCACCAAGACTTGTGCATAAAAATGGAAAAAAAATCCAAAATAGCATATTAGAAACCTCACTTTCTATGTATATACTATGTATTGGATTTTTTTTGTTTACTATTTACTATTCACTTTATATAAAGCTGCATATTTATTGTCTAGTGCCAATAATTCTTGATGTGTACCACTTTCTGCAATACCATCTTCATCTAACACAATGATACGTTGTGCATTCGCAATCGTAGATAATCGATGTGCAATTACAAATGTTGTTCTATTTTCCGCCAATGACTCCAGTGATTCCTGCACAACTTTTTCACTTTCATTATCCAGTGCGCTAGTCGCTTCATCAAAAATCAAAATTTTAGGATTTTTTAAAAACACTCTCGCTATAGAAATTCGCTGTTTTTGCCCACCCGAAAGCTTTACACCTCTTTGCCCAATATCTGTCAAGTATCCATCTTCTAAACCCATGATGAATTCGTGCGCATTTGCTTTTTTACTTGCTTCAATGATTTCTTCTTCGCTAGCTTCCATATTCCCATATGCTATATTCTCCAAAATAGTCCCACTAAATAAATACACATCTTGTTGTACGATTCCTATATTTTCACGTAGACTTTGCAAAGTGACATCTTTAATATCCGTTCCATCAATACTAATTTTTCCGTCTACCACTTCATAAAAACGAGGAATCAAAGAACATAAAGTCGTCTTTCCTGCACCACTTTGACCAACTAATGCAACATATTCACCAGACTTTACTTCCAGATTAATATTCCTCAATACATAATCTGATTTTTCGTTGTATCGAAATGATACATTATTAAAACACACTTTACCTTGTACATCATGTAACTTCTTAGCACCTTTTTTATCCTTAATATCTGGGTTAATATTCAACAACTCCATATATCTTTCATAACCACTAATTCCTTCTTGGAAACTTTCAGTGAAGTTAATTAATTTACGAATTGGCTCAGTAAGATTATTTACATATAGTAAAAATGCAATTAAATCACCTGGGCTTAAACTTGAAGAATTCATCAACAAAGATCCACCTACTATAATTAATACACTAATAAAAGAAATAAAAGAACCTAATCCCGAATGAAATCTACCCATATTTTGATATGAATTACGTTTTGTTTCTATCCACAAACTATTTTCATGGTGAAATCGATTCATCTCTTGTCGCTCATTTGCGAAGCTTTTAACTACGCGAATACCTGATAAACTATCTTCAATTCTAGCATTAATATCTCCTATTTTTTTCTTATTTGCTCGAAACGCTTTTTTCATCCTACGATTATAGTAGTACGCAAACGCTGCCATAAAAGGTAATACAGAAAATACGATTAATGTTAATGGCAAATTAATTGTAGATAAAATGATAAATGCTCCAATGATTTTAATCATTGAAATCACGATATCTTCAGGCCCATGATGAAATAATTCTGTTAAAGAAAAAAGGTCATTTGTTAATCGAGTCATCAATTGTCCAACTTTTTGATTGTCAAAAAAACTAAAACTTAGTTTTTGATAATGAGAGAATAGCTCATTACGCATATCTGCTTCCATATAAGCACCCATCACATGCCCTTGATATGCAATGAAATAATTACAAAAATACTCTACAATGATGATTATGATCATGATAGCTGCTAAATATAAAATTTGTGTTAAATCTTGTCCACCATTTACTCCTAATACATTATTTGTAACATGTCTCACAATTAATGGGAAAACTAGTGATGTTGTTGCTGCTATAATTGCACACCCCATATCCATAAAAAATAATTTTTTATATGGTTTATAATACGAAATAAATTTTTTTAAATCCATATAACCTCCTACGCAATGCACCCATTATAACACAAAAATAAAGAGCCTAAGACTCTTTATTTTATGTTTTAAGGGAGAATGTATGAAGTACTAATTTACTTCTAGCAAATATATTGTATTTGCTTGCTTATAGTATATCGTATACATTACTAATAATTACTTTTATTTATTGGTAAATTATGTGATTAAAAAAACAACAAATAGACATACTACTATTAATGAATGGAGGGTATTATGATACTAATTTATACATCTTTTGGTTGTTCATCTACAGCTAAAGCAAAGTTCTTTTTTGACACAAATCAACTTTCCTATTATGAGAAAAATATTCAAACACATGTGTTAAATAAAAGAGAACTTCAATACTTAATACAACGTTGCCCCAATGGATTTGATGATGTGATTTCAAAAAGGGGTAAAATATATAAAAAAAATCATCAATCTATACAAAATATGACGACATCTCAACTTATACAATTCATACAACGTAACCCAACTTTATTAAAACGTCCTATTCTCATTAGTGAAACTGCACTAGTTATTGGTTTTGATGGCGATGAAATCACAACTTTCCTACCATCCGATAAAAGGAATACCTATCCACTACAATCCAAGGATCAAAATGAAGCATACACTAAAAAAAATAGCAGCAATTGTTGCTAATTTAAAATAGTATTTTCTCATTTTTTTCTTTTCTTTGTAGTATAGCGCTTCTAACAACAGTGCAATCATTAATGAAAAGGAAACTAATGCCATTGTCATTGTGTAAGATAACAACTGGAATATGTAATAAGAGATTAATATTAACACTCCGATCAAATACCAAAGAATACGTATAATAAAATAATTTTTCATTTCTTCACCAATTTCATTATATCATATATTCGCCTAATTACTTTCACTTTTTCCTCATAGTATACGCTAGGAGGAAAATATGAAATTATTATTATCAATGTTCTTATTGTTTGCAACACCATCAACGCTAGCAAGTGTAGAAGGCATCGATGTCAGTGAGTATCAAGGTGAAGTTAACTATACACAGGTTAAGGCAGAAGGGATTGAAGCAGTGTACATTAAAGCAAGTGAAGGTTTTGATTATGTGGATCCTTACTATAAAACAAACCATACAAATGCTAAGAATGCAGGATTAAAAGTTAGTTTTTATCATTATTTAACCGCTACAAATCCAACAGATGCAAAGGAGCAAGCTAGCCATTTCGTAAATACGATTGAAACCTTAGAAGTCGATTTCAAATTGGCATTGGATTACGAAACATTCTCTACTACTTCAGTTGCAGAAATTAGTGAGATTGCTGTGAGTTTTATGAGTGAAGTGGAAAGTCTATCAGGCATCGAATGCGTCCTATACACCAATGCTTCTAGTGCTAGCTCTCGATTCAACGAAAGTGTGAGTGCTTATGGATTGTGGATTGCAGACTGGGGTGTAAGCAGCCCAAGTACTGACAACGTTTGGGGTTCTTATGAGGCTTGGCAGTTTAGCGATGCAGGTAGAATTAGTGGAATCTCTGGATTCGTTGATCGTGATATTATGGAAGACTCTCTATTTGTCACACGAAACACAGTAAATGAAGTTGACCACACACAAAAAAACACGAACGATTACACTACTATTACTGTGAAGGCTGGTGACACATTATGGGGAATCGCTCAAGTGTATGGAACCACTGTACAAAGTATAGCTTCTTTAAATGATATTCAAAATACGAATTTAATTTATCCAGGACAATCATTACGTATTTATGCGTTACAAAAAAGTGGTAACAGCTATGAAGATATAGCTGACAATCAAAACAATACATTCAATTATGTTGTTAAATCAGGGGATACTTTGTCTGGTATTGCAGCCACATACAATACCACGGTAACTACTATTGCTTCTTTAAATGGAATACGTAATGTGAATTTAATATATTCTGGCCAAGTGCTACGCATTCCAAAATAAAACGTTCAATGTGAACGTTTTTTTTATAAATGGATGCCTATAAAGTGTAATTCATCAAAGGATGCGACATCTATATGTTCCACGTCTATTCCCACTTCTTTTAGAAACATGAATATTTTTTCATCCTCAATAAGTAGCTTTTTATAATAATCATATACTGATGCATCAAACTTCAACTCTATACAATGTTCATCTATTTGTGCTAAAAGCATATCTTTTACTAATTGTTCTTCTTTTTTGTCAATGTAATACGGTGTTGATAAATTCTCATAAGTCTGTTTAAATAGTTGCGTTCCTTCATCGTCTTGATTATATATATCAGACATTTCATCATGATTCATCAAAAAATAAGCACTACTAGAATGGTCGAACGGTTCATGAAAATCGGACCAAGTTGGATCCAAATAATAATCTGATCCATCTATATTAATCAATAGCCAAGCGTGATTCTCTTTTTTGAATCCATTATTTGCTGTTCCAGTAATATATTTAGTTGGAACATCAATTTCTTCTAGTAATAATTGCAATGTTTTGCTATAGCCAGCACACACGCTTTCACCATGAATCAACGCACTCACTATATTTTGATTGTCTAATGCATCTTCCTTATAAGATGCATGCTCCACAACATAATCATATAAATATCTTATTTTTTGTAATTGCGTGAAGTTGCTATCTACTTCTGAAATTATACTATCAACTTTATTTTGTATTTGTATGTTCATTGCTTCAATCTCTGCTTCATCACGATTATAGTGAGGGATGAAATCAACCGAATTTTCATGGGATATATAAGAAAAATTATCTACATAAAAAATCTCAGGATGATCATTCATCAATTTTTTATACACCGAAATTAATGTATCTGCATCACTAGGAATTCCTTTCAACTCTTGGCTCACTGTAGCCAAACATTCATATAGCATTTCATACACTTGTTTTTCCTTACTATTTAAATCATCATAATAATTATTCACAGATTCTATTTGATAAACTTGCTCTATTTCTTCAACTGGAAGATTTGTATCACTACATCCAAATAAAATAATTATTAATATTAAACAATTCATTTTTTTCATATGCTTCACCTTCATCAATATTGTACACCAATCCAAAACAGTTATACAAATCTAATGAATTTTTAATAAAAAAACACATTTAATAATGTGTTTTCAATATAAAATATTCTATTGTAGTGTTGCTTTCCATACACCATGTAGATTGCAATATGCGTAAACGGCAACAACTTCTTCTTTTTTCACAGTAAATGTTACAACTGGTTGTGAATTTGGCGTTAAATTTTTAAGCATATGTCCATCAATTGTCTCAACAATTACCCATTCAATATAGTGCGCTTCGCTCATTGGATGTAATACACTACCTACGCTGACACTTAAAGTGTCCCCATCAAATGTGTATACAGGTATATGTTTTTCAACTGCGGCTTCTGTTGTGTTAGGAATTAATTCGTCAGATCCACAATTCTCACAAACTTCTCCACTTAACAATAGTACAATTCCATCAACTTCTTTTACTAATTTCATATGTTTCTCCTCCTGCAATAATCATATAGCATTGCAAAAGGAAAAACTATGATTTTGACCGAGAAATTATATATGAATTACCCTTTTTTTCTTTTAAACACCACTGCAAGTGCTGCAATCATCATTCCTGATAGTGCCATTATCCAAGTCCAAATTGGTGATGTAGTGTCCGCTGTGGATACATTTCCAGTTCCTTCAGGTGTAGTTTCCGTTTCTGGTAAAACCTCAACCATAACTAAATTAGCTTTTGCGGATTGCAATGCAGTTAATGCTTCATCCACCTGTGCTTGCGTTGCTCCTATATCATTGTAAATTGTATTTGCTGCAAATACAGCTGATTTATATGCTTCCCATGAACCTTTCGTATATTTTGAAGCTTCACTTTCAGCTATTTGGGTGTTGATTTCCCCTAATAACAGATCTTTATTTACAGAAATCGTAGGAACTTCAACTAAGTTTTCAAGTGCACTCAACATTGTTGCTGTTACACTTCTCGCCTCTTCTCCACTCAGTTCACCACTTGCAATCTTAGCTTGCGACGCTGTTGCTGTTTGTAGTGCAATAATGAAGTTTGTAGTATCTACATAATTGTTTACATCAATAGCTTGAGCACGAACAATTGCATCATTTAAGTGATTTTTTTCTTCTACTGTCGCAGCCAATACAACATTATTCATAGCTGTTTGTAGCGTTCCATACATTGCATCAACCGCATCTTGTGTTGTTCCTGTTAAAGACAACAATGTCGTTGCATCCGTGATTACTGTAGTTAATGTATTCGCAGTACTCGTCGTATAAATGCTTGTTTCTAATAATTTCGCTGTTTGCAATAACTCTGCTAGTTGCGTCGTATCAACAATCTGTGTATTGCGTTCAAGATTTGCTTGTGCTTGTGTCAATTCCACACTTACACTAGCTACTTCGTTTTGTGTTACTTCTTCTTTTGCAGTTATTTTTTCTGATACTGCTTTAGCATCTACCAGTGCTTTTTCAAACACTTCTGTATTTATATACATTGCTAAATCCACTGCTTCTGCATTCTCAATAGCTGTTTGTAATGTTTGAACATCCGTTGTATTTGCTAATACAATTAAACCATCAACAGCCTCTTGTAATTGTGTAAGTGTTGCATCAATTGTCGCTTGTTCTGTTGCTGGATTAACTAGTAACGATTCTGCTGCAATGTAAGCAGCATCTAGTGTAATTATGCTTGTCGTTGTATATAATGATTTGTCCAATTTAACTACATCGTTCATCAATTGTTGTAATTTTGAGAAGTCACTCGCTTTTTCATACACTTTCAATTCTGCTGCTGCTGCAAAATTTCCTACTCCTCCTGTTACCTCTAATTTTACATGTGTTGCCATTGTTGCATCAAAAGTTATTGTTTGTACTCCCGCTGTATTTTCAAAAGTTCCTTGATCCACAACTTGCACCCAATCAGCACGTGTAGTGTCATTTTTCACATATAAATTGTACGTTTGAATTTTTCCATTTTCTCCACCTGTTGGGCGTTGTAAATATCCAAATTGATTCACTTCATAACGTCCACCCAAGTCAATTTCTACAATTGCAGGACTAGCTTGTGAAACAGTAAATCCACTCCATGCAGAATGCCAGAATGTTGCTTCATCACCATCAAATGCAAAGGCAATTGGTCCCTCATTCCCTGCTGCCGCTTGTGCAGTGTTAGCAGTATATGTGAAGTCATTCGCATCCAATTCCACACTTGTTGGAACTAACGGTGTACTTAATTTGTTTTCTACAGCACTTTCTAGCGCCATTACTATTGCATAGTAATCTTTTACGAACACCCCTTCTTGTGATTGCATTGCACTCAATTGTGATGCAGCATTTTGAATGGTTGCCCAATCTGCTGGTAAGAAATATGCTTCACTTTGCTTTGTTGTTTTCAAAGCATCGCTAACCATGATGTCCTTCATTTCATCTTTCAATACAATTGCATCATATGCAGCTTGTAACGTTGTAGTAGCATCTGCAATTTCTTGCGTTGTCACTCCATGTTTCAAATCTACATTTTTCGCATTTTCTAATGCGGATAAGAATGTTTGCAATTCAAAGCCATCAACTACATTCCCTCTTTGTACCATTTCTGCTTTATCCAATATTTCATATAAAGCATCGCGACTCACTAATGGCGTGATTTTTAGTTTTGCATCACGCATCGCTTGAATTTGTGCATCTACTTCTACGACCGTTAATTTTTCTGTACTAACTGCTTCTAGTGATTGATTGATGATTGTTTGGAATGTAAGCCAATTCGCATCACTAATATAGTCACTTTCCAAAATCGATTGCATTTCATCAATCACCGCCTGTAGACGTTCTCTATCTTCTGTTTGTGCATAAGCAATTAATTGTTCAATTGCATCATCTAAATTTTCATATACTACTTTCAATTCTTCCACTGGTTTTGAAGCATCTAATGCTGCTTGTGCCAACTCTACTGCCTGCATCATTTCTTCATATGATTCAGGTGTATATTTATCAAGGTCTAAAGCTTTTGCTTTATCGATCAATGCACTTAATGTTTCGACATTAATTACGACAGATTCTTCTACATAGAAATTATCTATATAGTATTCACTAGCTGATAAGCTTGAAATGTCCACATAATAATCATCATAAGGACCACAAATGAATGTTACTTCAATGGTTCCTTCTTGTGATGGTGCTGCTTCACTTACAATCACAGCATTTTCTATATCACCTGCTGCCTGTGCTTTGTCTGACTTCACAGCAAACGTGAATGCATTTGCTGAACCTGACTTATAAGAAATTCCTACTGTATATTCTGTTTCTGCATCAAAACGAACACTTGAAGGCAATGTACGCATATAATCTCCATTACGCACTTTTAGTGAATATGTTCCATCAATTACATCTGGAGTATTTGCTGGATTTACTGGATTCAATTGAGATAAATGAGATTGATCTGATTCTGTAGATGTAAACACACCAAATCCTTGATCTACATTCTCGAAATCCTCATAATACTTATACATTGGATCCTTTGTATCCGCATCAACTTTAGTCACACGAACATCATCAAAATCAACTACAGAATCAACACTATCACCAGCTGCTGCTTCTAATGTAAGAGTTGCAGTTTCTGAAGTAGCCACAAAGCGAACTTGCATACGTTGCGCATTTGTTAAATATTTATCATTATGGTGAACACCATACACAACATTACTATTACTCATGTAGTTTGAAATTTCTTCTTCTCCATTATCTACACGAATATATGCGTTACGATCTTCGTCCGTAATTGCCCATACAGAAGCTGAGTATGTTTGCCCTACTTCTAATCCTGTCAATTCTTGTGTAACTTTACCATCACTTGTTCCTGTGAAGTATAGATGTGAGTTACCTAAATTGTTTGCTTCAATACGAATGTGGTCAATCTCTCCGGTTGAAGAAGAAGGTGTCCATTCATCAAAATTGTATGAATCAAATCCCATATCTTTTACTGGTGAACCTGTTGACCATTCCATTGTATCCGCTGTTTCAATTTGCGTAGCTTCCTCTTTATACAATACATATCCAACTCCAGCTTGTGCATCAATACTTACCTCTCCTGCATTCACTGGAAGAGTTTGTGCATTTGCTTTTCCTTCATCACTTAATGTATAAACAACAACTTCACTTACTGATCCCCAAGAATCAGGAATTTCCCAAGTAGAAGTACCTCCATTTTGGTTATAGTGATAGATTTTCCCTTCACTATCTCCATTATGAGTCCACGGAATGAAAATTTTATTCCCATTTGCTACTTCTTTTCCATCCAAAGTAATAATATTTACACCGTTTTGTATTTTTGTTACCACTTCATTGTTTTCACCTAACGTAGCCTGCGTGTCTGAATTGTAAATCATAACAGGATATTGTGCTAAAAATTTATTTGGTAATATTTTAGTGTAGAAAGAAACTAATGCATTATCTAAGTCTTTTGCTGTTTGCCAACCATTAATACCTACATCATCATTTGCTCTACTTGATGCTCCTCTAAATAAAGTGCTGTTTGCGAAAATATCTGCTTGATCATGATCTACAAATCGCACTAGACTACCTGTTCCTCCAAAATTGCTTCCAATATGATGTGCAAATGTGCTATACGATACAAATTCATCTACATACTCTGTACCTAATCCCATACCACGGTCCATACCATTAATATTTTCAATTAGTTTGTACATCGGCCAACGTGTTCCAAAGAATACATCGATGTATGTAGTATCCAATTGATTTAACGTATCCGTATCATATAGTTGCTCTAAACGCCCATCAAATCCACCTGCTGACGTATCTAACATATCGTTTTCACGAATAATTTGTGCAGATGAGTCATACCATGACCAACCACCTAATGTCGATTTAAGATTATCGTATTGTGGTGCTTCTGGATAAATATCCGTATGATTTATATGAATACCCATTTTTGTATTAACAGACTCTGAGTTTTCTAATAAAATGTTGAAATCTTCCAGACCTCCGGCACGTTCGTTGTAATCTGCAAAATCTGGATGCGCAGCATCATGTCCTTCACTTTGATATCCCTTGATATAAATATTTTGTGCGAAATTATCTGTAGCCAGAGATACTTTTTTCGCATTGTCTAAAATACGTAAGAATGGATATTGTGCTTCTGAACCAACATTCATCGCAATCATATTCCAACTATCTGTCGCAATATCTCCACCAATTTTCCCATACATTACATCATCACGCAATACAATAGCACCATCTTGGTAATCAATGACTCCATCACCATTACGATCTTCATCTGTAATTGCTACTCTACTATATGGGGTTTTCACTTCCTTATCTCCTTCAAAATAAGTCATGACTTCTCCATCTAACCCTCTATATACATACTCATTTAACCATAGACCTGTTGAAGTTGACGATCCATTTGAGAATGTTTGATACGCTACTTCTTTACGGTTTTTGTATGACCCCCCACTCACTGCTGCTGCATATGAATCACTACTCAAAACAGCAAGTGTTGTTGAAGAAAAATATTCTACTCCAATGCGTTCATTTAGATTACTTCTTGTTTCTCCACGATAGTTATTCACACGCAATTGTGCATTCGCACTATTTGCATCCATAGACACTAAAGAATGTTGTGGGAAATTAATCGTATACACTAAAGTATCTGCATTTTCGACTACATTTTCAATACGAGTTGTAACGGTATTATTTTCCACACTCATTACCGTATCAAATTGCACACCGATTTCTGCTACTGATAATGTATATCTTGCGCTCGATCCACTAATTGTAGATGTTACAGTTGGTGTATATAACTTGTTATTGATTTCCACTTGTTGTACTGCAATTGCTTGCCCTGGCACTGTTGTTCCTAACTCATAGCGAATGATTCTTGGGAAGTTTTCATCCACAATCACTTGCATATCAGCTGATGCTATTGTTGCTTCAACTACTTCGTTTGGTGCACTTGGTTTCACTTCTGTCTCTTGCACGTATGAATATACATGCATTCCAGTAGACCCTGTTGTTCTAAAACCAACTTTTCCTGCTTTGGTTGAGATATCTAATGCTTCTGTGAAAATAACCTCATTATCTAAGTAAATAGTTACGACATTATCAATCACTTTTACCTTCACTTTATAAGGCATATCTCTATTCGCTAAAATAAATGCACTATCTTCTACCGACTTCACTAACCCATCTTGATTGTATACACCCCAACTTGTATAGTGTTGTCCATGTTGTTGAGCTGGTCCAACATATAAATAGTCGTTTTCGTCTACATAGCGTAGTACGACACCATAATTCGTCGCATCACTAGTTGGGTCAAATAAAAATTCTACAGATTGATTTTTAAGTGTTTCCGACTCTTGATCGATATATAATCCATTTCCAGAAATAGCCAGTGATTCTTCGAAATGTGTCATACTTCCTGTTGATGAGATTTTTTCCATTCCTTCGATAGAAGTAGTAAAATCTTTTTCCACTTTTACAATTGGGTCTTCTTTCTCAAAAATAATTGGACAATCCAGTGTTTGTTCATTTTCAAAAGATAAAACTAACGTCGTTCCATCCATATTCATCGTTTCAAATAACGAAGCTTTTAATGTAATGGTATTTCCTGAATACGTATAGTCTTCCCCTTCAACAAGTGATGTCGTTCCATCCATGATTCCAACTAAATTTGGAGAGTCTTGCCCCAAAGTTAAGGTATAATCAATACTTCCTTTATCCTTTTCAGCCATTTGCACTTGTTCCGGTACAATGGTGGCAATACTCTCTAATTCTCCACTTCTGAAATTATCTACTTCAATGTTAGCATTATAATCTGCCTCTCCTGCGGTATACCCCCATAAGCGAAAACCAATTGTTCCACTAGATGTCGCATCAAATGCACTAACTGTTGTTTCAGCAATTAATACACCATCTTCATACAATGTAATATCATTCCCTCTATACTCAATACGAATATGATGTTTTTCTCCTACTGTTGTAAAGCTTTGCTTCGATGCTCCAATCGAACCATATTGATCAGCACCTGTAAAGTACGACCAACTCCCTACATCACAACCAATACCTTGCCAATCACTAGGACTGTTATAGCGAAATGCGATTGCAAAGCGTGCTTGATTCAACGTTGTAATATCCATCTCTACAAAACCATCTGTTAATGCTTGAGACTGTGTTTCTGCATAAATCGTATTACCATTTGCTTTTAGGGTCATGTACCCATCTTCTCCTAGTCCATCCGTAAATGAAATGGTTCCATCTCCAGAAGTTTTTTGAAACCCCCCACGATCATTTTCATCATCAAATTCCACAATTGTATCTGCTGCTTGTACTATAAAGTTAGACATTGGAATTGAATTTGCCAACACACTAGTCGCAAGTATAACAGCAGCCCCCTGTTTTAATTTCTTATTCATTTCTTTCCTCCTAAATTAAATGAATGCAAACAAAGTCCACCTAAGTGGACTTTGTTTTAAATTTCATACCAAATGATTTCATTTGCATCAAGTGATAACTCGAAACTTGTTCCATCCCCTAAGTAAACTGTTGTTTCTTGTGGTTCATAAGTATTGTTTACTACACAGTACTTATTGTTTTCCACATATGCATGCACTTCTACATTAAAGTTTGTTGAATACCATTTGTATAATTGATCTTCATCGTGTGTACTCCATAAAATACTTCTGTACAAAATACGACTATTCTCAAAACTGTATGGTAATCCACTCATATATACACTTCTACCTTTTCCAAATTCATGTACGGCCATTTGCACTTCTTTTTCGTTTTGCACTAAAATTTGTGTCCCCTCAAATGCATACATGTTTTTCTTCCCTTCTCCAAAATCAATGTCTTTCGTACAATCTTCGCAAATAAAATGCTCTGTACTTGCTTCCCAATTGTACTTATCGTAATTTAGAGTAAATCCGGTTTCTTTTTCGACCCCTAATACATTTGCCAACTGAATAAATCTTCCCTGATGTTGATGTCCACTTGGCTCTCCAATACCTATAAACCCTCCTCCTTCATATACAAATTTTTGAATTAAGGATGAAATCGTTGCATCCGCCCAAACAGCCCCACCTGTATGTGCAGTATCTGCATCACCTACATTAATTATAACATCAATTTCGTTTAAAATAGCAGGGTTTTTGTATAAATCATCAAAGCTAATCCACTTCACATCGAAGGGGGCTCCACTTAAGGACTCAATAATTCCAGCATAACTATAGTTTTGTTTTTGGTATAAAGCATGATGCACCATGTGTGCACCCCACGCTCTCATTTTCCCCCAACTATTCAATACAGCTACGCGTTTCACACAATATGGAGTGGTTCCCTTAATATTTTCATATAAATATCTAAATTCATCACAAACACTTTCCACAAATGTTAAGAACTCTGGAAAATCACACGCTAATTTCAAGTATCCACCATATCCAATACGATCAATTGGCTTACGGAGTATTGCTCTTCTTGCTGTTACCCAATTTTCTTTTCCTTCTTTCACTGGATCTCCATGTTCATGGAATGTATCTGGGAAAAAATAAGGTAAAAATCTTCCTTCCGTATACTTTACGCCTTCAATATCGCTGATCAAACGAAGTGTACTACCATTCCCTACACTTCCTACAACGGAGTCTAAACCAACACTTTTGAATTCTTCCATAAATGGTTCCATACCAATCCAGTGATCTCCTAAAAACATCATTGCTTCCACATCACATTCATGTGTTATATCTACCATTTCTTTCGCCAATTTCGCTACTTCTCTACGTTGGAACGCTTGGAAATCTTTGAATTCTTGACTAGGAATTCTATACTGATTATTATAATATCCTTGATCGATGATATATTCCGCTCTGAATGGATAACCTACTTCTTCCTCAAATTGCTTCAAAATATATGGAGATACGGAAGCAGAATACCCATACCAATCCACGTATTTTTCTCTTTTCAATTCATCAAACATTAAAGTAAACTGATGGAAAAACGTCGTGTAGCGAATCACATTTACATGTGGATTGCTTTCGATAAAATCGCGCAGACGTTTCATTGAGAACGCTTTTGTTTTTGGTTGTCTTACATCAAATGTGATTTGATGTTCAACATCTTTCCAGTCATTTACTACTGCATTATACATATGTACTGGATCCCAAATTAAATATGCTAAGAAACTAACTGTATAGTTATGAAAAGGAATTGCTTCAATGATTACAGCACCAGTAGTAGCATCGTATTTCCATTTATCACAAGTTAGCACTTCTCCACTACTACGATCGATAACTTCCCACCAACGTCTAATATCATCTTGGTCATTTACTTGCATTAGCTCTTTTGAAATACCATCCATAAGCACAATGCGTAGTGTGTCTTCTGTCGCAGTTTTTATACCTGTCATAATGTAGCATTGTTGGATTTCGTCAGGATTTGCTTTTGCCCATGTATTGTCTTTACGTGTTGTATAATATGTTTTATACACTTTTGCATCAACATTTTTTAATTCTTCAGGATAATCCGTTCCATCACAATCACGAATTGCATCCGCTCCCCAGCGATTCAACAATGTTACTGTTTCTTCAACAACATCCATATCTGTTGGAATTGTAACTCTTCCTCTTAGTTTTGTTTCACTCATAAATTTTACCTTTCATACAAAGTCAGGATGGATTGCTCCATCCTAACAAACTTTTACTTTTTATATCTTCTTCTATACGTTAATACACTTGCTCCTGCTGCTAAGAATACAATCCATAACATCGTTGTTTGTGTAGTATCTCCAGTTGGAGGAGTCGGATTCACGGGTGTTTCTGTTTTCTCATTAACCATGATTTTTCCTGTTGTTGCTAAGTTTGTTGTAAAGATCATCGTTACATCATATTCACCTACTGTTAAAGTACTTAAGTATTCTGGAGTGAATGTAATGATAGTTGAACCTTGTGTTTCCACATAATCCACATCTTTAATCAATACTTTTTCATTTACTACTACATGTTGTAATGTTTGATATGTTGCTTCACTTCTAAAGTCAACTACATCTTTACTTCCCATTTCATAGTTTTCTACTTCTTCATCTAACAACATAGCTTCTTCATAGTACATAGCTACAACTTCTACATCTTCACCAATCATCATGAATGATGTTTCTAAAGCAAATGGGTTATCAAATACAATTTCTGATGTTGATTGCCATCCAACGAAAATTAAGTCGTTCATTTTTGCTTTTGCACTTACATCAACGGTTTCATTTGCGGCGGCTTCTGCTTTTGTTGTTGTTCCATTTACTACACTTACACCATACTTATGTGCACTAGGATCTACTGTAATTGTTGCTGTCGCACTCACTGTTCCATCCGCTGAAGTTGCTGTTATCGTTACACTTCCATTAGCTTGTGCTTCAACAACTCCATTCGCATCAACACTTACGATACTTTCATCTGAAGATGTCCATGTAATTGTAGGATCCAATGCATCTGCAGGGTTTACACTAGCTGTTAATGTATCTTTTTGCCCAACTTGTGTTAATGTTACTTCCGTTTTGTCTAATGTAATAGATGTCACCTTAATCGCTTCATAATTCGCTGTTGCACTCACATTAGTAGCTGGCATTGCAAATGTAATTGTAGAGTCTGTAAGAGTAACTCCACTAATTCCTTCTACTGTCCAATCTTTAAAACGATATCCTTGCTCAGGTTCATCTGCTGTGATTGTCACTTGCTTATTGTAATTTGCACTAGTATGTGTGCTTGATGCATTCGTCAATGTGATTGTATAATCGATTGCTTCATAATTTGCAGTAGCTGATACAGCGTTATTTGGCATTTCGAATGTGATTGTAGGTTCACTTAATGTTAATCCACTAATTCCTTCCACAGTCCATCCCTTAAATACATGCCCCACAGGAGCTGTGTTTGCTGTAATGACTACTTCATTTCCTTCATAAGCAGAATCTAGAGAAGTGGTTCCATTAACCACAGTAATTGGATACGCTTCTCCATGATATGTAGCTTTTGCAACCACTTCATGTTCAGGCATTGTAAATGCAATTGACGTTTGTGTTAAATCACTAACACTTACACCTTCAATTTCCCATTTGTCAAATGCAATCCCTTTATCTTCTGCCGTTATTGTTATTTCTTCTCCTGCTTTGTAATATCCACTTCCTGTTCCATCGCTAACATCTAACTCAATTGCCTCTACTCCGCTAACATAGAAGTTATCCAAAATAAATGCATGTAGTTCTGTTTTTTGACTTCCCGAATTTGTTTTTACAAAACGAATTTGGTAATCGTCTTTATCTCCTGTTGTAAATGTATAACTTATTTCATTACCTGTTCCATCCCCTGTTGATTTTGCAACTGGAATATTTTCTTCGAAAGCAATATCTCCTGTTGATCTTGAAATCACTTGTAGTTTGTAATTAGCATAATCTTGTGCTGTATATTCAAATCCAACTGTATATTCTTCATTTGGAAGTAAACGCAACGCACTTTCTGCTACACGTAATTCTTTTCCAGCATCTGTTTCATTGATCTTCAACGATGTTTTACCATCTAATACCCATGTAAAGATAGGTCCTAATGTTTCATCTGCCGCTGTAACGATATCGTTAAATGGTTCATCAGTATTAAAGTTATAGTTTGTTTTTAACTGCATTTTTAACGAACCATTTACTCCATATTGAAGGATTCCATATCCTTGTGCTACGTTTTCGAAATCTTCATATACTAAGTAATTTTCTTGCGCTTCTTCACTCATTGCATATTCATCTGCAATATGTTCAAACACTTTCACATCATCAAATTTCGCTACTCCATTACCTTCATCTGCCATCAAGCGAATTGTTGCAGTAGTAACACCTGAAGGGATTGCAACATCTACTTGCATCAAGTGATATGTGTCCCATCTATATTTGAAGTTTGTCATTTGTGTTCCATCAATACCTGTGTGAGATGTTTTGTATACTTTTCCATCCACTTCCACTTCTAAAGTAACTTCTCTTCCAACTGCCGTACTTGCCCAAACACCAATGTTGTAATTCGTGTTTTCTTTCACTGTGAAGTTTTGGTAAACACTTCCTCCATTTGCATCAATTTCTAGATAATTCTCTAAGCGGTTTTGGCTCATTTCTTTATTTGTATCATAGTAACCTTTACCTTCAGTTTGTGCAATTGTAGCATTTGTTCCAGCTTCGCTATGCCAAACTGCTGTGTCTGTATTCATCTCTTGTGAGTTGAATGCAAAGTCTAATACTTCACTTCCTTCTCCCCAATTTGATGCATCTTCAACAATACCCTCTGCATCTACACCAACTTTATATAATACATAACCGGTGTTTTCTTTTGCACTTGTGATTGTGATTTTTCCATCCACAACTGGAATTGGATCTCCTACAACTACCTTACCTTGTTGTGTTAATTCATACAATTGGTAAGCACTTGCTTGTGCATATTTATCCGTTAATGTCCAAGTTGTAGCTGCACCACTAGTGTTCCAGTGGTATAATTTTGCTCCTTCATCAAGTGTTAACACTTCATTAGTTGCCATGTCCCAAGCCCAAGGAATTAATGATTCAGCCTCAGCAGTATGTCTTTCTGTTTCTAATGTAGAAGTACCTGTGTCCGTCCAACTAGATACTAAATTGCCATCTACTGTAAGTTCAATTTTTCCAGTTGCTTCATTACGTGTTGATTTTACACCATCTTCAAATATTACTTGGTTATCTTCCAATTTCATCACGCCATAATGTTGCATAAATTTTGTTGGCAATGTTTCATTAAAGAATGTGAAAATCCCTTGTTCGATATCTGATTTCGAGTCTCCCCAATATGATACTACTGCAAGTTTCTGTCCTTTAAATAATGCATTACCTGTGAAAATATCTAGTTCATTTTTTACAAATCTTGAGACTAATGAACCATTCCCTTTGTTTGGATAACCAAAATCAGTTCCCCAGTGTACAAAGTTTGAACCTGGCTCTAATGGTCCAGCAAATTCGGTACCAATTTTTACACCTAAGTCATTCGCAAACTCTAATAATTTATTCGCATTGTAAGAGTTTCCTGTATAAACATCAATATAATAGAAATCAATTCCCAATGGATTCCCATCTTTTCCTAGCACGGCATTTCCTGTTTCGTCTGTAATTGCTGTTTGGTTATACAAGTCTTCAAATCTACGTTGTAACTCACCAGTTATTACATCTTGAGTTTGATCTACATAGAATGTTGTATCTACCCAATCCCATCCTGGTGCCAATGAATCAAAGCCATTCGCTCCCACTGAAGCATTGACTGGATCTTGTACTCCTGTTGATGTAGCACCTGACAAGTTTGAATAGTATAAGTCCGTTGCATCCGTATGGTATTCTGTCGCATTAATGTGAACTCCAACTTTAGCATTATATTGATCCCCTTCTTCAATCAATAGTTGCATATCTTCGACACCACCTTGACGGATACCTACATTTGAATATGATGGAATTCCACTATCATGCCCCTCATCTTGATATCCTTTATGTAGTAACATTTGTCCAAACCCATCTGTATAGTTGTACAGCATTTTCACTGTGTCTAAAGAATTCGTGAATGTATCATTTGCATTTGATGCAAAGTTAAATGGTATATACATCATACTATTTTGCATGTCTTCTGCTTCAAATGCCTCATTATAAATATACTCTCTATGAGCTACTGCTCCATCTTGCCAATCCACTAAAGGTGTTGTTGTATCATTGCCTTCTGCATCTTGAATAAAGTCGCCATTTACATTATCTGTCAATACGATTTCCATATGTGGGAAATCTTCTACAGTTTCTTTATCATTCAATTCATGGCGATATAAATATACTCCATTAGATAAACTAGCTTCTTGTGTAAATGTTCCTTTTTCTTGTTTTACAATGACTTTTGCACCACCATCTACTGCATTGTTTTCCACAGATAAAGCAACTTCACCAGTACTCATGAAAGCCATAGTCGTATTAATTGAATCACTTACTGTAATTTCAGATAAATTAGATACTATTGCTTCATTAATACCATGCCATTGTCCAGTACTGTTTGTCCAAGCATATCCGGCA
>CAYJJS010000020.1:0-28078 GCA_964370645.1 uncultured Erysipelotrichaceae bacterium | reverse complement strand
ATACAAAAAACATGTAATAAAACGATTGGAGACGTAATTTATGAATACACAAATTTTAAAAGCACATGAAAATAACGTAAAGAAAAACATTATTAAAATGGTTCACGCAGCGGGTTCTGGACACCCTGGTGGTTCTTTATCAGGAACAAGCGTGTTAACATATTTATTCTTTGAAGGAATGAATTTTTCAAAAGATAATGCAGATAGCAACAAGCGTGATCGCTTCGTATTAAGTAAAGGACATGCATCCCCTTTGCTATATGCTATACTTGCAGAAAAAGGAGTCTTAACACAAGAACAATTATTGACATTCAGACAAGTTGATTCGATTATGCAAGGACACCCAAACATGGAATATGTACCTGGTGTAGATATGTCGACTGGTTCTTTAGGACAAGGAATTTCTTGTGCTGTAGGAATGGCATTAGCGAATAAATTGGATAACAGCGAGCATCGTGTATACGCACTATTAGGTGATGGTGAGTGTCAAGAAGGACAAGTATGGGAAGCACTAATGAGTGCTGCTCACTATAAATTAAATAACTTATGTGCTGTTTTAGATTATAATGGATTACAAATTGATGGAAATATTACAGATGTATTAAATCCAGAGCCATTTGATTCAAAATTTGCTTCTTTTGGTTGGAATGTTGTCGTAATTGATGGACATGACTTTACACAAATTGAAGATGCATTTAACCAAGCGAAAGCTTGTGAAGATAAACCAACCATGATTATTGCAAAAACAATAAAAGGGCATGGAGTGTCATATATGGAAAACAACGCTGGTTGGCATGGAAATGCACCTGGTGATGATTTATATGCACAAGCAATGAAAGATTTAGGAGGAGAATAATATGGCTATTGCAACAAGAGAGGCGTATGGAAAAACCATCGCAAAATTAATCCAAGAAAATAATAACATCGTTGTATTGGATGCAGATTTATCAAAAAGTACAAAAACATACGATGCTAAGGCAGTATGTCCTGAGCGTCACTTCAACATGGGAATTGCAGAAGGAAACATGATGAGTGTTGCAGCTGGACTTGCAGCAAGCAATAAAGTTGTATTTGCTTCAAGTTTTGCAATGTTTGCAGCTGGAAGAGCCTTTGAACAAATTCGTAATAGTATTGCTTATCCAAATTTAAATGTAAAAGTATGTGCAACACACTCAGGAATTACTGTAGGTGAAGATGGTGCAAGTCATCAAGCAATTGAGGACTTGGCAATTATGAGAGCCATTCCAAACATGAAAGTATATCAACCATGTGATGCAAAAGAAACCGCTGCAATCATTGAAGAAGTTGCCAAATTAGATGGTCCATGTTATGTTCGTTTAGGAAGATTAGCAGTAGAAGAAGTATATACAGGTGACTATACATTCACTCCAAACAAAGGTGTTACTTTGTGTAAAGGTGAAAAAGTAGCAATTATCACAAGTGGATTAATGGTGCAAGAATGTTTAAAAGCAAAAGAATTAATGGAAGCAAACCCAACAATCATTAACATTCATACGATTAAACCAATTGATAAAGAACTAATTATCGAAACTGCAAAAACACACGACTACATTATCACAGTAGAAGAACACAATGTAATTGGTGGATTGGGTAGTGCTGTAAGTGAAGTGTTGGCTCCACTAGGGCTACCTTGTAAACAATTCTTTGTAGGTATGCAAGATGAATTCGGTAGAAGTGGAAAACCAAAAGACTTATTAGCACACTTCAAACTTGATGCTAATCATATCGCAAAATACGTAAATGAAACAATAAAATAATTGAAAGCGTCTTTATATTAAGACGTTTTTTTATAAACATATATATAAAAAATAGGATATTTAATGTGCTATACTATAGATAAGAAGTTGGGAGGAACATGTATGATTAGCGCGATTATTGATTTAGGTTCAAATACAGTTAGATTATCTATTTATGAATGGAAAGGTAAAGAGTTTTCTTTATTAATGAGCAAAAAAGCTACCACTGGTCTCGCCAGTTATATATACAAAAAATCGATGAGTCAAAGAGGAATTAATACGGCTTGTGATGTAGTAAAGCAATTCAAAAAAATCGTGGATGGTTTCAACATTAATGATATACATCTATTTGCAACTGCCCCCTTACGAAATATTACAAACGCAAAGGATGTCATTGCGCAGATACGAATACAGACGGGACTTCAAGTTCATGCCATTAGCGGAGAGGAAGAAGCAAACCTTGCTTTCATCGGAGCAAAAGGAGTGTGTGATATCAAAGATGGTCTTGTCATTGATATTGGTGGAGGGAGCAGTGAAATTGTTTATTTTAAAGAAGGTCGTATACTTCAAAGTGTAAGTTTAAGTGAAGGTTCGCTTAGTTTATATCATAAATATTGTACTTCCCTTTCTCCTAATAAAGAGGAACGTAAAACAATGCGTGAAAGAATTCAAACACTATTCGATGAAAGTGGTTTTATAAAAAACATTAAGATTGAAGGCATCGTGGGTGTTGGTGGAACTATCCGTGCCTCTCATCGTTTCTTTGCAACACATATAGCAACCCAGTGTAATGCTAACTATTACTATACTGGTGATTTGGATGCAATTATTAAAGTCATTAAGAAAAGTTATAAAGAGGACTTAGGAAAAATATTGAAAGTCGCTCCTGAGCGCATACACACACTTTTACCAGGATTAATCATATTAGATACTATTGTATCTAATTATGAAGTTGACATTGTATACATTAGCAAGTCTGGTGTCCGTGAAGGGTATTTGATTCAAAACATTATGGGGATTATGTAATATGAAAAAAGATGTATTGTATATGCAAAATCGTGAGTTATCATGGTTAAAATTTAATAAAAGAGTATTAGACAAAGCAATTGCTGAAAATATTCCACTACTAGAAAGATGGAAATTTTTAGCCATCTATTGTAATAATTTAGATGAATTTTTTATGGTACGAGTAGCTAGTTTAGTAGCACTTGATATAGTGGATCCTATTCATATTGACAAAAAATCTGGTTTGAATGCGAAGACGCAATTACAACATATCTACCACGAAGTGGAACGATTAAACAAGAAAAAAGATGTCTACTATCATGCATTAAATAGTGGACAGACCTACCTGCAAGAAACCCCATATGCTAGTTTTGATAAAATGGATCGCCATTACTTAAAACACTATTTTTTTACTAAAATATCTGCTCATGTACAAAGTTATTTATTAGATGGTAGACACCCTTTTCCAAATGTTGCGTCCAAACAGATATGTATTTTAGTTCGTTTGCAACGAAAAACAAAGTTACACTATGGAATTTTACTGATTCCTAAAAATTTACAACGTGTGATTTATGCAACATCGAACGCAACTTCATATATTCTATTAGAGCAGTTGATTTATGAATTTGCAGATGTGTTTTTTGAAAAAGATATTGTATTGGAGCGAAGTATTTTTTGTATCACTAGAGGTACTGACTTACAAGAAGATGATGAATCTCCTAATAATCATGAAGCATATTTAAAGCTAATGAAAAAACGTGTGAAAAATAGAGTGCACATGCCTATTGTTCGTATTGAAGTACAAAATAAAATTAGCCAACAATCAAAACATTTTTTATTGCATCAAACCAAAATTGATGATGAGCAATTTTTTTCAAGTTCTTCGCCACTAGTAATGTCTCACATTTTCTCACTGCTTTCAAAATTAGAAAAAAAATATCCAAGTCATTTCTATAAACCCTTTAATTACCCTACACTAAGACACAATGTCTCTTACTTACAAAAGTGTTTAAAAGAAGATCATTTTTTATTTTATCCTTTTGAAAATGTTGATTTATTCGTAGAATTGTTAATTGAAGCTGCTTATAGTAGACAAGTACAATCAATATACATTACATTTTATCGATTAAGCAATCCAAGTCGTATTGCAGAGACGTTAAAAATCGCTGCACAACAAAACAAAAAAGTAGTAGTTATCATGGAATTGCGTGCTCGCTTTGATGAACTAAATAACATTGATTACTCCCAATATTTAGAAGAAGCAGGGTGTGAAGTACACTATGGCTTAGAAAATTACAAAGTACATTCCAAACTATGTGTAATACATCTAAACACACCAAGAGGTAAACGTACTATTACACAAATAGGTACAGGAAATTACAACGAGAAAACCTCACATCAGTATACTGATTATTCTTATATTACTGCGGATGCAAACATTGGAAAAGATGCAACGACCATTTTGAATGCTTTGCGTAAAAAAGATTACACCGTGTATACAAATCACTTACTGGTTGCACCTAACACATTAAAATCGGTAGTCCTAAAAGAAATTGATAAACAAATCGAGTTGAAAGAAAAAGGGTATATTTATATGAAAATGAATTCCCTTACTGATTATGATATTATTAAAAATCTGATTAAGGCATCCCAAGCGAATGTGACTGTACACCTAATGATACGAGGTATTTGTTGTTTACTTCCTAATGTCAAAGGATACAGTGAACATATTGTTGTTCGTTCCATTATCGGACGCTTTTTAGAACATTCTCGTATTTATAGCTTTGGAAGTACACCAGAATCTAACTTGTATATTTCTTCTGCAGATATGATGACTCGTAATACGCAACGTAGAATTGAAGTTGCAGCACCAATTTTAGATGCACGTATAAAAAAGCAAATACACACGCAAATTAAGCTCATGTGGGAAGATTCTGTAAACGGAATGCAATTACATGCAGATGGTAAATATCGTCCAATCAAGGGCGTAGAAAAGCTAGATACACATCAGTATTTTATCGATTATTACCAAAACTATGAAAACCCACTAACGCAGCACACTGCCTGGTATACACGTATTTTTGGATTTTTAAAAAATAAGTAATAAAAAGACCCAATTGGGTCTTTTATGCTAAATTTAAGTTTTTTGTTACTCCATTTCTACAAATCATGTAAAATACATAATTTGCTAATGCTAGAAGAACAAGTGCTAAGACTCCAAATGTATGAATCATTAACATTGTATCATTCCCTAAATATCCAAACACAAATGGAACAACACCTAGGAAAATCATTGTTAAAATTCCCATTGCAAAACTTATCACAATATATGCTAATACTGCAGCTAGGATACGATTTGTAAATCGTTGACCAATACAAATAGATGCAAAAATTGAAGTGATTCCTAACGCAGTACTCAATATAAAGGTAACTATGAAATACAGCCCTAATGTAAAGCTTGAAACTCCTAATTCAGAAGCAAACATGTCAAACAAAAATGAAAATACGCTAAATGTACCTTGCATCTCTATTGCATAAGTAAAGCTACTACTCATCTCCATCCCTGGCATATCCATCATCGATAAAAATCCATAAGAGTAGACTGCACACCCAATGATAGTTGACAATATAGTTGCAACAACTCCTACTATCATTTTCGCATGCAAATGATCAACATTTTTTGCTGGAAGTGAAAAGTACAAATATCCTTCATTTCCAAACAATGTCTTATAAAAATTCACAACACAAAGCCCCAAAACACTATACATAATTGCCATAAACACCAACAAACTACCTAAGTATTTCAACATTAATATAATTATATGAATCTCATAGTATGGTTCACTTAAAATCGTTGCAATATGCATTAATAAAACCAAACCAAGGCATCCTCCTATAATAATCGCTACTTTCGAAAATAGTTCTCTTGCTTCAAATTTTAATAAATTTACAAACATCTGTATACCTCCCTAAATAATTCATCAATACTTTTAGATTCACGTTCACGAATTTGTTCTGCACTATCACTTAAAATAACTTGTCCATCTTTAATGAAAAGCACATCACTCAATATACTTTCAACATCTGCAATTAGATGTGTTGAAATAATGATACTAGCATTAGTTTCATAGTTTGATAATATTGTTTTCAAAATATAATCTCTTGTCGCTGGATCCACTGCTGCAATTGGCTCATCCAATATATACAACTGTGCTCTACGACTCATAATTAAAATTAACGCTACTTTTTCTTGTGTTCCCTTTGATAATGTCTTTATTTTACGATCTGGTGCAATTTGTAATTCCTCTAGCATTTTATAAGCTCTTTGAATATCAAAATCTTCAAAAAATTCTTCAAAAAAACGTAAATGTTTTTCCACAGTCTTTGATTGTGATAAAAAATTCTTATCCGGTAAATATGAAATCAGCCCTTTACTAATCTCTGATAGTGCACTTCCGCTAACAAACACTTCACCTCGATCTTTTTGTAGTAATCCTGTAATCACTTTAATAAGTGTTGTTTTACCACTCCCATTCGGACCTAGTAAACCTAAAATTTTTCCACCTTCAAGTTGTAGTGACACTCCATTTAATGCATATAAACGCGATGCTTTATTCGATTTATATGACTTATAAACATCTTTACATTCTAATACATAACTCATATTATTGTTCTCCCTTCAATAATGTTTCTACTATTTCTAAAACGACTTCATCAGAAGCCCCCATTGCCGAAATCGAATGCACAAATTCTTTGCAACGAACATACAATAAATCATATGCCTGTGTTTTTACTATTTCAGCATTTTCACAAACATATCTACCTTCTCCACGCTTTGTGTAAATCAAACCAGTCTGCTCAATAAGTGAAAATGCCTTTTGCAATGTGTTTGGATTTACCCCTGCTTCCATCGCCAAATCACGTACTGTAGGTAATTTTTGCCCTAACACATATTTTCCACTCACTATATCATTTGTTATCATTTCCACTAACTGTTGAAAAATAGGTTTATTGCTTGTGAATTTCCATGACATAAAAATCCCTCCTCACTGTATTAATTACATAATACAATGATACATTAATACAGTAAAAAATGCAAATAAAAAAATAGCAAAAGCTATTTTTTGTTTTTATTCCATCTTTCATAAGCTACGACTATAATTTCCACAACATCCTTAATTGAATATACAGATGTATCAATAAGAATGTGATAACCATTTTTATCCCCCCATTTATGTGATGAGAAATACTCATACGTTTTTTGCCTTTGCTTATCAATGTGCACAATCTGTTTTTCCAACTGTTTTGGTGTAAATATTCCTTCTTCTCGTTTTCTACAACGTTCGATGCGTGCATCCATATTAGAAGAATAAATAAACACTTTAAAAGGATTATCTTTACCTAGCACATCATCTGCTCCTCTACCAACAATAATAAAATCCGTGTTACTTGTAGCATGTTTTTCAGCAATTTTTCGTATTGTTTTCATTTGTTCAATAAAAACCATATCTCCTATGGATTGTTGGTATCCGATAAATGATCGCCCATAAGTAAATCCATAATTGCGACGATATCCATCTTCTCCAAACGCCTCTACAAACGATTCATCTAAACCGCTATTATTTGTGATTTCATGAATCAACTGTTTGTCATAATATGCAATCTCTAAACGATCTGATAAACGTTTTGCGACTTCTCTTCCTCCACTTGCAAAAGTTCTACTAATTGTGATTATATTTGCCATGACTGTTTCCTCCATCAAGTACTTATATTATACCCTACAATATATATATGAGTAAATGAAATCCTTTTCATGGTCATAAATTCTTTCTTTCTTATTTCTTCATGCTATACTAAATACATAAGGAGTGAAATCATGAAAAAAATAATAAGTTTATTATGTATGGCAGTATTGGTAATCGCTATGAGCGCCTGTACAAATACGGATGAAAAACAACAAAGTGAAAGCTTAGTCGAAAGCGACACGCAAGCAACCATAGATGCAAATGAAGAAAGTGAGGACTTATCAGATGCTATTCAGGTTGCACCAATTATTGTAAAACAGGCATCTATTCCTATTGGAGAACATAATGCAGGTGGAGAAATCAAAGTATATGATACAAATACAGTAGAAGTAAGCAACTTTACATATGATGGAGGTGCGCCGGACACATATATCGCACTTGGTAATTACGATGCTGAAGGCAACTTTGTATATAAGGTAATCATTAGTAACGAATTAAACAAAACATACGATAACGAAAGCTTCTCATTGATTTTACCTAGCACAGTAGACATCAACGAGTATGATGCTATCTCTGTTTGGTGTGATCAATTTAGTGAAAATTTTGCAGATGCACCACTTAAATAAGTAAAAAACAAGTTGAATAAATCACTCAACTTGTTTTTCTATTCATACGCAATGACATGCGTATCTATTTGTGCCCAATCTTCATTGTTTAAAACATATGTTCCATCGATATACTCAATATGTACAAGTATTTCAACCACTTCTAAATAAGATATGTTTTCAATGTTTTGTTCAATTTTATCAAGTGCTAGTTGTGTTGCAAAATTAGCAAACGTTGCATCATCCATTGTTATTAGATCACTCTCACTACTCTCTAACTCCTGATAGTACGTATCGGTTATAGAGGTTTGTATGATATCTATAGGATAGACTAACATACTCACTTCATAGTTTTGATTCACTTGTTTCACTTCAATAATTTCATATTTTGTATGTGCATAAATTTGATCATATAAATCAATACTTCGCATTTTGGTATCATCATCCATCAAACTTAAATCAAAACCTAAATACGATCCAATAAAATATTCTGTTTCTAATTGCACTCCACTCTCATACATTTGCTGTAATTCTTCCTTTGTGTACACATCACCTAAAAGTTTAATAAAGGTATCTGTGTGTTCATCTAAATAAGTTGACTTCATTTCTTGATTCAAGTACTCTTTTGCATCAAATGATGAAAATAAAGAACAACCTACACTACTTATTAGCAACAATATTAAAACACATGTGCTAATCATTTTTTTCATACTCATGATTAAATCCTCTTACTTCTACTCTATTTCGCTACATAAATTATTTACGCAACTCTTTAACAATCGCATTTTCTACTGTATTCATTGCATCTACAGGTTCAAAGCGCTCAATTACTTCACCATTGCGAGAAATCAAAAACTTTGTGAAATTCCATTTAATATCATTTGATTTTGAAAATTCAGGATCCTCCTTATACAACATCTCTTCAAGAACACTTGATAATTCATGTTCTTTTTGAAACCCAGTAAATCCCACTTTATTTTTCAAATATGTGAATAGCGGATGCGCATGTTCACCATTCACGTCTACTTTTTTGCATAATTGATACGGCAAAAAATATTTATTGATGCAAAACTCTTGTATTTCCTCATCACTACCTGGAGATTGTTTTCCAAACTGATTACATGGAAAATCTAAAATAACCAAACCATCTTTTGCATACTTTTCATGAAATAATTTTAAATCGATGTATTGCGGAGTAAACCCACATTGAATTGCTGAATTTACTACTAATATGACTTTTCCTTTATAGTCTTCTAATCGAACTTCTGTTCCATCATTTTTTTGAATGCCTATCTCATAAATATCCATAAAAACTACCTCTCTTTCTACTCTTATTTAATCGCAGAACGCAATATAAAGCAAGTAATGTACTATGCTTTACAAACTTTACTCATTTGTTTATATCCAATATTTTTATATCCATTTTTTTCATAAGCTGTAATCGCAGAAACATTAGCTTGTTCTACCTCTAAACGAAAACGAACCGCTTGTGGATAACTTTCTTCTATGTATTTGAATAAAGTAGCCGCATACCCATTACCACGATGTTCTTTCTCTATATACAAATCTTCTATCCAAATACAGATTCCACCAAATTCCGTAGAATAACTTTTCGCAATCATTGTATATCCAATAACACATCCATTTTTTTCAAGTACAAAGCCTTCAACGTAGGGTAGTTCACTAATGCAATCTTTAATATTCGTTTGTAATGTTTGTTCACTTACATTCTCTATAATAGCATCTGATGCATAAAACTCTTTCATCATTGAAAGAACTGTCGGTGTATCTTCTAATTTCATTTTTCTAATCATATTTACCTCACGCATTCAGTATATCAAAAAAAGTAATGACTCGCATTACTTTTATAATAGTGGTGCACTAAAGGTAGGCCAAAAATGTAATAATATGTATCCTACTATAATCACTAATACAACATTTATACTAGTCATTACAATTCCACCTTTAAACATCTTACTCGCATCTAATCCATAAGACACTGGTATTGCTCTCACACTAATTGGTAAGATGAATTCTGCATTATATCCCATAACTACAATAAACCAATATGGTATTGGATTCAATCCTAATTCTTGAGTAAACCCTAAGATGATTGGAATAATGATAGCTGCACTCGTTGTTGAATTGGTTAGCTCCGATATAATTCTTGCTGCTACTACAAATACGATTAAGGTAGTCAATCCTCCATCTAATGAAACACTGCAAATTAACTCTGCAATTTTCGCACTTGCTCCAGACCCATTAATTAATTGTCCTAACGCAAGTCCTCCACCAAATAAAATCATCATTCCCCACATCGTACCTTTTTCTGCTTGTTCCCAACTTAATAGTGCTTCTTTTTTTGCCGTTGTTAGAAAGAAAGAAATACTTCCTAAAATCAAAAATAAATACGCTGGTGCTAAAGCAGGTACAATATGTGCATACAAAGGCCTTGTAAAGGCTCCTACACTTGCTAATATAAATAAGCAGGCGCATATAATTTCATCTCTTTTCATTGGACCAAGTGCTTCATAACTAGTTTTGAAGTACTCTCTAGTCCCTTCTAATCGTTTTACTTTCAGTGGCATAAGCAACATACCTACCCACAACACAAGTACGGCACAGATGAAATATGGCATCATACGTACAATCCAATCTATATACATAAATTCTTTTCCTGTAAAAGCCTCCATGTATGAAATAGCTGCTAAGTTCATTGCTCCACCTAGTGGTGATCCAGCTCCTCCAATCCCTGCTCCCCAACAAATAGCTAGCAAAATTGGGACGGCTGGTATACTTGTTTTTACATCTTCATAACCTGCTGCATGAAGCATGGATATCGCAATCGGAGTTAACAGCGCACATACCGCTACATTTGGCATTGCCATAGACAATACAATACTCGCAAGTAACCATACTGTAATTTGGGACTTCATCGATGGTCCAATCAAAGATAAGACCTTTAAGGCCAAACGACGATCCAACCCAATGGCTGCCCATGGTAATGTCAATAACCCTGATCCAAAGATTAAAATAATACTATCGGATGTATATTGTGAAGTTAAATCTATCATTGGTACAATATTCAATATCGCATTCATGATAACTGGAAGCATCCCTGTTATCGCAATATGCACTGGTCGAGTCATCCACCAATAAATCATCCAAAATAAAATCCCTGCTGCCTGCGCTCCAGGCACTGTTAATATATCAGATAGCAGTAGTGTTGTAATGAATAAAATAATTGGTCCTAGTAAAATGTGTAAATATCGTTTTCGTATACTCATATAATTCTCTCTCCATTCCCCACTCCCTATACGGAACTAGGAGTATTTGTTACACTTTTCACAAGTGAAGACAAATTTTTTATGCAACGTGAGGTGACTCACGTTACATAAAATGTTTACATCGCTTTTTTATAAAGCGCAACAATATCTTTCAGTGTTGTTTGTCTTGGATTTACAAGTACATTTCCACTCTTCATAGCATCTTTTGCCATATCTTCAATTGCTTCCTCTTTTACTCCAACGGCTGCAAGTCCACTTGGGATTCCAATCGCTGCGTTTAATTTCACAATTTCTTCCACTAACATTTGTGGGGTAAAGTTTTTCACTTCTTCTTTTCCTTCACGAATGTAATTATACATTACTTCATATCTTCCATTGTCTGCTAATGCATTGAATTCCATTACGGTTGGTAACAATACTGCATTTGCTACTCCATGTGCTACATGGAAGAAGGCACTTACTGGATGACTCATTGCATGTACATTTCCTAATCTTGCCCATGCAAATGCGATTCCTGCAAACGTACTACCTGCCATCATTGCACTCGCTGCTTCTACATCTTGACGATTTGCAACAAAACGACGTAAATTTCCACCAATTAACTCCATTGCTTTTTCTGCCATTGCATCTGTAAATGGTGATGCTTGTTTTGAAATATATGCTTCCATTGCATGAATTAATGCATCCACTCCACAAGCTGCTGCAATAAAGTCTGGCGCACTCATAATTAATTCTGGATCTAAAATTGCATACTTTGGTAACATCTCAAAACTCAATACTGATAATTTATAGTTTCTTTCTTCATCGGTAATTACCGATGAAGCCGTTACTTCACTTCCTGTACCTGCTGTTGTAGGTATCGCAATAATTGGTGCGATTGGCCCTGGTACTTTATTTGGTCCTTCATACTCGCGAATATCTCCACCATGTGTAGCTAATACACCTACTGCTTTGGCAACATCCATTGGACTTCCTCCACCTAGTGCAATAATACATGATGCATTACATTCTTTATACAATGCGGTTGCTTCATTTACAACATCTATCGTTGGGTTTGCTACTACATCTAAGTATGATGTGTAACTTACATTTCCTGCGACTAAAATATCTTCTATTTTTTTCACAACTCCAATGCTTTCCAATCCTCTATCTGAGATTAAAAATACATGTTTTGCTTTACTCTCTTCTATGATTTGTGGTAACTTTTGTAAACTCCCCACTCCAAACTCTATGTTTTGTGGGATTTTAAAATTAAAATGATTCATTATTTTCTCCTATCTTATAGCACACAAAGGGAGGAATCTTTATCGTTCCCCCTTTGCCTATTTAAAATTATAATACGCTCATTAAACTTGTAATGAACATGTTTCCACCAACAATTAATAATACTACGTATACAACACGTAAGAAAGTAATTTTGTTGATTTTTGTTAAACACTTCATACCAGCAATTAATCCAATTAATGCTAATGGTAAAGCAATGATGAATGCACTCCACATTTCATTTGTAAAGTACCCTGATTGGTAGTGTGCAATACTGTTGTAAGTATTTAATACAATCCATACCCAAGTCATTGTGTTACGGAATTTTTCTTTATCCTTAACTGCTTGTAAAGTATATACAGTAATTAATGGTCCACCGATTGTGAATGCCCCATGCACAACCCCTCCAATAATTAATGCTCCATAACGAACTGCTTTTTTAACTGCTGTATCTGGTGCATCTTCATTGTATTCCTTCTTTAATACTAATGGTGCAATAATTGTTTTGTAGATATTCATTAATGCAATAAATGTAACGACTCCACCAATTGCAACTTTTGCCATATTTGGATCTACTTGTTTTAGTAAAATGTTACCAATAACAACTCCTGGCGCACATAATAATACAATTTTAGCTAAATCTTTCCACGCAACATTTTTAATTTCTTTAATTCCTAAGAAATATAATGTAGGTGCACACAATAGTGTAGCAAATGCAGTTCCTACTGCTGGTCCTAATACTGCTGAGTGAAATGGTGCCGACAATACTGTACAACCAAATCCAGTTACTCCTTGAATAAAAAATGCAAATACTTGGTATAATCCCAACCATAAATAATCAATGTTAAAAATAAACTCCATCTTGTTCTCCTCTTTTAAATTTTCCCTTTTTTTAGAAACTCAACTCTGTACGTTGAATTAAATCTTTTTGTAGTGGTTTTCCTAGCTCTACAAAGTATGCACTATATCCAGCAACACGTACTAACATATCTTTATAATTTTCTGGATTTTTTTGTGCAGCACGCATTGTTGCAGAATCCATAATGTTAAATTGTACATGCATTGCTTTTTTCGATAAGTATTCATCAATAAAGCTAACTAAGTTATCTCTACCCTCTACTCCAGCAACCGCTTCTTGTGGGAAACGTAAGTTTAGTAATGTACCATTTGTTGCTAATGAGTGATCTACTTTTGTTACTGAATTTGCAATTGCAGTTGGTCCACAAGTGTCATGAGAACCACCATCCGTATGCACTGGTGATAAGTTATCTGAAATTGCTTCCGCCTTTGTACGACCATCTAATGAAGCATTTGTGAATAATCCCATACCTACATTCGCATTTACAGAATATACACCTGGTGAGAATTCTCCACCACGCGTAGTGGCTCTTCCACTAATGTGTCTACAGTAACATTCAAACATGTATTTGAATAAATCATCTGCATAATCATCATCATTACCATAGTGGTGAACTTTTGAACTATTTACTAATGCATATAGCTTATCGTGTCCAACCCAGTTATCTTTTACTGCTTGTAACAATTCACTACCTGAGTAGCGTTTTTCATCAAACATCAATTGTTTAATTGTTGCTAATGAATCCGCACAAGTTGCCATACCACTTGCTTGTGGTCCGATACCATTGTATTTTGTACCACCAGCAGTAATATCCACACCTTTTTCAATACATCCTTCAAATAAAGCTGATAAGTAAGGTAAAGGTTTTAACTCTTGGTGTGCACGGTCAATAATATTTAATGAACTACACATTTGATCCGTCCAGTATTCAAACTGCGCATCTACACTCGCCAATACTTCATCAAAGTTTTGGTATGTTTCTAAACTTCCTGTATCTGGTCCTAATTGTGTATCTGGATTATCTAGTGTACGTCCACCGTTAATAACCATTTCCATCATTTTCGCTGTATTTACATATGCAGCATCATGCCAACCATATTCTTTACCAGGTAAACTTGGTTCTACACAACCTACTACTGCATATTGTCTAGCTTCTTCTAAAGTCATACCTTTTCTTTGCATTGCTTTGATTGTTGGTGCGTCATTAAAGATTTTTGGATGTCCATATCCTGCACGAATACATTCTACTGTTTTTACTTTTAATTCATATGGAGTGTCATCATGCATTCTCACACAAACCCATGGATTCATCATACGTGTATGTGCAGAACCTTCTAACACTAACATAGTTAAGTCGTTAGTAACATCATTTCCTTCACTATCAACTCCACCAATTGTTAAACTTTCTCCACCAAAACCACGTCCATTACGAACAATAACTGTTCCTTTATCTTTTAATTTTGTTGGATTGTTCATTTTCACAAATTCAACTTCTAATAACTCTAATACGAATTCTTTTGTGATTGTTCCATCTTTTAAGTCTTTTTCGTAGTATGGGTATAACCATTGGTCAAAACGACCATATGAAATAGAGTGTCCATTTCCTTCAATTTGAATTAATGTAGTTGCAAAGTTAAATAACTGTAATGCTTGCCAGAATGTTTGTGGTACTCCACCTGCAATTTGCTCACAGTTAGCAGCCATAGTCACTAACTCTTGTTTTCTTTTTGCATCACTTTCTTTTTCAGATTCTTCTTTTGCTAAAGCTCCATAACGTGCAATGTATTTTTTAGAAGCTTCTAACATAATGATCATTGCCTCATAGAAATCTCTTTTATCTGCATAATCTGGATCTCTTTTACTTAATTTTGCATACGCAGCTTTTGCTTCTTCAATCAATCCATTATAACCAACCTTCATAAGTTTTGCATAATCGATTACTAAGTGACCAGCACCAGCATAGTGGTATACATTGGTTTGGAAGATTTTTGCCCCAAGTTGTGAACCTTTCGTTTGATCCACTTCTAATCTTGAGTTAATTTTATCCTCAATCGTTTTCCCTTCCCAGTATTTACAAAGTTCAACAATTTCAGCACGTTCTTCATCATTACGAATATAAAATTGATCATTTGCTCTCTCTTCAAATGGAGAATTCAAAATCTCATCAATAATCCAATGTGCAGAGAATTCTGGATAAATTGGTGAAGCCTTAGCAGGCGCAGCAATTTCTCCTAAAATTAAATCTCCTTCGTATACATATAACGTTGTGTTTAATAAAATATTTTCAAACGCATATGCACATTGTAATTTTTTAGGTGCTCCTTCATGTTTCTTATAAGCCTCCGTAATTAAACGTAAACGTTCTACATCAATCTCATAAGGTCTGTCTAAGAACTTTTGTCTTAGCATGTTTACACGTGGAAATGGTGACCAATCTGCATGATTTACTTCATATCCTAAACCATACACATGATCAAACGTTTCTGTCCCACGAGCATTTGTGTGTTTTTCACTCATTTGTTTCTCCTCCTGTAAAATGAACTTTATATATTAATCCACATGAATACTTCTTCACTACTTCGCTACTAGATTCATATAGATGTAGTTCCACTACTCTTTTTCTTTTGTCCCAACTACACAATGAATACCTCTCTCATTAAAGTAGTTAGCAAACTTCTTAATCTTATCTAAAAATGATTTCCTTCTCACTTTTACATCTTGCATTAAATACTCCATACCAAGTGCAGCATACTTCTCTTCACCTAGTCTCATAAAACTAAGTAATTGTAAAGTTCGTACTTTTCCACCTAATTCATTAATAATATAATCTGCAGTATTCTTTATATTTTCTTCACTGTCATTCACATCCGGTATAATTGGAATTCGAATGATGATCTCTTTATCTAGTTCTACTGCTTTCTTTATATTTTCTAATAGCAGTGTATTACTTACTCCTGTATATGTTTTATGTACTTGGGCATCCATGTGTTTTATATCTGTAATAATTAAATCACTATGAGGCATGACTAGTTCTAGTTGCTCCCATGCAACATGAAATGCACTCTCAAAGCAAGTATGAATACCTTCAGCCTTACACGCTTGAAACAACTCTGCTATAAATGAAGCATGTAAACCAGCCTCTCCACCGGATACGGTAACACCACCACCAGAGCGCTCATAATAACCCTTATCACGACGAATGATCTTCATACATGATTCAACGTCCATCTCTTCTCCCCATAGCTTAATCGCATCACTAGGGCACTCACGATAACAAGCCTGACAATTGGTACACTTCTCTCTATCAATACCAATGAGTTTTCCTCTATAAAATTGAAGTGCATCATTTGGACAAACATCTAAGCATGCTCCACATTTCTTTTTTGAAATACATTTACTCTTGTAAACACCAAGTTGTGGTTGCATCAAGAAACTTTCCGGATTTCCACACCATTTACAGCGTAAAGGACAACCTTTAAAAAACAATTCCGTACGTAGTCCTGGTCCATCATGAATAGTAAACCTTTGTATATCAAATACAATTCCTTTTTGTGGCATGATACGCCTCCTTAAAAACAACATGTGAAACTTTGCACAAGTTTTACTTAACAAAATTATAACAATACTAGCCACACAATACAGTAGGAATGCTACTTATATAACATAAGGAATTCTCCCTATCTTGTGAAAGCGCTTTACAATTTGCTGATTTTAATCTAAAAAACATTACATTTGTGTATTTAACGAAAATAAAACATTCATCATGCTTTACCTTTTTCCATTTGTTTAGCTTTAAGCTATTCTACAAACAAAATTAAATGATGATGGAAAAAACATAAAAAAACATAGCTGTAATTCAACTATGTCTATTTCTTACTTTCTAAAAAAATACTCAGTTCATAACGACTATTTACATTACACTTTAAATAAATATTTTGTACATGTTTTTTTATCGTATGATAACTTACCACAAGTTCTTGTGCAATCGCTTTATAAGTCAATCCCTTATGCATCAACTGTGCAACCTTTAGTTCTGTAGCTGTAAGCAAAGTATGTGCTTCTACATTTTCAACTTGTTTCTGTTCACTCTTTGGTGTAATAGTAATCCAATGATAACGATCTATAATTCCATTCGAATAACATTGATCATGTGTATGAATACTAAATACATAATCTTTAATAACTTTTTGCTTTACACCATTAACAACCTCTACTTCTTGATCGCCAAGTAGAAATGGTAACCAATTACAAGGAATCATATCCCCGTTCATCTGCGCTATTTTCTGGCCTAATATTTCTTCTAAATAAGTTTGTGCAACTTTATTACAACTCATTAAATTCATAAAGTCATCTGTTACAATGTATGCTTTTTCTCCCAACTCAATAATTTCACTTTGAATATTAGAAACAATCAAACGTTGTTCATGTTTTTTGAAGTTCTTATACGAATTGGCAACAAATACATATATTTGATGAATGGTCTCAATTTCTTCTGCACTAAAATCACCAGCTTCTTTACTCTTAAAAAAAGCCATCTGTATATAAGCATTAATCCCAAAAGCAAGTTTCACACTATAGTGTGCTTGAAAGTGCTTTTCAATAAACTGCACATATGCATTTTGATCATATCCACTAGCCTCTATATAATCACTCGACTTATATACTCTTGGTAACACATTAAAGTATGTTAAATGATCCCTCAATGCTTCTAAATATATTATTTTTCGCACACTGTCTTTTTCCATGAATTTTACATATGGGTGATTCACATTTGCAAGTTGTTTTTTACCATTATAAATCCATGATAAAAATTGTCCATCTATATCAAAATAGGAAATCAATACATCTTGAAATCCAAAATTACGCTTTAACGAATCCAACAAATCATCACTGAAAAATTCACGTGCGGATATTTGATGTTCTGACATTTCAGAGAAAAAATTCATTTGTGCATTTTGTTTTTTCATCACTTATATCACCTACACTCCTTGTCATTATAACAAAATCAATCTACAATTTAAAGAAAATACGAATAATCTATCATGAAATACCTTCACTCACTCCTATAATCCCCAAAGTGTTGATTCATCACTCACAATTTCATATATATTCTTATTCGCTCTTTGTTCAAAGTCTGCTTTCAGTTGCTTATACTTTTGTCTACTCTCTTTTGGAAAAGGACGATATCGAGACTCTACATCTGCCATTCTTTCTTCCATATGCATTATCTGAGTACCTGCTAGATTATCACATAGCTGAATCAGTGCATCATACACATCAAAAGACATACTCTGTAGCTTTTGTGTATATGACTCATACACTTGTTTTGAGACATCTATTCGACCAAGATATCCATTGATATCTTGCGTTGGAAACGAATGCGATAAACATACTCTAGCAACCTCATCATAACCTAGTGACATCATATATTCATACCCATCCACCACATGTTTAAAGTATGTTCGACCTGGATATCTACCAATATCATGTAACAAACCTAGCACATATGCCTTATTTGCAAGTAAGCCACAAGCCGTTGCAATTTTTTCAGCACAAAGTGCGACAGCTAAAGAGTGTTGTACCCAATCACCAGGATTACTTCGTTCAGCTTTGTATAAAATTTGTAGCGCTTCTTCTTTACTTGGATACATAACTCCTCCTTCTACAGTAAAAAAAAGATGCATAACGCATCTTAATCTAAACTATTTAATTCTGCCTCAAGCTCTTGAATATATGCTTTACAATCTTCAATTTCTTCTTCCAATACAGCAACTCCACGCTCTGAAATTGTTGCAGCAATTTCATTCTTTAAACGCTCAATCGCACGACGCTCTCTTTCAATATCCGATTGAATATTTGCTTTACGATCTTTCATACGTTGTTGGTACATTTGTGCTCTATTTTCATTAAATGCTTTTAACTCAGCAAAATATTGATCCGTTAATGATTTAAATTGAACCCAGTTTGCATTATCATACTCTTTACCTGAAAAACCAATTGTTTTCCACTCTGCACTAAATGCTTTCATCTTTTCTGTGTTCTCTCTATTGTAGTACTCTTCTTCAGCAACTTCACGTACTTTTTCAATTAACTCTTTTTTCAGTTTATTGTTTTGTGCATATTGTTCTTCTAATCCAGCATAGTGTTTTGCTTTGTTGTCATAAAACACTTGTCTTAAATCATTGAACGTATTCCATAAAGCATCATCAAATTCTCTACCTGAACTTCCTGCTTCTTTCCAAGCTTTCATTAACTCATTCATACGTGTACTTGTTTTTTTGTAATCGGTAGAATCCTTTAAAGTTTCTACTTCTTGAATCAACGCTTCTTTTACCGCTTTTGAATGCACGAATTTTTCTTGTAATTGCTTATAGTTTTCACTTTTTAAATCATAAAAAGATTGACGAACTTTATTAAATTCTTGCCATAACTCTTCATCTAAATCTCTACCCGCGCTTTTCGTTTCTTTCCATGTAGTCATCAATTCATTCATGGTTTTTGTTGCTTGTCCCATATTTTTAGAACTTAATTGTACATTTGCTTGTGCAATTAATTCTCTTTTGATTTCTTCATTTTTCTTTTGTTCATCTTTTACTTTTGCATAGGCAAAGTCAATCATCCCATAAAACGAATCATTCAATTCTTCATCATAAGCCGATTCCCATGAATCAAATTGTTTCCATTTTCTTTGGTACCCTTTTGCGGTTGCCACATCAATTTCTTGATATACCCCTTTTAATTCTTCTAATAGTTCTTCTCTTGAAGAAACTTCTACTTCTAACATTTCATTTTTTTCCATAACTCATCTACTCCTATCTTCTATTCTACTTAATTTTACACAAAAAATATAGCGTTTGCGAAAAACTTTTCATATTTTTTTCACTTATTTCCATTTTTACTCTATTTTCTATGCTTTTTACGCTCTATTTTGGCCATTTACATTTATATCGTGCAATTTTTTTTAATTTCTGCTATAGTTTTTTATGAACTTTAAAGGAGAATTTTATGTTGCAAACAAAAAAAATCACTACGTTAGGTCTATTTTTAGCACTTGGTCTACTTTTACCCTATGTTACAAGTCATATGTTTGGAGTACCAGGAACGATTCTATTACCAATGCATATCCCTGTCATCTTAATTGGATTTTTATTTGGGCCACTTTATGGATTACTACTTGGTATTTTGATTCCTCTATTATCCTCATTTCTAACAGGAATGCCCGGAGCTTTATTTTTACCAATCATGGTTGTGGAATTAGCACTATATGGTTTAGTCAGTGGATTTACATACAAAAAGTTAAAATGGAACACATACTTTAGTTTATTAAGTGCAATGATTGTTGGAAGAATTGGATATTTCTTAACAATTCTTGTATTAACCAATCTATTTGGTCTTGTACAATTCGCGAAAGTAGCTAGTGTATTTACTGCTATTACGGTGGGACTACCTGGAATCATTGTACAAATCATTTTACTCCCTCTATTGGTACGCTATTTGGGAAAATACATACATGATTAAACAATACTATACACGCATCCACAATCAAATATCATCTTTTATCATTGTGAAGAAAGACACGATATTGCATGAAGATATAGATATCGGTGTAAAACCTATTATGAAAATCATTCATAGCAATCCTACATTATTACAAGACAATATCATCATCGATAAAGTCATTGGAAAAGCTGCTGCTATACTACTCGTTAAGTATAAGGCGAAAGAAGTACATGGACTGTTAATGAGTGAGAGTGCTATGCAGGTCTTAAAAAAACACAATATCCCCTACTACTATGAAGCAAGTGTACCCTTCATAAAAAATCGTAGTAACGATGGACTTTGTCCACTAGAAGATAGCGTATATAAATGCGATGACATTGAACAAGGTTATGAGAATATTAAAAAGAGAATTGAACAACTCATGAATAACACATATAAGCCATAGGTCCCCCTATGGCTTAGTTTTATTATATGGTTGTAAGTACAAGATCTAAGTACGATTCCACCAAGGGTGTAGAGCGAGTAATCGTAAAATAAGTTGGATTCACGCTACCTTCATACCTTTCAATCACAATCTTAAGTTCATCACTCAAAATAGATGGATTCGCAAATACATCTTTTTCAAACTGTAAAATATACGCTTTCAGTGCTTCTACATCATACTCCTCATCCAATCGAAAAGTAATCGTGTTTGGATCACTGGATAAACATTCTGTATTTGAAATAGATGCAATGTGTAAATCAGACATATGCATATTTTCATACGTTTGCAGTGCAACTAGGTGAACATTGTTTCGCAATAGTTGGTCAACTGCAATATCTTGTGTTGTATACGTACTTGCAAGATGGAATGGAACATACATATCTACCACTTGAATCCGTTCTCCTGTAGCGTTTTGTCTCTCTATTTGGAACACGCTATACATTTCATATTCCCTTTTTTGCGCATCGTATAATTGTTCATCATGCGTGTAAATAACGTATACTCCATTACCATACACACTTTCATGATAGGTTTGTATATCCATTCGTAACAATTCAATGTGCTGGGCACTTGGTTGTACAAGAGCTTCCACCTGCTCTTGTTGCGCATTTGGAATCGATACCGGTGTGTCATTCGCATTAAACATATCACTTTGTACCATGCTTCTACCGACAATAGCAAGCAAACCAAAAATCACAATCCACATACTAATTGCCTTCTTTTTGGAAGATACATTTTGGTGTATTGGTTTTTCCACTGGTGTGTAAGAAAGTATTTCTTTCATTAACGTTTGGGTCTGTTTTGGCATATGTACAAGCTGTTCTTTTAAGAACGCTTGTAGACGAATATAAGTAAATGGATCACTTACACTCATTGTTTCCATAAACTGCATCATATCTATGAAAAACCAAGGCTTTTTAGAAAAATCATAAAACAATTGTGAAGTAAAAGACTGCTTCCAATTACCACGAAGCACAATTGCTTTCCCTTCACTCATCCTTGGATGACACAAAGGTACGTTTTGTAAAAACACTTTAAAATTTTCCTGCGAGTCATTTTGTGAGCAATCCAAATCCATAATTTGTTGAAATTGTTGTTGATAAAAAGACTCTTCTTTTTCCACTTTAGGTAGTGGTTGATTCTGGATAACTTTTTTATTGGGTGTGTCCACTTTTGGTGTTTCTACACTTTCTTCCAGGGTAGGTGTTTTTTCTCTCGTTCTTGTCTTTTTACTTTCTTCAACTTTAACACTTTCTTTTAATTTAGGCGTTTCTTTTTTTTGTTTATTTCCTTCATATGTTTGATTCGATTGAGCGGCCTTTGCTAATTTTTCACGTTGCATTGTTTTAGGTGTAGAAACAGTATCTTTGGTATCATTTTGTACCGGTGTTTCTTTACTTCCCTTCAATGGTTGAGCACTCTTTTGTTGTATTTGCTCATGCGTTATGTGCGTATTAACATGCTCTGCATTACCTGCTTGTGTTGTTCTTTCTTCTTTTTTTCCATATTTTTTTGCATACGAAATCGCAGACTTGTATGCTTCTTGTATTTCACTAAATTTTTCTGGATATTCTTCTGGGTGATATTTCGCAATCAATTTCGCATATGCTTGCTTAATTTCTTTTTGATTCGTTGTAGACTTTATTCCTAAGCGATTCCAAATTGACATACACTCCTCCTAACTGAAAATTTTCTCACTCTCTTCCTCTTCTTCGTACCAAGACCAATATTCAGCAGCAGTTTGTTCAAAAGGGTCATATTGTACATAATCTTTCATCACGTTTAAGAATGACCAAAAAGACTCAAGTGCATTATTTCTTAATTTTTGACTACTCGTACCTTTAAATTCCATAATAAATGATTTGTGTCTCTCATTTAAACGCTCTCTATTTTCACCACTTATTTGCTCGTATAAACTTTCAGCAGTATTTTTCAAAAACACAAATTGTTCTTCTTGCACATCTTGTTTTTTATAGGAATCATAGGCTTTCAATTTTGCTTCTATCTCCTCTTCACTCATACCTTTTGCACCCTTTGACAAGATCACACCTTGCGTTGCAATGTTGCTGTGAACTGCGGTTGCTTCTACTTGTAAAATTCCATTGATATCATACGTTAAACGAATATCAACCGCCTTATTTTCAGTATTCGGCAGTGGCACTTCCAGCTCTCCTAAGAATATATTGTCTTTGGTATACATACTTTCCCCTTGAAATACCTTTATCGTAATAATTTTTTGGTTAGCATGAACTGGATAATAGCGTTCTACACGACTTGTTGGCAAGGCTGTGTTTCGTTCTATAATAATAGAAGACAAACTTTCTGTACCTGCGGGATTGTGTATCGCAATACCAAGTGAAAACGGACAAATATCCGTTAACACTAGTTGCTTGATATCTTCTTTACGTGCACGAATTCCACTATACACGCCGACTCCCATTGCAACAATTTGATCCATCTCACCTATATTTAATGTCTCTTTAGACATTAAATGTGAGATAAACTTACTCACTACATGTATTTTACATCCACCACCAACAAGTATTACCTCATCGATATCTTCTTTTCTTACACCTGCATCATTAAACACTTTCGCAATCGGTTTCTGTATTCTTGTGAATAAATCTTGTGAGATGTGAATGAGTTGTTTACGCGACATGGTTAGTGTTCCCTGTATTTGTTTCGTGCTCACTTGCATCTGCACTTCTTCTTGAACAGAAAGATTTCGTTTGCATATTTCAGCACTTTTCAACACAATATTTCGTGTATCTATTTGCAAAGAATCAAAATCTACATTATGACACTTACAAAAATACCTTGCAATACATGCGTCAAAGTCATCTCCCCCTAAATAGTTGTCACCACTTACAGCTAATACACTTACAATATCTCCAAAACATTCCACTAAAGAAACATCTAGTGTTCCACCTCCCATATCCACTACAAGCATCATACAATCGTTTACATCGTGTAAACTACGTGCAGCCAAGGCTGCTGCGCTTGGCTCATTTATAACCCTAGAAACGTGCACATTAGCTAATGCACCAGCATTTTTAGTTGCATTACGACTATCATCATTGAAATAGGCAGGCACACTAATAATTGCCTCATCAATATCTTTACCTAAATAGCGTTTGGCATCTTCAATCAATTCACGCAATATAAACGCGGATAACTCTTCTGCTTTCCACGACGCCTCTCCCAGTTTAAAGCGCTTATTGCTTCCCATAAAACGCTTGAATGATGCGACACTCATGTTTGGATTTGCAATCATTCTCTCTTTTGCAACTTGGCCAACATACACATTTCCTTCTTCATCAAAACTCACAATACTTGGTGTTAATACACTACCGAAACGATTTGGTATCATTACCAATTCATTATTCATATACGTACAAACTAAACTGTTTGTTGTCCCTAAGTCAATTCCAATCACAACACGTTCACTCATATAAATCCACCTCTTTTATCGTTTCGATTATATCTAAAATATAGTGTTCTGTACATAGTGAACATATAAAAAGGTTGGAATTCATTTCCAACCTTATAACTTCACCATCTTTTCAAATGCTTTTTGCGCCGCTTTTTGTTCCGCTTTTTTCTTGGAGTGACCTTCTCCTTCACCTAGTTTAATCCCATCCAATAACACTTCTACATAAAAGGTTGGATTATTGCTAGGTCCTGTAGACTTCACAACTTGATACACTACATTGTTTCTCGTATCTGCTTGGATGTATTCTTGTAGTTTTGTTTTGTAGTCCACCACTAAACTTTCTTGATTTAATTCAAGATGTGGTACCAACACACTATCCAATATGTTTTTTACTACATCATAACCACAATCTAAATACAAAGCACCAATCAATGCTTCAAACATATCCGCTAAAATAGAGTCACGATTACGTCCTCCACTACGCTCTTCACCAACACCTAGCAAAACAAACTGTTGCCATCCTAATTCGCGCACATAGTACGCCAAAGCTTCTTCTCGCACTAACTGTGAACGAAGTCGAGTCATCTCTCCCTCACTCAAAATAGGTTCTTTTGAAAACAATACGTTTGTTGAATACAGTTGTAACACTGCATCTCCCATGAATTCTAAACGTTCATTATCTCCATGTTCTTGTTTATGTTCATTTAAAAAAGATGTATGTACACAAGCTTGTTTTATAATTTGTTTATTATGATAAGGAATATTTCGTTCCTCTAACCAGTCAAAAATATCGTTCATATACACCTCTCCTTTCTTAGTATGCCTATCATTTAATCTATATATTCACTATACTCTACATCTTGTAAAAAGGATAGTACTTGTGGCTCTTTACTTATGTTTTTTAGTAAAGTTATCGCATCATTGCGGGCTGTCTCTAATATATTAAAATCATTTATAATATCGCCTAGTATAAAACTAGGCACACCACTTTGTCGTACTCCCAACAAATCACCACTACCTCTTAAACTCAAATCTGCCTTTGCAATTTCAAATCCATCACTACAAGACTGCATCAACTCTAAACGTTTCATACTTTGCGCATCCTTTGTCGCAGACAATAAATAACAATAGCCAGGTTTATCTCCTCTACCCACTCTACCACGTAATTGATGCAATTGGCTCATTCCAAAACGATGTGCATCATAGATTACCATAATATTGGCATCCTTCACATCTACTCCCACCTCAATTACCGTTGTACTTATAAGTATATCATATTTGTAGGATTTAAAATCATCCATTATGCATTGTTTTTCACTTGGTGTCATTTTCCCATGTAATAATGCGATATTAAACTTATTAGATAACACCTGTTGCATCGAATCATACAATTGTTCTACATTACGCATCGCATATTCTTCATTATTTGCGATAGCAGGACAAACCACATACATTTGATTTCCTTGTTCCATCTTTTGTAAAACATCTTGAAAGATACTACGCATACTATCTTCATTTACAAACTGTGTAGTTACACCCTTTCTACCAAGTGGTAACTCTTCAATACTACTCACATCCATATCCCCAAACAAACTTACTGCTAAGGTTCTAGGTATTGGTGTGGCACTCATTAATAAAAAATCAACCTTACTACCCTTTTCAAGTAGTTTTCTACGTTGTTGCACACCGAAACGGTGCTGTTCATCGGCAACTACCATTCCCAAGTTAGAAAAGTGTACATCCTCTTGAAACAGAGCATGTGTTCCAACCAGTATATCAATTTCACCAGTTTGTAGCTGTTCCAATAATAACACTCTATCTTTCTTCTTAATGGAAGATGTCAACAATGCAATACGTATATCATAAGCATCAAAGTATTTTTTTAAGTTCTCATAATGTTGAATTGCTAAAATCTCTGTAGGTGCCATAAAAGCACATTGTGAAGTAGACAAAACATTTGCATACATACTAATACAAGCAACTAACGTCTTACCACAACCCACATCCCCTTGTACTAAACGATACATACACTGATTACTTTGTAGATCTTGCAATACATCTTGAATGGCTGAAGATTGCCCTTGCGTTAATGTGTAACCAAGAGAATGGATAAATGCATCAATTTTATCTTGCGAAAACTGCTTTGCAATACCCACCTTCATCCCATCCATCTTACGTTGTTGCATTTGTAGTTGAAACTTTAAAAACTCTTCGTACTTCAAATAGCGTAGACTTTGTTTTAAGGACTCTTTATTATTTGGTGAATGTATACCATACAACGCATCTTTTCGACTCTGTAACATGTATTTATCACGTAAATACGCAGGAATAAATTCATCAAACAAACTTGCCTGCAATGCTTTTTGCATATACTTTCGTATATCTTTTTGAGAGATTCCTTCTTTTATATTATATACAGGAATAATCCCTAAATGTTGTTGTAACGATTCACTTGTGTACGAAATTAAACTCACTTTATTATATCCATCATAACGACCAAAAAAAGTGAGCTTTGTATGTAATTTAAACGCACTTGTCCAAGGACGATTAAAAATACTCACACGTATTACTTGCGCATCATAAAGCACATCAAAGCTGGTTACACTTTTCTTATATGCATAACGATTCGTTCTTGCAACACTAATTACTTCCCCCTCAAAGCAAACACGTTCTTTTTCTTCCCACTCTAAGAAAGGTTTTACCCTATTTTCTTCATAGCGAAAAGGATAGTGTTGCAGCAATTGTTCAACACTATCAATATACATTTGCGCCAAAATGGCTTGTTTTTTTTCACTTATACGTATTGCTTTCAAATCCATATCCGTATTATACCAAAAACAGAGCAAACTGCAATCACTCAAAGCATGATAATTATTTTAATGACTCCATATTATGTTATTTTATTAACATATCTCTTTTATATATCTTACATAAAGTAAAACACCAAATATAGTGAGTGATATTATTTCAAAAAGATAACAAGAAATTTATTAACATAATTATGAAAAGTCCTTGCTTTGATATTTTTTGAAATTATTAACCAATTATATTATCTAACAATTTAAAGACACTATTGCAAGCGTCAATAAAACTTATCTCTTTCGCATAATCAAAATCTCTTTGATATATCTCCCATCTAT